>JAIUOA010000002.1 GCA_020161295.1 Bacillota bacterium | reverse complement strand
TCTCGCTCGACTTGCATGTGTTAGGCACGCCGCCAGCGTTCATCCTGAGCCAGGATCAAACTCTTAAATAAAATCTTAAGGGTTTGCCTGCTAACTCATAAATGAGCTAACTAGCTCGTAACTACTTGAGTAGTTACGATCGATGCATTACTGCATCTTTTTTTGAAATGTTTTCACATTTCCGTTATCACTTTTCTTTTTTCAAAGAATTGCGTTTTTGGTTTTTTTCATTTGCGCTATTCAATTTTCAAGGTCCTGTGTTAAACTCTGTAACCGCAATCGCTTGCGGCGACTCTCTTATGATATCATCGTTATTTATCGATGTCAATAACCATAATTAAGTTTTTTCAAAAGTTTTTAACGTCGTTTTTACGAAGTCGTGTTTCATTTGTACGCTTTTTTTCAAGTTTTAATCAACAGATTAATCAACAACCTATTGATAATTTGTCTCTCGAAATGCCGCTTAGTAATAATAGCACCAATCAAAACTAACGTCAACCCAAATACCAAAAGTAAAACTATTCAGAAAACTACGTTCAAAAAAAGCGCCGTTTGCACGGCGCTGGGTTTAATGATATGAACATTTGAATTACAAGATAAAGAAGCCGATGGCTGTAATCAAATAAACAGCGACTAATAGTAGACCTTCAACCCAATTGGTTTTTCCCGACGCAACAATCTTATTCGCTATGAGCACACTGGCTGCAAACACGAAGATCTCTATCGGCATAAAAACGATGCTCATGGGTTTAAAAAAGTGACTTATGAGAACCAGGATAGGGGCAACAAACAAAGAAATCTGCAAACTGGATCCTACGGCGATTTCTATCGCGATGTCCATTTTATTCTTAAGTGCCATTACCACTGCTGTACTGTGCTCTGCCGCATTACCGATAATCGGGATCAAAATCAAACCGACAAACATCTTTTTAAGGCCAAATGACTCAGCCATCGGTTCGATTGTTCTAACTAAAAGCTCAGACTCCACAGCAATTAAAAGCGTACACACAGCTAGTACGGTAATACTCACTTTCTTGCTCCAATGCTGATCCATATCTTCGGCATGCTCTACGCCGTACACATCCTTTTGCGTTTTAAATGAATACATTAATCCCACGACATAGATCAACAGCAAGATAAATGCGATAAGCAAACTGTACTCTTCATATTTTGACTCAAGGAGGCTTTCAGGTATTGAGTAGGTAAATACGGCTGGCAATGAAAGACCGATAAGCGAGAACAGAAGCATCGACGAAGTAAATGCACCTTGTTCCTTATCAAAATGGAGTTCTTTATGTTTTAATCCACCTGCTAAAATGCTAATTCCTAGTACTAATAGTATGTTACCGAGAACCGAGCCGGCTAAGGAGGCTTTAACGACGTCAAAGAGTCCTGCCTTCATGGCAAAGAATGCGATAATGAGTTCGGTGGCATTTCCAAATGTCGCATTAAGAAAACCACCTAGTTTCGGACCCGTAAACACCGCAAGTTCTTCTGTTGCCTCCCCTAAGTAACCTGCTAATGGGATAATGGCAAGTGCGCTAAATACAAAAATAAAACTATCTGAGAATTCCATGAGGTGTCCGATAATTGAAATGGGCACGAATATTAGTAAGAACTTGAAATATTTCATCGACTGGCTCCTTTTCATTAATAGCAAATTAATTCTAGTCCTAATTACTATGCGTGTAAATACCAAAAATAAGTTCTATTTTTCGAAAGAATTTTGCATATTTAGTTAACATTTTATTAATTTTCAACCTCTTTTCATTATCTAATTAAGTTGGATAATTGGATACTTGCATCTCTTCACACAAAAGTAAAAAAAGGCTTCAATACACAACCATTCGCGTGTACTGAAGCCCTGTTTATAAACTTACTTTACTTGTGCAATGCCCACATTAAATGCTTTTACATTGACATCGACAAACTTTCCTTTTACCGTTTCAGCGATGACTTCGTTCCAATCGACGATTTCTTCAAGTCCCATGGCTTTAACCAATGCACCTACGATGATGACATTCATGGTTTTGATGTTGCCAAGGGCTTCTGCAAGCTCTGCAGCCTTAAATACTGTCGTGTTGATCTTCGATGAAATATCCTCGATGACACCTTGTGGATAATCAGCAGCACCTGAAAGAATCGTAGCTGATGGAATTTCATATGCGTTGATCACCACTTTTCCATCTGGCTTTACGAAATCTAACCATCTTGGTGTTTCCATGGTTTCGAAAGAAACGAGTACGTCTGCTTGACCTTTTCCGATAATTGGTGAATATACTTTCTCACCATATCTTACTTGAGTGGTTACGCTACCGCCACGTTGTGCCATACCGTGAACCTCGCTCATTTTTACATCATAGCCCGCTTTGATCAATCCAGTGGCTAAAATTTTTGATGCGAGAATGATCCCTTGACCACCAACGCCGCATAAAAGGATGTTTTTTACTTCTGACATATTATTCACCAGCCCTTTCGATTGCTTTGAATGGACATGCTTGGAGACATACTTCACAGCCTACGCACATATACTTGTCGATTTTTGCTTTTTTAGTGGTGTTATCAAAGCTGATTGCAGGACAGCCCGTCTTCGTACAAACGCGACAGCCTTTACACTTGTCTTCGATGACCACACATTGCTTTTTACTGAGGTCAAATTCTTTAAGATCCGCTTCCGTAAAGTTTTTAAGGACACATGGCCATCTCGTGATGATAACGGAAGGACCGTCATACGCAAACGCATCTTCAAGGGCTTTATCCATTTCAGCGAGTTTTAATGGGTTTACTGATACGACATGCTCGATACCGATAGACTTAACCAGTTGCGGGATATCAATAATGTTTGCAGGATCGCCCTGAAGCGTGTAGCCAGTACCTGGGTTTTCCTGATGCCCTGTCATACCCGTAATACGGTTATCGAGAATAACGCTTACCGTGTTCCCTCTATTATAGGCGACGTGAATTAACGAGTTGATTCCAGTGTGGAAGAAAGTAGAATCTCCGATTACCGAAACGACACGCTTGTCAACGTTGTTGATTTCAAATGCTTTTTTTGCACCATGTCCCATGGAAATGGATGCACCCATACAAATAACAGAATCTGTTGCATTTAATGGTTCTGCTGATCCAAGTGTATAGCAACCGATATCCCCCGTGATGACGACGTTTTTCTTTTTGCTTAATGAGAAGAAGAAACCACGGTGTGGACAGCCGGCACAAAGTGTCGGTGGACGGCCAACAATCTTCGATGCGTCTGGATGAACAGTCTCTCTTTCAATTCCTAAAAGAGCCTTCGCTACGATATCTGGGTTGAGTTCGCCGATTCTTGGAATTTTCTCTTTTCCGATGCATGGGATACCGGCAACCTTCATTTGCTCTTCGATAAAAGGCTCAAGCTCTTCGATGACATAAAGTGTTTCTACTTCATTTGCAAATGCGCGAATTTTATCCATCGGTAATGGGAAAGTAAAGCCGAGCTTCAAATAAGATGCATCATCGCCAAATACCTCTTTTGCGTAATTGTAAGCGACGCCAGAAGTGACGATGCCGATTTTCTTGCTTCCCCATTCGATTCTGTTGAGGGGTGTCTCATTTGAGAAAGCTTCCATTCTCACGAGTTTATCCTCGACAATCGGGTGGAGCATCTTCGCATGCGCTGGTGCAGCGATGAATTTTTGGGGTTGTTTTTTATAAGGAATCACTTCGAATGGCACTCTTTCAGAAAGCTCAACAAGGCCTTTTGAGTGGCATACACGTGTGGTCATTCTAAATAATACTGGAACATCGAATTTCTCTGAGATTTCGAATGCTGCCTTCACATAATCTTTCGATTCTTGTGAGTCGCTGGCTTCTACCATGGCAATTTTTGCAAACTTTGCATAGTAACGGTTATCTTGTTCGTTTTGTGAGCTGTGGCAGCCTGGATCATCTGCAGAAACCAAAACTAAACCACCTGTAATTCCCGTATAGCCAATCGTAAAGAGTGGATCAGCCGCGACGTTCACGCCGACGTGCTTCATGGCCGCTATCGTTCTAGCACCTGCCATCGACGCACCGATAACCGTCTCGAGCGCCACTTTTTCGTTTGGTGCCCACTCTGCAATCATGTGCTCTTTATAATCCGCCATGTTTTCAAGAATTTCAGTACTTGGTGTTCCTGGGTAAGCACTGGCATATGTCACGCCCGCTTCGAAAGCACCTCTCGCAACGGCTTCGTTGCCCGTTAATAATACCTTCATGAATTTTCTCCTTATCTCTAATCCTAAATGGTTTACTTCTTATATGAGGCAATCACACTGCCAAGCGCGATGGAGTTGAGTTTGGCCTCGTAACTGTCTGCTCTCGAAACGAGTACGACTGGTACCTTAGCGCCCATGATGATCCCTGCAGATTCTGCGCCTGCTAAATAGGTCAATGTCTTGCCTATGCCATTTCCCACTTCAATGGTAGGTACCATCAAAATATCTGTATCACCCGCAATTTTACTGCAAAATTTTTTGACAGCTGCCGCTTCCTCAGATACTGCGAGATCCATCGCCAATGGACCTTCAACGATGACGCCTTCACCAAAATAACCCGTTTCGCAAAGCTCCTGAAGCTTTCTCGCGTCCACAGTAGTCGGCATTTTTTCGCTGACTTTTTCTTTAGCGGCAAGAGCTGCTACTTTAACTACCTCAGTTCCCAGCGCTTTACACGCATCAATAGCGTTTTCTACGATTTTTACTTTCTCATCATATGATGGCTCGATGTTCATGCCACCATCTGTCAAATAGATGAGCTTGTGATAATGTGGGACATCATAAATCATCACATGGCTGAGTAAACGGTCTGTCCTTAATCCGATTTCCTTATCAAGAACTGCCTTCAGCAAAATTGCCGTGTCGATTAATCCCTTCATCAAGAAGTCGCCCTTACCTTCTGAAACCATTTTAACGGAAGCTTTCGCGGCTTCTGTTAAATCTGTGATGTCCACGATTTCATAATTTGAAATGTTTAGGGCTTCTCTATCAGCGATTTCGAAAATCGCATTACGGTCTCCCACCAAAATCGGGATGATCAAGCCTTCTTCGGCTGCTTTACATACTGCACCAAGAACATCTTCGTCCTGCGCTGCAGCTACTACAAGTCGCATCGTCTGCCCTTGCTTTGCTGCGGCTAATAATTCATCCAATTTTCTTATCATCGCATCACCTTTTGTTGTTTTTTTAGAATTGTTCAACAAAAATTTTAATTCCACCTCATTTTACACTATTTTTTTAAGCGCTTCAATAGTTTTGCAAAACAAAAGGACGCGATTTATGTTCCTCGCGTCCTAAAATAAGTCTAAATCATTTTTTGATTAATATGAGCCAGCCACATGGCCACCACTTCATCATCAGGTGAAGCCTCATGCGCTCGATCAAAGTAAATTCTCGCTGTCGCCTGATCGCCCTTTTGCAAATGAACGATTCCCATGTTACAGAGCAACTCGCTGTTTTCAGGTGATAATCGAATGGCTTCTTTTAAATAACGCTCTGCCTCTGTAAAATCCCCCAGCGATAGCAAACAAATGGCAATCTCGTTCATCGTCTTGATATGGCCCGTGTTTAGCGTCATCACTTTTAAGAAATACCCTAATGCATCTTCGTATTGTTCTAGCATTCGATAGCCTAAGCCGATGAAGAACAGAAGATTCCACCACTCGTCGTGGTCATCTTCTAAAGCCTTTAGCAGCTCAAGCCCCTCTTCAACGCGACCGGCCAAAATCAACTCATATCCGCGTTCATAGGTCGCACGGTCCTTTACCTTGCCCAGACCAACGACGAGCTCCTCGCGCATTTCTTCAGGCAAATCGCCATTTAAAGCCGATAACCAATGGCGCTGTGCCTCGCTAAATTTCTCGTCATTATATAAAGCAAAGCCTAAACTAAAATGCCCGTATGCAAAGGATGGGTCAATCGAAATGGTTTTTTCATAGCACCACTTTGATAATACCCTAAGGTCACTTCGCGCTTCTTTATCACATAAATCATCAAACGCTCTTCCCATATTATAAAGGGCATCAATCGATTCATGATCCATCGCAAGTACCGTGTTAAAGTACAGAATCGCATTTGAATACTGTCCTTCTTCTGCGAATCGAATACCATCACTGAGAATTCGAACGCCGATTTCAGGATCAATGTGCTTTAAAAGATCAATATAGAACGACCGATAAGGCAGCTCAGCTTGTGCCCCTACCGCATATACCAACCCCTTGATAAGGGCAACTACAGGAATTTCATCCATATCGTTTTCTTTGATTTTTACAGCCAAATCCTCTATAAACAGGGGTAACGTCGCATTTGCTGGTGCATTCAGCCCAGCAAGTACCGCTTTGTTTTCCGGTTTCAAGTCGACAAAAACCACATCATTCAAAAAACGTTTTAACAGCTTGGCCATCACGGCTTCAAATTTTGTATTCATAAAAGCTATTCTAATACCCTTCTAATATTTTTATCGATAATTTTACGTTTAAACAAATCAAAATAATCAAACTCATCTGATCTTATGACGTCAATGGTCATGTCATCACAGGCTCGGATGTGTATGTCTTCAATATATTCATTAGACAGCTTAATACCGTCACAGGCGACAATGACCTTGCGCTTATGGGCTTTAATGATATTGATATCCAAAACCGTTTTCATGGGCACAATCATCGTCGAACTCATCGGTCGATTGACACTGTTATCGTTAGGCGTGAGCGGTGTGATTTGGTAGACATTGATATCAGAATGCACCACTGCACCACCTGCCCAAATCGCATAACCAGTCGCTCCCATGGGGGTTGAAACGATCAAACCATCACCTGTAAAGTAGTTGAACGGCTTGTTATTCAAGTAGACTTTCGCTTCCATCAACTTGGGTTCCACATGCTTTATGGCAATCTCATTAAACGCATACTCCGTGTAAACGTCACCACTTAACGTTTTCGTATTTACCATTAAGAGTGGATATGAATTAATGCGATAATTTTTTCCATCGAGCACATCAAAAATCTTCTCGAGATTATCTGGCATAATCGTCGTCAAAAATCCCAGCGTCCCGGTGTCTATACCAACAAAGGGCTTTCTCAAGTGCTTGAATTTTCTTATAGCACTTAACATCGTGCCATCCCCACCAATGACGATGATAACCTCAGGCTCGTCATAGACGATGGTTTTTCCTCTGGATTCCAATAGTTCGATTAACGCCTTTTTTACGATCATGGAGTCATTTTTGATGTTGTGATGAATAAGTACGCGGTTCATAGGCCCCCCTAGACTGATTGAGTAAATAATTCAGTGCTTATTTTAATCGTGTTGGTTCGCGCTTTATTTCTATAATCGATCATAACAATCGTCAACTGTTCCTGTGTCGAACCATATCCGCTTTCAATTAACGCTATTATATCATACTTTAGAGTGATGAACGTCACACTTTTCAGTAAGTTTTTAGCATCCTCACGGCTGATCCCTAGGCTGTTTTGCTGAAAGGAATCCTCCTTTAAGAGTAGCAACCGTTTATGGTTAAACCCTGGTATCTCCTCATAATGAAACAACTCCCGGTCGCCTTTTAAGTTTGCATAGTAGTAATCGTACTTCAATAGGTCTCGAATCAATTCAATGTTAACTTTTAGGGTTTCAGAGTACTCAAAAAGAATTTCATAGAGGCGATACGTTCCAACAGGGGAATCGAACAAGCCCTGCGCTTCGTAAAAGCGGGACAAGTCGAGATAGAATGCACTTGGTGTAGAGAAATGATTCTTAAGGAGATATTCGAGGGTATGTTTAAATTTGCCCGAATTATGATAATACTCCACCAGCGCTTCAATTTCTTTCAGTTTTGACAGCTCACTAAATGAAATGTACTGATTTTCCAAGACTTCATAAGGGGCTTCTTCTCTAACAACATAACCATGCTCCGCCTTTTGTTCAGCTATGGAGGTCCCTTTGAGAATTTTTAAAAAACCAAGCTGCACTTGTTCAGCGCCTATACTGTATACATCGTCAAACGATTTTAAAAACAGCTCAAAGCTTTCATAAGGTAATCCAGCAATGAGGTCCACGTGGAGATGAATATTTCCGGTGGATAAAATCCTTTGACAATTATGCTTCAACTTTTCAAATGGAATCGGTCGGTTGATGGCCTTCATCGTTGGTTCGTAAGTGGTTTGTATGCCCACTTCGAACTGAAATAGACCCGGTCTCACAGTGGATAAGAGTTCGAAATAATCCTCATCAAGTAACGTCCCTGTAATTTCGAAGTGAAAATTCGTCACGCCATTATCATGCGCCGCAAGGTAGCGCATGATTCCTAACGCGTGGTGCTTAATCGCATTAAAGGTGCGATCGACGAATTTGACTTGCTGGACATTGGCATCTAGAAATGTGGTCATATCTTCATAGACGCGTTCAAGCGACAACATTCTTACCCCTTGCGCTGTCGAAGAAAGACAGTAGGAGCAATTGTAGGGACATCCACGAGACGATTCATAATAGAGGATACGATTATCGAACTGTGTGAGGTCTGCATACGGAAACGGAATGCGATCCAGTGACATAATCAGATCTCGTGGGCGATTCATCATGGGGCCAAACGGTGAATGGTGGGCGATGCCCTCTGTTTTAGAGTATCCTTCATCGCCATACGCCATGATATTCTCCACCAGGGAGACAAAAGTGGCTTCCCCTTCACCGAGAATCACCGCTTTCAGAAAGGCTTTATTTTTCAAATGGCCAATCGCATCATAAGTAACCTCTGGTCCTCCGAAAATCACTTGCGTTTCTTGTTTGACTTTCACATAATTTGAGAATAATATGGATAACTGATCAATATTCCAAATATAGGCAGAAGCAAAAATATGGGTATATCCGCCTTTAACCAAATCTCTTAGTATGTGATCCATATCATTATTAATGGTGTATTCTTTCACGGTCACTTCGGGCATATCGGAATTTTTATAGTGGTCATAGTATTGCTTAATGCTGTGAATGGCTAGATTGGCATGAATGAACTTGGAATTGAGAGACATCAGTAGAATTTTCATGTGTACTCCTTAAAATCATCTGCAGACCAACGTTTCAATGATGGTCAAATAACATTTATATGATATACTTTACTTAGTGAGAACCTGGAGGTGTAGGATGTCGATAATGTCGTCGCGGTTAATTAGACATGAACTCTGTAAGGAAGAACTCAAAAATTACGGTGCCCATATAACCGATATTGAAGGCATCATGTTTCTCGTAAAATTTAAGCTGGAGGACTATAAGATTACTTATGCCTACCACCTGAACGAAGACAATACCTACTACCTAGAGAGGGTTAAGCCGTATTTTCTTAGCGTCGGCACCTACAAAACTGAAGAAGAAATCGTGGAAATTATAAAAGTTGATATTGATCAGTTTAGGAACGCCATCCACTCTAGTAATTTTAACCAATTTATCGAAATTGACAACCATATTTCCCAATTGGTCCGTTTGTTTGAAGACCTATACTTATACTATAACATCAGCAAAGAGGATTTGTCTAAGCTCGATGATGATGTGGACAACATCCTAGAAACCATCAAAGACATCATGAAGCGATCTGCACGCGTCTATACGAAAAAGGATCCTGACATATTAAATGAGCACATAAAGTTTTAGTGTAGAAGGAGAAATTAATGAGAATACTTCATTTTGAATACAGTGATTTTTTTAGACGCATCGTCCACGATATGTGCCTTCGAATGGGTGCCGATTACATAGGCACGAGTCATGGTGAAGACCTTTTCAAGCAATTGGCTAAGCATGATATTGATTTGATTATCACAGGCATGGAGCTGGATGATATGAGTGCAGAGACTTTAATCGCACAAATCCGTTCCTCAAAATATGAAAAACTGCCAGTCGTCATCTTAACCTCCAGTGAAATCGCGGGTATTCACAAGCGCCTTAAGGGGTTGCAATTCGATGATTTTATCATGAAAGAAAACTTGACCATGGACGTTTTTAAGCGCTGTATCCAGCGTTTCAACCCCGAATGATATCCACTAGAAATGAAGGGAGCTAAGGTATTTATCCGTTAGCTCCCTCTTTATTTTTTTGGTTACATTTGTTCTGGCGCTTCGATACAGACGAGCTTCATCGCTGTCTTTAAAACGCTCTTTACAGCTTTGACCAGCGCAACACGTGCTGCTTTTACGCCAGGCTCATCCACGAGGATGGCATTGTCATGATAGAAACGGTTAAAGCTCTGGCCAAGCTCCACGACATAGCGTGCCACTGTATGCGGCTCGTAGTTTTTATGTGCCAATAAAACGATTTCACCGAATTTAGATAAAATTCTAACCACATCTTTAGACGCATCATCCGTAAGCGCTGAAAAATCTGGTGTTTCAAGTGCATTACCCTCAATTTTTCGAAGCACGCTGCACGCACGTGCGTGTGTGTATTGAACATACGGACCCGTTTCGCCTTCAAATGACAAGGTTTTATCAAGCGAGAATGAATAGTCCTTCGTTCTTGAGGTGTAAAGTTCTTGGAAGACGACCGCACCCACGCCGATTTGCTCAGCAATCTTTTCTTTCTGTTCCAAACCAGGATTCTTCTCGTTTATGATACTAAGGGTTTGTTCCACCGCTTTATCAAGGACGTCCTCGAGGAACACCACGTTTCCTCTACGCGTTGATAAAGCCCCTTCTTCAAGTGAAACCATACCGAACTCAACATGAACGCAGTCTTTATACCACTCATATCCCATAAGATCCAGGATTTTCATCCATTGCTGGAAGTGGAGCTTTTGGGCGCTGCCGACGACATAGATGTTCTTATCAAAATTGTAAGTGTCTTTTCGGTACTTAGCGGCTGCTAAATCACGCGTGAGATAAAGTGATGAACCATCTTTTTTAGTGACCAGTGCAGGGGTTAATCCGTAAGGTTCGAGGTTGACGATTTCAGCACCTTCAGATTTTTCGACGATGTTCTTATCTCTTAACTCTTGGATGATGGCAGGCATCTTATCGGAATAAAAGCTTTCGCCAGCATATGAATCGAAGGTTACGCCCAATTTTCCGTAAACACGGTTAAATACTTTTAGTGACATGTCCTTAAATAAGGTCCATAATGCGACTGCCTCTTCATCGCCATTCTCAAGTTTGGTGAACCATGCACGTGCGTCATCTTCAAGTGCTGGATTCTCTTCAGCAGCTTCATGGAACTGGACATAAATTTTTAAAAGTTCAGGAATCGGATCCGCTTCGATGACCTCTCGATCGCCCCAAAGCTTATAGGCGACGATCAGTTTACCGAATTGTGTTCCATAATCTCCCAGATGGTTGATCGCCACGGTATCATAACCGAGGAACTTGTAAATGCGGTGTAACGATTCCCCAATCATGGTACTTCTGATGTGACCCATGTGAAAGGGCTTCGCAATATTGACAGAAGAGTATTCGATGATGGTTTTCTTTCCACTACCGATATCGCTGGCACCATATGCCTCTCCCTTGGTTAATACGTCTTCAATGACATTTTTTGCAAAGTACTCTGCATTTACGGTAAAATTCAAGAATCCCGACACCGCAGTCACAGCACTGAACAGGTTTTCATCTGCCACTTTTAACGCTAACTCTTCTGCAATCACATTTGGTGCTTTTCTGAAGGCTTTTGCCAGTTTAAAGCATGGGAATGCGTAATCCCCCATCTCTGTATTTTTAGGGTGTTCCATTAATCCAAGGATTTCTTCAAAAGACATTTCTTCGATAATTGAGCTTAATTTTTTTGCGATCGTTTCTTTGTAATTCACCATAGTATCCTCCTGTATCAAAAAAATAAAAAATTCCACCTCTAAATCAAGAGACGAAATTATTCCGCGTTGCCACTCTTATTGGTAAGCTTGCTTACCCACTCGATGTCCATAACGGGGACTACCGGCTTTACAGCTTCTCATGGATTCTCTTCAAGACTTTGTGTTATCGGTCTTCCACCCTCACCGACTCGCTTTAAAGGAACAAGGTCACTACTCTTCCAATCATCGAAATTATTCATTAATTTGAAGATAAGTTTAGCACAACTTTCGTGTGGATTCAAGCCATTTTGGCATTATAAGAAAAAGTGTTAATATTTTATGAAAACATTTAGCAATTGATGCGATGCTTATGAATAAAAGGTATAATAGAGTTAATTTAATCAAAGGAGCGTTTCATGGCAAACTTCAACTATTATAAAAACCGCTTCAAACAATTAACCTTAACGGAACTCTTAATCGGCATCAATGTGCTGATGTTTTTACTCACCCAAGTCATCGACGTGATATCCGGTAATGGACTTTTGGTTTTAGGCGCAAAGGTCAATGCTTTAATCGGCCTAGGTGAATACTGGCGATTGCTCGGTGCGATGTTTTTACATGCCGACTTGATGCACTTAATATTTAACATGATGGCACTCTATTTACTGGGGAGAGACATCGAACGATTTTTTGGTAAAAAGAAATTCTTGTTCATCTATTTCGTCTCTGGGTTAGTCGGATCTGCAGCGAGTTACCTTTTAGTAGATGGATTTTCAGTAGGTGCATCTGGTGCGATTTTCGGTCTCATGGGCGCCAATCTCTTTTTATACAAGCTAAACCCCATGGTTTATAAGCGCATCTACGGCTATGACTTTTTAATCCTTATCGGTATCAACCTTGTGCTAGGACTGATTAGACCAAACATCGACATGGCGGGTCATCTCGGCGGATTGGTTGGTGGTTTTGTCGCAGCGAGCGCCGTCAGGTTGAATTATGAAAAATGGTGGAACGGAAAACGGTTTATATATTATGCATTGGCTCTGGTCGTAATAATCGTTCCGACAGTTTTCGGTACTTTAAAGCAACAAAACAATGAAGATTTATACATCTCAGGTGCTTACTATTACTTCACTGAAGGTAAAATCGAAAAATCAATGGATGTCATAGAACAAGGTTTAAAAAAATATCCAAACCAAGCGGACTTACTCTATATGAAAGATGTACTTAAAAACGCACCCTCAGAATAAAGGGTGCGTTTTTCTTTATTTTAAGGTGATGACCGTTGCACCACTGCCGCCTTCATTATAGGCGGCATCTTCAAATTTCTTGACATGAGGATGGCCTCTAAAGTGCTCGTGCAGCCCTTTTCTAAGGGCACCTGTTCCTTTTCCATGGATGATGCGCACCTGACTCAAGCTGGAGATTGCCGCATCATCGAGGTATTTATCGATGATACTGATCGCTTCTTCCGTATTACTTCCCCTCACATCGATTTCAGGGCTTATGGTCGCACTTTTAGCAGTAAATTCTCTGACCTTCTGAAAGACTTTCTCATCCTTCTTTTTCTTGTTGATGATGGCCAACTGCTTAAGGTTCACATTCATCTTCATAAGCCCTACTTGAACGGTTAAATCCCCTTTATCGTTAGGCAAGGTAATGACGGTGCCCTCCTGGTTGATGGACAACACACGAACGGAATCTCCAACCAGTAGCGAATCAGGCGCAAATTCATTAACGGCTTCTGATTTAATGACGCGCTCACTGGTCCTGTCGATTCCCGAAAGCAAACGCTTTCTCATTTCTTCCACATCTTTGTTTTGACTTGCATCTACGCTGGATTTGATGTCCCTTAACGACTTGATGATCTCGTCTGCTTCATCCTTTGCCTGTTTAAGCAACTCGCGTGCTTCTTCTTTCGATTTTCGGACGAGGTCGTCGCGTTGGCGAAGCCATTTATCTTCCTTTTCTTGTAGTGAGCGCTTTAATTTTTCAACCTCAAGACGCATTCTGATGGCTTCGTCACGTTCTTGCTCGATCTGACGTTGGCTTTTTTCGATATTTGCTAATATGTCTTCAAACCGGATGTCGTCCTTATGAATATACTCTTTAGCATATGCAATGATTTTAGTATCAAGACCCAATTTCTGAGAAATCTCAAACGCATTCGACTTCCCCGGGATACCGATCAATAGTTTATAGGTTGGACTAAGTGTTTCCACATTAAACTCTACACAGGCATTCTCAATGCCCTCTGTAACGATTGCAAACTCTTTTAACTCCGAATAATGCGTCGTCGCCATGGTGCGAATTCCTTTGGATAGTAGTTGGTCGAGAATCGCCATAGCGAGCGCCGCGCCTTCAGTTGGATCAGTTCCCGCACCCAGTTCATCAAATAAGACGAGAGAGTCCGGTGTGACTTCCTTAAGGATTCTCACGATATTCGTCATATGGGATGAAAACGTACTTAAACTCTGTTCAATGCTCTGTTCATCACCAATATCGGCGAATACCTCATCGAAAATGGCCACTTCAGTTCCATAATCTGCTGGAACATGAAGCCCCGCTTGTGCCATCAAGGTAATTAATCCCACTGTTTTAAGGGTAACCGTTTTACCACCGGTATTTGGTCCAGTGATTAACAAAGTAGAGAATTTATCACCTAGCCAAACGTTTGAGGGGACTACCACGTCCTTCGAAATAAGTGGATGTCTGCCATTTTTAATTCTGAATCGCTTGACCGTGTTTACTTCGGGTTCTACCGCTCTCATATCGAGTGAAAGCTTCCCTTTCGCAAATAGAAAGTCAAGCTGTGTCATGGCTTCAATATTGGTACCAATAGAACCACTGACATCTGCAACTTCGCCCGTCAATACTCTAAGGATACGCTCGATTTCCTTTTGCTCCTGAATCAATAGCTCACGTAGCTCATTATTGAGTTCTACGACTGCCAGTGGTTCAATATAAAAAGTGCTCCCTTTTGCTGACTGATCGTGGACAAGTCCCTTTACTTGATTCTTATGTTCACTCTTTACAGGGATGACAAATCGGTCCTGCCGAATGGTGATGATGGCATCCTGAAGGTACTTCTGATAAGCAGGGGAAGTAATCATGGATTCCAGCTTGCTTCGAATAGCGGCATTTTTACTTTCGATGCCACGTCTAATACGCTTTAGCTCTGGCGAGGCGTGATCCGAGATCTGAGATTCACCGATAATACATAGCTCTATATGCTTCTCCAATTCCAGTTGGTTTTGAATACGGTCTGCTGTGGCATAAAGTACGGGATAGGTTTCTCGATTCATTCCTGAGGAGGTGATAAATTTCTTTACTGATCGGGAGGTACGAAGACTGTCTGCGACCTCTAAAAGCTGTTTCGGAGACAGACAACCGCCGATTTCTGCAAGCTTCAAGCTATTTTTCAGGTCGTAAAAGGGACCAATCGGCGGTGTTCCCACTTGTAACATCATCCCTGAGGCTTCAGTCGTCTCTGACAACCATTGTTTAACGATATTTAGATCCGATGATGGCTTAAGTTCACGGCAAAACTCTTTGCCCAGCGAAGAGCTGGCCTTTGCTTCTAACATTTCTATGACTTTATTGAATTCCAGCACGCGGAGTGCCTTTTCATTCATAAGTGCCTCCTATATTTCTCCATTAAAATAGCGCCTGGGTTCCAGGCGCTGATCTTCTTAAGTGGTTTCCTCATCAAAATCTATCATTCGAGTCTGAGACTCTTTATGAGAAAATTCTTTTTCTAGCTCAAGAACTTCGTTTCTCGATTTTCTTAAATTTTCTTCTTTTGAACGTAATTCATGATCGAGTTTATCCATCCTTTTCTTCAATTGCGCAACGCCTGTTTCATAAATGTTAGAAGAGTCGATTAACCTAGAAAACTCTTGAATCATTTTTTCATAAGCCCGACTACGTCTCTCATACTCTGCAACAACAGACTCGAGCTCATCTCTCGCACTTTTGAGTTCATACTGTGGTGAATTGATTCGTTTTTCCAGTTCCTCTTTTTCCGACATCACTTTATACAGTTCATCGGCAATATTCAATGCTGTTAAAACGCCAATCATAGAGGTGCTCAGCTTCTTATTGCTGTTATAGGTTTCTCGCATTTTGTCGTCGACAAAATTGGCGACTCTTTGCATATGTTCTCTTGAATCTTCACTGACCAATGTGTAGTCTCTATCCATTATTTTAACAGTCACTTTGTTCTTGTCGCTCATACGCCACCTCGAAACATCATATTATTACTTAATATTATCACCATTATACAAGAAAAATATCGAAAATGACAGTTTCACCATACAAATTCATGATTCTGCCAACTAGAGGCGTTTTATGCCTTCTTCAAAAATTGAAATCTTACCTTCTTTAAGCAGTCTTCCCACAGCCCGTTTAAAAGCACGTTTGCTCAGGTTTAGTTTTCGCTTAATGTCCTCTGGATCACTTTCATCATTAAGATATAATACGCCATCTGCACTATCAAGCGCTGCCATGACTAAATCCACATCGCTTATGACTTGTACTGCCGATTTTTCTCTAATGCTAAGGTTGATTTTGCCGTCTTCTCTTACACGTGTTATCCTCGCCTCTAAGACAGCACCTTCTTTGATTTCCTTATAGATCTCATGTTTAGGTATTAAACCATGATAGCGATTATCGATGGCAAAAAAAGCGCCCATCTCTGGTTTGACTTCATAAACCGTGCCTTTTACATGTTCACCTACTTTAAAATGCGTCGCATTCTCTAGGTGGTTATAAATCTTCATGCTTGCACAAAGCAAATCATTTTCATCCAAATAAACTTTCACTAAAACTTTTCGGCCACGTTGCGGTTGTCCTTTTGCTTCATTATATGGCAGATATAAGTCTTTATCGATTCCAAGATCGAGGAAAAAACCGCTTTTATGGGATGCGACCGTCACTAAAAAACCAATCTCACCCACGGTTAAAAGTGGGGATTGTGTGGTGGCCGTCAGTCTTTGCTCTGAGTCTCTATAAATAAACACTTGAAGTTCATCGTTTACTGACATCTGGTTCGTTACAAATTTTTTAGGGAGCAGCACTTCATGCTCACCGTTTATCTCATCACTTAAAAAGGCACCCACTTCCGAAAATCGGTTGATATACGCCTTTTGAATCTTTCCTGTACTGAACATGGTTACTCACTCCTAACACTTCTTTGATGATTTATTATAACACTTTTAACGGACAGATACATCTTTTGGGCTAAAAAAAAGCCTCGGTAATACCGAGGCTCGTTCAACTATCTGATTGGTGTTACGTTTTCAGCTTGAGGACCTTTAGGACCTTGAGCGATATTAAAAGTAACTGCTTCGCCTTCTTCTAAAGACTTGAAGCCATCTTTGTTGATTTGTGAGAAGTGTACGAATACGTCTTTACCGTCTTCACCAGTGATGAAACCAAATCCTTTTTCTGAGTTGAACCATTTTACCGTTCCGTTAATCATTTTGTTCCTCCAAAATTTTTAATCCTAGAAAACCTAAACTGAAACATTAATAAAATTTTGGAAGCTCAGATTTCATGCGAAAACATTCGTTCCAACTTATTAATTGATTTGTTACAGGTGAATCTTAGGTACTCCTTAATGATACACTGTTTAGTGAGTCTTTGCAACACTTTTCTGACTAATTTTTGTACATGGCATCGATCTGAGATTGGATTTCATCCGAGTCAAGGAACTCATCGAAGTCCATCGGTTTATCAAATAATCCATTAGGTGTGATTTCGATAACACGGTTTGCGATCGTCTCTATAAATTTATGGTCATGGGAAGTAAATAACATGGTGCCCTTAAATGCAATCAGACCATTATTTACGGCTTCTATGGATTCGAGGTCAAGGTGGTTTGTCGGCTCGTCTAATATGATGACGTTCGCCTTAGATAGCATAAGCTTAGAGAACATGCATCTCACTTTTTCTCCACCCGAAAGTACATTTGCCTTTTTAAGCGGTTCATCACCGGAGAATAACATCTTGCCTAAGAATCCACGAATAAAGGTTTCTGTCTTTTCTTCTGAAAATTGACGTAACCAATCGATCAGATTGAGGTCGACACCATCAAAGAACTCTGCATTATCCTTTGGTAAGTACGCTTGAGAAGTCGTCACACCCCATTTGAAGGTTCCAGAATCCGCTGTTTCTTCACCCATTAAAATTTTGAATAATACGGTTCTAGCGATGTCATTTCTGCTCATAAAGACGATCTTATCGCCCTTGTTGACCGTGAACGACACGTTATCAAGAACTTTTACACCATCGATGGTTTTCGTCAAGCCTTCAACCAAAAGGATGTCCTTTCCAGCTTCCCTCTCTGGCGTAAAGCCAACAAATGGATACCTTCTAGACGATGGTTGAATGTCTTCAATATTGATTTTATCAAGCATCTTTTTACGTGAAGTCGCTTGCTTCGCTTTTGATGCATTTGAACTGAATCGCGCGATAAAATCCTGAAGTTCTTTGATTTTTTCTTCTTTTTTCTTGTTTTGTTCTTTTAGGAGTCTGGACATAAGTTGACTTGACTCATACCAGAAGTCGTAGTTACCCACGAACATCTTCGCTTTACCGAAATCGATGTCCACCATATGGGTACAAACATTATTCAAAAAGTGACGGTCGTGGGATACGACGATCATCGTCTTCTCATAGTTGATCAAAAACTCTTCTAACCACTTAATCGCTTTAAAATCCAAGTGGTTGGTCGGCTCATCCATTAAGAGGATATCTGGCGCGCCAAACAGCGATTGAGCAAGCAAAATCTTTACCTTATCGTCTGCATGCACATCCGCCATCTGCTTATGAAAGCAGCTCGGTGTAACGCCTAAGCCATTTAATAGCTTCTCAGCATTTGATTCTGCATCCCAGCCATCGAGCTCAGCAAACTCTCCCTCAAGAATCGCAGCTTGCATGCCATCCTCTTCTGAAAAATCCTCTTTCATATAGAGGGCATCTTTTTCTTTCATGATCTCATAAAGACGCTTATGTCCCATGATTACCGTATCCATTACAGAGTAGGCATCAAATTCGAAGTGGTTTTGCTTTAATACGGCAAGTCGCTCACCAGGCGTTATAAAAACTTCACCTGTGGACGGTTCAACATCACCGGCTAAAATTTTAAGAAATGTCGATTTTCCAGCGCCATTGGCACCGATGACACCATAGCAGTTGCCTGGTGTAAATTTTAAATTTACTTCATCGAAAAGCTTACGATCACTGAATCGCAAACTGACGTTAGTTACTTGAATCACGTTTGGGCCACCTTTCAAAATAATCCGTTCTTTTTATTAACACTCAACTACTAATTATATCACTTATCTCTAGAAGTTCAACGTCATTACGAAAAATTCATGGTCATCCTATTAAATGACGCGTTTATGTCGCCATTTTCCACCTTTGAGTCTGAACAACATGAGGATTCCGCGCAGAATCTCATCAGCTGCCATCGCGATCCAAATCCCCACCAAGCCTAATCCCAGATGTATTCCGAAGATATAAGCGCCTAATGTGCTGACCAGCCACATGGAAAAAATGCCGATGATGACTGGAAAATTTACATCCCCTGCTGCTTTTAGCCCCTGAATAATCACTAGGTTGGCCACTCTGCCGATTTCCACAAAAAAGTCTACGATGAGAACAGAAGCACCCAGTGCAATAATCATCGGATCGTCAGAAAACAATCGAATCAATTGAACCCTTAAAAGAATAAAGAGCAGCGACATTATGGAAGTGATGACTAGTGCCTGCTTAAAGGTCTTGAGGGTCGTATGGTAGGCTTCATCATGACGTTTTGCCCCGATTAAATGGCCAGTGAAGATGGCGTTGGCTTGTGCAAGCGCCATGGAGCCTAAAAAGGTGAACCAGACGATGATTTGAACATAAATTCTGGCAGTTATCGTAGCCGTTCCCATGAGGTTGATGAAAGAAAAAATGACCATTTGAGAAAACTGATACGAGATGGGTTCCCCAGCAGAGGGCAACCCCAGTTTTATGAACCTGACGAACAAGTCCTTCGGAAAAGGCATGAGGTGTTTGAGATGGACGTTGAAATCCAGCGTTTTTATTAGGATAACCAACATGATGGTCACCGCAAGTGCCCGACTCAAAACGGTTGATAATGCAACCCCCTTAACGCCTAATACCGGCAGTCCGAAATAGCCGTATAAAAATCCTGCGTTGCCAATAATGTTGACGATGTTCATGAGGATTGCCAAATACATGGACAGCTTAGTAATCCCATGACTTTTTAGTACCACCGAAAACAATGTATAAAGTGCCGGCACAAAAAGAAAAAGTATGGTCATGTCTAGATACGCAGTGGCATCCGTTATTAGCTCCACGGGCATATTGATCGCTTTAAAAAATGGCGCTTTAAAGGTGTAAAGAAATAGGGAAATCAAAAGCGCCATCATAAGGTTCATTATGAATGCCAATGTATAAATTTGATTTAACGAAGATTTGAGTTTAGCACCTACATACTGGGCAACCATAATGCCAGTTGCAGCTGATGTGATATTAAATAGAATCAACAGTGTGTTGATCACCTGGTTTGCATTGCCCACGGCTGCCACTGCACTGTCTGAATATCGACTGAGCATAATTGTATCGACATTCCCCATGACCATGAAGAGTAATAATTCTATAAAGATTGGAATCGCCAATTTAATCGGTGTGGTTTCTAGTTTTGATGGATTCATAATTTCTCCTTTGCTCTATGTATCATTAAGCATAACGCCCGCAGAGCACTTTTGCAATCTCGCTCGCTTTGTGAAATTTCTCAAAAAAAGGGGGGTTTAGCGCTAATGATTTCAGTAAATTACGAAAGGAGCCCATCAATCCAAGGATTAAATGAGCTCCAAATGTCACACCGTAAACTGATTATCTCAGTTGCGCACCAATTTCCTCTTCGAGGGTTTTCAAAATCTTGTTGAAGATTTTATTAACTTCCTCGTCGACTAAAGTCCTGTCTTCTGCTCTAAACACTAAGGCATACGCAACTGATTTATAACCTTCCGTTATTTGCTTGCCTTTATACATATCAAACATCTTTACAGACTCGAGTAAAGGTCTGCCTATACGCGTCACAACTTCTTCAATTTGGTAAGACGTCACTTCATCCTTTACTAAAACCGCAATATCGCGCTCAACTGCAGGATACTTAGGAATTGCACGATATTTTTTCTCTTCTTTAGCAAGCTGTAGCAAAATATTATAGTCCAAGTCTGCCACATAAGCGCGCTCAACCAAATCATAATTTTCAAGGACAGTTGGATGAACTTCACCTAAAATCCCAAGAACGTGTCCATTCCAAAGGATATTGGCACATCTGCCTTTATGGTAGGTCGGATGGTTTGATTCTTTTTCAAAGGTATAATTTTCTATGCCTAATCCACCTAATACGCCTTCAACAATCCCCTTAAGTGTAAAGAAATCCTCATGCTCGCCTATCGCTCCGATGACGAGGCTTTCTTTTTCAATCGGCAATTGTGTGATCGGAATCTCACGTGGAATAAAGATACTGCCAATTTCAAACAATCTTACATTCTTATTCTTGCGGTTACTGTTTCTCGCCAGAACTTCCAGTAAGTTTGGTACCAAAGTGGTACGCATCACGCTAAATTCTTCGCCGAGAGGATTGATTAATGCCACTTGATTTCGAAGAAGACTGTGTTCAGGTGCATTGATTTTATCAAGCTCCTTTCTGGAAACGAACGAATAGGATAACATCTCATCAACACCGGAGGATAGGAGTTCAAATTTAACGCGATCTTTGATCATCTGCGCATTTGTTTTAGCCCCCCAAACATCCAATCTTGGTAGTGTCATGCCGATTTGATCATAACCATAAAGCCTTGCAACCTCTTCAACCAAGTCGATTTCCTTCTGTAAGTCTAGGCGGTAATGCGGTATATTAGCGACGAGCTGCTCGCCATCCTCAACGGTTATTTCCAGACGGTTAAGGAGCTTGATCATCTGATCTTTTCCGATTTTTTCCCCAATCACATGATTAATGCCCTCTACCGTAAATGGAATCTTTACAGGTTGTTTTCCTTTTGGATAAACATCAATAATGCCGTCCACCGTTTTGCCTGCACCCATGAGTTCGATTAAATAACAAACGCGATTGACCACTTCAAGTGGTAGTTCAGTACTAACCCCTTTTTCAAAGCGTGAAGACGCTTCAGATCTAAGTCCTAAGGTTTTAGAGGTTTTTCTAATGTTAGACTTATCAAAACTTGCCACTTCGATCAATACGGTTTTCGTTTCATTTGAGATTTCAGTATTCGCACCGCCCATCACGCCAGCGATACCTATGGATTTCACACCATCTGTAATCATTAGCATCTCTGCTGTCAGTGTTCGCTCTTTACCATCTAAGGTTTCAAAAACTTCGCCTTCCGTCGCACACTTCACGACGACCTGCCCCTGATGAAGTGCATGCAAATCAAAAGCATGGATGGGTTGCCCATACTCAAGCATGACATAGTTGGTTATATCGACGATGTTATTGATCGGTCTCATGCCAGCTTGCATCAAGCGTAGCTGCATCCATTGTGGAGATGGCTTTACGACGATGTTTTCCACCACTCTTGCAACATATCGGTGACAGAGTTCAGGTGCTTCGATTTTCACAGAAGCCAACTTATTTACTTCATCGCCTTCAACATGCTGATAACCTTCAGGAAGCTTTAATTCCAGCTCAAAGCTCGCCGCCACTTCTCTAGCCATGCCGATCATGCTCAAGCAATCTGGTCGATTAGGCGTAATCTCAAACTCGATCACACTCTCGTTCAGTTTTAACGCCTCAAGGATATCCATGCCAAGCGGATAGGTTTCATCTAAAATCAAGATACCGTCATCGAACTCTTTAGGGATACTTGAACTATCAAAACCCATTTCTTCTAGCGAACAAAGCATGCCATTTGATGGCTCGCCTCTCAATTTGCCTTTTTTGATTTTGATGCCACCTGCAATCACTGCACCGTGGAGTGCAACAGGTATATAAGCACCTTCGAAAACGTTTGTTGCGCCGGTTACGATTTGCAGTACCTCTTCGCCAACATTTACCTGACAAATGCAAAGCTTCTCAGCGTTTGGATGTGGCGTTATTTGTTCAATTTTCCCGACGACAATATTCTCAAGACCATCACAAATCTTTGAGCTTCCTTCGTTATTGGATCCCGTTAAAACCAATTTATCAATTAATGTCTTTTCATTGATTCCTGAAAAGTCTACATATTCTCTTAGCCACTGTACAGGTACTCTCATGTCATCCTCCTCAAATTAGAATTGCTTGATGAAGCGTATATCATTCTCGAACAACACACGGATATCATCAATCTCGTATTTCAACATCGTGACACGGTCCAGTCCCATACCAAAAGCAAAACCATTATATACCGTTGAGTCGATGCCACATTCTTCAAGGACGTTTGGATGTACCATACCACATCCTAGGATTTCAATCCAGCCACTGTACTTGCAGAAACGACAGCCTTCGCCACCACACTTAAAACATGATACATCAACCTCTCCACTTGGTTCTGTGAATGGAAAATAATGCGGTCTAAATTTCGTTTTAGTCTGACTTCCAAAAAGGCGCTTTGCGAACATATCCAATGTTCCCTTTAAATCTGCCATGGTAATGCCTTTATCGATGACGAGACCTTCAATCTGATGAAACATCGGTGAGTGTGTTGCATCGATTTCATCGTTTCTAAAGCACCTTCCGGGAGCGATGACTTTGATCGGTGGCTTCTGTGATTTCATGGTGCGCACTTGAATCGGTGACGTTTGTGTTCTTAAAATCAAGTCGTCTGTGATGTAGAATGTATCAGACAGACTTCTAGACGGGTGATCCACCGGTGCGTTTAACGCATCGAAGTTATTATAAACAGTTTCAACCTCAGGACCTTCTGCAATTTTAAAGCCCATTCCCAAGAAAATTTCAATAATTTCATCTAAAGCAACATTAATCGGATGCTTATGACCTCTGGGCATGCCTTTTGATGGCATGGTGACATCAATCGCTTCTCTATTTAATTGATTCTCAATTTCAAGACCTTTTTTGTCATCTTTAGATGCATCCAGTAAAGACTCAATCGCTTCTCTCACATCATTAGCGATCTTACCGATTAAAGGTCTCTCCTCAGGTGTCAAATCCTTCATATTTTTAAGGACCAAGGTCACTTCGCCCTTTTTCCCTAAATACTTGATTCTTAGATCTTCCAGTTCTTTCAAACCATTAGCAGCTTGAATCTCGACGCGCGCTTCATCAAGCAACGCCTGCAACTTTTCTTTCATATGATCCCTCCATATATGAATTTTGCGCACAAAAAAACTTCATCCCTAAATGGGACGAAGCTATCTCCGCGGTACCACCCAAATTAACCCTCAAACGCTGGCTCACTCGACTCCTTAACGCGGAAAACGGTACCCCCTACTTTATTCAAGGGCACATCTCAAGAGTGAACTTCAGTTATGACTGTCAGAAGTTTACACCAACCACTTCTTCTCTAAGCACAATCCCTCACTTACTCTCTCCATCATCGACGATACTTATTTTTCAATAACGCTATCATAACACACATAAAGAAGTGAAACAACCCTAAAATATGCGCATTCTTTTCACCGATAAAAGCTTATACATCATCACGCCTGCAGCTACTGAAGCATTTAGTGATTCAGCAAGACCAATGATAGGCAACTTTACGCGTACATCGCAGGCATCAAGAAGAATTTCTGATATTCCGTTCGCCTCATTGCCAATAATTAGACAGTTTTGTTGGTGATAGATTGTCTCCGTATCGTAATCCAATGCCTCTTCCAAAGCTGTAGCGATTACATTAAATCCTTTTGAATGCAACACTTCTATCGTTTCGATCACACTTTCAACAAATATGAATTTTACATTCAAAATAGAACCAGCTGTACTTCTCAATACTTTTGGATTAAATGGATCAACCGTTCCCTTCATTAAGATGATGTGTTCAATGCCAGTTGCATCAGCCGTTCGAATGATTGTTCCCAAATTGCCAGGATCCTGTAATCGATCCAACAAAAGAATATCCTTTCCTGTTTTGAAATCAGCTTCGGACAGGTCACATAAATGACTTTCAAAACTTATGACGCCAATAATGCCTTGTGATTGTTCAGTCTGAACAAGCTCTTTGAAGAGTTCATCAGATAGAATCACCACGTTAGACATCGTCAAGTAATACTCTTTATTCTTTTCGATTTCCCAAGTGACTTTAGAAAAAATGACTGAATCTACTTTACTACCGCTTTGTATCGCAGTGTCAACATATCGCTTTCCTTCGAGTAAAAACAAATGTTCTTCTTCTCGATATTTTTTTTGCAAAAGTGATTTGTAACGTTTGAACAACTTGTTTTGTGAAGAAGCAATTTCTTGCATAAATGATTACACCTTTCGCATGGTTTCAAGGTTAATATTGTTTCCTATGACTACCAAGATATCATCACTTAACATGATACGATCCGGTTCGACATTTATATCAACGTCCTCTCCATTTTTTATCGCGATAACAGAAATTTGATAATTACGTCGCATATTAATATCCACCAAGCTTTTTCCAATCCATTCTGGGTGAACGCCAATTTCAACGATACTATACTCTGAAGATAAATCGATTAAATCCAGCACATTACCTGAAACGAGACCTTTCGCAATCTTGATTCCCATTTCTTTTTCTGGAAATACGACACGATTTGCACCAATTTTAAACAACACCTTCGCGTGGGCAGGGTTTTGAGCCTTTGCAACAATATGCTTGACCCCTAACTCTTTCACGAGTAAAGTGACCAGGATTGATGATTGAATGTTTGAACCAATTGTCACCACTGCGACATCAAAATTTCGAATACCCAATGCTTTGATGGCATTTTCATCCGTCGCATCCGCTTGAACCGCATATGTGACTTTATTGGCCAAAGCTTGAATCACTTCTTCATTATCGTCGACGACCATTACCTCGGCACCTAATTCCGCAAGCTTTATCGCTACACTTTGACCAAATCTTCCACAACCTATAACAACATATTGCTTAGCCATTTTTCCTCCACATTTTTAACATCAATTTATGGGAACATTATTATCCGATGATAATTTTCCCCTCAGGGTACCTTAATAAGGTACGATTTTGGGAAGCATTTCTACTAATCGCAATGACAATTGTAAGTGGTCCTAATCTTCCGAAAAACATTAAAAGTATGATTAATAATCTCCCTACAACTGATAAGAAAGGCGTAATTCCCATGGAAAGACCCACTGTACCAAACGCGCTAATAGCCTCAAACATAACGGCTTCCATTGATTTATCTGATTCAAATACCGTAAGCAAAAACGTAATAAATACAATCAAGAACATAGAGATAAAGATAACTGCAAGTGCTTTATTAACAGAATCCTTCGCAATCCTTCGATGTCTAAAATTAATGTCGTCTGTTCCTTTAAAGGTGGCAATCATGGAAAGAATCATAATTCCAAAAGTTGTGGTCTTGATACCCCCTGCCGTTGAGCCTGGAGAACCACCGATAAACATAAGAACCATGGTCAAGAGTCTCGTAGGCATCGACAAAGAAGCTATGTCAAGCGTGTTAAAGCCAGCTGTTCTCGGCGTTACTGAATGAAACATGGCACTCATAATTTTCTGACCAACCGAGTAATTACCAATAGTACTAGGATTGTCATATTCTAGAATTAAGATGCCAAAAAAACCTACTACGAGCAAAATGGATGTCATCACTATAACCAATTTGGCATGAAGTGTCCATTTTCTAAATGGCTTAATTTGCGATATATCCGCAATTACAGCGAAGCCCAGTCCCCCAAATATGATTAACATCATCACGGTAAAGTTAACAATCGGATCGTGAACAAACGGAACCAGACTTTGATAGTTGCCCATCAAATCAAAACCTGCGTTACAAAAGGCCGATACTGCGTGAAAAATAGAATAGTATATGCCTTTAAGCCAACCAAATTCAGGAATGAACCTGATACTCAGTAAAATGGCTCCTATCGATTCTATAAGGATGGTCGCCATTAAAACGTATTTTGTCAACCTGATAACACCTGCTATAGAAAACTGGTTGAGCGCTTCCTGCATCAACATTCGATTTTTAAGGCCTATCTTTTTGCCCATAATAATTGCAACCGATGTGGTCATGGTCATGAAGCCAAGTCCACCAATTTGTATCAACATCATGATTACCGTTTTACCGAATGTAGACCAGTAGGTACCTGTGTCAACGACGACTAAGCCCGTTACACATACAGCAGAGGTGGAAGTGAACAAGGCATCTACAAATGGCGTTGAAATTCCATCAATCGTACTTATAGGAAGCATCAACAAAAACGCCCCCATCAATATCACGCCTGCAAAACTCAAAACGAGAATTTGTGCAGGTTTCATCGGTGTTTTGAAGCGTCTTTCAATTTCCGTAATTTTTCTTCTTGGTATTTTAGGTCGGCTATTTTGAAGTGTCATAATGCCTCCGAGATAAACTAACAACTTTTATTGTAACAAGGATTTATTCAAAATGCAAAAAAAATCGGATATGATGTTAGAGCATTTACGCTTATCATACCCGAAGTCTACTATTCAATTAAAGCACTTACTTACTCTGCATTTGAGCTTGTAACGCGGTTAGAGCAACAGTACCCACGATGTCATCCGCATAGCAACCTCTTGAAAGGTCGTTTACAGGCATTGCAAGGCCTTGACAAATCGGGCCATAAGCATTCGCCTTCGCTAAACGCTGTACCAGTTTGTAACCAATATTACCTGCATCAAGGTCTGGGAAAATGATGACATTTGCTTCGCCAGCAACCTTAGAATCCGGTGCTTTTTTCTTACCAACCGAGGCAACCACAGCCGCATCAAATTGAAGTTCACCGTCAAGTGCTAACTCAGGTGCCAACTCTTTCGCGATTCTAGTAGCTTCGATCACTTTATCTACATCAGGATGTGAAGCTGAGCCTTTAGATGAGAAAGATAGAATGCTGACTTTCGGCTCGGCATGAACGATCGATTCGAACGTTTTCGCTGAACTAATGGCGATGTGTGCCAGTTCTTCTGCTGTTGGATTTGGGTTAAGCGCACAGTCACCGAAGATGAACAATCCGTTTTCTCCAAGTTCACAGTCTGGAACTTCCATCAAGAATACTGCTGAGACAAGCTTAGTGCCAGGTGCAGTCTTTAAAATCTGAAGTGCTGGCCTTAGTACATTTGCTGTGGAGTTAGCAGCGCCTGCAACCATACCACCTGCAAATCCCATTTTAACTAACATGACACCGAAAAACAATTCACTTTCAAGTAAAATCGACTTTGCTTCTTCAACCGTCATGCCTTTGCTTTTTCTGATATTCGCAAGCTCAACTGCAAAAGCATCTAACTGATCAAAACCCTTAGGATCGATAAAGATCGCTTCTTCGATGTTCCACTCGCCAGCTCTAGAAAGAATTTCAGCGCGATCACCAACTAATATAACCTTAGCAATGCCCATCTCTAAAATTTTATGGGTTGCTTCAATCGTTCTCGGGTCAAACGCTTCAGGAAGTACGATTGTTTGCACGTCTTGACGTGCGATTTCGATTACTTTATCCAAAAAAGCCATCACACACACTCCTTAATAAATTATTCACATGACTATTATATGCTATTTCACTTATGTATACAAGATACAAAAAGACAAACAAAAAAGGAGATTTTCATCTCCTTTATGCTCATAATTATAATTGACCTTTAGCAACAGTCACTAATTTTGCGAAATCCTCTGGGTGATTAATCGCCATTTCAGAAAGTACTTTTCTGTTGATGTCGATATTCGCTTTTTTAAGACCGTTCATGAATTTAGAGTAGCTTAATCCATTTTGTCTTGCACCAGCGTTGATACGAGCGATCCAAAGTTTTCTGAAATCTCTTTTTCTAAGTTTTCTACCTACATAAGATGATCTTAAAGATCTCATAACTGCAGGGTTAGCTGCTTTAAATACTAAGCTCTTTTGGCCAAAGAAGCCTTTTGCTAATTTAAGAATTTTTTTATGTTTTTTCTTCGCATTAACTGCGCCTTTAATTCTAGCCATGGTTCATAACCTCCTTCTATTTCTTCTTCTTATAAATAAGGCAATAATGTTCTTACACGTTTCATATCTGACTCGCTAACGACAGTCGCTTGTCTTAAGCCTCTTTTTCTCTTAGAAGTTTTTTTGGTTAAGATATGGCTTGTGAACGCCTTGCTTCTCTTAAGTTTTCCGCCACCAGTTTTCTTTACTCTCTTAGCAGCGCCGCTATGTGTTTTCATTTTTGGCATCGTCGATTTCCTCCTTCCAAATTGTATCGCTTATTTTTTAGGTGCATAAGTTGCAACTAAGCTTCTTCCTTCGAGTTTAGCGGGTGCTTCTAAAGCCCCTGCCTCTTCAATTACTTGTGAAAACTTCTTAATTACTTCAAATCCTTGTTGAGTATAACCCATTTCACGGCCTTTGAATCTTAAAGAAACCTTCACCTTATCACCACTTTGTAAGAATTTGATCGCGTTTTTCGCTTTCGTTTCCAAATCGTTGGTTTCGATATTCAGACCTAAACGAATTTCCTTGACGATTCCGCTCTTTTGCTTCTTACGAGCTTCCTTGTCTTTCTTTTGTTGTTCGTATCTGAATTTACCAAAGTCCATGATTTTGCAAACCGGCGGCTTTGCTCCTGGCGCGATTTTTACGAGATCGAGCTTCTTCTCTTGTGCCAATGCAAACGCTTCTTTACCAGACATGACGCCTAACTGCTCATTGTCTTCATCAATTACTCTTACTTCAAGGTCACGAATTTCTTCATTGATTTCAGCTGTTTTAATAAGATACACCCCCTAGGTTTATAAAAAAATAAACGGCAGATATAAAATCCGCCGTTAGTTAATCAAACATACAAATAAATCGTTCGAAAACTATGAACCATATGAACGCGAGGTTATATGGTGAGAAGCGGACTTCTACTTGTTAACCTCAATAAATATACCACGTTCAACTGGGTGTGTCAAGCACTATTCTGCTTTTTCAAATTTCGATTTAAGCGAACGCTCTCCAATTTCCACTAAAAGTGTTTCAATAAATGCCTCAAGTGGCATGCTTCCAAGTTCGCCGATATCTCTAGATCTTACCGAAACCCCGCCGAGTTCTGCTTCTTTATCGCCGATGATGAGCATGTAAGGCCCTTTTTCAAGCTGTGCTTCACGAATCTTGAAGCCGATTTTTTCTGCACGGTCGTCAAGTTCGACTCTAATGCCCTTGCTACGAAGCTTCGCAACGACTTCTTCAGCATAAGGCGTATGGCGATCAGCGATGGTTAACAGCTTAACCTGTACAGGCGCTAACCAAGCTGGGAACTTACCTGCGAACTCTTCGATCAAGATTCCCATGAAGCGTTCGATACTGCCAAATGCAACACGGTGAATCATAATCGGACGGTGCTTCTCGCCATCTCTACCGATGTACGACAAATCAAAGCGCTGTGGCATTTGCATGTCGAGTTGGATGGTACCACACTGCCAAGTTCTGCCTAAGCAGTCTCTTAAGTGGAAATCGATTTTAGGACCGTAGAAGGCGCCATCGCCTGGGTTGAGTTTATATGGCACTTGCATTTCTTCAAGCGCTGCTTTAAGTGACTCTTCAGCCAGTTGCCAATCTTCATCTGAACCCATGGATTTCTCAGGACGCGTTGAGAGTTCAACATGATAACTGAAACCAAAAGTTTTATATACTTCGTCGATCAAATTCACGACACCGATAATCTCGTCTTTGATTTGCTCTGGAAGCATAAAGATATGGGCATCATCTTGAGTAAAGGCTCTAACGCGCATAAGGCCATGAAGCGCACCAGACAGCTCATGACGGTGAACTCTACCGATTTCACCCATTCTAAGTGGCAGGTCTTTATACGATCTCATCGCAGTCTTGTAAACGAGCATGCAACCAGGGCAGTTCATCGGTTTTACCGCGAAATCCTCTTCATCGATAAGAAGGGTATACATATTATCCTTATAGTGGAACCAGTGGCCTGAAGTTTCCCATAAATGGCGATTCAGCATAATTGGTGTTTCAATCTCCACGTAGTTTGCTCTATCGTGGAGCTCTCTCCAGTACTTCAGAAGATTGTTCTTAACCACCATTCCCTTAGGAAGCATAAATGGGAAGCCTGGACCCTCTTCCATCAAAGAGAACAGTTCAAGCTCTTTACCTAGCTTTCTGTGATCTCTTTTCTTTGCTTCCTCGAGCATGTTAAGGTACTCTTCAAGCATGGATGCTTTTGGGAAAGAAGTTCCGTAGATTCTTTGGAGCATTTTGTTCTTTTCATTCCCTCTCCAGTAAGCACCTGCTAAAGAAAGGAGTTTGATGCTTTTCACTTCTTTAGTGGAGGAAACGTGGCATCCAGCACATAGGTCCACGAAATCACCTTGCTGATAGAAGGAGATGATTGCATCCTCTGGAAGGTCATTGATCAACTCAACTTTATAAGCCTCCCCTTTTTCAGCCATAAACTTGATGGCTTCATCTCTTGGCAGTTCAAATCTCTCGAGTTTCAAATCTTCTTTGATTATGCGTTGCATCTCAGCTTCAATTCTTTCCAGATCTTCTGGAACAAACTTATGCTCTGTATCAAAATCATAATAGAAACCGTTATCAATTGCAGGTCCGATTGCAAGCTTCGTATCAGGGAATAGACGTTTTACAGCCTGTGCCATGATGTGCGAGCTCGTATGTCTAAATGCATGCGCGCCTTCATGATCTTCAAATTTTAAGATGTTCAGTTCGCAATCATCGTTGATTTTATATGACAAATCGACCGTCTTGCCATTCACTTCACCCACGACTGCTTCTTTAGCCAATCTACCTGAAATCGCAGCAGCGATGTCATAAACGCTTGTGCCCTTAGCAACCTCTTTAATTGATCCGTCTTTTAACTTAACCTTTACCATAGTGCCCTCCTTTTTAAAATTCTTGTTGTTTTCAAATAAAAAACCTCGTCACTAGCCATAGCTAGGGACGAGGGATCTCGCGGTTCCACCCTAATAGCTTGAATACTCAAGCCACTCGAATCGCCTTAACGCGGCGTATCGCAAATCTTTCGGAAACATTCCTAATCCATTTGAGCTAAAAGTTAGTTTTCGCTTCACCTTGTCTTATGAATTCTTTCAGCCATGGAATCCACTCTCTAAAAGTCCAGTAAAGTTACTCTTCTTTATCATCGCCTCTATTAATTTAAACTAATAATAGCGTATGCCCTATTCTTTGTCAACCTGTACAGAATAAAAAATTGTAAACAACTTATTATAGCATATAAAGAACGATGACACCTTGGAGAATACCGATAAAAAATCCGATGACACCACCTAATATTTCGATGTGTTTAAGCTCTGTTTTAGCAATTTTCAACACGATCTCTTCAATTTTCTCGAAGTCATATCCATTGATTTGATCTTCCACCATTTGACTGATGTCGATGGCTTCTATCGCACGGTGACTCAGCTTCTCACCCAACTCGATGACCATGGCTTCTCCATTTTCGTCGATAATCGCTTCAACGTTTTGTAGGATAAGACCCTTAAACATCGAAGGGATTAGAGAGGGCATCTTTTCGCTGGCAACACTTATTACCTTACCCTTGATCATGTCGACAATCTGCTTCTTATCCATATCTTCGATGACTTTATCGACGATGGTCTCCATCGAAATTAGTTCATCTCTGATCACGTCCCCTATGGTTTTCGCAATTTCCTTTTTTCGTTTCGGTATAAGTCCTTGAATCACCCATCGTGTTCCTTTTAAACCGATCGGCTCAATGGGACGAAACATCAGTTTAATGGCGATGACATTCGTCATCCAACCAATTAATGCGCCTATAAGCGCCAGTATAATAAGCTCTTTCATGATACTCCCTCATCGTAAAATAAAATACTGCCACAATCGATTAAAGGCTGTTGGTCATCCAGCTCAATCAACACCTTATGATGCTTTAAAATAAACTGTTTTATCCGTTCAGCATCAGGATGAAACTTCAAACAACCATTCATCACAACTTTATTACCAATTGAACCACCACTGCCACCAAACAACCCATATGGGAAACCAGCCAATTGAACGTGGCCTTTACATATGATAAGCACATCATACCCCAGCTTTTGGAGCGTATCCCCAAGTGAAGCGTCATCGGTAATCACTGCCTGTTCTCCCACAGGCAAAACAGAGCACCTCGTATAGCCTTGACTGACATTTACTACCGGTTTATGAGTGTGCTTCAGAATTTGAGGTTCAGTAATCTCTAACTTATGAATCAAATGCTGTTTAAGCGCAAGCACATTATAAGGCACATCATTCGGGTAGGGCATTTGCGGTGTTTTATCCCCTATGACTACCCTAGACAAAATCCACGATTCCGAAATAGCACCTCGGATTTGATGGATTACTTCTTCAGCGACATCGGGCGAGAGGATGATTTTATCATCACAAAAAACCTTCAGGTCCACATGATCGGCAAACCTTTCATCTAATAATGGACCATCCGGCACGGCGATAATTTTATGGCTGCTAAATAGGTTTAAAGATGCCATCTTCGCTGCTACGGTTTTTGAGGCAAAAATGAATCCCATAATGCATTAAGCCAAAGGCGTGTTCATTTCTTTAACGAGCGCTAAAAGCTGTTCTTCAGTAAAGTGGTACTTCGAATTACAGAAATGACACACCAACTCTGCTTCTCCATCTTCATCTATGATACTCAGTAGCTCGCTTTTCCCTAAGCTTATTAAAGCCGTTTCCATCTTTTCGCGATTACAATCACATTGATACTTCAGATCATAGGTTTCTAACTCATCTAATCCAAGCCCTGCAAAAATTTGTCCCGCAACTTGAATCACATCAAGACCCTCTTCAAAAAACTGGGTGAGCGGCGGCATACCCGTGAGATTTGATTCCAATTGTGTAATGGTCTCATCAGTGGTTTCAGGTAGAATTTGGACGATAAAGCCACCGGCTTTCTTAACCACGGCATCTTTTGAAAGGCTAACACCTAGACCGATGGCAGAAGGCTGCTGCTCTGATTGTGCAAAATAAGCTGCGATATCTTCTGCAATCTCACCCGTCACCAAATTGGTTTGACCGATAAACGGTTCTTTCATGCCTAAGTCTCTAATAACGATCAGCTGTCCATCTTTACCGATAGCGGTGCCTACATCGAGCTTACCTGCTTCATTAAATAAGTTAACAGCTTGTGGATCAGTGGTATATGCCTTTACATTACCATGTGTGTCTGCGATGGCCACCATCAATTTAATGGCATTTGAGCCTTTAATTTGTAGCGTCAGTTTTTCTTTATCAATTTTACTCATCATTCCCATCATCGCTGCCACAGTGATGGTTCGGCCTAACGCAGCAGTCGCGATTGGCGATAGCTGATGTAGCTGTCGTGCATTTTCCACCATATCCGTGGTTTCAGCCACATAGATGCGAACTTCTCTATTTTTAGACATGCCTGTAATCAATTTTCCGTTCATTTTTCCTCCATATGATTATTCTTTCATTTTCACGATAAAACCCACACGTTGTGATGTTTTGGATAGCTTTGAAAAATCGTCACCATCGACAATTTCTAAAACATCAAATCGCTCACTAATCAAAGACTCAATCTCATCTATTTGGTAGGCACGCTGTACATGCTCTTCTTCATACCTGACATAGCTTGAACCTTCTTTTTTAAAGAGGGTCAACGTAAATTCCAAAATCGATTCTTCTTCTTCATATGCATTTTCCCAGATATAGGCTTCATCATCAAACGTTTCAGCAAATGTGTGATTGCCGATGACCTCACTGAGCTTATAGTGGGAACTAAAATCGAAAATAAAAAGTCCATTCGGATTTAAGTGTTTCTGAACATTATCAAAAACTGCCTCAAGTTCTTCTAATTCGATGACATAATTTAGACCATCGCACATGCAACAGATGACATCATATTTTTTCCGCGTGTTAAACGTCACCATATCCTGATGGTAAAAACGCATTTTGACGCCTGCCTCATATGCCTTCTTTTGTGCCAATGTCAACATCTCTTCAGACAAATCAAGCCCCTCTACGATCAAACCACTTTTTGACAGTAGAATTCCCAATGTTCCAGTGCCACAGGCGAGTTCCATAAGATTTCTCGCTCCGTGAGCATAGGTGTCAATTTTTGAAAGAATCAACTGGTGCCAACGTTCGTAATCCACATCGTATTGCATGACGTCATAAACGGAGGCAAAAGCTGTATATCGGTCCATAAGATTCCCTTTCTACGAAAAATAAGCCAAATAGATGATCAGGAAGTAAATCACCACTGATAATCCAATCGGTAGATAGTGTTTATACTCTAAATTTAAGGGAGACTGATCCCATATGGGTTCATCAACAAACTGCCGATTGATGCTTTTAAGTAAACGCTTAATACCTGAAAAACATACCAATCCTACTATTAAATAAAAACCCATGACGCCAAGTATAACACCAGGCGAATCAAAAATCAACTGGTTCTCTTGGAGTGCTGAGAGCTCACTCTGCCCCACATTGCTGGTCAAATATCCCATGGTGACGGCGATGCCGTTGTTGGTGATATGTGCCACGACACCTGCAAAAATTGAACCCGTCACCTGTACGAGGTAAGAGAAAACAACACCTAGAATAATTGGGCCAAGTAAGTTTTGCGGATTAAAATGAAAGATGCCGAACAACAAACCACTGAAGATTGCCCCCCATTTTCTTCCTACTTCACTTTCGTAAGCACTTAAGATGGGGCCTCTAAAAAAGAACTCTTCACATATTCCCGCCGAAACAGCGATGACAAAAAATAGCAGTATAAACTCTGTAAACGAAGTGGCTGTGGGAATCGGAGAGACTATTGAAGTTCCGAATAGCTCGATGATAAAAATCGTAAGCAGGTTAGCCACTGCGATTATAGGCAGTAGCAAGGCTGCTAAGCCCATGATTTTCATAATGGCATTAAGCGGAAGGCGCTTCAAGCGAAAGATTGATACGACTTCTTTCTTCTTAATTATCGTATAGAGCAACACGGGCAAAAGCATGATGCCATATTCAGTAATCAAGAATCCTGATATGAGTTCCCTGCTCTGAACATATCCACCGACCGTCAGAAACAAAACGGCTAAGAGAATAAAAAATGTGTTGGCTTCTGCTACTGTAAAATGCTTTCTTAATTCTGTCATGGCACCCTCTCTAGATTCTAACTATATTTGAATGCTGTCTTTATAGATGAGTATGTTGTAGTACGTTCGTAAACCGTGCATTAATATGGAATCATCAAAATTGAAGCGCGAATTATGAAGTGGGTAAACATAACCTTTTTCTTCATTATATGTGCCGATGAAGTAGAATAATCCCGGGATACGTTCTTGGTAATAGGAGAAATCTTCACTGATCATCTGGGGTTCTATTACGACGCATTCATCGATATGATGCGTGATAAATTCGTTAAACAAACGCTGATCATTTACGACAGGTGGATACATGTCCCTAAATACCACCTCTATTTTTACGCCATAAGACGCTTCAATCCCGACGAGCATTTCGGCAATTCTACTTTTTAGTTGATAAAAGACTTCCTTATCAAATGCGCGTATGGTGCCTTCCAATCTCGCTTTACCGGCGATGACATTACGTCTTTCCCCAGCTTCCATCCTGCCAATGGTTAAAACAGCTGGTTTGATGGGGTTGATATTCCTCGATACGATCGATTGAAGTTTGGTCACCACATCGCTGGCGATGACGATTCCGTCAGTGCCCGTGTGCGGCATGGCACCATGTGCACTTTTCGCCTGAATATCGATATCAAACTCGCCTGTCATGGCCATCATTGGCCCCGGGCAAAGACCGACCTTACCTTCCATCACTGCTGGGAAAACGTGAATCCCGTAAATTTCATCTATTTTATGTCGTTCTATAAGTCCCTCTTCCACGAGCACCTGAGCACCGCCAGGTCCTTCCTCGGCAGGCTGGAAAATCATCACGATATTATCGATGACCTTTACTTCTGGTCTAGCAAGTAGCCTAGCAAGTCCCAGCATCATGGCCATATGACCATCGTGGCCACATGCATGCATAAAGGATGGATGAACGGAATGCTCAGGATAATCACTTTCCTCATTAACCGACAAACCGTCCATATCGGTTCTAAACGCCAATGTCTTCGTCGGTGCAACACCATGGATCCAAGCGACGATTCCCGTTTGCCCAGTCCTTTCGTAAGAAATGCCAAGTGCATCAAGCTGACTCATAATATACGTGGCTGTTTTATGCTCCTCGAATCCGGGTTCTGGTATGAGATGAAGTGCTTTTCTATCGTTAAACACTTCACTTTTCAATCCTTCTAATAGTTTCATCACATCACCTCATAAAGTTATTTTTATTTATTGACGGGCTATTTTCATAGTGATAGTATATATATAATTATCCAAAAGCCTGTATGTATACAATATAAATGGGAAACGCCACCCATTTGAAGGGCACGCCTTAGTGTCAATCATTATTATATTTTATATGATATGGTTTCAGTATTCAAGGTTCACACTGTGAACTTACGAAAAACACTTACATTCAGGAGGCTCGTATGAAAAAAGTTAACGTGGCGCTAGTGGGCGCAACAGGAATGGTTGGAAGAACCTTCCTAAAAGTATTGGAAGATCGTGATTTTCCATTTGATAATCTCTATTGCTTTGCAAGCAAAAAATCGGCTGGTGAAACAGTCACGTGCAAAGGACAAACATTCACTGTAGAAGAACTGACAGAAAATTCATTTGACAGAGACATTGATATCGCACTGTTTTCAGCTGGTGGCGATATTTCTTTAAAATACGCACCTATCGCAGCATCAAAGGGCGTCATCGTCGTCGATAACTCCTCGGCATGGCGTATGGATCCAAACGTACCACTGGTGGTACCTGAGGTCAATCCTGATGCCCTAGACCGTCACCAAAACATCATCGCAAATCCAAACTGCTCCACGATTCAGGCCATGGTCGCTTTAAAGCCACTTTACGATGCGTTCGGCATTAAAAGAATCGTCTATTCCACTTATCAGGCTGTTTCTGGTTCGGGCGTAAAAGGCGTCTACGACCTTGAAGAAGGCTTAAAGGGCAATAATCCAAAAACCTGCTATCCACATGCCATCGCCAACAACTGTCTGCCACAAATCGACGTATTTTTAGAGAACGGCTATACTAAAGAAGAAATGAAGATGATCGATGAAACGAAGAAAATTCTGGGCGACGCATCGCTTAAAGTCACTGCGACGGCTGTTCGTGTTCCGATCTTCAATAGCCATAGCGAATCCGTCAACGTTGAGCTATTAAAGCCGTTTACGCTTGAAGAAGTTAGATCTATTTTCGAAAATGCAAAAGGCGTCGTACTTTTAGACACGCCTCACGAAAGTGTCTATCCGCTTGCAGCGAACGCCACCGGAACTGATGAAGTCTATGTCGGCAGAGTGCGTCGTGATGAAAGTCTAGATAACGGTTTAAACCTTTGGATCGTTGCAGATAACATTAGAAAGGGAGCAGCAACCAACACCATTCAGATTGCAGAAGCCCTCATGGAAAGGAATCTCCTATGAGTCCGGCTCCCATTCTCTTCAAAGGTTCAGGCGTCGCGTTAGTGACCCCCTTTGATGAGCAAGGCATCGCGACAACTGTTTTAGAACAATTAATCGAGTGGCATATCGCAGAGGGGTCGGATGCCATCATCGTAGGTGGTACCACAGGCGAAGCTTCCACGCTAACGGATGAAGAGCGCCAAACCCTTTATAGAACCTCTGTGTCAGTTGCGGATGGCAGAATTCCTATTATCGCTGGTACTGGTTCAAACAATACCGCAAAAGCGGTCGCTTATGCAAAGTTGGCTGAAGCAGCCGGTGTCGACGGTTTACTCGTGGTCACGCCCTATTATAATAAATGCACACAACAGGGTTTATATGAGCATTTCAGTGCCATCGCAAACGCGGTCGCGATACCCATCATACTCTATAACGTTCCCTCTCGTACCAGCGTAAACCTTTTACCTGAGACGGTCTTGAAGCTCAGTGACCACCCTAATATCGTCGGAATAAAAGAAGCCAGCGGTGACATCACACAAATTGTGGAGCTATTCAGGATACTTGAAGGTAAAATCAGCGTTTATTCCGGGAATGATGACCATATCATCCCACTTCTTGCACTTGGTGGACACGGTGTCATATCAACCGTTGCGAATGTCCTTCCAAAGCTTACTCACGATCTGGTCGCTGCTTATGGTCAGAATCCATCTGAAGCCCTCGCCATACAGTTTAAAATCAATCCGTTGGTGAAAGTCATCTTCTCTGAAGTAAACCCCATCCCTGTAAAAGCGGCAGTCGGCCTTTTAGGTTTTGAGGTGGGCGACGTGAGACTTCCGCTTACGCCCGCCACAGAAACCACACTTAATCATTTGAAAGCTGCGTTAATGGCACTTGAGGTGATACGATGATAAAACTCATCATCAGTGGTATAACAGGCGCTATGGGAAAACAAGTGATGAACTTGGCATTCGCTTCGCCCTATTTTGAAGTTGTCGCAGGCATCGGACACGGCTCCGAGACAATGCCCATCCCTGTCTTCGAACACTTTGATGAACTTAAAGCATTCAGCTGTGATTGTATTATCGATTTTTCAAATCCAATGCTCACTGAAGATTTGCTAACATTTGCCGTTAGTCAATCCCTTCCAGTGGTTTTGTGCACGACCGGATTAGATCATCAGCTTCAGCTAAAGGTTGAAGAAAGCGTACAGCATATCCCCGTATTTCAATCTGGTAATATGTCAGTGGGCATCAACCTTCTAAGACAACTACTAGAAACAGCAGCTCAAGTGCTCGGCAAGGATGCTGATATCGAAATCATCGAGAAACATCATAATCGAAAAATCGATGCCCCCAGTGGCACAGCGCTAATGCTTGCAAACGCAGTGAACAATGGACTCGAGAAAGACCGCACATTACAGCTTGGACGTGATGCACGCGGGGCAAAGGACCGCTCGATCATTAATATCCACGCCGTTAGAGGTGGTAACATTATTGGTGAGCACGAGGTTGTTTTCGCCATTGATGACGAAATTATCGAAATTTCGCATACGGCGTATTCAAGAACTGTATTTGCCAAAGGGGCATTAGATGCTGCGACATTTTTAGTCAGCCAACCGCCTGGCCATTATAGTATGGATGATTTATTGAAAAGCAGGCAGTAATAGAAAGGAGCATTATGGACCCAAATAAACTCGTCGATCCGTATGAGATCGCACGTTATATAAAGAACGCTAAAAAAGTGACACCCGTGAAGGCGTATATCCAGACCACTGGAGAGCTTTCAGGAGAGGGGGTTACGATCTTCGGCATGAAGCCATTCTATATGGTTATGGGAGATGCAAGTGATGTCCTTGCGCTTATAAATGAATATTCAGAGGAAATTCAACATTATACGATTGAAAATGATCGCAGGCTTTCAGCGATTCCTTTAAAAGACCTTTTAACCGTAAATGCCCGAATTGAACCAGGTGCTTGGATTAGAGAAGGCGTTAGTATCGGCGATCAAGCGGTAATCATGATGGGCGCCGTCATCAATATCGGTGCACAAATCGGAAAAGAAACCATGATTGATATGAATGCAGTCCTCGGTGCCCGTGCTATGGTGGGCGAACGCTGCCATGTAGGCGCAGGCTCAGTACTTGCAGGGGTTTTGGAACCACCAAGTGCAACTCCCGTTATCGTAGAGGACGACGTAATGATCGGTGCAAACTGCGTCATTTTAGAAGGCGTTCGCATCGGTAAAGGCGCTGTGATCGCAGCGGGCTCTGTGGTAACAAAGGACGTTCCTCCTGATGCAGTCGTTGCAGGTATCCCTGCAAAAATCATTAAAATGAAAGACGAAAAAACGGTCGATAAGACCAAACTACTTGATGATTTAAGATAACGAAAAAGCTGGTTATGCCATTTAAGCATACCAGCTTTTTAATTTGTGAATTAACTTTTTAATCTACAAAAGCAAAGACGTGATCGATGTTTCGGAAATAATCGCCATAATTGAGGCCGTAACCGACGATGAACATGTCTGGTATTTCAAAGCCCACAAAATCAGGTTCGTAAGCTACCTTTCTTCGTGAAGGCTTATCCAAAAGAACACAAGATTGAATGCTCTTTGGATTTCTTTTTTTCAAAATATCGATGACGCCGGTCATCGTGAGTGCTGAGTCCGTAATATCGTCGACGATGAGTACGTCAAACGCAGTGAGGTCTTCGACATTAATGTCCTGAACAATTTTAACATGTCCCGTACTCTCTTCACTATGGCCATAGCTAGAGGTCGTCATAAATTCGATGCGCACTGGTAAATCGATTTTTCTTACGAGATCTGCCGTAAATATAAAACTTCCTTTAAGAAGTGAAATCACCAGTAAGTTTTTATCCTTATACGCCTCAGTTAAGGTCTTGCCTAAACTAATCACGCGTTCATCAATTGCTTCCTTTGATAATAAGATTTCCCTTCTCTTATTCTCAACGCTCATTATTACCTCCATCTTTCCCTATGATATGATTATCAATATTGTATAGTAGTCACCTTCACTTTTCAAGCACATTTGTGCGCTTCAAAAAAAATGAGACATATTACAAGAAATTAATCACTCCGTCTATTAAAATGAATTTACTTTTTTTGGTGGGATAGTAAAATGAGATTAACGACAACATAGGGGGTATACATGGATCACGGCAAAAAACTTAAGAAAGCAGTCTCACTCGAAACTTTTATTTTTATATTTGTAGCGGGAGGTTGCTTTGGATATCTTGGTATGGTCATGGGGGTCGACAAGATGTTCAACACCATCATGAATACGGCACACTATTTATTGATCGACGTCGTATTTTTCATTATGGCGATTGCCGTTTTGGCAGGCGCATTTGCGGCACTTTTATCGGAATTCGGTGTCGTCGCATTAATCAACAAGATTATTTCACCTATCATTCGCCCTATTTACGGCCTGCCTGGTGCAGCGTCAATTGGTATGATTACCACTTATCTGTCAGATAATCCAGCCATCATTTCATTGGCACACGACAACGGCTTTAAAAAGTACTTCAAGGATTACGAGATTCCAACCTTATGTAACTTAGGAACCGCTTTTGGTATGGGCTTAATCGTCAGCACCTTTATGATCGGCCTTGGTACGGGAACAGAGTTCATCGCACCTGTCATCATCGGCAATTTAGGCGCTGTGGTGGGTAGCGTGGTCAGTGTCCGCATCATGATGATTTTCACAAAGAAGTTTTTTAATGCACCAAAAGCTCAAAAGTCTGAAAAAATCAAGACAAACGATTTTAACAAAATGCGTGAAGTCAGAGATGGGAACCTTTTTGAGCGTGTACTCGACGCCACCTTAGAAGGCGGGAAAACGGGTGTTGAGCTCGGACTTGCAATCGTTCCAGGCGTCGTCATCATCTGTACTTTAGTCATGCTGTTTACCTTTGGTCCTGCAGAAACCGTTAATGGTGTCGCGATTTACACAGGCGCTAAGAAAGAAGGCGTCGCTTTATTTCCTAAAATCGGCGAAATGTTAAGTCCCATTTTGAACCCTCTCTTTGGTTTTACCAGTGCCGAAGCTATCGCATTCCCGATCACCTCTTTAGGCTCTGTCGGAGCTGCCATGGGACTTGTTAAAGACTTTTTAGCGAAGAACCTCATCGGTCCAAATGATATTGCTGTCTTTACTGCTATGGGCATGTGCTGGAGTGGTTACCTCAGTACTCACGTCGGTATGATGGATGCCTTAAATGTTAGAAAGCTTGCATCGAAAGCAATCATCTCCCACACCTTCGGTGGATTGCTAGCCGGTATCTCTGCCCATTATATGTATTTACTTTTCACGATGCTGTAAGATTAAGAGGACATCTCAAGCTTGAGATGTCCTTAATTATTTGAGGATGCCTAAGAGCGTCTGCTGTTTTTTAGTAGTTTTATGACCTCTTGAAGCAAGACGATGATTTTATTGAGTGACAGCTGAATACTGATCATCACGATAAAGAAAAAAGCGATTCCAATCCATTCAAATCTGATTTGGTCCATGTTATCCCCCCTTCTTTCTCAACATTAACCTTTTTTTATCATTTTATCAAGTTGATTTAAGTTTCAGTTTCTGTTATTATATGCTATACTATCATCTGTAACCATGTAATAGGAGGCTTTTTCGTTGAAAATCAGTTCTGATCAGCAGCTAAAATATAAAATTATCATCTTATATATCATCAATCAGTTTTCGGTGCCGCTAACCAATCAGCAACTGACGGATTTCACGCTTGAACACGATGTTATGAACTATTTCGATCTTCAGCAGTTTCTAACGGACCTCGTAGAAACCTCTATGCTAGAATATAGCATGAGTGAGGGTGAAAGGTACTACGTGATTACGGAAAGCGGTAAAAACACGTTAGAACTGTTTTCAGACCGCGTATCGCAGAGTTTAAGACGGACCATCAACGACAGCGTCGATTCAAAAAAGAAGTCTTTCGTCATAAAAACCAACATAACCGCTGATTACTATAAAGAGGATGATAATGACTACATCGTTCACCTGGCCGTGAAGGAAGGTATTTATACCCTTATGGATATAAAGGTCAATGTCGTCTCAAATAAACATGCAAAAACCATCTGTGAGAACTGGGAAAAAAAAGCCCAGTACCTTTATGGCGATATATTAAACAGACTGATCGACGATACAGAAACCTAATCTGTGTCGTTTTTTTTAGGAGGATAACATGCGGGCATTTAAATGGCTCACAGGATTGCTTATCGTTATCACCATCACTTTAGCGCTCATCCCTAAACCTTCCGTTCAAAAAAATCGCCCAGCATTACTTGAACTGGACGACCCCATCATAATCGATTGGTTAGGACAGCAGTATCCTCTGATTTTTCCACCTGATGAATCTGAGCGTGCTTTAGTGGCGGAACCTTTACCGGCATATTTTAATACTTATGATACCTTGGTCGCTGAAAACTTCATACGGGACCAAGGAACCGTTGCCACGTGCTGGGCATTTGCCGCTAACACGTTAATGGAAGTCGCCATTGCAAAAGATTTTGGAGAACGCTATGATTTTTCTGAAAATCATCTGATCCGTAATAGCCCTATCCCTGCTACAGCTGAAAGTGGTGGCAACTTCTTAATGTCTTGGGTGTATTACTTGAACCACCTCGGCCCAATCACAGAAGAAGGCGTATTATCCCCTTATCGACCAAAAGGCTATTATGAAATCAATGACGACATCATCGCCATCAAAAGCGCCATCCTGAATCGAGGTGCCGCGCTTTCGTCCATCTATTTAAACGAAAAGGATGAAGCGGTTTATAACAAACAAACTGCCAGTTATTATAATAGTCAGTCTGAAAAGCGTCGTTCACACGAGTTGGTCTTAGTGGGCTGGGATGATCACTATTCTAAAGAGCTGTTTGCCACTAAACCCACAACCGATGGCGCTTTCATCGCTCAGAACAGCTTTGGTACAGGTTGGGGAGAAAAGGGATTATTCTATATTTCCTATGAAGACGTCCATGTTAAAGGTCATGTGTTTGTCCTAGACAAACTCTCACCACCTTCATCTAACGAATTTGTCCATTACCGCGATGAAACAGGTCTCACCCATTTTGAAAGCATCGAAGAATCATTGACACCAACTGCGATAATGCCCTTTATCCCCTCAAAAAACCAGGTTCTCAAGCAAATAAGCTTATACACAGGCACTTCTCCCTTGTCGCTTGAGCTTTATTGGGGATCAGGCGCGTTTAATGGGGATCTTGGTCCGATTAGGTACCAGTTCGATCATGTTGCAAAAGGCTATCAAACGCTAGCACTTCCCATCGGTTTTTCAGTACTTGAAAATGAATCGTATTGGGTGGCTGTTCGCTTTAACGGGGACAAAAAATTCATCGTGCCAATAGAAGCGCCTTACCCCGGCATAGAATACACGGTAAGCGGAAAGCCAAACGAAGGCTACTTGATGGGCGCTGGAAAACCCGTAGATTTGTTCACACTGCGTAAAAACGCAAACCTCGCCATCAGACTTATATTCGAATAGATACTGTATCAAAAAAGCGTATTCTAGCGGAATAAAACTCCTCCGCTAAAATACGCTTATTTTATTGATGCAATAACGCCACGTGTCTGACCTCACCGATCATATACAGTGAGCCGAAGGCTAAATAAAGTGTCGGCACAGTATCGTGAAGTGCTATTTCATAAATTTTCTCAACCGCATCCGCAATTCTCTCATAGGATGCGATTATTGGGACATTCTCCAAATGCTTAGAGAGCTCTTCCGCAGACATCGCTCGGGGATTATCAGGCTTCGTGGTGATCACACCATCGAGATAAGGCGTGATTAGCTTTAACATGCCATCCACATCCTTATCCTTTAAAATGCCGATCACACCGATGATTCGGTAATCCTTTCCAAGTCGCTCTACGCTTTTTACGAGTCCTTTGATGCCATGCATGTTATGCGCGCCATCGATAATGATGAACGGGCTTTTAGAAACGATTTCGAGCCTGCCGATCCACTGCGCCTTTCGAATCCCCTCGCGCACTTGTTCATGAGAGATGGCGAATCCATAATGCGCCGTTAAACAGGTGATGACATCCAGCGCCACAGAAGCATTCTCCGCTTGATACGGTGCAAAAAGTGACGAGGTATACTGACTGTTTTTGTATGTGAAGTGAAGGGTTCCGAAAGCGATATCGTCGATTTTCATCTGATCAAAATCAGAGACGATTAGCGTGTTCCCTTCTTCAGAGGCACGTCTTTTGATTACCATCATAGCCTCGTCCGCCTGAGGATAAGATACTGTGATGCCGCCTTGTTTGATAATCCCTGCTTTTTCAAAGGCAATCTCATGCAGGGTATTTCCCAGATACTCCGTGTGGTCGAAATCAAGCGGCGTAATGACGGAAATTAAAGGGGTATCGATGGCATTGGTGGCGTCTAATCTGCCACCTAAACCAACTTCTAACACCACGAGGTCACACGCGGCTGCTTCATAGTAGAGCATGGCGATGGCGGTAACCACCTCGAACTCAGTGGGGTGCTGGTAACCTTCCGCCACCATGCGATCCACCTGAGTTTTCACCTGCTCCGTGAACCTGGTGAGTTCCTCTTCTGTAATAAGCATGTGGTTTACACGCATGCGCTCATTAAAGGTTTCTATAAACGGTGAGGTATAAAGCCCAGTCCTATAACCAGCTTCTACCAAAACTGAGTGGATAAAGGCACTCGTAGACCCTTTTCCGTTAGTGCCTGCCACGTGTATGAATTTCAGTGACTTTTGAGGATCGCCTAAAAAGGATAAAAGCGTCTTGATGTTTTCAAGTCCCAGCTTACTACCAAATTTATAGGTGCCGTGAATAAAAGCAAGTGCTTCTTGATAAGTCATGTCATGCCTCAACTCTCTACTTAAGTTTAAGTGAAATCACTTGAATACGCGCATCGACCGTGCCCAGAAGCTCGCGATATTTGGCTTCCTTTTCACGCTCTTCATCAAGCAGATGAGCCGGTGCCTTAGCGACGAAGCCTTGATTATTCAGCTTGCTCACCACACGTTCCACTTCTTTTTCAAGCTTCGCTTTCTCCTTCTGAAGACGATCCATTTCTTTCTCGAAATCAATCAGATCATCCAGTGGCAAATAGAGCTCAGCGCCTTGGATTACCGCTGATACGGCATCTTCAGGCACTTCTTTATTATTCGTTACTAAAACCACCTCTGAGCACGACGCCAGGGTCATGAGGTACTCGCCTTGATTAATCAGCAATTCGCCAACCGACGCATCACTGGCAAGAATCATGCATTTGGCTTTACGAGAAGGTACGACGTCCATTTCAGCACGAACATTTCTAAGGTTTCTAATGGCTTCCATGATAGAATTCATCTGGCGTTCTGCCGTCGGATTTTGGTACTTCTCGTCTGCTTCAGGCCATTTCGACGTTACGAGAGCGTCTTCAGCATGTGGGATAAAGCCCCAGATCTCTTCGGTGATAAATGGCATAAATGGATGGAGGAGCTTTAATATGTCTCTAAGGACTTTAACCAGAACCTTTTGAACCGTTTGCTTCGCAACGGCATCCTCACCATAAAGACGTTTTTTCGCCAGCTCGATGTACCAGTCACAGTACTCGTTCCATGTAAATTCATAGATTTTATTCGCGGCGATGCCCAGCTCATACTTATCAAGCGCCTGAGTGATTTCAGTGATCATGGTATCCAGTCTCGATAAAATCCATTCGTCTGCCAATGTAAGACGTTCACTGCCATCCAGTTCATACTGCCCCTCTTCCAGCCCCATAATGACAAACCTTGAGGCGTTCCAAAGCTTGTTCGCGAAATTTCTGGAGGATTCAACACGTTCGATTTGGAATTTCAAATCGTTACCTGGGCTGTTACCCGTAGCGAGCATAAATCTTAAAGCGTCTGCGCCGTATTGGTCGATAATATCCAGTGGATCCACGCCATTTCCTAGCGATTTGCTCATCTTCTTGCCGTGGGCATCTCTCACGAGACCATGGATAAACACATCGTCAAACGGTTTCTCACCCATGGCGTCCAGTCCTGAAAATACCATGCGGATAACCCAGAAGAAAATGATGTCATAGCCTGTGACGAGGACATTCGTCGGATAGAAATAGTTGAGCTCTGGCGTTTTTTCAGGCCAACCAAGCGTCGAGAAAGGCCAGAGTGCTGAACTGAACCAAGTATCTAAAACGTCGTCGTCCTGTTTGAAATGTGAGCTGCCACAGCTTGGGCAAACATCAGGCATTTCTTTAGCGACCACGATTTCTGGACAGGTTTGGCAGTAGTAGGCTGGAATTCTGTGCCCCCACCAAAGCTGTCTAGAGATGCACCAGTCGCGTATGTTTTCTAGCCAGTTCATATAGACTTTGGTAAATCGGTCTGGAATGATGCGCATTTCGCCATTATTGACCACATCAATCGCCGGACCAGCTAAAGGTGCCATTTTTACGAACCACTGGTCTGAAACGCGCGGTTCGATAACGGTACTACAGCGGTAGCAGGTACCTACATTATGCGGATGCTCTTTGGTCATCACCAAATAGCCCTCTGCTTCTAAATCCTTAACGATGGCTTTACGGCACGCAAAACGGTCCATGCCTTCATATTTTCCTGCCACTTCGTTCATAGTGGCATCATCATTCATGCCATTGATTTGTTCCAGGTTATGTCTTAAACCGATTTCAAAATCGTTTGGATCATGAGCCGGTGTTACCTTAAGCGCGCCGGTTCCAAAATCCATTTCGACATAATCGTCGCCAATAATCGGGAGTTCACGGTCAAAGAGTGGTAACTTACAGAACTTGCCGATGAGGTGCTTATAGCGCTCATCGTTAGGATTGACTGCCACAGCTGTATCCGCAACCATGGTTTCAGGGCGTGTGGTGGCGATTTCGAGGTAACCTTCACCATCAACGATTGGATATTTCACGTGCCAAAAAGCACCTGGTTTTTCTTCATGTTCTACTTCTGCATCAGAAAGGGTCGTTTTACAGTCTGGACACCAGTTGATCAGTCGGTTGCCTCTATAGATTAAGCCTTTCTCATATAGTCTTACGAAAACTTCCGTAACGGCATGATTACAGCCTTCATCCATGGTAAAGCGCTCTTTGTCCCAATCACATGAGGATCCTAATTTTTGCATTTGATTAACGATAATTCTGCCGTATTCATCTCGCCATGCCCAAGCGCGTTTCAGGAACTCCTCTCTACCCAGCTGATCTTTCGTAATGCCCTCTGCTTCCTCAATCGTTTTAAGAACACGCACCTCAGTGGCGATGCTCGCATGATCTGTTCCTGGTAACCAAAGCGCTTCAAAGCCTTGCATGCGCTTCCATCTGATCAGGACATCTTGTAAGGTTTGATCAAGTGCATGCCCCATATGAAGCTGTCCAGTAATGTTAGGTGGTGGAAGCACGATGGTATATGGCTTTTTATTAGGGTTTACGTGGGCGCTAAACCGCTTCTCAGATAGCCATTTCTCATAAATCCGGTCTTCAAATTCCTTTGGATTGTACTTGCTTTGCATGAAATCCTCCTCTATCAATTCACTATTGACTTACAAAAAATAAAAAAACATCCATCCAGAAAGGGACGAATGATTCGCGTTACCACCCTAATTCCACGACCTTAATCGCAGCACCTCATGGACCTATAACGCGGTTATCCGTTCGCAGCTATGGCAGTTACCATTCATCACGAAATCTCAGATGCGACCTTCAAAACGGTAAACTAAGCAAATCTTACAGCCTGGGATTCGCCTCTCTGTTAGTGCGCGTTTTTACTCCTCATCTTCATTGAAGATTACAAATAATATTGTTCTCATTATAATCAAAACAGCCGTAAAAGTCAACGGCCACTCCGTTATGGAAACATTCTAATATCGCTCTAACGTGAATTTAACTTTTCGCTGCTATAATTTGATTATTGAAATGGACTTATCTTTATAGGAGGGGCTTATGGAAGAATCACGCAATCGACTTTTGGGCTTTTTCCTCGTCATCGTCGGCGGGGTACTCATACTCGATTATTATCACATCATCAACTTTAACATCTGGGATTTTTGGCCGATCATTCTGATTTATATCGGTGCTAAGGCTGAACGCGATTACTTTAGCGGACATGCCAGCGGACGTAATTTACTCACTGGTGCCACTTTCCTCACATATGGTTTTTACTTCATGATGAGTAACTTCACCTCGTGGGGTATTCAAGGCAAGCTGTGGCCACTCTACATCCTTGGCCCAGGAATCGGATTTTTACAGATGGCCTACTATGGACATCGCCCACGAAAGAATTTTAGAACCGGTTTACTGTTAGTGGGCATCTCTGCGTTGTTCTTAGTGGAAAACTTCATCAACATCCAATATGACCTGATCCTGTTCGTGGGCCTCATATTCGTCGGATTGTTCATGCTTAGAAAGAAAGAACCGGTTATTCCAGGCGAAAAATCGGATGACGATGAGCGCTACGAATAAATGTAACTGAACATCCTCTTTTCAAAACATTAAAAAAAGGGCTGAAGCCCTTTTTTATTTTGCGTATAACTTGATGATTTCGATGAGAATTTCCACCGTTTTTTCCATGGACTGAACCGGAATATACTCGTGTTTGCCGTGGAAGTTGTGTCCTCCTGTACAAAGGTTTGGACATGGCAGTCCCATATAGGATAATCTTGCGCCATCTGTACCCCCACGAACAGGAACAACCAACGGCTCAATACCGAGATTTTTCATGGCCGTCATGGCATTCTCGATGAGATGGAAATGCGGTAATATCTTCTCACGCATGTTGAAGTAGGAGTCCGTTAAATTTACTTCCACAGTGCCTTCACCATACTTCACATTGAGAAAACGTTCGATTTCTTTAAAAATGGCTTTCTTCTGCTCAAACTTTTGCAAGTCATGATCACGGATTATGTAGAGCATGCTGGCTTCTTCCACAGCGCCGTGCATATCGTTCAGGTGATTGAAGCCTTCGTATTTTTCAGTATAAGCTGGGTTATCGAAGGTTGGCAGCATCGAATGCAGCTCCATCCCGATAATTAGAGCATTCTTCATTTTCCCTTTTGCTGAACCTGGGTGGATGTTTGATCCATGAATCTTAATTTTTGCGGTTGCCGCATTGAAGTTCTCATATTCCACTTCACCGAGCTCGCCGCCATCCACAGTATAACCAAAGTCGGCATCGAGTCTCGATAAATCGAAGCGATTTGCGCCTCTGCCAATTTCTTCATCTGGTGTAAAGGCGATCTTAATCGGACCATGAGGAATTTCAGGGTGGTTGATCAGCGTTTCCGCCATGGTGAGAATTTCAGCGATACCGGCTTTATTATCTGCGCCAAGTAAGGTCAACCCATCTGTGACGATGAGATCCTGTCCTACGTAATGAAGCAGGTGTTCAAAATCCTTAGGTGACATGACGATGCTGTGTTCGGCGTTAAGGACGATGTCCCCACCGTCATAATTTTCGATGATGCGCGGGTTTATATTGGCACCCGAGAGGTCAGGCGACGTATCCATATGCGCGATAAATGCGAGCTTAGGACCGGGGCCATTTGCAGGAATATCGCCATAAACGTAGCCATTTTCATCCATGATGACGTTTGACACGCCCATGGCCTTCATTTCTTCCACCAGATAGTTTCCGAGATTCAATTGCTTTGCTGTTGATGGACAAGACTCCGATTCAGGATCCGATTCCGTATCAAAAGCCACATACTTTAAAAAGCGCTCATGTACTTTAGTCATTTTGATGTTGCCTCCTTGTTTTTGATAAGTCATTTATGACGATGCCTTCAAAGGCTTCCTTTAATTTGATGAAAAGCGGGTGGTGTGCTGAGGGATAATTTCTTTGATCAATACATTTCACGGGAAGCAGGTGGATAGACGTACCCGTGAGGAAGCAAGCCTCGAAGGTTTCAAGTGTATTTAAATCGATATCGCCCTCAATTAGCTCGATTCCCAAGCTTTTTACCATTTCGATCAAGTGCTGTCTGGTAATTCCCATGAGCACATCTTCAGATGAGGCAGAATAGAGCTTTTGATCCTTAATGAAAAACAGGTTGGATCGGCTACCCTCCGTGACGATGCCGTCGTGTGTAACGAGAATCACTTCAAAGGCACCGGTTTCTTCTCTTAGTCTTGAAATACGTGTGGCGTAATCGCTTCGAAATACCTTAGCGTGTGGATTGGGTCGCTCCTCTGTGGCAGTGATGGTCTCCACTCCCTTTTCATAATCAGTCACAGGTGGATAAATGGACTTAACCCAGAATAAAACCGACTGTATGGCTGCATCAGGGGCTCTGCCAACTTCTAGGCGTATGTTATTATCTCGAATACCGGTATGGGCGATCATCTGGTTTATTTGGGTGTACAATACCTTCGCATCAAACGGCGGGTTGTAACCCACAAGCGCAAACGAATGGAATAGGCGTGCCATATGGTCTTCAAAAAAGAGCGGAATCCCATCCATGACGCGTATCACTTCGTAAACGGGTGGTTCGATGAAATGCATTTCAGGTGTGCTGGTCATGAACTGGCCGTTAAACACAACCTCAGGTGTAATTTGATTAAGCATAAGCACCTCCAGTAATAGTATAACCGAATTCCTTCGTATACAGAAGAAAAAAAGAGACTATAGAAAATAATTTCTACAGTCTTCTTTATGGTTGTCACTTATTCCGTGCGAATCGCTTCAAGTGCGCTGAGCTTAGTTGCACGCACCGCTGGATAATACCCGGCGATCAAACCGATGACGGTTGAGAAACTCATCCCTGAAATCGCCAGCCATGCAGGGATGTCTGAAAGCAGCTGCGGACCATAGTAGCCCGTATCGCCATTCATCCCCGAAAGCACGGTGTTGATAATGGCTGAAATCCCATAACTGATGCCGATACCGAGCACCCCTCCAAACAGTCCGATCATGGCTGCCTCAAACAGGAAGAGTCGCTTGATGTCCTTCAGCTGTGCGCCGATGACCTTCATAACGCCGATTTCCTTCGTGCGCTCATAAATGGACATGACCATGGTGTTCGTGATGCCGATGGCTGCGACGAATAGCGATACGGCACCGATGCCACCCAAAATCGCTTGAATCAAGCCAGATGTCTTTTTCATGTTCTCCAGTGCATCGGTCAAGCTGTAAGCTTCATAGCCTAAGGCCTTGATTTGCTCCTGAACCTCTTGGACGTATTTTATGTCCGTGACGCTAACCTTCATCTCGTCGTACTTGTTTTCTTTTGTATTTCCGGAATTGCCTTTGCCGCCGTTTACATTGCCACCATTACCGTTGTTACCATCCTGTGGGGGATTCTTACGGTCGAAGTCCTTTTTGAGCTCTACGAACGTATCGTAATCCATGAAAACGTCCCATGAATAGGCATAGTCGAGTTCCGAGGTAATACCTGTAGGTGTGAGGACGAATCCCTTCGGACGTCTGCCCTCATAATACTGTGAGGTCGGCAGCATCTCTAGTTTCGTGTTGAACACATCGATAACGGGTGGGTTCGCATATGGGTTTCTCGATTTCGGATCATAGAAGTTCTGCTTTGAGTAGAAACCCATGAGTACTTCATTTTTCCCCTCTTTAGTCGGCATAACCCCTTCGCTGAGCTTAATGTCCATAAGCGCCAGTTTATCGAAATCCACCGCTTTTATGCTGGTATAGCTTTCGTACTTTCCAGCGTAAATCTTTGAATCGAAACGCTTGAAACCGATGACGAACTCTACGTTTTCCATCGCTTCGATGGTGGCGATGGTATCGTCATCCAAATACACTTGACCTTCTGTTGAGCCTCCAGAAACGGGTCCTTCGCCCATGTACATGTTCGCATAGATGTCGATCATGGTCAAACTGCCATACTCCTGCAATTGTTGCTCAAAGGCTTTATTCATACCGAGGCCCAAGGACACCATGACCACGATTGCCGCCGTGCCGATGATGACCCCAAGAACAGTCAAGATGGTTCTAGCTTTTCTTCTAAAGAGATTTTTCAATCCCATGGAAGCCAGATCAAGACTATTCATCTAATTCCTCCAATTCTTTCTTAAGTTTTTTCGCTTTGCGAATTTTTCTAAAGATAAAACCTGCCACAAGGAGAACAGCACCTGCTGCAATAGCTATTTTCCAAGGCTCGATGCCCTTCTCTTCCTCAACTGGTAAACCTGGATCCACAGGGAAGCCACCATCACCTGGATCCACCACCGGCATTTCCATAACGGTATAAGAGAACGGCTTTTCTAACGTTGATACGGTACCGAGCGCATCTTCGAAGGTATAAACCAGTTTTCCCTCAAAGGATCCGACCTCATAGGCAAACGCTTGAGCTGAGAAGTACTCACTCTTGCCTGCCTCAAAATTGCCTACGAAATAACTGCCTTCGTTCGTTTCGACGCCTTCCAGTTTTACCATCATGTTATACATGGTGGATTTACCCATATTATAAAACTCTTGCTCTATATAGAACGGTTGTCCTGAATAAATTTCAAATGGGACGATAATATCAGCCGTTTCAAGTCTTACAGGTTGCGCAACAGCGACGCTTAACACTTCACTCTCTTCATAAGGCGTTTTGTTCGCATCGTAAGCATTACCTTCACTGTCTTCATATTGCATTTTTGCAGTGATTGTGTAGATCTTTACACTGGCGTCAATTTTCGTCTTCAAATAAATCGTGTGTTCATAAACCTGACCCGGTCCGATGGAAGCGATAAAGAACGAGCTCGAAGAGTCAACGGGTGTAAAGACATTATCTTCACTGGTTAACGTCACCTTAATGTTCTTAGTTCCTTCTGAGCTGCTGGTGTTTTTAATGAAAAGTGTCAGCGGATAATCCTGGCCAGCAAAAGCATAATCCCCACCGTACTCGTAGTTGTCGATGATAAGTTTAGGCTTGCTACCCGCGTCTTCAGTGGTTCCCTCCACATAGATGCCCACATATTCTTGAATGGTATCCGCAGTTTCTGAGGATCCCCCCACTGGCACATAGGTGGCTTTGATATAGGTGTGATAATTTTCAGTGGGTGTGTCTGCCTTTGCCATCATTTTAAAGGTGACCGTTTGAGAAGCACCAGGGGCTAAATTCTTGAGCACGACCTTAGAAGCGGACTTCGCGATGAACATTTCTGGATAATCATAGGTTAAATCAGCTGTTCCAATAGTTGTGTTGCCCTCGTTCTTTGCAGTGAATGTCACTTCATAGTTTTCACCGGCTTTAACACTGACAGGTGCTTTCACATCGTAGATTGCAAGTGTCGCTGAAACAGCATCTTTACCAGCCAGCTTCACATATGCAACCGATTCTTTAGTATACTGGGTTCCCACATCGTCGATATAGGTGATTTTCACATTAAGCGGGAAGGTTCCTTTAACGGCGTCATTCCCTGGTATGATGTTGAAGAATATGTTTTCAGTAGCCTTGGACTTCAGTTCTTTAAGGGTTTTCGTGTCCACATCCTTATAAAGGATTACCCCTTGATTCGAGAATCCTGAAATCGTGATGCGAATATCTTTCGCAGAAATCGTTCCAGAGTTTCTGATTTTTAGTACCAGGGAATCTGGCGTATTTGCCACGAGTTCATCTAAACCCGTTTGAAAAGAATAGACACCTAATAGGGGTTCAATATTATCGTTTGACACCTTCACATAGACTTTTTCTGTTGAAGTATACGAGGTTTCTTCGAAATTGCTATACTCGATTAACACACTGAACTCATAAATCTTCGATTCAGCGATAGGGCTGGTGGTCACGTTGAAAACGAACTCTTTTGTATCATTTGGATTAAGGTATGAGGTCGTTTGAGATAAGTTTGCGATATCACTTCTAAATGGATGCGTTCCCTGAAGCGTTACGCGGATACTCTGTGCCACCACATAGCCTGCATTTTTAATCTTTACTCTATATTCTGATTTTTCACCTGCTTTGACGATTTGAAGCTCTTCGTCAGCGACAACCCCTAGAACCGGTTTATACGGATCCGCTAGGCCAAAGCTGAATCCATTAAGAAGGATTGCCATTATCATGATGATTGGAAATATGCGTTTTTTAAGCTTTTTCATAATTATCCCCTTTGATCATATTTGAACATAATTTTCTTCGTATGGTTTAATATACTTTTCATAAACATCATCTAAGCTACGCACCTCGATACTTTGTATATCACCATCCCGGATATGGATGACCTTATCCGCATAGAGCGCGACTTCAGGGTCGTGTGTAACGATAACGATCGTCTGATTTTTTTCACGCGCCATTTTCCACATGATATGCATGACCTCGATGGACGTTTTGGTGTCGAGATTACCCGTGGGTTCGTCAGCGAAGATAATGTCCGGTGCCCCGACGAAGGCTCTGGCAATCCCCACCCTTTGCTGCTGTCCACCACTCATTTGGCTCGGTTTATGCTTGATCCGTTCACCAAGTCCCACCATTTTAAGGTATTTTTTTGCTATTTTTTCACGTGCTGACTTTGAAATGCCTCTAAAAATAAGTGGCATGGCCACATTCTCGAGTGCCGTTAACGCCGTCAGTAGGTTATAAGACTGAAATATAAAGCCGATATATTTTTGTCTGAAAACTGCCAATTGCTTCTCTGTCATCTTTTCGATGGCATGACCCTTGATTTCTATCGAACCTTTCGTCGGTTTTTCAAGTCCAGCCATCATATTGAGTAACGTCGATTTTCCTGAACCCGAGGTCCCTAATATGCAACAGATTTCACCTTTGAAAATGGAAAGGTTTATCTGATTCAAAGCGACGACACGTTCTGTTCCCACTTTATAAACCTTTCGAAGGTCCTTTACCTCGATGATGCACTCAGGCTTGATGGCTTTTGCATTGGCGTTTGTGGTTGAACCCGTCATAGATTGATCTATGGATTCTACGGGCTCTACTTCTGGTAATTGATTGATTTCTGTCACCAACAGACCTCCTCTCAAATGTTGCGCTTAAACCTATTTAATCATATCGCCTTATTCTTTATATTCTCCTAAATTAATGATTAGAATTCCATTAGAAATTAAGGGTTATTCTATGTGCATGATGATTTTTTTCAAAACTCGTTGCAAACGCTTCGTGACAGGTCAATACGATGATCTGTCTTTGCTGGCTAAGGTCGGAAAGCAAGGCTGCTGTGGTAGATCTTCGCTCATCGTCCCAGTTGACCAGTCCTTCATCAATCACTAGAGGTAGATGGCCGTTTGGGTCAAGCACCTCAATTACAGCCAACCTGAATGCTAAAAAAAGTTGCTGCAGCGTGCCCTTACTAAAAGCGGCAGATGCCGGGATGACGGCTTGGTCGACAACTAACTGAAGGTTCATTTTATCCTCATTCATCCCTAAGAGCACTTTTGAGTATTTGCCCCCTGTCATCCTCGACAGGAGCTCACTTACACGGTTGATGAGTGCTGGCTGATGAATTTGACGATAGCGTTCGCTCGCTAAATCGATAATGGTTCTTAAAATCAAAAGAAGGTCTCTCTGCTCAAGAAGCTTCATTTTTTCGCCTTCTAAAACCATTTTTTGACTTTGTAGGCTAGTTATGTCCACTTCTTCCCGAAGTTGTTTTAACTCACTAAGGAGCCGTTGCTGTTCGAGCGATAACTGGCGCTCGATGGCATACAATTGTTCAATCGCTTCTTCCAGGGATTCCACAGTAGTCGGCGTGTCTAATTGAACTTCAGGCGCATCCAAAACGGCCTTCTGCAACTCGTCCTCATAGACGGATTGTTTTTGCGCAAGTAATCGATTCGCCTTAAAACGGTTAATTCCCATTTCTAAATCGCCTTCTCCTAACGCTAATAAATCAAATTCACACGCATTCTTTTGTTGTTCTAAAGATGCGAGTTCATTTTGTTCCATCTCCATTAGCTCAAGCATTTCCTCAACTTTTACCGTGATTCTCTCCTGATTCTCAAGCTTTTCTTTTAAAAGTTCTAATTTGGTCAGTAAGAATTGAAGCGTCAGTTTAATCCCACGGGAGCTATCAAGCGCATATTGTTTGAATAACGGCTCAATCGACCCATGGAGTTTTTCCTTTTCATCAACACATCGCATCAATGCAATATGGTTTTTTTGCTCATCAAAATACAGAGAAACCAACTGTTCAAGCTTCGAAAAAAAACGCGGATTCTCGATTTCAAAGATGTGTTCCGGCATTTTAAGATTACCTACTAGCCCTTGAATCCTGTTTTCTAGGTCACGTGTGTCTATTAGGTCTTCCTCTCGATATTGCTTAATCCTTATTAACTCCGCTACTCCGTAACCGATACAAAACACACCAATCCAACTGAGAAATGCCATATAAAATCCACCACCGAATAATAGGAACCCGATCACCACTAAAACACTTGCATGAATGCGCTTAGATTTCACCTGTTTCATTTGCCTGCTTAGGATTTTCTCATTTGATTGCTTATACTCGATTACCTTTGATACCAGTGGCATCAGCTCAATTACCTGCATGTGGTGTAGTGATTCTACTTCAACATCCGTTAATGCACGATCGAAAAGCAATCGTATCCAAGCATCGATCTTATCTTTAATAGCAAGCGACTCATCAAAAAGGGCATGTTCTTCTCTTTCAACTACTTCAAGCTGATTAAGTGTCATTTTCAACACCTCATAGTGTGTCAAGAATGGCAAACACTCTTCTTCAGTAACGGTCAGTCTAATCCGCTCAGAGAGTAGTTGTTCTTTATAAGCATTTCTCTGATTCATCTTTTCAGTCAACTCGTCAATCTTCCTAAGGAGCATTTCCCGCCTCTCCAAAAGGTCAAGTGGCAAGGATAAAAACACCGATTTGTTCGTATAAGCCCTGCCAACTTCTTCTAGACGATTTTGCAGTTCTCTAATAGGGCGTTCCTTTTTAAGGGCTATTTCTGAGCGATGCCGTGTGCTTCGAGCTGATTCTAGCTCTTTCTCAAGCTGGATTTGACGTTCGACGATTTCCAGTTCCCGTTCAAAACGCTTCAGCGCGTCGCCCATCTGCTCACCTAAGGCGGCGAGGGATGTATTCAACCCTGAAATTTTAGGACTGCCTTTTTTATCATCACGCCAAATGCTACGAATATCAGACTCAATTTGTTCTAACACCTCATTTGTGGGCTTCAAATAATCGTTGCCTTCAGAAAACAACAATTTATCTTGAATTTGCGACCATGAGAGCTTTTCTAGTGCATTTAAATCTTCTGAGGTCAGATGAAAGACGGCTTTATACAAATCTCGGCTGATGTTGTAGGTTGTAAAAATCGACTCGTTACGACCCGATAAGCTTGTATTTGATTGATGATTGACGAAATTAAACCTTGGTGTGCTTTTTAGACTTCTTTCAACTGAAAAAAGTTCCCCGTTTGCTTCGATCTCTGAAAATAATTGTAATCCACCTGATTGCCATGAGGTGTATGGGTGTTTATCTTTATTCACAGGGGAGAAACCATATAATAAAGTGAGAATCCCATCATAAAGGGTGCTCTTACCGGCCTCATTTTTTCCATAGACAACATTTAAATTAGGAGAAAATGACAGGCTGAAATCTTCAAATTTTCCATAAGGGGCAAATCTAATTCTATTAATTTTCATCTTTTGACTTCACCATGCGCTCAACGGCTTCATCCATTAGAGCGTCCTTAATTTTAATGGCAAGCGAAACGGGATCTTGTATCATTTTTAATGCATTTAATCGGTCTTTTAAAATAACATCGTTTTCAATTTGTTGAATACTCTTTAATACTTCCGCCAAAACCGTATTTTCGTTAATGAATTTTTCTGGATTCTCCAAGTTTTTTACACCACTATTTACGATTTCCACTGCTAACAAACCCGTCTGTTCTTTAATCCATTCACCGATAAAGCTTAGATTTTCCTCGTTTTGAAGTGCATGTTTTAATGGTGAGCGACCGGTTAGTTCAATTCTATAGATCAAACGATTTGCTGGTTTATCATTCTTACCTATGCCTTCAGACACTTTATCGCGCAAAAGTTCTTGAAACAGCGGTAACTGATCGACGGTCTCATCAATATTCACAGTAATGACGTGAAAATCTATCCCACTAAAATTAATAGGCGTCAATTGGGTATGCCCTTCGAAAATATCTACGATAAAGCCGCCCCTGGCACCGGTTTCTTTAATGCTTAACCCTTGAATATTTCCTGAATACGCAATCCGATTTGTGAGTTTTTGACGGATATGGATATGCCCAAGTGCAAAATAATCATAATTCAGTTGTTCGATCACCCGAAGAGGTGTCGCCATGTAGTGGCCTTTTTCTGGCGTGCTGCTGGCAGTAGGTACACTCGCATGTGCAACCCCAATCCATATCTGATCATCCGATTTAAGTGGAAACTCAGAAATCAAATTACGCTGCTCATTTTTAGATTTATGTCCAACCCCAACAACTGTATAGTTCTCTCCATTTCGAGATTTGAGCTTACGAATTCCGATTTCATCCCCTTCAAAAAGAATGAAATTCGGATGTTTCTTAAACCGATTAATGAGTTTAATGGTGTCCATGGGATCATGATTCCCGGAAACAACTATTATTTTAATTCCTGCATTTAAAAGTTGATTGAAATTTTGGGCGACTTGATTCTCTTCTAAAAAGGAGATTCGATGATGATCAAAAAAATCACCCGCAAAGATTACCGCTTCAAGTTGTTCTGATAATGCAAAGTTAATGGCACGTTCAAAAGACTCCCACAAACTGTTTTTGAGGTTATTGCGAATTTTTTCATCTCTACTCGCAAAAGGCGCATTAATGTGGATGTCCGATAGGTGTAAAAATTTCATCATTAGGCTCCTAAAACCGCATTTTATCACCATTTCATTATATTACAACCTAGACAAACACTCCAGCATATTGTAGAATTAGGTGCATTAAGCCATCTGATTATGTTAAAATGGAATTACTGAACGGACCTGGAGGGACATATGAACCTTAAGCAATTTAAGTCGTGGAAGCTCTTATATGAAGATGACGACCTCTGTTTTTCCAAAGCTGTCTATGACGCTGATCAAACGGATGTTTTTTTCATCACTTTTTTTGATCCAGAAAAGATAGCAGTTGCAACTAAACACTTGTTATCAACCCACTTGCATCATTTTCTATCGTTGATAGATGACGACGGCAAGCTTCATTTAATTCTAAGACAGCAAACTGGAAAATCATTAAAAAAATTCCTATCAAAAACGGAACTCTCTTATGATGATTGTGTTCAGGTTGCTTATGAATACCTTAAACTCGTAGAAAAATATGACGACTTTCCAAATGCCATCAAAATTCAACTGGTTGACGATGAACAGCTCCTGGTGTCAGATGACGGTTTGTCGATCCGAGAGCTTATTGATTATTCCGCTCAGAAGATTTACCATTCAAGGGATGTCTTTAAGCAACTGGGAAAGACCCTCAACTTAATCCTAGCGGATGCCGAAGGGTTCCATAGCCAGTTTATCGATAACCTGCTCATCGGTAATCATCATTACACCTCCTTACATGAATTAAAAAGTCATTTTAAAGATGTGTTCATCTATGAAAGACCTGAAGCATTTGAGGAAATTAATGTCGAGTACAATATCATCATCAATGATTTAGAAGCTGGTCCACCGATTAAAGCACCGATTGCTAAGCCAACGGTTGAGCCTCTTTTCGTACCGCCTATTCCACATGACGACCTTCAAAAAGAGTTGGCTGAGCTCTTAAAGGAAAGCATCGATGATGTTGCCCCGCAAAAGCCTGAAGCTTTAGACGCCGAAGAGGAAATTGGCCTTATCGGAGCCAAAGAAGATCAAGCGGAAGTTGAAGCTGAGAAGTTCTTAGATGAGGAAGGCCAGGTTGAAATTCCATTCGATATTCCATTTGATACACCATTTGATAAACCCGTGGATATACCTGTAGAATTAACGGGTGCTAAACAAGCTGTCGCCGAGGACATACCCTCGATTAATGTGACGAGCACCTCTGATACCAAGTCCTTTAAAGCCATCTTTGAAGAAGAAAAGGAGCTTCCCGAATCACTTCCAAAATCAAACAAACAACGTATTATTGACGAAGAAGATTATTTGGATGACCCCTTTGATTCGTTATTCGAATCAGATGGTGAGCTGGAAGACGCACCTAGACTACCATGGCTTAAATGGGCGTTGATATTGGCTTCTGTTATTATCGTAATCATAAGTGGGGTCTTTATCATCAAAGCCATTTTCCCCGGGGAACCCGTTGCAGCTAGCTTTACGATCGAACCTTTACACGATAATCGCGTCGCTTTTATGAACACCTCCACTGGTGAAAAACGTATAGATAACTACCTTTGGGAAATCTATTATAACGACACCTTAGTCCAAACATTTGAAGACGAAAACTTGTTCCCGGTGTTTGACACTGAAGGACAATACAAAATCATCCTAAAAGTTCAAGATAAAGAGGGAAATTGGAGTGAACCGTTCACAGAAACCTATGCATTTAAACTCGCTGAAGAATCAACCACACCATAAGGCTGAATCATATGAGTAATATACTAGGAAGTCTCAGAAAAACGATTCAGGAAAAACAGCTCATTTCAGATGGCGACCGTGTGGCTGTGGGATTATCTGGCGGAAAAGATTCAATGGCTCTTTTATCGGCTTTAAAACGTTTTCAATCCTTCAGCCCGATTCCATTCACTTTAACAGCAGTTACCATCGATATGGGGTTTGAGAATTTTGATCTCGAGGCCGCAAAAGCGTTTTGCCACTCCTTAGAGGTTCCTTACCATATCATTCCAACCGATATCGCTAAAATCGTATTTGAGCTTCGAGATGAAAAAAACCCATGTGCACTATGTGCGAATATGAGACGCGGTGCATTAGCGAGTGCCATGAAGTCCCTCGACCTCAATGTACTTGCACTGGGCCATCATGCCGATGATGCCCTTAGCACCCTTTTTCTCAACATGCTTTATTCCGGAAAGCTCAACACCTTAGAATATCATTCCTTTCTATCGCGTTCAGAAATCCACGTGATTAGGCCATTTTTGGATACGTCCGAGGCTAACATCATCCATTATGTGAAAAGCAATCACATACCCGTTTTAAAAAGTCCATGTCCTATGGATAGAAAAACAAAACGAGAAACCATGAACCACCTGCTAAGCACCTTGTATAAAGAAATTCCACATAGCAGAGTCAATTTACTGACCGCCATGCGGAACAAGGATCAATGCAATCTATTTGATTCAGGATTTAACCACCTGTAACAAAAAAGCTAAGAGCCTCTCTGATTAACCATTCTGAGAGGCTCTTTAAGTTACCGATTCAATTGTACTTTCTTGCACTTCTGGTGGACTCACCCTTTCATAACGCTTTTGGCTTTTATTTTAACAACCAGTTCCAATGTTTCAAATAACGCCGTACATCCAATGATCCTAAACATAACGGAAATCTTTGTGATTTCATACATGGTCTGGAAAATACGGTTAACATAATTAATTTCGTGAACCTAAAATTTAGCACTTCATAAAATTACTTTCAACTTAAGTTTTTGGCGGTCTCACTCCTTTTATAGTCGCCTGTAATCGTTGATAAACCTAACACTAACTGTTTCGTTGAAGAACTGGTTTGTTATAATTATTATACCACAGTTTCTGAAAAAGAAAAGCCTTTTTTACGATTTCGAAATAATTTTGTTTGTCAATTTATACACAATGTTTACATAACCCGAAACTCTTTTATCTAAGTTTTCTACGTTAAGAATTTCCCCCGGATCATTTGCAATCGCCATCGCTGCAAAATGGGGCGGCAACCTAAACCCCTTATTGATGTTCAGCGCGCCGATCAGCTGTCCAGCCACTGAATCATTACCAGAGTTACCTGAAACGATGATGCTTAATATATATTTGTCATTAAAGCTTATCTTTCGATAAAGCGCTGTAAGACGGTTGATGACTGCCATGAGTTTCGCAGAGACTGAATCGTTATAATTAGGGCAAATCCATACGATAACATCCGCTTTTTCTATGGATGGGAATAGTGATTCCACGACAAATCCTCCATAAAAGCAACTTTTTTCAAGCGAGTAATACATACAGGTTTCGAAGCTACAGCCATAACAGTCTGTAATTCGCCCTTCTTCGACATGAAGCTCCTGTATGGAAATGGTATCATCAAAATGATCTGCCAGGGGCGCCTTTATTTGATCCCAAAGCATTAAGGTATTAGAAATATCCTTATGTCCTGCATGAAGCACTAAGAAATTCAGATGCGCCTTCTTTATGGCTTCGTACTGACTAAGACGATGGACCAACCGCTCGATTTGAACCTTTTCTATATCGCTGAGCGGCATGTCCATTACTTTCGACCAGGTTTTAAAATTTTGTCGATCTTTTACGCGTTCAACCAATGGGTGCCCAATAAACTCACACCCCATGGCATTGGCTAAATAGATAAACTTTTTCGCGTATGATTTGGTATAGCATTCGTCAGAAGACAACACCACTAAAGCAGCAACACACTCCGTAAAGTCACACTTACCGCTGGTTTTATAACGTAACATTTGTGATTTCAAATAGAGCTGCGCATCGGCATTATCACCAATCTCATCAAGCTCAATCACGAATAGTTTCTTTAAAGTGACCTGCGAGGGTGTCGGTAGATCCGGTACGGAAATCAGGACACGTTTAACAAATTCAACAATATCGACCGCTTCATCGACAAAAACTACCGGTTCAATTCTAGCCATAACGATTCTAACCTTTCATAGGTTGTTCTAATGCGTGCTTGTGTTGCCTCGCCGATTCTCGTATGCTCGTACTTCGCACCAAATTCATCTCGATAGTTTAGGCCCCCCCAATAAACACCCCCTATGAAATTTGCGCTATAATGCGGCTTACCTCGTAGCATGTTTACGATGGCATCCGCTCCTGATGAAAGGGCAGGTGCTATAAATGGCTTATATCCAAGTGCCCGCATTTCTAGATTTGCCGTTACCACCTTTTCTGTAAGGTTTAAAGAGTTAATGGGGTCTTCTTCCGCTGCGTCTAACGTGACGATCAAGTCCTTTCCATGTGGACCAAAAACCCTGCCTTTATCTCGATAACTTAAACCGAGCTGATCGCTATAGTATTTTGCGCGACCATCCATCACACCTAGCCCGAAACCAACCACTTGCTCTGGTCTAAGGCCTTTATAATCGAGAATGCCATCAGAACTTGTATTCGAGCTTGACCATGCTTTTTTACACAGTAAGTCCACGGGATCCGATACCACACAAAATAGGCCTTTGAACCCTGCCTCGCGCGCTTGCTTGGCATAGATCGATACCAGTGCTGCATTATCAGCATATTGCATCATTCTCACATCCGCATGACTTTCGCCCACTTTAGGAATGAATTTTGATGCGCAGAAGAGGAAGACATCACTTTCAAACAAAGCTTCCGCTTCAATGGCATTCACTTTTAACTCAGGATTGACCACGACTTGATTCAGTTCCATTTCCCAGCGAGATTTCTGTGCGGGGTTGATGTCAAATAAGTTTAGCGTTTGGATGACGTCGCCGCCTAATAGCTTAAGACCCATGGCCAAGGTACTTCCGACATCCCCTAAACCTAGCAATGATACGTTGAATTTTTGCTTAGGTGCCATTTGATTTAGGTGTTCGATGACGGCTTCTGGCGAAGAGTTCCCGAATTGATGGTCAAACCAGTTTAGATTAATAGCGATCGCATCCTTAGAATCACTGCTTAAAATTGAGTCTAAGGATTCGAGGCGTCCGTCTGTGGCTAACGCCATCGGCAAGTGTCCAACCATTTTCGTCGCCTCTAAAGGTGCTCTGTAAAAATAGGCCACTTGCTTGGCGGGACTTTCTTCATGTTTCAGTTCATAATGATCATGGGTGATGATCTCCCATTGGTTGAGCGTATATCGATTCATTTGATTGTCCCTATCCTATATAGAAAGATTTGAGCTTGCGCAATTGTTCGAGATCGTCCCTAATGTACTCTGATGGACGGATATTGTCAGAATAGAATATATGATTTCCCTTATCAGGATAGCGCGGGGTGTTGAGAACCTCGCCTAGACGATCGATGGTTAAAAGTCGGTCGTTTTGCTTTTCATAGGCAATTTCAACGGCGGACATGATCTCGATGGCGTTGATCAATGCCGTTTCGGACATGTTGTAAATCGATTCCTTCGAAGCATCCACCACGTAAGATACCGGTGAATAAGGTAAAATCAGATTCACCGAGTTGATGAGGTTGCTATCCGGAATACTTCCGCGCCAGATGGCATCGCCATCGATAAACGGATAGAGCTTAGACTCGTAAAACCAAACCTTGATTTTAGGAATAAAGTAAGCAGAATCCACCTTAAAGTTCATCGATTCGGCCACGGCTTTCCCCTGCCCCGACATGATGGCCACGATTAGCTTTCGCACTTCAACGCCATACTTTTTAAAGTAAGGTTCCAGCGCCTCAATTCGGTACCCTTTATTCAGCAGGTCATCCACCAGAATCACTGGTCGATTATAGGACTTCAGCATTTTAATCTGATTTTCGATGTCCAAATAGAATGGATACTCTTTAATTTGGTGACTGAGCAAATCGGGTGAAAAATACTTCTCCGCATGAAGCGTTTTTGTAACGGTATTTGGCACCAACCAACGCTTAAATACCGCCCCAAACGGAACGCACATGGCTTCGCCCACTGTTTTGGGGATAATGGGAATCGGGGGCATATGGTTTTCATCACAAACCTTTTTAATGAGGTTCTCGTATATCATCGCCCTGTCGAAGCTCAGCACCAGATTTCCCGGATAAAGCCCAACGAGTGCTTTCTGTAGTCTGGTCCTAGACTTGCTCATGGCATGTAGCACGTCAGGCAGGGTGCGATAAGGTTCTTTGAACATCGAATGGATATCGAGATTGAGTGTACAAGGAGCGGACATGTTGACCACATAAACCGATTCGTTTTGTTTGCCACTCGCAATGTTGAGAAAGCCTTGATTTCCCAGAACCTCAGACATCTCCTTCGTCATCTGCGAGCGAATCCCCTCGCGATAGACACAGTAGGTGTAGTCCCTAGATAAGGCATGGGCGATGGTTTCTGTGAGCATGATCTGTTCGACGTTGCGGATATCTGTCACTTTACGTTTGAATATGGCGTCGATGACGAGTATCCGCCCGATACTGTGGCTGCGGATGTATTTGATGATGGCTTCTTCGCTAAACTCATAATGCAGGTCTGTCGCCCGTAGCCAATGGCTAATGGCAAAAGCGACAATCTCCCCTTGTTTTTCTAAGCTTCTTAGCACATAAACCTTAAAACTCGGTAAATGTGATAGCGTTTCTAAGCGATTTCTGACATCAATTGATTCATTCCCCACCATGGCTATGAGTTCATTCATAAGATCCGCATCCATTTGATCATGAATATCCAAGAAAATGGACTTGGTCATGAGCATGCTTTTGAACATCGGTTCACGTTGGTAAAGGCTTTTTTCGTAGATGTAATTTTGTGCAAGGGGTTCAATTAGAGACGATATATCACGTTTTTCGTCGATGTAATCACGAATTAATGTGGAGCTGATGTGTTCATAGTCCTTTGGTAACGTGAACTTCAATGTGGAAGGGTGGAGCTTTTTAATCATTTGATTCAATTTCTTTTTACTCGACTCACTTTCATCGGGATTATACCGCTCATAGAGAATATGCGGAATCTCGCCGATGACACCGAGCGGATTTTGCTTGTATGCCGATGCGCCCAGTATCACATCGCTTCCCACAACCAAATAAAGCTCAGAGTCTGGGAATAAAGCAATTAAAGTTTTTAAATCCTCATCGTTGGCAATATTGATGGAAATGTCTCTTGGAAACTGATAGATATCGACTTCACTTGCGATGGACTTCTTGATGATGTTACGCCTGATTAGATTAGGCTGCGTTCGCTTCGACCATGAAAATTCATCCACATAGAGTAGCACCTCGAAGCCCCTATTCTTAATGTCATTGGCGATTTGCTTATGACTTAAGGTAAACGGGTCGAAGGCTCCTGGGAAAAATGCAATTTTCTTGTTTGGTGGTAATATTAGATTGCCCATGACATGCTTATATTCTGAGATGAAGCTGTAGAGGTATTTTAGCGAAGCCGCATTGTTATAAAAGATCAAATCCTCTGCTTCATCCGTGTTCGTCATAAGCGACATGACCTTTTTAATGATTAGACGATATAGAAACTCCTTCTTTTTCAAACTCATGGATAGGTCGGCAAACACATCCTTGGCGATCACTGAAAACGCCATCTGGTTCACGTAGCTGGAACCATGCACGAAGCCGTTGAAAAGCACACCAAACAAACGCATGACACGAGCGTTATGCGCTTCTGTCTCCTCTTTGAATGCATATCGGTAATCGGCGTACTGCGCGATGGCATACCCGACGGTTTTCTCGATTAGCGCAATCAAACGTTCATTATTGGTACTCATTTTGCGTTCAAAGCTCTCAATGATTTCATCGAGTTCCTTTGGCTTAACTTGTAAGATGATACGCCCCAGATATGGTGGAATATATTTCGTAAACTCGTAGCTTTCCATTTCAAGCGCTCTGATCAACTCAACCGCAATATCATTTTTTTGCTCGTAGCTCAAATGGGGAATCAGATGAAGTAGCATCCTTCCAGCCGTGTTTCTGACGGATTCAAGGGCGCTGACCTTTAACAAGTTACAGAGATGCATGGCCATGTAGAAGCAGTTTTCGTAATCATAAAGCAGTGTATTCCTCATAAGCAGCTCTATTTGAAAACGCTTCGCTACATCCAGCGTCGCCGATTTAAGGTTGCTTAAAAAGATATTGCTGGTGTACTCCAAATCATCGATGCATATTTTTTTATACTTTTCAATAATCTCAGGGGCGCACCTTAGGTTTTCAGCTAATTTTAAGCGCGCATAATTTTCTGCAGGGTCCTTTAGTGCCAATGGCTCATCCGGTAAGACGCGATACACTCCAGCGATTCTGACGAGCTCCTCACCCACATTTGGTGTAATGGAATAGATGAGATTGTAAGCCCGTAGACGGACCTTGTTATCCTCATCCGTCAAAAGTGTGGACACAAAATTGATAATCGTAAACTTCTGGTCATGTGTAAACTCCGCAAACGGGAGAATACGTGCTGCCTTTATCAAATAGAAACGAATTTGCTCGTGACTGCTGTACTTCGTAAAATAGCTAACTGTAAGCTCGATGCTTCTAAGACGTTTATCACGACCACTCAAGTGCTTGAAATAAGCATCCAGCATATCGCGCATGCTGTAACTGATGTATTTCTTATGGCGATCGATAATCTTATTCTCTGGCTTTAAAAACCGCTCAATGGTCATTCCTAGCAATCGCACGGTGTCGATGCCATTGACTTCCACACTTGCGCTGGGTGGTATTTCTTTGCGAATTTCTTCATCGTAGGAAGCGACGATGGTTCCGATCAGTTCGGCGCATTGTTTTCGGATATCTTCTTCAGGTAAAACGAGCTTTTCATATAAAAAATTCAAAACGATCTGCTTCTGCTTTTGCGTCAGATAGTTATAATACTCTTCTAAAATGGCAATATAGCCTCTTAAACTCGTTAGATCACGGCTATTTCTAACGGGCTCCAGCAGCTTATTAAGCGAAGCTTCATCCCTTAGGCGATATAAGAGTTCAATGTTATGCTCTATCGATGAAAAAATAACGTTTTGTGTGATTTCCTCGCCTTGCATCAATGTAAAATACTTTCGCTTCGACTTAAACGGGTCATAGCTTATGGGTTCATCCGGATCGGTTACGATTCCCAAATCCCATAAAAATTGCTCAAAGTCGTTTAGTTTGTCATAAACCCTACGATAGCGGTTTTCTTTAGCGGCATCGACATTATCCAGCTTGCCTAAGATGACATCAAACGAATCCTTGAGTGTGAAAATTTTCATCTTTGAAACGCCATCGATCCAATCAGCCTTTACTCTAAAGTCACTGTATATGAGAATTAAAGACTCAATCGGCAAGGCGTCTAGTTCTAAATCCCATGTGGAGTGGTTGATCGCCACATTACGGATGTACACGATTCCGCGTTTTTCAAACCATTCGCCAGAATAGAAGTAATGGTAATATGCCACGCGTTTCATTTCATCGGGTTTGCATCCAAACTTACCAATATCATGTCCAATGGCAGCTCCTGAAACCCTTCCAAGATCGATAGGATAACCTGCCGCCTTCAGTTGTCTCGCCGTCCTCATGGCGATATGATGTACACCACATATATGATCTAATGTCGTGAAACCAATGACTTCTTGATTGAGCTTCATCATTTCATAAACAAAATCATGGGTGTAGTAGCGTTTGAATAGATTATATTCCGATTTATCCTCCAGCGCTTCAATTTCAGATTCTCCTAAAAGCTCTATCGGATATTGGCTCTGCCAGGTTTGGTCTTTCGTACGTCTTTGAAACGCACCGATGATCCTTAGTAAGCGTAAATAGACCTCTGCCGCTTTACTTTTGTCAAACACCAGTGTGTCTGTGACCGCCTCTGGAAAAGAAAAGCTCAATGCATATTGATAAATATACTTTAGCCAATCCAGTTTTTCCATTTTCACTGGAAAGTGATCAAAAAAAGGTTGCATTAGTTCATAAACGTCAAAGCAATGAAAAAGCTTGTTTCTTAAGACTGTAGCGATATTATCTCTGAACTGTTCATCGCCGATAAAATCCACCATTTCCTTACGTGTCAATCCAACATTTTTGAGAAATGAGCGGTTAAGTAATTCTTTTTCAATTTCGACCATCATTTGACTTGTGGAATCCATCATGAGCCACCTCTTTTATTTTGCTTGACATCACTATTATAACATTAATCATTTCTTCTCGAAATGCCGATAATAATTTAAAGAGCATGGAAGGAGGACAGATATGCCAGGAATTACCAAAAGCCCAACGGTCACCAACTACAAAAACACCTCTAAGACAAAAGTTAAAAGCACCAATACAAGCCTTTTTGTCAAAAACGTTTTTGCAAAAGGTGAAGCGCATAACAATCCCGATCATCGTTCAGGTAATGAACGCTATATCATCGATGCCTTCTATTCCAATGCCCATAATCTAAAAGCTTCCTTCAATCGCCTGAGCGCAGAAAACCATGATGAAGAAATGCTTAAGCAGTATTATCGCGCCCATGAAGAAGAAGTCATTCATGGTGCCTTATCATTAATAGAAGCCATAAACAGCATCCTAACTACTAGCAAGGAATGCGACCACACCTTTGGTACCCATTTCTCATTTCTCATCGAAAGCATCCTACATGATTTCGATAAATCCCTTTCTCAGATCGGCATTACCATGAATCAGTTTGTCTTTAAACTCAACAGAAGAAAATTCTTTGAGACATTATGTGATAATCCCATTCAATTTTCATTCTTGTTTGATTCACCCTATGGATTAATAGAACGGTTGACCACCCTCTACTATAAAATCCAAGGAATCACCAATCGCGAACAAACGGAAGGACGAATTATCGATTATCGGACTTAATAGAAGAGCGCATGGCGTTAAACTCTGCCCCTAAAATTAGAATCACCGATAATGAGTATACCCAAATCATAAAAGCGATAATCGCTGACAGTGAGCCATATAGAATAGAATAATCGGTCATGGCAACCACCAATTTTGAAAAAATATAGTTGGTTAATAATGATCCTAAAATCGCAAAAATCGCACCTGGGACGATGTTCCTTAGGTGCATTTTTTTATTTGGTAAAAAAGCGTATATCGTCACGATTACCACCACAAAGGTTGTTATTAAAAGCAGATTTCTCAGGTACTGGATCCAAATCAGATACTGGTTATCCACTGTTAATGATAGCCACTGGGCTGTCATCGTGACCGCTTGGATGATGAGATCTGGAATCATGAGTGACAGTACGATGATTAAAGTAAATAAAAAGGTGTAGAGCATCCCCATCAGCTTCACTTTGATAAAATGCCGTGTTTCTTGAACTTCATACGATGTGTTAATGGCCCTTTGAAGCGCCCCCACTGCACGTGATGAAGAATAGAGCATGGCAATCCCAGAAATGGAAAGTACTGAGACGCCTTTAGTTGAAAGCGTACTGGATATGACTTCCGGTAAAACGTCTCGGATATTATCCGGAAGAACACTTTCCAACAACCCTATAGCCATTTCATAATCAAGATTAAGGCTGGATATCATGGATAGTAAGAAAATAACCAATGGAAAAAACGATAATACAAAAAAATAGGCGATCTGCGCCGCGAACGCATTCATTTGATGCTGCTTCGTCCGTGTCGTTATCTGGCCTATAAATTTAATCACATCTGAAACCCATCTATTTTTATCTAATGTCATCTTCACGAACCTCTTAAGCCTTTGATAAGGAATTATTAATGTTTCTCACTCTATTCTATCATTGTTTTAATGGATTCTTAATTGTAATTTTTACCATAAACGCATAATATAGTAGTGTGAACCAACTAATTAGAGGAGGCTACTATGAAAGCAGCGAGACTGTTAATTCTGATCCCCATCATCGTCGTTATCGTAGGCATTTTCACAGGGAGTTACTATACCCTCGATAACGCTGAAGAAGCGGTGATTGAACGTTTTGGAAAACTGCAAGATGTCAATACCACTGCGGGATTGCACTTTAAAATCCCATTTATCGATCGTGTCCATATTTATAAAACAAATGAAATCTACTCGCTCCAGTATGGATATAGGCCAACCAGTGATCCAACTGCACATAGCGGTGGTACCTATCAGGATGTTGAGGATGAAGCCATCGTATTAACGAAGGGCTCGTATCTGATTAATATCGGTGCCGTTATCCAGTATCGCATCACAGACCCAGCCGCATATCACTACAATGTTGAAGATCAGGAAAACACCATTCGATTGGCGTTTGAAAGCGTTTTAAGAAGCAATATTCAAAATCAACTTTTAGACGATGCCCTGGTGAATAAGGACAGCATCGCTAAAGAAATCATGCCTGATTTAACCCGTAAGCTTGCCACCTACAACGTGGGAATCACTGTCATCGAAGTTAAGTTGACGGATGTATTACTTCCAGAAGATGTTCAATTTGCTTATGACGACGTCAACATCGCCACTAACGAAAAGGACAGCTATAAGAGCCAGGCAGATAAATACTCTAACGAAATGCTCCCTAAAGCCCGTGCAGAAGCCTACCAAATGATTCAGCAAGCGGAATCCTATAAAGCTGAAAAGATTGCTCAGGCCAAAGGTGATGTCACTAACTTCAACCAAGTTTATGAAAAGTATAAGGTATCACAGGAAATCACCAAAACACGCCTCTATATCGAGACCATGGAAAAAATCCTATCTACAGCTAAAAACAAATATATCATCGACATGGATAGCGATGGCGTTCTCAAATTCTTACCACTCCAGCAGAACGGAGGTCAACAATAATGAATATCAATCAAGGCGAACCAAGACAAGAAGCGCAAGAGCAAGCTGAAAAGCAGACTGAGAAGCAATCAAAGAAACGATTTGACGCAGACTTCGGTGAAATGAAAAAACACGCTAAAACAGGCGTCAAATCGGCGTTCGGCATCGTGATCCTCTTTGCTTTACTCGTTTTATTGAGCAACAGCTTCTATATCGTAAGAGAAGATGAAGTGGCTACGGTTAGGGAGTTAGGGGAAATCAAACGCATCGTAGTGGACGCTAATAGCGAATACGCAATTCAGCAAAACAATCTCGACGCGCGTTTTAAAAACGTCATCGTTGACACTTCAAAGGGACTTAAATTTAAAGTACCTTTCATCACAACCGTAGAAAAAGATACCAGTAAGCTATTAACCTATATCTCAAATACAGCAAAAATCAATACCCGAGACAAAATCAAATACGAAATCAGCATGTATGCACAGTGGCAGATCACCCATCCAGGTATTTTTAGAACATCACTGGGTTCTGTGACCCGTGCCAACTCAAAAATCGATGAGATTACGTATGCCGTAGTTATCGATCGAATCAACCGTCTAAGCAGTAACGATTTTCTTAATAGCAAGGAAGCTCTTGATCAAATCTTAGATGAAGCCATGACTGAGCTCAATAACAACCTGGCATCTCAAGGAATTCGCCTTAACGATATCGATGTTTTCCGCACTATTCTCCCTCCTTCAAACATCGAGTCCACGTACAAAAAAATGATTGCTGAGCGTGAAGCCATCGCACAGCAAATTCGTTCAGAGGGTTTGGAAATCTATCAAAACACCGTTGCAGACACCGATAGAAATGTCGCACAAATCAAAGCCAGCGCGATAGAGGAATCTGAAAAAATTCGAGGTGAAGCTGATGCAACCGCTTTAGAGGTTTATGCAAGCGGCTTCAGTAAAGATCCTGCCTTTTATGAATTCTGGAGAACCCTCAAGTCCTATGAGGAAACCATCGATGCCGATACAGTCATGTATCTCGATAAGAATAACGATTATCTCAACTTCTTCTCAAATGGCAGCGGTTCTATAGGCCAGTAGTTCAGAGTAAAAAATAAGAGCTGAAAACGAAATGTTTTCAGCTCTTTTCTTATGTTTCTAGCTATAAAGTATCTAATCTTCGAACTATTTTAATGATTTCTTCTAGCGTTTCCATGGAAACCGTTTGTAATTTATCTGAGATGGATTGATCTGGGTCATAATGTGCCTCGATTAAGAGCCCATTCGCACCTGCAGCCACTGCCGCCTTGGACATGATGCTTACCATATCCCGAATCCCTGTGCCGTGACTTGGATCGACGATGATTGGTAAACCCGTCTCTTTTTGAATAATGGGAACTGCCGTCAAGTCTAAAGTGTTTCTCGTATAATCCTCAAAGGTTCTAATGCCGCGTTCGCAAAAGATAATCTGATCATTACCCCCTTTGGCAATGTGCTCTGCCGCAAATATCCACTCTTTTATCGTCGCACTGAATCCTCTCTTAAGCAAAATAGGCTTTTTCGTTTCACCAACCGCCTTAAGCAGACTGTAATTATACATGTTGCGAGAGCCAATTTGGATGATGTCCACGTGCTTTTCAAAAACATCCAAATAAGAGGCATCCATTAGCTCAGTGATGATGGGTAATCCCGTCAGACGTTTTGCTTCCAATAGGTGGTCGAGTCCTTCTAGTCCCATCCCTTGAAAATCATGGGGATTCGTCCTCGGTTTAAAAATTCCCCCTCTTAATACATCCGCTCCCATCTTTACAGCCGACTGTGCGATACGTAAGATTTGCTCTTCACTTTCAACTGAACATGGACCCGCAATAACCGTCGTTCGATCACCACCGATGGTTAAATTTCCTACCTTTATTTCATTTACTTTATAATCTGATTTCATCATTTCCTCACTTAACTATTTACGAAGCGTTCCATAGCCACCATAGATTGCTTTTTTATCTGATACCGTAATCACGGCATTTTCTTGTACTGCTTTTATTAGATTGGCACATTCTCTTATTTTATTACGCTGAACATACATGAGTAGAATTTTTCTAGGGTGATTTTTACCCGATCCGTCAATTACCGTTACCGCATATCCTTGCTCACGCAGTTTTTCGATGACGGGAACGCTTTGTGATTCCATTAAAATGACCTGCATTTCTGCCAAGCCGATACCGATCTTTTCCTCTATCCAGCTACCCAGATAGTTGCCGATGGAAAAGCCCACAGCATATGCGATGATCTTTAATGGATTCTCCATGATGTTATCGAGAACGGTGCTTACGAGAATCACCCATAAAGACACTTCAAAGAAAGCGATGATCGCACCGATTTTTCGTTCGCCTTTGGTGATGAGCACCATGCGGATGGTTGCCATGGATACTTCGACGATTTTTGCTAAAATTATGAATAAGTAAATCATTTTCTTCTCCTGTTTTGCGTTTTAGAAAATATATAGTATGATATAAGTATAAACAGAATCAGATACATTATATAACAAAATTCGTAAATTGAGAACCAATCTTGATAGTGAGGAACATTAAATGATTGACATAGTTGTCGATGCGATTAAAAAACACCTTCCCAATACGACGGGAGTTAGACGACAATCTGCTATACTCATGCCTCTGATTAAAATCGATGGCATTTGGCACCTCCTTTATGAGAAGCGTGCACTCACTCTTTCAACCCAGCCCGGAGAAATCTGCTTTCCTGGTGGTGGTCTAGAATCCGGAGAACGTCCGATTGATGCGGCGATACGAGAAACCTGCGAGGAACTGAACGTTACACTTGATGATATAGAAATCATCGGTCAAATCGATTCGATCATGACCAGCTTTGATATGTTAATTCATTGCTATGTGGGGATTCTCCACCTTACACTTGAGGAGATTCACTATTCAAAAGATGAAGTCGACGCTTTAATTCCAGTGTCGATCGACGCACTTGTAACCCACCCTGCGAAAAAATATCTCATTCGCTCCAAATTTGACATCGCTGAAGATTTTCCTTTCGAGAACATCCCAAATGGTAAGGACTATAATTTTAAGACCATGTCGTATCCTATCGTCTTTTACGAGTTCGAACATCTGACCATATGGGGGCTAACAGCGCGTATGACAGAGCAATTTGTTGAGCTTATCAAATAAAAAATGGACCTCCATACACATTAGGAAGCCCATTTTACGGGTTGCTGGCACGATCAATCATACCATATTCAGTTGTCGTAAGCATTTTTTCCAGTATAAGCATTCCTCCTAATTTGTTTCAAAGGTTCATTTTTTTCAAGCGATACTTTTCAAATCGGAATTACTCATTTTTCTACGTTGAGGCCGATGCCTCTTTTATTACGTCCCACGCAACCCTCTATAAAAAACCGATAACGGTTTGTTATATTCACTTAATACCCCAAGTTCATGAAAATAAACAGAATTATGACAGGAGGGCCCACATGGAGCTTTCAAAGTACTTACTGCCTTCACACTCCGTTGAGGTAACCGTTACCACCAAAGACGAACAGGGAAAAGCTAACGAGTTGATTTTAAAGACCATAATCGAACAGGGTGTCCTAGAAGACCAATTTAAGATAGTTGCGCCTATCTACCACGGAAAGATTTATAATTTTCAACTGGGCGAGATGATTCAAATTACATTTTCAACACCTGATAAGCTTTTTTATGGTGTGAATTGCCTCGTAAAGGAACGACATTATCAAAACAACCTTTCCACATTGACCCTTAAAATCGCTGGATCACCTATAAAAATTCAGCGCAGAAAGGCCTTCCGGGTCAATATTTATAATACTTATCCATTCAGTTATAAAGGCCAAGAGTACGAGATGGTCACTAAGGACATTAGCTCCACTGGCATGCTGGCGCTTTCGACGATTCAACTACCTAAAAATACTGTTTTCGAAATCACGTTTGATGCCAACCCCAAACCAAAAGGCACTCTCCATTTTGACTATTTGGAAAGCAAAGTGTTCAAGGTTAGGTGTAAGGTCCTCGATAGTATGGCACAAACTGAAATCAGGCGTTATCTCAACCGAATCCAGTTTGAAGGATTAAATGAGCAAGAGTCCCAGCTACTGATCCAATATCTTTACGCAAAGCAAACAGAAATCCTCCACATGGACCCAGGCGCTAGTCAAAAAATCACTGCCTATTTCGAAAGCATGGATTATAATTCCGTCGATACCTCTTCAAAAGAATACCGTCGCCTTCAAATTATGAGCCTTATTTCCATCGTCTCTCTATTCGTGTCATTAGTGATGCTCCTCTTTTCTAGGCCGAAAAAAATGTATGTCCTTGATTATTTTTTCGACTTTTATAGGCCACAGTTCTGGAGACAGGATTATCTGGCAGGTGCTTTTATTGCAGCCGTATTTGTAGCGATATTCGACCTTGTCGGCCTTGGACTCAACCTCATCGAAATAAAAAAAACCAACACGACCCTTCACTGGTCATTGTTGGTTTCACTGATCATTAGCTTATCGATTATCGCGTTTGTCTTAATCATCACATCTATTAATAAGATTCCGTTATTTTAGTGCCTTGCTGCGTTCCTCTTGCCGCAAGGCATTTATTTATGCCATTTAAGACGCTGCGTTTATCAAATACCCATTTTGGGGCGATGACACGATGCTTTTCTCCATCTCCAGTCAAGCGATGGATGACGATTTCTGGAGACAATCGCTCAAGCGCATCACAAATCCATTCGATGTATTCCGTTTGTTCTAAAACATCAAAGGGGGCTGCCTTAAAATACTCTCCCAATGTTGTTCCCTCTAAAATATTTAGCATATGCAGCTTAACGCCAAAGGGTTTAAGTGCATTTACGGCGCGCACAGATTCTAAAAAATCATGCCTAGATTCACCCGGTAGGCCTGCAATCAAGTGAACCACACATTTGATACCGTGCGATGATAAAAGCTGATAGGCATCGATGAAATTCTGGTACGTGTAATGCCGGTTCATCCATGCCGCTTTTTCGTCGTGGATGGTTTGTAACCCCAGCTCGACCCACATTACCTTCGATTTAGAAAATAGTTCACAATGCGCTTCTGAGATACAGTCTGGTCTAGTGGCGATGACGAGCCCTTCGACACCTTCACAGGCCAAAGCTTCATTATATAAAATGCGAAGTGCGTCGAGCGGTTTATACGTGTTAGTGAAGCTCTGAAAATACGCGATTGCGGGCCGGTTTCCCCATTTTTTATGAAGGAGCGCCATTTGGCTTTCTACTTGATTCGAGATATCGATTCTCGCTACACCACTTCGGGGATCCTCGACTCTTTTTCCATCTCGAATCACGCCCGAGAACTCACCCGACCCCGACTCACTACAAAAGGCACATCCAGCGGTTGCCAGTGTGCCATCTCTGTTAGGGCATGTGAATCCGCCATCAATTGACAGCTTGATCCACTTTTCCCCATATGTTTTTTTAAAATATTCACTTACACCAAAATAGCGGCCTTCCATTTACGCATCCCGACCTTTTAAAATTTCGATACTACGCTCTAGTATGCCCGAAAAATAAGCTAAGGTCAATCCATAGTTGGTCATAGGCACTTCACTCTCATCCGCACGATCGATGCGATGAAGCATGGTTTTGCGTGTCACCATGCATGCCCCACAGTGGATTACCAGGTCATATTGCGATAAGTCTGCTGGAAAATCATGTCCCATGGCAAACTCGATGTTAACTGTTGTTCCAATATTCTTTCTGATCATGTTCGGAATCTTCACACGACCTATGTCCTCATGTGAGTGATTGTGCGTGCAGTTCTCAGATATTAAAATTTTAGCATCCGCTTTCAACCGCTTCAGTGCTTCTATTCCTGAGAGCAATTTATTAAAATCGCCCTTCTGACGCGAAAAGAGGATGGAAAAGCCTGTTAACGGAATCGCTGGTGGAACGATTTTTGCGACCTCCTTAAACGCTTGGGAATCCGTAATGACTAGATCCACTTTAGGAAGCTCTTCTAACGCTTCGGCAAGCTCCGTATCGCGCACCACGTGACACTTGATGCCGTGGTCCAGGCAATCGCGAATAATCTGAACCTGAGGCAATATAATCCGTCCTTTAGGTGCCTCTGAATCTATGGGCACCACCAAGACAACGGTACTTCCGTAGGGCAATAAATCGCCGACTAGTGGCTCCTCCTCTTCAAGTGACTTTAACCGTTTTTGTAAAACGTCGTTTAGATGATGAATATCATTTAAGTCACTAACAGAAACAAGCACGCACTCTTGATAAGCTAATTGAATCTTTTCCACGTCATCCGCCGACATCAGGTCACGCTTGTTCACCACTAACAGGTGTGGGATATTAAAGCGTTTAAAAACCTGCTTCATTTCCTCATAAGCATGTAAGTCAGGAGAAGACCCATCGAGTACATATAGGGCAAAATCCGTTCGTCCCAGCATTTGCTTCGTTTTTTCGATACGCAGCGAACCCAGAATCCCTTCATCATCCAGTCCTGCTGTGTCGATCCAAACCACAGGACCAAAGGGAATAAGCTCCATGGCTTTAAATACGGGATCAGTCGTTGTGCCTTCAACAGGAGATACCACTGCGACGTCTTGGCCGAGGATTGCATTGAAAAGCGAAGACTTCCCCGCATTTCGATTACCGTAAATCCCGATATGAACGCGATTTGAATGGGGTGTTTGATTCATAGTCACTCCTCGTCGTCTATAAAAAGATATCGCGTGAGCCATTGGTCAAATCCTGTAGACCTTTGATCACCGTCTCTTTAGTATTTTCATTCTTAATCTTTGCAATCTGTTTTTCGATAAACGCATCCACTTCTTCATTAAACGGTGCATCGCCGAAATCGAGTGCGTATTCTTTCAGTGTCATAAGGGCGTTTGGTTGGCAAACGTGCTGTATTTCACCTGATTTGGCCAGCGCCATGAAGCGGTCACCCGTGCGTCCCATACGATAACACGACGTGCAGTAGCTCGGAATAAATCCATCCTCTATAAGGCCTTTTATGACCTCTAGCGGCGAGCGTTCATCTGATACTTTAAACTGTGCCACTTCCTGAACGCCATCCTCATGCTCTTTATAGCCACCAACCCCTGTACACGAACCTGCACTCACTTGTGACACGCCGTAGTGGAGAAGCTCTTTTCTAATCTCCTTCGTTTCTCGTGTCGACAATATAATGCCCGTGTAAGGCACCGCTATACGCAGTATCGCCACGACCTTTTTAAAGGTCTCGTCATCGATAATATGATTGAATTCATTAAGCTCCATGCCTTCTGCCTTTTTAAGTCGTGGTACAGAAATGGTATGGAACCCTACGCCATACTCGTCCTCTAAATGCTGATTGTGCATCATGAGTGCAAGCACTTCAAATCGATGGTCTGCAAGACCAAATAAAACACCAGCTCCCACATCATCCACACCCGCTTGCATCGCACGGTCAAATGCTGTCAAATGATACTCATAGTTGCCTTTTAAGGACTTCGGGTGCATTTCCTGATAAATCGGTTTATGATAAGTCTCTTGAAAGAGAATATAGGTTCCAATTTGAGCTTCTTTTAGCTTCTTATAATTTTCTATGGTCGTAGAAGCGATATTGACATTTACTCTTCTAATATTGCTTTTTTCGGTGGCTTCATCATAGATGACGCTTAGTGCGTCTACGATGTAATCAATATCACAGTTCACCGGATCTTCACCCGCTTCTAGTGCTAAGCGTTTGTGACCCATTTTCTCTAAAATTCTCACCTCTTGACGAATTTCTGCCTCAGTGAGCTTGCGACGTGGAAATTCGTTTTCGCGTTTATAACCACAATAAGTACAGTTGTTCACACAGAAATTGCTGACATAAAGTGGCGCAAATAAAACGACGCGATTTCCGTAGATTGATTGCTTAATCTCAGACGCCAACTGATAGATGCGTTCAATTTGACTCGGAGTATGCGCTTGAAGTAATATCGAGACTTCCTCAAGACTGATCCCCCTTTTCAACTTCGCTTTTTCGATAATTTCATCGATGACTTCATCCGATGCATTTTTTGTACTTTCTAAAATAGATTCAATTTTTTCATGATCGATAAAGTTTGCTTCTTTGTAGTTGTGATCGCCATATTTCGCCATAATGCCCTCCGTTGTTTACTCCACCTTTAAATGACAGTGTCATCCACGATGGTTTTCTTAGATATCGATGTTTTTACTGAAACATGCTTCAGATTACCCAATTTACCAGTGAAATGGTTGATTTCATCAACAGTCCCTAAGATGATAATGGTAATTACTGAAATGCCATATTGATCAAATGGAATCCCAGTACGACCTTTAACGATTCCCCGAAATTCAGCGATGATTTCGTTAAAGCGGTTTTGAACTTCTTGTGGCGCTTCTAAAATAGCACTTACCACTGCAATTTTCTTTTCCATGATTCCTCCAATAAAAAAACCTTCTCTCATGAGAAGGCTAAAGTCAACGTAAAATGACCCCATTAGGGTAATTATAGTCTCCTGCCTTTCAAATCAGATTCCTCTTCGTCGTTAGGGGGATATTGGTCATGGCACTTTCTAAAGAATTAATGCTTCTCGAGAAAATGCTTATGTTAAGAGTTTATCAATCGTTAACCACTTTGTCAATGCTCTTTGATAAAAATTTATCGACCAGAGCATAGATTGATTTAATTTGTAAATAGACACCTAGCGTTAACGCTGTTTCATCCATTATAAAGTCCTTCGTGTGAAGTGCACCGAGTGGTCCATTTTCAAAACCACATCCTAAATGATAGAAGGCGCCTTTGGACTTATCTAAAAAATAGGAAAAATCCTCAACACCTAATGAAGGGTGCTCTTTTTCTATGACATTCTCTCTGGCGAGCGCCTTAACAGCCACCTCTCGTATGACCGCCACTACCTCGTCGTCATTAATCAGTGCCTTATAGCCTTCTGCGAAGCTTACAGAGGCATTCCCTCCATAGGAAGTTGCGATACCCGTAACGAGCTCGGTTAGTCTCTCTTTAATGAACCTACGCGTGTTTTCATCCGTGGTTCTCATGCCACCAGACATCACCACTTCATCACAGATGATATTGTTTTTAACACCACCATGAATCTGACCGATGGTCAGTACCACTTGATCCAGCGGTGAAATGAAGCGCGAGATAAAGGTTTGGATAGCAGTAATCACCTGAGCGGCTATCGCGATGGCATCAACCCCTTGATGCGGATATGCACCATGGGCAGACTTACCAAGGATGGTAATCTTAACACTATCTGAGGCTGCGTTGAGTTTTCCGTTTCTGATCTCTATTTTACCGACTGGCATGTAAGGCATGACATGTAGTCCTAGTGTAAAATCAACCTTAGGATCTTCCATGACGCCTTCTTGAACCATGCGATCAGCGCCTCCTACTGTTTCTTCAGCCGGTTGAAAGAAGAATTTTAAATGACATGGCAGTTCTTCCACACGCTTAGAAAAATACCTTGCAACACCGAGCAAAATCGTGGTATGCGCATCGTGTCCACAAGCATGCATCACCCCAGGATTTTGAGACTGATAGGGTAATTGATTCTCCTCTTCGATCGGCAGGGCATCAATATCGGCTCTTAATGCGATGGTCAGTGTTTCATTTTCAGAGAGGAGTACCCCACAAACACCCGTTTCTGCACTTGGATAATGATTAATGCTTAGCGTATTGAGAATCTCCATGATTTTGGATTGTGTTCCAAACTCATTTTCGCTGAGTTCAGGAAAAGTATGAAAAAACCTTCTTTGGTCAATTAGCCAATCTTGATCAGCTAGTAGTTCTTGATAGATGGGATCGTCGATAACCTTCATTTACTCGCCTCCACTGTTTTACTTAATCGGTCTAGATAGCGAATCACTCTAGGCTTTTCATCCCCATTGAGAATCACACGGGGTACACGAATGGCGATTCTTGATAATAACTCGTTCCGGTTCGTTTTAGAGAGCTTCGCCAGTTCAGTCAAGGTAGGCGACTGATCATCAAACAGAATAACCTCATCCCCTACAGCCACTTCATCTAAGTCTGATACATCCACCATCATTTGATCCATACAGATAAGCCCGATAATGGGTGCTTTATTCCCGGCGATTACCACATGTCCAACACCTGATAGATTCCTAGGAACGCCGTCAGCATACCCCACTGGCAAGGTTGCAACCTTGGTCACCTTATCGGCTACAAAGGTATAATCATAACTGACCCCTTCACCAGGTAAAATCGTTTTTACCTGAGCTACATTTGTTTTAAAACGCATGACAGGCATCAAATCAAATGGCGTCTTCCGGCTACAATACCCATAAAGTACTGCGCCTAACCTTACCATATCATAAAGCCTGTTTGGATAAGCGATGGTGCCGATACTATCACATATGTGTTTTATAGGAATGGTGATTCCCTTTTCTCTGATTTTAGCTAAAAGTGCATTGAACTGATCAAATTGGCTATCATCCGAGTCGACATCCTTGAGTGCAAGGTGCGTAAACAAGCCTTCAACCTCGATAAACTCATAGCTTTCTATCTCTTCTAAATCTTCTATTAATTGATCCGCAGATTTATAACCAAGTCGGTTAAACCCCGTATCGAACTTGAGATGAACCTTTGTGACTTTTTCATCAAAGGAAGCGTTTAAATTTAATTTTCTCACATCATCCAGATCAAATACCGTGAGTGTTATCTCATATTTTACAGCGAGATCATAATCCTCTTCAAACGTTTTGCCCATAACCAAAATCGGTACGCGTATCCCAGCTATTCTCAGCGATACCGCTTCACCTATATTGGCGACGCCGATGTAATCAACACCTAATAATTCAAAGGTCTTAGAGACTTCAAACAAATCGTGCCCGTAGGCATTGGCCTTCACCACCGCAGCAATTTTCACCTCACTGGGGATGAGCTGTCGCATTTGTTTATAGTTATAGGAGAGTGCCTCTAGATTGATTTCAACTCTGGTTCCTTTCATGATCCCTCCAAACTAGATTTCATCTTTCATTCGATCAAGGTCGACGATTTTAAATGAGGCTTTATGAAAATCAATTAAGCCATCTTCTTTCATTTTACTGAGTTCTCTCGATATGGAGGGGCGTGCGACATTAAAAAAATCCGCCAACTCATCGCGATTCATAGGGAGGGTGAATATCGCTCCCCCTTGATTTTTCCACTGTTCGATTAGATAGGCACAGAGTTTTCCACGTAGACTTCTGATGGATAAGTAATCTACCTTACGGCTTAGTAGAAGCGCTTTTTTCGACATGATATGGAGCATATTTTGAATGATTTGCTGATGAGGTGCACATAGCTTTTCGCATCGTGTGATCAGGTTCTCTGGGGAAATAAAGATGACCTCGCTGTCACTCTGCGCAGTAACCGTAACAGGCCAAATTTTCTTTTCTGTGAAGCTGATCATCTCACCAAACATATCACCTGCTTTAAGTACCGTCAAAATCATCCGGTTCCCTGCGATGTTTTCTTTTGCGATAACGACTTCTCCCTCTATAACGATGCCAATCCCGTGAAATGGTGCACCCGTGTTCGCGATGGTATCCCCTTTTTTATACTTTTGAATCCTCGGGTTCAAACAATTCAGCATTTCAGCGATGCCTTGATGATCGATGCCTCTAAAAAGGGCAGTTCCATGTAGGCATTCCACTACGCGTTCTTCTATTTTCATTATAACCTCTCTAGCCATCTTTTGAATTTACACTACTCCAATTAAGCATATCACTTTTGAGCCCTTATTAAAAGTTAGGTGTTAAAAGATAGATTTAAAAAAATGGAGATGGTCCTTCTCTAAATACTTAGAAGGGAAACATCTCCATTATTTTTAAATAATTGATTAAATTAACCGATTTAATTAATTGTTCTCACTAAATTGTTCTGTATGACTATGCTTTATTGCCTTCGTATGAAGGATCATCTTCTAATTTCATCATAGTGATTCCTGTGAAACCGTAGAAGATTGAAACGATTGGGTTAATGAGGTTGAGGAAGCAATATGGCACGTAAGTCCAAGGAGCAAGTCCTAAGGTAGCGATCATAAACGCACCACATGTATTCCATGGAATAAGTGGTGATGTTAATGTACCTGAATCCTCGAGAACACGTGATAAGTTTCTAGGAGCAAGGCCTCTTTCATCAAATGCCTTTTTGAACATTCTACCTGGAATAACGATTGAAAGGTATTGGTCGCCAGCAAGAACGTTCATACCAAGTGCAGTGATAATCGTAGAAAGAACGAGTAAACCAGTCGTCTTAGCGAATCCGAGGATAACGCCTGCTAATGCTTCGAGCATCCCTGTTTTCTCCATAACGCCACCAAATGCCATGGCACAAAGGATCAGAGATACGGTCCACATCATGGAATCAAGACCACCACGAGAAAGGAGTGAATCAACAAATTCGATGCCAGTTGCTGATTCGTAGCCGTAATGCATTGCATTTACCACGTCGCCTAAAGAAGCGCCTTGGAACATCATCGCAGCAATACCACCGATAATCGCACCACCGAAAAGTCCTGGGATAGCAGGTACTTTCATAACGACGATACCGATCGTGATTACTGGAACGAGTAATAACCAGATGCTTAAGTTAAAGTCTAATGCAAGACCATCGTTGATTTGGTTGATAAGTGTCAAGTCAAGCGAGTCGCTTGAATATCCCATGCCCACTACGATAAATAAGATCGCAGCGATAACATAAGATGGACCTGTCGTATAAATCATATGTCTGATGTGATCGAATAATTTAGCACCTGCCATGGCTGGTGAAAGATTCGTCGTATCTGAAAGTGGAGACATTTTGTCGCCGAAATATGCGCCTGAGATAATCGCACCACCGATTACTGGTGCTGGGATATTTAAGCTCATACCGATACCCATTAGGGCGATACCGACTGTACCTGCAGTGGTCCATGAAGAACCCGTTGCAAGAGAAACGATGGAACACATTAATAAAGTTGCAAGTAAGAAGATTTTTGGTGATAAAATTTTAAGTCCGTAGAAAATCATCGTTGGAACAACGCCTGAAAGAATCCATGTACCGATAACCATACCGATGATCATTAAGATAATGATCGCCCCCATGGACATTTTGATCGTGTCCACGATACCCTCTTCAATTTCAGACCACTTCACCTTAAGCACAAACATGCCCACTAAAGCAGCGACGATAGCTGATGTGAACAATGGAATGTGCGGAGAAGCTTCAACGATTTGAATCGCATAATACAGCGAGCCAATTAGGAAAATGACTGGAATAAGTGCAATCCATGGTGAAACTCTTTTGTTTTCCATTTGTATATCCCCCTTAAAATTTAACAAACAGTTCACACTGTTCATTATTATGTTAATTATAGGTAACCACTACTTAAAAATTTAAAATAATTCAAAAAAATACATTTGGTTTTCTGAAAATAGCTAGAAATATTACATTTCTTCTACAATCAAGATTAAATTATCCATAAATTTTTTTATATTGATCTTCCCACCCGTGCTTTTCTTTCCCCTAATGAACTCCATTTCCTGTCTGACTTGATCGAAATCGAATAATGTATTTGAATATTTGACATAGGTTTCGTTGAGATAGTCCTCAATTCCTAAATTGGCGATATTGCTCAGTCCTTTGTTGATGGTACGCCTGATGCGCTGCTCCATCGCTTTTGGATTATCGGATAAGCCACTGGAAAGGTCCTTGAGCTTTACATTGGAACTGCTGGTTCTCGAATGGATAACATGGAGACATAGCCTGATAATTTCATCACAGCCCACTTCGCCGAGTATGCCCAACCTTGAAAATATCATTCGGAACTTCTTTTCTATGTCCAAATCGATGGCTTCGGGGCTAGTTTCATTATTTTGAGGGATCGCCTCTTCCAGTGCGAGTACCTGCTTGATTTTTTTTAGGTTGTTTTCAAGGTGAATCTGATCGGTCAAGTTTTTAATGACCTGACGGATTTCTTTTTTATTAACGGGTTTGCTGATAAAAAACGTGATGCCTTTTTCGTAGGCATCTCCCACGATTTTTTTAGAGGACACCTGCGAGACCATGATGCACTTGCTGGCTGGGGATGTTCGTTTAAAGCGCTCGACAAACGTGATGCCATCAAGTTCTGGCATAAGAAGGTCTACGATAAGAATATCCGGCTTTAAGAGGCAGACCTCATCTAGTGCCGTCAAACTGTTATCACAGGTCCCTACGATTTCTCCTAGATTGCCATCCAGTACTATTTCCTCAATCATCTTTACGATACTGACGTCATCATCGACGATGTAGATTTTCATTCGTCCTCCGCTAACAATTTATTTTTGGTATATGCACCTCAAACGTCGTTCCCTTTCCAAGTTCCGTGTTTACCGAGATCGAACCGTCAAAATAATGCTCGACAATGTCTTTGACCAATGTTAAACCGATTCCCCTGTTGGAGTTACCGGTTTGTTCATCGTATTTCGTGGAAAAACCTGGCTTGAAAACATAAGGCAGTGTTTCTTCATTCATACCGGTTCCCGTATCACTCACGATAAAATAATGAAGCTCCTCGTCCTCATGATGACGGACCATGATTTCACCACTTTCTTCGATGGCTTCCACCGCATTGTTAATCAGATTTCTAAGCACTGACATGAGCATGCTGTGCTCGTGTATAGGCGTATGGCTTTTAACATCAAAATGTAGCGCGATGCTGCGTTCTTCCTTTTCAAGCTGCCTTAGCGTGCTTAGGTAAAGTAGCTTCGATAAATCGTTTAACGTCAACTGGTCGAAAAGGGCTTCCTTTAATATGATTTCATCGATGCCCTCTATAACCCGAAATAGATTCTTTTTAATCTCATGGACATTTTTTGCGATGTTAAGCGCTTTCGCCTTTCGCTCATCACCGGATAGCGTTTCATACTCCCGGTATAACGCAAAGGATTCATCCATGACCGATTCCACATGGTCTGCATTATTCTTTAGAAGAAAGATTTCACCACGTAGGTTGGAGATGAGGTTCATCTGCATGCGATAGCGTTCATCGTGTTCTTCTTTCCTGAGAAAAAAATTATAGTATTTATAAGCGCTTACTAATAGGACTGCGATTAATGCACGAATAGATGCGACGAGCAACAAAGTGGTCAACACGGATTGTTGCAGGTACTCTGTGATTCCGAATCGGGAGATGAACTCCGCAGCATTTCCGAAAAAGTCACCACATAATGCGGCGATAAAAAACATAAATAAGGTCTTTTTTTCAGCCCTCGTAAACAATACTGTGAAAATCAAGCCATAGGTCAGGTCGAAATAAAGAAAATTAAAATCTGCCCAGAATGCGTTTGCAAAGCTTCCATAATAATAGTAGCCCGTCACCGTTCTAAAAAAGAGGCCGAATGTCGCGATAAACACAGCGGTTACGGCCGGTGTAAGACGCTTATCGATATAATAGTAGATGGGCAATATCGCCACAGCCAGGTTGATGGTATAGTCAAAGGGGAAAATTTTAAGGTAAAATCCTGATATGATGGCATCGACTACAGCGATGAGCATCATTTTTTTAATTTGATCCTGGTTGTATTGGTTATTCAGCGAGACCACGCCCATCGTTTATGCCCCTTTCCTTCAATAAAAAAGCCAATACAGCGGCATTTTCCTCTAAAGCTTTTATCCCCGTCTCCGAAATGCAGTATTCACCCTTGGATAGGCGCTGAAACCATCCGTTAAAATCCCGGCCTAGTATATTGCCTACGACTTTTGATGGAACTCCATAGGGTTCAAATTCCTTTGATTTAGCAAAGCCTCGGGCATGCATAAGATAGGCCACTAATAGACATTGCTCCCGGTAAGCCGTCATGAGCTTTGCCTTCGTGGAGCCCGCCTTATTAAAGTCGCCACTACGTTTCTTAAACTCTTGTATTACCAATTCTTTTCTATTTTTTTTCAGCTTTCGGCTCTTCTCAAAATCAAAGGCTTCCGGTTTGACCAGGAGCGAAACGATCGGCGGCTCAGCGCGTAAGTTGACGAGCAAAAGGCCTAAATTGAGACGCTTAAGGGTTAAGAGCGTCATTTTAAAACGTTTGGTCTCCACCGCTTTAAAATCGTGCGCCACAGCGATGTAGACGAGATCTGCAATCCCTTGTCTTTCCACGGCTTGATTAATGACCTCCAGGTTGAGTTTCAGCTTCATCTCTATGGCGACTAAAAGCTCATTTTCATAAAGTCCCACCATATCAATGCCTTTAACTTCGGACCTGACAGCACAGCCCTGTGCTTCAAGCCATCCCTTTATAGGATCATGTAAATCTGTTTCACGAGTTGCCATGTGTCACCACCACCTTCATCACTTTATTTTAAACAAAAAAAACGCCTCTGTCCACGTCAACCGTAGCAAAGGCGTTTTATCATCCTTTAATTAAAATCTTCATTACTTAAAATGCATCGAAGCCTTGATCCGACCACCAGTCCTTGATGAGCGCATCGTAAGCACGTGAGAACTGTTCAAGGTGATTTTGCTCCCATTTGGCAAGCACTTCGAAAAGCTGCTTCGCCGCTTCATAAGGGGTTTCTTTCGCCGCTTCCCCATAAAACTTCACAGAAGCGCGCTCCATCTCCATGCCGATACCGAACACGGAAACAGCGAGGCTCGCATTTTTCGTCTGAAGGTTTTCCCATTTGAAGATCCCAGGGCTTGGTGGATTTTCAATATCAGCCAATTTTACATGGTCCTCAGGATTTCCGCTAAGCTTCTTAAAGGCATCCTTTAACCATTCCACATGCTTAAGCTCTTCATTTGCGAGATCAAGAAATGCTTTCTTGACTTCATCATCCCCTGCATTATAAGCCGCCATCTTATAAAACTCATAGCCTTCTACTTCGTTTAAAATCGCTTGTTTAAAGACTTCAATATCCCTTTTCAACATATCGCTCACTCCTATTTGGCCATTTTTTTAGCGAGCATGACCAGTGGTAACGCTCCTGATCCTGTGCCCCCTTTTGAGTAAACACCCTCCGCTTTTTCTCTGTAAGCAGTGCCCGCTATATCGATATGTACCCAAGGTACATCCTTTACAAACTCTCCGATGAAAATTCCTGCGGTAATCGTTCCTGGCGATCCAGCTGAGTTGGTCAGATCCGCTTGATCATGCTTTACAAGCGCCTTATACTCATCAAAAATCGGCATACGCCACACTTTTTCATCAACTTTAGTAAACGCTTTTTCTACCAGGTTGTATAAGTCATCATTATTTGAGATAACAGGTGCTGCATCGTTTCCGAGACAATGGAGCGCTGCACCCGTGAGTGTGGCGATGTCGATTACCTTCGTCGCCTTTTCATGCTCGATCGCATAGGTTACCGCATCCACCAGCGTCAGTCGGCCTTCAGCATCGGTGTTGCCGATATAGATGGATTTTCCGCCCATTGATGAAATAATGTCGCCGGGTTTATAGCTGGTTCCTGAAATCATGTTCTCGCAGGCTGCTACTATCGCCGTTACGTTGATTTTAAGGCCTAGCTTCGCAATCGTGCTTATAGCCGAGATAACGGCACTTGCGCCGCCCATGTCATCCTTCATGTTAATCATGGAAGCAGTGGGTTTAATGGAAAGACCTCCGGAATCATAGGTCAAGCCTTTTCCCACATAAGCGAGTACCTCTTCTGAATCCGTGTTGCCACGGTATCTCATGACGATGAGTCTAGGTGGATTCGCAGATGCTTTTGCCACTGCCATGTAGGCGTGCATCCCCAAGGCTTCAATCGCCTGTTCATCTAAAATTTCCACCTCAACACCGGCATCCAAACAGCGTGCTTCTGCCAGTTCTGCCAGTTTCGCAGGCGTCATGATATTGGCCGGCATGTTAGTCAGTGTACGGGAAAAAACATTGGCGTCCCCCATCAAAATGCCTTCATTAAATGCCACTTCATCCATCTCGAGACCGAAAAGCGCCACAGACTCAACCGTGCTAGGCTTTGCGTCTGTTTTATAGGCGTTAAACTCGTAATTCGCCATATCCCATAAGCTTGAGAGCAATCTCACCAAACGCTTGTCCACTGGGAAACCCCCTTCAATCGCCTTAAGGTCTACGCCGATGGTTGCCACCTTTTTATTTTTAAGTGCTTTAAATCCCTCGGAAAGCCCCTTGCGAAGCTTGGTGATGTTGAAGGTATCAGGTGTGCCGATCCCTACCAGCCCAACTTCGAGACAATGTCCCTCGTGAAAAATGGTGGTCATATAGGTTTCACCGATTTTGCCTGAAAAAAGCTCCTTAGATTTCGCATGGCGCATAATGGGTGCCAATACCTCTGAACCCATATCCTCGGTACCCGCACAAATCAACACGCCGTCCAGCGCTTCTAGATGAAGCTGATCAACTGCCGTAACTTTCATATTGCCTCCTTTGTTATGTATTTCCGCATCTATTTTCTATTTTAGCACAAACTAAGAAACCCTAACAATGACGTAAAAATAATTTTTTTTACTAGATTAGGACGAAAAATCGTCTCAAAAGCGTTATACTGTATTATGAAAATCACATCCTAAATTAAGGATCAAAATAATAGATGAATGAGGAAAACCTATGGCAATTTACGAAAAGCCTGATATGGCGCTTTGGACAGGCAGAACAGACTCACACGAAAATTACGACGCCTTCAGATGGCATCAATGGATAAAGCCGCTTGATTTGAATGATGCCCCCCTTCACCTTCCGCCTGCTGTCATCAGCATCGCTTTCTTGGGATTTAAAAGTGATGAGGGCGTACGGAGAAATTTAGGGCGAACTGGCGCTGCAAAGGGGCCCATGAGCATCAGAAAGGAACTATGCAATCTTCCTTGTAGCTTCACGCAGGAGTTAAAGTTATACGACGCGGGAAATATCCTATGTGATGATGGAGATTTAGAATCCGCACAAAAGGCGCTTGGGGTTGCCATTAATAAGCTCTTATCATTAGAAATCTTTCCCATCATACTGGGTGGAGGTCACGAGGTGGCATATGGCAGCTATCAGGGACTTATGCGCGCAGGCTTCGAGCCTGGGATCATCAATTTCGATGCCCACTTCGACATTCGTCCCTATCAGGATAAGGGGTCTTCAGGTACCATGTTCAGACAAATCTATGATGACCTGAACCGTCGAGGCTACCCTTTCAACTATTTCGCCATCGGGATTCAAAAGCGTGGCAACACCGTGGATCTTTTTAAAACAGCCGACCGCATCGGTGCCGAGTACCTTATGGCGAAGGACATCGGCGAAGGCGAACTCACCGAGGCATTAAAAAAGCTGGATGCCTTTATAACTCGGCAAAACCAGCTTTATGTCACCATTTGCACCGACGTGTTCTCATCAGCGTTTGCACCAGGTGTCAGTGCGACTCAACCACTCGGCCTTCATCCTGAGCGTATTTTAAAGTTTTTTAAAACGATTTTCAGATCGGGTAAAGTGATGCTGTTCGACATCGCTGAGGTCTCCCCAAGGTTTGATAACGATAATGTCACCTCGAATCTCGCAGCGACTTTCGTCTTTTCAGCGATTAACTCCTTAGCCTCCTTAAAGCATATTGGTTTATAAACGACGCTTGGCTATTTCATGGAATAAGGACTCTGAAAGGGCAGGATCTGCTTTTCCTTGACTGCGTTTCATCATTTGTCCCATAAACGCTCCAAAGGCTTGTGTTTTGCCATTATGGTAATCCACCAGAATTTGGGGCGTTTCTTTTAGAATCATTTCGGCAAGCGCTTCTAAAGAGGCTAAGTCCTTCAGCGGCCACCAGTCGTTTTCATCGATGATTTGAACGGGTCGTTTATCAGATTCCCAGAGGGCTGATAGAACCCTTTTCGCAATCCCCAAGTTGATCCGCTCCTCTCCGATGAGCGCCACCAGTGATACCATGGCCTCTGGTCTTATGGCGATTACCGTTTCATCGTCCCCTGCTTTATCAGCCATACGAAGGACCTCCGTGACCAAGAGGTTGGCTAAGACTGTCTTATACGCCGTCTGTTCTGCACATGCACGGTAATAATCGGCGAGCCCTTTATCCGAAACCAAAACCTCTGCCACATCTGGCCTAATCCCATCGTTTAACACGAAAAGGCGTTTATAATCATCTGGTAAAAGTGGTAATGTCGCCTTCGCAGCATTCACCATCTCATGGCTTAAGAGGATGGTGGCGAGGTCTGGATCAGGAAAATAGCGATAATCATGTGCATTTTCCTTTGACCGCATGGCAGTGGAGATGCCCTTCACCGGATCCCATCTTCTGGTTTCCTGCACGACTTGATCGCCGGATTCCAGAAGCTTAATCTGTCTTAACGCTTCACTTTCGATGGCTTTTACGATAAAAGCGATGGAGTTGAGGTTTTTCATCTCAGTGCGCGTACCCATTTGTGGATCGCCAACCTTTCTCACTGAAAGGTTCACATCGCACCTAAATGCCCCTTCATTCATCTTACAGGAGGAAACGCCTAGGTATTGAAGTGTGGATTTTAGTTTAAGCAAATAGGCCTTCACTTCCTCAGCCGTTCTGAAATCAGGCTCTGATACGATTTCGATTAGCGGGACACCGCCGCGGTTATAATCAATTAAGGTGCCCTTCGAGCTGTCGTGTATCAGCTTTCCTGCATCCTCTTCAATATGGAGACGTGTGATGCCGATCATCCGTTCACCATCTGCGGTTTCGATGGCCAGTCTGCCATTTTTCCCGATAGGCGCATCATTCTGTGAGATTTGATACGCTTTTGGAAGGTCAGGATAAAAATAATTTTTGCGATCCTGGTGGCTGATTTCTGAGATTTCACAGCCTAAAGCAAGCGCTGCTTTTAGTGCCAGCTCAACCACTTTTTCGTTTAGCACCGGCAAGCTTCCGGGCATCCCGAGGCATACTGGACACACCTGAGTGTTCGGAGGGGCACCGAAGGCTACCTCACAGCCACAGAAAATCTTCGTTTGTGTGGCGAGCTCTACGTGGACTTCTAAACCCATCACCACTTCATAACCCGCTTCTATTCCACTTTTTTTCATCACTTTGCCCTCCATACTTGTTTCGCCTGCTCAAATGCATGCCCCGCAGATAATAGGGTCTGTTCATCATAGAGCTTTCCGATCAGCTGCATGCCGATGGGAAGGTGCTGGGCATCATAGCCACAGTTTAACGTCAGAGCAGGTACGCCAGCGATGTTGATGGGCACAGTGTAAATATCGCCCAGATACATCTCCACAGGATTATTTTCCACCTTACCAAAAGGATACGCTGTGGTAGGCGCCACTGGTGTCAACACGAAATCATAGGTTTTAAAGATCTCTTCATAGATGGATTTCACCAGCGCTTTTACGCTTAATGCCTTCTTATAATAGGCATCATAATAGCCTGAGCTCAGGGCGTAGGTACCCAGTAGGATTCTTCTTTTAACCTCTCTGCCAAAGCCCTCTCCCCTGGTTTTCTTATAGAGCTCTTCGATGGAATCAAAGGATTCTGTACGATAACCGTATTTTACACCGTCGAACCTGGCGAGGTTTGAGGATGCTTCTGCAGATGAGAGCATGTAATAAGCGGGAAGTGCTGCATCTAGCCGCTTCATATCCACTTCTTCGATGATGGCTCCCATGGACTCATAAGTCATTGCCGCCTTCAGAACAGCTTCTTTTACTTCTGGCTGTATGCCCTCTTCAAAAAACGATCTCGGTAAAGCGATGCGCATTTTAGAAACGTCTTTTTGAAGTAGCTCTGAAGCGGTTAACGTTTCACTGCTGCAGCTCGTGCTGTCCAGTTCGTCTTGTTTCGCCAACATTTGATAGACCATGGCGGCGTCCTCAACCGTTCGAGTGATCGGACCGATTTGATCCAGCGAAGAGGCGAATGCCACGAGCCCTCTCCTGGAAATTCTGCCATAGCTCGGTTTCAGGCCCACGACACCACAAAAGCTTGCTGGCTGTCTCACGGACCCACCGGTATCGGATCCGAGCGTGTAAGCGGCGAGATGGCCTGCTACTGCAGCGGCAGAGCCGCCCGAGCTTCCGCCTGGTACGCGGTCGGTGTTGACGGGATTACGGGTCTTTTTATAATATGAGTTTTCTGTAGAAGCGCCCATGGCGAATTCATCCATATTGAGCTTCCCGAGGATGACGCTGTCGTGCGCTTTCATTTGCATTACGGCGAAGGCATCCACTGGGGACATAAAACCCTCAAGCATTTTTGAGGCGCAGGTGGTGGGCATGTCCTTCGTACATATATTGTCCTTGATCGCAGAAGGAATTCCAGCCAGTGGGCTTAGCTGCTCGCCTCTAGCGCGTTTTAGGTCCACTGATTTTGCGGCTTGTCGCGCACTTTCACCTGCCACATGGAGGTATGCGCCGATGGCTTCATCTGTCGCTTCGATATGTGAAAGGTAAGACTCTGTTAGCTCTAAGCTTGAAACTGAACGACTTATCAGCATTTCGCTCTGTTGTTTAACCGATTCATAAATGAGTGATTTCATATTCGTCTCCTATTCGCCAATAATCATGTAATCTATTCCACTGTCTTCGGTACGAAGAAGCAGTCCGCCTGCACCTCTGGTGCATTTTTTAACGCATCGCTAAGGGTTATGGCTTTTACTGGAACATCCGCTCTAAAACGATTACTACCCGTTTCAACGATGTCACCCGCCGTCACGGCCATTAGATCCATGGTAGCCATTTGATCTGCAAACGCGATGATGGACTCAAGATCACTGGTGAAACTAATCTTCTCTGCTATGGTTAACGCTATTTTTGCCAAATCGGACACGTATTCAATCACACTGAGGTCCATGGCCTGTTTTTTCTTCTCGCTTTCATAAGCGCTGTGGAGGTAGATGGACAACTCCTCCAGTTGGTCTGGATCCACTTCCGAAGGGGCATCCATCATGGCACATGAGCCGTCACGCATTTTCGGAAATGCGATTACTTCCCTTATGGAATCCACCCCAGCTAGCATCATCACCAGTCGGTCCAGACCGAATGCGAAGCCACCGTGTGGTGGAACGCCGTATTCAAAGGCATTTAACATAAAACCGAAACGCGATTCGATTTGACGTTCACTGAACCCCAGCGTTTCGAACATCTTTGCTTGAAGGTCTCTATCATGGATACGGATACTACCACTGCCTAGCTCGATGCCGTTAAGCACGATATCATACGCCTTTGCACGCATCTGGTCTGGACTGGTCTCGAAAAGCGGTTTATCCTCATCCACTGGGCTAGTGAACGGATGATGCATGGCGACATAACGTCGAGCCGCTTGATCGTATTCGAATAGTGGGAATTCGGTGACCACCACAAACGCGAAATGATCCTTTTTTCTAAGCCCCATCAAATCGCCGATATCGAGTCTCAAGCTCCCTAATACATAGCGGGCTTTTTCAGGTGAATCTGCGCTAAACAAAATCAAATCACCCGGTTTTGCCTCCATCATGGAGATGAGGTCTCTCATCTGTTCTTCGGTAAAGTATTTGGTGAGTATCGACTGCGGCGCGCCTGTTTCATCTAAAGCGATCCATGCCATGCCGTTACCGCCGTGAAAGACGGCGCGCTCTGTGAGGTATTCAATCTGTGATCTCGTGAAGCTTTGACCACCGGGTACATTTAAGGCTTTGATGATGCCACCACTGTGAAGCACCTTAGAAAAGACCGAAAAATTCACCTCTGCCATGAAATCCGTCAAATCAACCATTGGCATACCAAACCTTAAATCGGGCTTATCAAATCCATAGCAGTCCATGGCTTCTCGGTAGGTCATGCGGCGCATAGGGAGATCGATTTTGATGCCCTTCGTTTCCTGCATGATCTTCTGGAACAGCTCCTCTAAGATTTCGATGATGTCCTCGGCATCCACGAAGGAGAATTCCATGTCCACCTGAGTGAACTCCAGTTGTCGGTCCGCGCGAAGGTCTTCGTCCCTGAAGCATTTGGCTACCTGGAAGTATCGGTCGACGCCACTGACCATCAGTAGCTGCTTATAAATCTGTGGCGACTGGGGGAGTGCATAGAACTGCCCTTTTGAAAGGCGGCTCGGAACGAGAAAATCACGTGCGCCCTCCGGTGTGCTTTTCGTAAGAATCGGCGTTTCCACCTCGAGACAACCGATAGACTGCAAATACGACCTCACACTGGTGGTGATCGTCTGCCTAAGCATCAGATGCTGCAGCATCTCAGGGGCTCTCAGATCCAAATAGCGGTATTTTAACCGGAGCTCTTCTTTGATGTGCGATGATTCCCCCACCCTAAACGGCGTGTTTTTCGCCTCGGAGTAGATGGTGAGGCGCTTTGCACGAACATCCACTTCTCCAGTGGGGATGGCAGCGTTGATGGTGTCCTCCGACCGTTCCTCTATCAGACCTGAAATTTCGATGACGTACTCGTTTCGTAGGTGCTCAGCCACCTCGAAATCCTCTTTGCTCATATTGGCAAGGTCAAATACCACTTGGCATATGCCTGATTTGTCTCTCAAATCGATAAAGATGACGCCACCTAAGTCACGGCGTCTCTGAACCCAGCCCTTAATTGTCGCTTCCATACCGATATGCGCTTTTCGAATTGTGCCACATAAATGTGTTCTCTTTTTCATATGAACCTCCCATTCAACTCTTGGTCTCCACGAAGCGTGATGGTTTCCGTGAGACCAGCCTCTATTGGCTTTTAGAAAATAAAAAAAGCCCTCATCCCTGTTCTTAATAAACAGGGACGAAAGCTTACTTCCGCGGTACCACCCAAATTGATCTTACGATCCTCCTCATCGATACGGACACTAACGTCGATATCTACCGAATGTAACGTTTCGGGCACGTCCAATCCTACTTGCGCTCGCTTTCGGTTGGCAACTCGGAGCTGTTCTTCATTGAAAACTCAGTTACTGATCTCACACCACCATCAGCTCGCTTGAACGTCTGCCTTCAACTACTCTTCTCGTCATCGTCTTTGTTTGTATTAACGTTGATTATAGACGCAAGAAAAAGGGTTGTCAACCCTTTTTCCGATAAAGATTTTCTTTTATGGTTGATGCTTTATGGCTTAGTGTAGGCATTATGGCTTCGTGCTTTCCTCAAGCCACGTCAAATAGGCCACGGCTTCCTCGCGGTTTTGCCCACACATTTCAGTTGATGGCTTAAGACTGGCGCAAACCTTCGGCCGGTCTGGGCTTTTAAATATCAGGCAAAGCATCTGCTCATCCAAATGTGGGCAGGCCACCATGGCAGGCTTTCCCATGGGAAGCGCTTTCGTCCTGGTGGTTATGGACGGGATGATGCAGCACGCACCACAGTTCGGTCGGCATTCCATTAGGCACGATTTGCGAAGAACGCTTCAATCTCATCCACTGTTTTAGGAATCGCCTTAGACAGGTTGATATTCCCTTCTTCAGTGATGAGGATATCGTCCTCGATGCGGATGCCGATGTTTTCCTCAGCGATGTAGAGCCCCGGCTCAACCGTGAGGATCATCCCAGGCTTAAGGAGTCCATTACGGCTACCTAAATCGTGCACGTCGAGGCCTAAATAATGGCTAACGCCGTGATAGTAGTATTTGCCGAGTTCACTATCGTCAGCGATAAGTCCGATGGCTTTCAGTTCGGCGGCTAATGTTTTTTGACACACCTTATTGAGCTCTTCGAAAGGGATACCGGGCTTCATGGCGTCGATTACCGCTTCTTGTGCCTTTAAGACGATTTCATAGATCTGCTTTTGTCTATGCGAAAACTTACCGTTAACTGGAAACGTTCTAGAAATATCCGCCGCGTATTGCTTGTATTGTGCGCCTAAATCGAGGAGGACCAGATCACCGTCTGTCAGTTGCTTGCTATTCTCCACGTAATGAAGGATTACCCCGTCGCCGCCAGATGCTGCGATGGTTTCAAACGAGCAGCGCTCTGCACCATTCATGCGAATATGATAAGCAAAGGTCGCCTCGAGTTGATACTCATATAGACCTGGATTGATGATCGATAAGATCCCTTCGATGCCTTTTTGTGTGATGTCAATCGCTTGCTGTACACGGCTTATCTCTTCATCCGATTTAATGACACGCATTTCATTTAGGATAAAGTGTAATGACTTGATGGTAACGAATGGATAGCGTTTGCTGAAATCGTTTGCAAATACAGCCGCTGGACTATCAGATTCGTCCCATGATAATTTTTCCAAATCGAGGAACAGACGATCGACCTTACCATTATAAACGTTCTTGCCTACCCAAGAAATGAAGCTTTCAAGGTATTGAACATCCGAAATGCCTGAAATTTCTTTCGCCGCCTCTTTAGTAAGCTTGCGTCCAACCCATTTTTCCACATCGTAATCAGGTTTTTCGATAAACAGCGTGGTTTCAAGCCCTTTTTCCGTTTTGAGCATGGCTACCATGTATTGCTCAGCAGTGCACCCGGTGAAATAATAAAAGTTCTTGTTCGGTAAAAATGAATAATGCGCATCTGCAGTGCTTTTAGGCGCTTTTCCAGAAAACAAAATGGCGAGATCCCCCACTTCCAAAAATCCTGAAAGCTGATCTCTATGGGCTACAAAAAGTGCATTCATGTCCGTTCCTCCAGAAAGATAATAATTTATGTCGCTACTATACAGTTTACCATATTATGATAAAATAGAGTGAATCAAAATAATCTAAAATTCAAGGAAGTTAACATGCATTTATTGACCTGTGAACAAATCAGCAAAAGCTATAGTTTAATAAAAATTCTCGATGGCGTGCAGCTTTCCATCGATTCATCCGATAAAATTGGCCTGATCGGTGTAAATGGCACGGGTAAATCCACCCTGTTAAAAATCATCGCTGGATACGAAACACCTGATGCCGGAACCATCATCCCCATAAAAAACCTCAAAATCGCCTATTTGGCTCAAGAACAGGATTTCGACGGCAACCTCACCATCCTGGAACAGATTTTTTCAAGTCCTTCAGAAAACATGCGCATCATCAGAGATTATGAGCGCGCATCACATGCACTGGATGAAAACCCTGAAGACACTACCCTACTTTCGACCTTCAACTCACTTTCCACGGAGATGACGGCGCGCCAGCTCTATGATTTGGAATATCAAATAAAAGGCATACTCTATGCACTCGGAATCACTCATTACGACGATAAAATCAGCACCCTTTCCGGTGGGCAGAAAAAGCGTGTGGCACTGGCGGAAGCACTGGTCAATCCTTGTGACCTCCTAATTCTCGACGAGCCGACGAATCATCTGGACAGCCGTTCCATCATCTGGTTAGAGCGATTCTTAAAGTCTCGACAGGGCGCACTGCTAATGATTACGCATGACCGCTATTTTCTCGACCGTATCGTGAATAAAACCGTCGAGCTTCACCGTGGCAAGCTCTATGAATACACAGGTAATTACGAGTATTATCTCGAAAAGAAAAACGAACGGTTGCAGTCAGAAAGCAGTACTCAGCAAAAGCGCGCCAACCTGTTTAAAAAGGAGCTCGCGTGGATGCGTGCAGGGGTTCAAGCCCGAAGTACAAAATCCAAATCACGGATCCAGCGTTTCATGGATTTAAAGGCACTCATGAACAATGATGCTGAACAAGAGATGGTCATCGAAGCAGGCTATACCCGCCTAGGCGGTAAAATAATCGATGTCACTGGGCTTGCCATGCAGTACGGCGACCGACCTCTTTTTTCCGATTTCGAATACCATTTTGCACCGAATGACCGCATCGGTATCGTCGGAGACAACGGCGTGGGAAAATCCACGTTGATGAACCTGCTCTGTGGGCACCTAACGCCTACCTCAGGCACGATTTCTGTGGGGACCACGGTAAAATTCGGCTACTTTTCCCAGGAATTCGAAGGCTTTACCGATGAAAACCAAAGGGCCATCGAGTACATCCGTGATATCGCTGAAATGGTGGTTACCCCGAGTGGCTATCGCATCAGTGCCTCTGAGTTTATGGAAACCTTTTTATTTAGCACTGATCTCCAGTGGACGCCTATAAGTAAGCTCTCAGGAGGAGAACGGCGAAGACTTCAGCTCATGGGAATTCTCATCTCGTCACCCAATGTCTTGTTACTCGACGAACCGACCAATAACCTCGATCTCGATACCCTTAAAGTTTTTGAAAGCTACCTTGATCAGTTCCAAGGTGTCATCCTCTGCGTTTCCCATGACCGCTACTTCCTAGACCGCATCACTGATAAGCTTTTTGCCTACGAGGGCGGAAAAATCGTTCAGTCGATTCTCTCCTATAGTGACTATTTAGAGCAGCTCCCTGATATCAGCCTCGCTGAAGCATCACGTGTCCGCGACAACCCGATTTCACTTACATCAAATGCGAAGAGCGCGCCTAATTCTGCTCCGCCTACAGGCCCAGAGCGCTTACGTGTCAAGAAGGAAAAGCTTTCCTTTAAAGAACTGAAGCTACTTGAGACCCTCCCTGAGGAAATCGACGCTTTCAGCGAGCAGCTTTCAAAAATCGAAGATGAAATCAAACGACATGCCACCGATTTTGTTATGCTAACCGATCTCACCTTAAAAAAAGAACAGCTCGAAATGTCCCTTTTAGAAAAAATGGAACAACTCGAACTGCTACAGGAAAAAGAACAACTACTCGGCTCTGTCAGTGAGTGACGTGAGATATGGTTTTCTCCTATCGCTCAAGGATTAAAACGAAGGTCTTCGGAATCCCTCGATCAAATACGTCACTGGACAAATTAGGTGCCTCTTCTAAAGAAACGACTCTCAAACCAGTATCTGCAGCGGCTGTGATAATCTCGCCCAGCGTCCATAATCTGAGATACACCTTTTCACCTTCGCCTTCTTCGAGAAACTTCCCATAGGCGACGTTTTTTTCTATTAGGCGTTTATCAAAATAATCGCCATCCACTTTGTGTTTTCGCACTTTTGCTGTAGAGCCCCTCGATGAAATCAGTTTCGTGGAAACTGGGTGAAAATCTCTAATCAGTGCCCGGCCTCCTGGTCTGAGTGCATCCTTCATCACCGTAAAAAAAGGAATCAGGTCTTCGAAGTAATGAAGGATTCCCATTTCGGCAAACACCAAGTCGTAATCGCACGATAGTTTTGCGCTAAGGACATCAGAAACAATATACTCGATGTTCACACCAGCGGCTTCAGCTAACGGTATCGCATAATTGCGATTGGACTCTGAAAAGTCTACCACTGTCACCGATGCACCGAGTAGTGATAAGGCGACTGCTTTATTGCCATTGGAACCCATCAGGTTGAGTATTTTTTTACCCTTTACTTCATTAAAAAAAGGGTCGATGGGTTTTAATAATGCGCTAGGATCTTTTTTGATGCGTTCAGCGTAGCTTTCTGGTGAGCCAAATCGCTCGTGCCAGGCTGACTCTGGCGACCTTTCCCAAGCGGCTTTATTCTGTTGCTGCATTTATCCTATCCTCCCGTACTAGCATTCCTAATTTTATTATAAAGACTTCTACAAATATTTCCAGTACAAGTTAACATAACCGGACACCTGCGTTTATTGACAGCGTCCCTTAGATGCGGTAAAATTGATTGGTTATGGTTAAACTTATGGCATTTATTTTATAAAGAAGGAAGAGTGACATGTCTATTCAAATTCAAGAGCTTTTAGCAGAGGTTAAAATGCGTCGCACCTTTGCAATTATCTCACATCCCGATGCAGGAAAAACGACGTTGACTGAAAAATTGCTGCTTTACGGGGGCGCGATCCGAGAAGCGGGAACAGTAAAATCAAGAAAATCTCAAAAACACGCCGTCTCAGACTGGATGGAAATCGAAAAGCAGAGGGGTATCTCTGTCACCTCTTCCGTTTTGCAGTTCAATTATGATGGTCACTGTGTGAACATCCTTGATACACCAGGTCACCAGGACTTTAGCGAGGACACCTATCGCACCCTGATGGCAGCCGATAGTGCGGTCATGGTGGTCGACTCCTCTAAAGGGGTAGAAAGTCAGACGAAGAAGCTATTCAAAGTATGTAAGATGAGAGGCATTCCCATCTTCACCTTTATTAATAAACTCGATAGACAAGGACGAGATCCATTTGAACTCATGGAAGATCTCGAGAGCAGTCTCGGCATCCGTTCATACCCCATGAACTGGCCTATCGGCTCAGATAAGCACTTTAAAGGCGTGTACAATCGCGCAAAGGGGCAAATCGAACTGTTTAACGACAGTAACCACGGCCAAAATATCGCTAAAACCGTTTCTGGTGACCTAAGCGATCCAAAATTCATCGAGCTCCTAGGGGCTGATTTGCACCAAAAACTTGTGGATGATTTAGAGCTCCTAGACCATGCAGGTGATCCATATGACCTCGAAAAAATTATCGCGGGCGAGCTGACGCCGGTATTTTTCGGTAGTGCGCTGACGAACTTCGGCGTTGAGCCGTTCTTGCGTTCCTTCCTGGAATTGACGCCTCCACCAGCACCTCGTAACAGCAACCTCGGACCTGTGGAACCCGCTTCAGAAAATTTCTCCGGTTTTATTTTTAAAATCCAAGCAAATATGAATCCCACACACCGCGACCGTATCGCCTTTTTACGTATTTGCTCAGGTAAATTTACCAAAGGCATGCAGGTCAACCACGTACAAGAAAATAAGAAAGTCCGTCTGGCACAACCTCAGCAATTTATGGCACAAGACCGCGTCGTCGTAGAAACCGCTTATCCTGGGGATATTATCGGTATACATGATCCAGGTATCTTTAAAATCGGTGACACCTTATGTGAGGATAATTCAAATCTCAAATATGACGGCATCCCCGTCTTTGCGCCTGAACACTTCGCGAAGGTCTATACGAAAAACTCACTTAAGCGTAAGCAGTTCGTCAAAGGCATCGAACAGCTCTCCGAGGAAGGTAGCATTCAGGTGTTCAGACGTCCGAACATCGGCGTTGAAGAACTGATCATCGGCGTCGTCGGCGTCCTCCAGTTTGAAGTTTTAGAATACCGCTTGAAGAATGAATATGGCGTCGATGTCATCATCGAATCATTGCCTTATCGTTATGTCAGATGGATCAAGTCAGACAGCTTCGACCGCAGCAACTTCTCGATGACCATGGACACCATGCTCGTACAGGATGAGGACGACATGCCAGTACTCATCTTCCAGAATGAATGGTCTATTCGACAAATCGAAGAACGCAACAAAAATATTAAGCTCGCTGAGATCTCTTTAAGACAACAGTAAAATTTAAGGTCCCCTCGATGAAAAACGAGAGGACCTTTTATATTTGGCGAATACAGGATTAACGCTCCTTGACCATCTTTAATCCAAAAAGACTTGCACCCAGTCCCAGCACAGTGGCGATGATTATGGTCCCTGAGCTGATGGTCATTATCATACGCGGGTGATCGAGCTGGGGTAAAAAGTTTAACAAATCACTGGTTCCTCTCCCTAGCTGAGTACTGAATAGAACAAAGGCCAATAGTGAAAGGCAGGATGCCAGTACTGTTAAGAGGATGCCTTCCATAATAAAAGGCGTTTGAATGAAACGGTCAGGCGCACCAAGGAGCTTCAACGTATTGATCTGATCCTTATGCATATGCACGCCTTCTCTTATGATGTGTGACGTCACGATGAAGGTTGCCACCACCACTGCGAGCGTCGCCATCAGTCCGATGATCCCCACCACTTTCGTAATCCGATCTATCTTTTCGAGCACACTTTGGTTATCTCTTATATAGTCGATTTGCTCTAGCTCAGATAATTTTTCCAGTATTCCGACGCGCTGGTCCAGCTCGATGCCGATGGCAAGGTACGCTTCGAAAGGATTTTCATCAAACTGGGCTAGTATGGACGCTTCAGGGCCAAGCACCTCTGACATTTGATCATAGGCAGTTTCAGCACTGACTTCGACGACTGAGACCACACCATCAATTTCGTGAATGGCCTCCATCAATGCTTCCGTTGAGTAGGTATTAAGGTCCGGACGCATGTATGCACTTATCTCAGCCTCGTCCTTTAACGCTTCAGAAAGATTCTGGCTATACCACCATCCAGAGATGGTCAGTAAAGCGATAAAGAAAATCATGGCCAAGCTGATAAATGAAAGCAGCACCGAAAGCTTCCCCAATTTAAAGATGGTTTTCACCTCTGAAAAATAATAGCCGATGTTGCTGCTACCTTTCGCCATGAGAAAGCCCCCTTTCCAGCACAAACGTCCCATTTTGCATCTTAAGTCTCACATGGGCATCCATATGATCAACGAGATGCGTGGCGTGGGTGGTGATGATGACACTGGTTTCATCATCGCAAAAGGACATGAGCAATGCGAGTACATTTTTTGCATTTTCTTGATCGAGATTCCCTGTGGGCTCGTCTGCTACGATGAGTTTAGGCTTCCTTACCACGGCTCTGGCGATGGCCACTCGCTGACACTCTCCCCATGAAAGTCTATCCACGGTGTGCTCAAGCTTATGGGAAAGGCCTACACGATCGATGTAATGCGTCGCTAACTCGCGCATTTGCGTCTGCGAATACCCTAAAAATCGCATGCTCAGCATGACATTGTCGAGGACGCTTCGCCCATCAAGCAATCTGAATTCCTGAAAAATCGGACCTATTTGTGTTCTCATCTGCCTGATTTCACGGTCACAGCCAGCCTTAATCGGCTGATTCAAAACGGTGAACGACCCCGATGTAGGGAACTCCATTCCTAAGATGAGCTTAAGGAGACTGGTTTTTCCCGAACCACTCGGTCCTGTGATAAAGACGACTTCCCCTTTATTGATGGCCAAATCAAAAGGCTTAAGCGCCAGTGTTCCGTCTTTGTATTGTAAGCTACAAGCATTTGCGGTAATCATCGTCCACCTCAAAATAGTTTTATTATAACTGCCAGTTCCAACCGATCATCAAAGTGATCAATTCGTCGAAGCGTATTTTTCCCTAAAAGGGATTGTAAGCTAAAAATTAAATCGCCCTCGCTAAATAGATCCTTTATGGAATCCTGTGTCATGGGGAGCCCATAAAACTCGCCACCTGTAACGACGTATTTGATCGTTTGCTCATCCAGAAGTTCAAACTGACCGATTAAAGTAATCTCGTAATCTGGAAAGTTCAATTTAGCCCCGTCTTTAATAAAGTCAAAGGTCAGCTCAGGAAGCTCTTTTTTCTGAGAAAGAATTTGATTAAACTTATCCTCCCAAATAGTCCCTCTCGTATTAAATAGTGAAACATTGACTTCCACAGTATCCTCTGGTAAGTTTCCCGTTTCTATGATATCGGTAAAGGCTGCAATCGTCTTAGAAAACATGGGCTTCAGACTGCTCCACACCTGTGTGATGGATTCTAGATAAGACTCATAATGTTCCCGTTCTGACGCAAGGCTTTCCAAATAGGCTTCCAGTTCATTTTTGGCTTTAGTCTTTTCTTCTGTGGCCTGTTTAACCAAAGCCTCCTTATCGAGCAGTGCCACTAAAAGTTCCTCTAGCGCTTCCTTCTCTCTTTCAACGTCAATCCGAGCCCCTTCTACCGTCGCCATAAGCGCATCGACATTTCGCGATAAGTCTCTTAGAATATTGATCCGTTTAATAAAATCCTTTAAATTTTTCGCATTTAAAAGCGCTTCCACCCGTGACGCGACACCTGACCGTTGCTGAAGTCGAAGGACTTCCGCCAGACTTTCTTTATACTGCTTATACTGTGCTTCAAGCTTTATGATGGATGCCTCGCTCGCTGCAATTTGGTCTTTTATATCTGTCATCTGAACCGATAATTGGCTTAACTCCGTGTTTAAAAGTTCGATCTCAGAAGATAAGACAAATAGAGCTTCCACGATGCCTTTTTCTTCCTCTGTAATTTCCGTGAGCTTATCCTTCGCCGTTTCATCCACAGGTGCGCCAAACCCTATTGCACTGCCTAGAACGAAAAGTGTTAGTAGGATGATCCAACTCCCTTTACTGAAAACCTTCATTGTCTACCTCCAACTCTATTCATATTGTACCAGATTACCCTTAGAGTTTCATTTTTTTTATGTCATAAGAAGGAAAAGGCTAAGAAACATTGGCAACATCCCTAAAATAGCATATAATAATATCGAATATACCGATTATGGAAACTAAATATACTTTATATAGCGTTCAGGAGGTAAAAGGTGCATCGTTCACTTCCAAATATAATCTTTATCGTCATCTTGTTCATACTGGCTACGGCTTTTCCCCTTAGCACTGAGATTCTCTCTCTCAATCTGTCCCAGAAGATTGTGGACAAACCTACAGAGGTGCTTCCGCTCACTTCTAGCTACCTTCTTATCGCACCCGAAGAAGTGGATTCCATCTCTAAAACCGCACTTTCATTCGTCATGGAAAGTGACACAGGTCTTTTTGATGACAGCTATACAGAAGGCATTCTGGTTGAGCGATATAATGGCGACCAGTTAATTGATTCACTTTCTATCGACGCGCTTGACCTCACTGTTACCGATGAAGGGACAAAGTCTAAACGCATCACCATAGAAAAGTCAGCGCTCACTGCTGATCTCACCACTGGGTATTATCGTTTTAAGATCATAAGCGAAGATGGCCAAATGGATTACGTTTGGTATGCAGCACTGCTCCCTAATGATGTTAAACTGCTGGCGACCACATCCACCGTTCCCGCAGGTTCGGTTGCCATGACCCTTTATTTTCCTAACGCGGCCTATGATGATGTCGTGCCAATGACGCGCTTCACACCGCTGCCTACCAACAGGTGGCGCGCGCTTTACACCGCGTTGCAAAACGGGCCAAAAACAGGATATGGTCTGTATGAAACAGCACCGGTAATCCCGTATGCCCCAAACATTAAGCTCGGAAGCAACCGTGCTAACATCTATATGTATAGTAGCAACCTTAAAGGATTTGAAGGCAAATTCCCGATTATAAGGGAAGCCATCACTAAAACCTTTATGAGCTATGATCCGTTAAATGGCGTCTCGTTTTATGTGGATGATAGCCAGAACCGTTTAGTGGATGGCGTCGATTTAAAATCGATTTATACGGAAAACGCTGTTAACTCAGTATTCCTCAACCAATTAGCTGCGAACGGCACATTGCTCCTCACACCTGAAGCCTTAAAAGCGACCACATTAGATGAACGGGTTACCGAGGCTTGGAACCTGTTGAAAGCGCCAAATGCGAAAGGCATCCAGCCACTACCTGAAGAGGTCGAGTTAATTGGTCACTCTGTTGAAGGTAAAACATTAAACTTAGATGTGAAAGAAGGCTTCACGACACTCTTTAGCAGCCAACCCGAGTACCGAAACCTGATGATGAAAAGTCTGCTTTATACCTTCACCAGTTTTCCTGAGATTGAAACAATCCTAATGTACGAAGCAGGAAAGCTCGTGATCATAGAAGGGTTTGATTTTTCTAAGCCCCTTCAGCCAGATCGTTATTTTAATATTGAACCTTAAGGCATTATAAAAGGAGTTGTCAAATGACAACTCCTTTGTTATTTTTTGATGTGCTTCATCGGGTGCTAAAGATGCTTTTCAAACTGTGTAACGACATTTTTTAGCATATCGATGATCGGTAAATTATAGGGACATTTCGGCTCACAGGCGCCACAGGCGACACAAGCTTCCGCTTTGACGGATAACCCTTCATAACGGATTTTCGCCCATTCAGACAAGTTATAGCGGGTTAAATAGCCTTCCAGTAAAAACTGTGTCGGAATGTCGATGTTTTGAGGACAAGGTAGGCAGTAACCACATCGTCTACAAAAGCGTTCGCCTAATGTGCTCACGATTTCAGACATCTCACGAAGCTCATCAGGTGAGAAAATCAATGAATCTCGTAATACACTTGCGTTTGCTACCACTTGATCGGTGGAATCCATCCCTGGGATGGCCACCGTTACATGCGAATTATTCAGTACATGCTTTAAGCTCAAACGACCATTGGGGATAGCACCACCAGCGATAGGCTTCATGACGATAACGCCGATTCCACGTGCACTTGCGATCTCAAACAGAGGTTCACCTTGCTTCTCCACTAGGTTATAGGGAAACTGAAGCGTTTCAAAAGGCATCTCTCTAATGATTTCACGAATAAAGTCTGCACTATGTGCCGTAATGCCGATATGGCGAATTTTACCCGCAGCTTTCGCTTCAAGTAATGCCTTATAAGCCCCCTCCTCTGACATGATTTGGGTGTATTGCGATAGATCTTTCACGAGATGACACTGATACAAATCAATCGCATCGGTGTTCAAGTTCCTCAAACTGGTTTCTATGTCGTTTTTCATTCCGACATAATCGCGTGACATGGACTTCGTCGCAAGTATAAAATCCTCACGCCTGCATTCCTTTAAAGCTTCCCCGATCATTTCCTCGCTTGTGGTGTAACCACGTGCTGTGTCGATAAAATTCAGACCTTCTTTTGCGAGTTGCTTAACGATCGCTGTCACTTGTGACTGCTCTAACCTTTGGATGGGAATGCCCCCGAAGCCTATGGGAACAACATTTAATCCAGTAAGACCTAACGCTCTTTTTTGCATGTGACCTCCTAGCTGATTAAAGTACTCTTACCTTACCAGCATAAACGATTCCCTTAGCTGAATCAAGCGTAATGTCCGTACCGTCTTTAATCAACTCAGTGGCGTTTTGTGCGCCAACCACGCAAGGCTTTTTAAGGCTAAGTGCCACGATAGCGCCATGTGAAGTATAGCCGCCTTCTTCAACGATTAAACCTGAAGCTTGTTGGATGAATGGCATTAAGTCCTTATCTGTCGATGTGGATACGAGGATATCGCCAGCTTTAAACTTGCCTTCAAGTTCTTCTGGTGTACTGCCAACGCATGCTTTTCCTCTAACGAGGTCCTTCACGAGACCAGTACCTTTAATGAGAACTTCGCCGACCAAATGAACCTTCATGATGTTGGTTGCGCCAGATACGCCTACTGGGACGCCTGCTGTAATAACAACCAAGTCGCCGTCTTTAATATAGCCATGCTCTTTAGCCTTATCAACAGAAATCTCAAAAATTCTATCTGTAGAAGAGGCTTCGCCGATTACTAATGGGAATACGCCCCAAACCAATGATAATCTTCTGCACGATGCATCACTTACTGTACAAGCGATTACAGGTGCCTTTGGTCTTAATTTTGAAACGCGTTTCGCTGTAAAACCTGATGAAGTCGCAGTGATAATCGCAGTCGCATCAAGCTCTAAAGCTGTATTTGCAGTTGCATGGCTTACTGCTGAGGTTACGCCTTTTTCATCAGCAAGCTGAATGCGCTTTTGAAGCAGTTCTTTATAATTTAACGCCATTTCAGCGGCATGTGCGATTTTCGCCATGGTACGAATGGATTCTAAAGGATACTTACCTGCTGCCGTTTCACCAGACAACATGACGGCATCAGTACCATCGTAGATGGCATTGGCTACGTCAGTGGCTTCTGCGCGTGTAGGTCTTGGATTTCTCATCATCGAGTCGAGCATTTGAGTCGCTGTGATGACAGGCTTGCCTTCGCGATTACACATTTCGATCATGCGCTTTTGAACGATTGGCACCAACTCAGTAGCGATTTCGACGCCGAGGTCACCCCTGGCAACCATTAAGCCGTCAGATACCTCTAAAATTTCTTCTAGGTTATCGACACCCTCTTGATTTTCGATTTTTGAAATGATGTGAATCTCATGTGAGAAGTTGTCTTCTAAAACTTTTCTGATTTCTAAGACGTCACTTGCTTTACGGATAAATGACGCTGCGATAAAATCGATGCCGTTGCGGATACCGAATACGATATCGTCGATGTCCTTTTGAGTGATTGCTGGCAGGTTAATTTTAACGCCAGGAACGTTGATGCCTTTATTGTTTTTAACATCGCCACCGTTTAAAACCTTTGTTTTGATTTCTTTATCAGTGGTTGAAAGTACCTCAAGCTCGATGAGACCATCATCGATCAAAATGCGATCGCCTTGAACGACGTCATTTGGAAGGCCGACATATGAAATTTGGCATTTATTTTGATCGCCAAGATAGTCCTCAACGGTAAGTGTGAACTCTTGTCCTTCAACGAGCGTATATACAGGCTCTTTAAATTTACCCGTTCTGATTTCTGGTCCTTTAGTATCTAGAAGAATCGCTACAGGCATACCAAGCTCTTCTCTGACTTCTTTAATCATGTTGATTCTAGCAAGATGCTCCTCGTGGCTTCCATGAGAAAAGTTCAATCTCGCTACATTTAAGCCGCTACGTACAAGCTCCTTAAAGATTTCTTTAGGCTCACTCGCTGGCCCAATCGTACATACAATTTTCGTTTTTCTTAACATATCTTCCTCCTGATTCTCATCAATCACATTAAATTGCCAGTATTCTGGCCAGTTCGTAAATCTCTTTATCATAATCCTTTTTCATGGATAAGACTTCTTCAAAATCCAAATCAATCATTTGGTTGCCTTTAATGCCCACTGCACGGCCATATTTTCCAGCCATGAGCAGTTCAACTGCGTAAGCACCCATCCTCGATCCTAAGATCCGGTCATTTGGTGTAGGTGTTCCACCGCGTTGCAAGTAGCCGATAACGCTGACCTTCACGTCTGAATTGGTTTTCGTCTTGATTTGTTCAGCCAACTCGTAGGGCTTTCCAACCCCTTCAGCAAGTAAGATTATGCTATGGAGCTTGCCGCGTTTTTTGCCCCTAATAATCGTTCTGCAAAGTTCATCGATATCTGTTTCAAGTTCGGGAATGATCACCGCCTCTGCGCCGCCAGCGAGTCCGCCATAAAGTGCAATATCGCCGCAATCTCTCCCCATGACCTCGATGATATTCACCGTACCATGTGACGAAGACGTATCCCTGATATTTCCGATTGCTCCCACCACGGTGTTTAGTGCTGTATCGAATCCTAAGGTGTAATCGGTGTAAGCCAAATCGTTGTCGATAGTGCCTGGTATCCCAATAGTAGGAAAACCAGCAGCCGCTAATCGTTTAGCGCCATTGAAGGAGCCATCTCCACCGATGACCACCAGTGCATCTACTTTAAACATTTTGAGCATTTGAAGGCCTTTATTAAATCCTTCATCTGTCTTAAACTCTAGGCAGCGCGCTGTTCGTAGCATCGTTCCCCCTCTATGGATTATATCGCCCACAGAGGTGACATTCAACGTTTCAATATCGCCATCGATTAGTCCTTGATAACCCCTATAAATGCCAGCAACTTCGAATCCGTGATAGATGGCCGTTCTGACCACTGCACGGATGGCTGCATTCATCCCTGGCGCGTCCCCGCCACTTGTCAGTATTCCAATTTTTTTCATAAGAGACCTCTTTTCGATTAATGAAGCTTAACATTCCCTTTACCGATGATCTTCTCGAGCTGCTCAATTGCCTCTCGCGTTACAACCACTGAAACATTGGATTTATATTTTTGCTGCGTGTTCGACATATAAAATATGACTTCAGATTTGTTTCCCCTAATTTCCGTATTCGACGCGATTTTTTTAATCGTTTGCTGAACGGCATCCAGTAATTCTTTGGAATCGTTTTCAAATCGAACAAATAAGCGCTTGGGTTTTGTTAATGCCACTTCTTCCAGAGAAGTGATGCGCTCTGCGATGACCTTAGGTGCCTCATCTTCTTTTAGCTGAAGCCTTCCTAATATTAAAATCGCCTGATCTTTTTGCAGAAGCTGCTGCACCCGCTCAAAAACTTTAGGGAAAACGATGACCTCAAGCTGGTCGTATAGGTCCTCGATGGTGAGGAAAACCATTTTACTATTACTTCTGGTGATCTTATCTATTTTCGAAACGATGAGACCGCCGATGGTAATCTGCATATTTTCTTTAATAGAGACATCCATGGCTTCAGCCGCCTCTTTTAACTCGGCGAGGTTAATCGTGGTGAACGATTCCAAGGTTGATTTATATTGATCGAGTGGGTGCCCCGATAAATAGATCCCCAGCATTTCCTTTTCAAATTGGAGCATGGTTTGTGGCCTTAGTTCAGGGATTTCCGGCAATTTATTGCCAAGTTCTTCTGAAGTAACATCATTATAGGACATGGAAAACATGGAGAACTGCCCTTCAACACTTTTACGTTTTATGGCATGTGTACCATCCAACGTTTTTTCATAAATCGCTAATAGCTGTGACCTGTAATGACCCAGCACATCAAAGGCACCTGCCTTAATCAGGCTCTCCACGGCTTTTTTGTTTAGCTCATTCGACGAGACCCTTTCGCAGAAGTCATAGAACCCTTTAAATGGACGATCCGCTCTGGCATAAACCATCGCCTCGACAATTCCTCTTCCGACGTTTTTGATAGCGCCCATTCCATAACGGATGGCACCCTTTTCCACAGAGAAACCATAATAGCTATCATTGACACTGGGTGGTAACAATTGGATGCCATGTTCTTTACAATCCTGCATATATAAAGCAAGCTTTGACTGACTTCCCATTACACTGGTCATTAGTGCCGCCATGAAAGCCACAGGGTAGTGACACTTGAGATAGGCGGTCTGATAGGCGATAATGGCATAACCTGCCGCATGTGACTTATTAAAGGCGTACTTAGCAAAATCCACCATGTCATCGAAAATTTCACTAGCAATTTCAGCGGGGACACCGTTAGCCACGCATCCTGGAAGCTCAATTATCCCTTGATCATCTTTCTTACCGTATATGAAGTATTCTCGTTCCTTTTGCATGACGTCCATCTTTTTCTTACTCATGGCACGCCTTACAAGATCGCTTCGTCCATAGCTATACCCAGCAAGTTCTCTAACGATGCGCATGACTTGCTCTTGATACACAAGGCAGCCATAGGTCACTTCTAGAATCGGTTTTAATTTCTCATGCTTGTAGACGACTTTTGAGGCATCATATTTATTTTGGATATACATTGGAATCGAATCCATAGGTCCCGGCCGGTACAAAGATATCCCGGCTATGATATCCTCAAACCCACTCGGTTTTAGTTCTCTCATGAACTTTCTAAACCCAGTGGATTCCAGTTGAAAAAGACCTAACGTATCCCCACGACCAATCATATCATAAACCTTAGGGTCGTCTTGCGGGATAGTTTCTAAATCCAATTTAATATTTTGTCCCTCTTCAATTAATTGTAATGCATTTTTGACAACTGTCAATGTCCTTAAGCCCAAAAAATCCATTTTTAATAAGCCTAAATCTTCTAACAGTAGCATGTTAAATTGAGTAGAAACACCTCCATCCTGCACATATAAAGGAACGTAGGTATCTACTGGGTTTTTTGCGATTACCACACCGGCTGCATGGGTTGACGCATGTCTCGGAACGCCCTGCAATTTTTGAGCGGCATTCATTAGGGAACGTGCTTCCGGTGACCCCTCTATAATCTCCTGAAGCTTAGGATTCACTTTCAATGCTCTTTCCAGTGTCATCCCAAGCTCCATGGGAATCTCCTTAGCAATCTTGTCCACTTCCTGGTAGGGCATGTCCATAACGCGTCCCACATCTCTAATGGCTGCTCGAGCTGCCATGGTCCCAAAAGTGATGATTTGCGCCACACGGTCTTTACCGTACTTTTCTACCACGTAGTCGATGACTTCGCTACGTCTGTCATCCTCGAAATCGATATCGATATCTGGCATGGTCACGCGCTCGGGGTTAAGAAATCGTTCGAAAATCAAGTCGTACTTGATCGGATCCACTTCAGTAATATCCAGGACGTAGGCCACGATACTTCCGCCACAGCTTCCCCGGCCTGGCCCGACGGCGATGCCATTTTGCTTAGCAAATCGAATAAAGTCCCAAACGATCAAGAAATAATCATTGTACCCCATTTTATCGATGACATCGAGCTCGTAAAGTAACCGGTCCATATGCTGCTCGGGATCTTTATACTTCTTATTTAGCCCCTCGTAGCATAGTTCTTTTAGCTTCAGTTTTACATTGGCACTGTCTTGGTCGTACTCAGGTAAATGCAACTTCGTAAAATCAAAGTCAAAATTGCACTTTTCAGCAATCCTCACGGTATTGGCCAGTGCTTCTTCCTGCGAAGCAAATAAGGCGGCCATCTCCTCAGGTGATTTTAGATAAAACTCCTTGGTGGGAAAACGCATACGGTCTTTATCACTCAAGGTCTTTCCCGTTTGAATACATAGCAATATATCATGGACAGGTTCATCCTCTTTATCGAGGTAATGGACGTCATTGGTAGCCACCAATGGAATCCCCGTCTTTGCAGACAGCTCGATCAATCTCCGATTGATCACCTTTTGCTCTTGCATGTGGTGGTCTTGAAGTTCCAAATAAAAATCACCTGGTGCAAACATGGCTTTAAGCGCCAATGCCTTTTCTTCAGCACCCGCTAAGTCACCATCCAACAATAGCCTCTGGATGTCTCCACCAATACAAGCACTTAAGCCGATAAGGCCTTCCGAATGCGCTGCCAGTAGAGGATAATCAATTCTCGGCCGATAATAAAACCCCTCAGTAAACCCCACAGACACCAAACGAATCAGATTTCTGTAGCCAACTTCATTCTTAACGAGTAGCACCAAATGCCCAGCGTTTTTATCAAACCCAGGGTCCTTATCAAAACGCGTTCTCGGTGCCACATAGACCTCAGATCCGATAATCGCCTTGACGCCAGCCTTCTGTGCTGCTTTATAGAAGTCAACGACACCAAACATGACACCATGATCCGTAATGGCAACGGCATGCATGCCAAGCGCTTTCACTTTGTCAAACAGCCTGTCAATACGGGCAAATCCGTCCAACAGGCTGTACTCTGTATGCAAATGCAAATGCACAAAATCCATGTTTACTCTCCTGCGCTAATGCGCCTTTCCCACTCTGCTAAAATCACCGCTATCATTTGCGGAGAAAACTCAGGCTTAGCTGCTTCGATGTATTCCAGCGCTTTTACAGTGGTTCCTTTTAATTTAATCGATTTAAATGGCGTTAAAGCCTCTTCTGTGACAATGTCCATCTCGTATACGGGAAGACTGCCCCATCCCTTCGGGTCGCATTTAGACGCTTGCATTTCTGGCGATAACAGGGCATTTAACACCACCATTGCACCTGATTTGTTTACTGAATTATAGGCGATGACCGCACCTTCATAAAATGTCGCCACCCCACTCGGGATCACGAAGGTTGAAGCCCCTTCTGGGTACTCGTACTCTCTTAATTTATCCGTTACATAGTTCATATCCATGGTGTAGGATACCGATAAGCCACCATTGATGAACAGATCATCTAATGCCTGTAACGAAGCGGGATAAACCATGCCGGAATCCTTAAGCATGGGTTTCATGGCCATAAGCTGGTCCATACCAGGTTGAATGGCGGTTAAAAACGCCGCTTGATTGAAGTTTCCTGAAAGGTAGGGTTCAAAATCCAGTGACTCGCCGATAATACTTAAGACAAATGCGAGACCTTCTTCCGACTTTCTTGGGTCTGGGTATGTGATCGTCCCCTTGTTTTCTTCCATTATCAATTTTAGGCCTTCAATATTTTCAGGGGTTTCATAAAATACATCCTGATTATAGATGAAGGTCAATTGTTTACGGCCATAAGGTACCCAATAATGACCAGTATCAATCCCCTCTTTTGCAACATAGCTTAATGCATTTAATCCGATGGTCGATTTTATGTTTGGCAGTTTATCAGCAAAAGGACCATACAATATGCCATTTTCATAAGCTTCTTTAAAGCCGTAATTTTCTATTAAGATAATGTCCACTTGACCATTTGTCACTTCTCGCCTTTTTTCATCGGTAAGTTCAGCCACTGTTTTGGTCAGGCTCTGCTCGACCAGCTTCAGCGTCACTTGGTACTCCGACTTCAAATACTCTGAAAAAGTCCCCCGTAACCATTCGATGGCTTCCCCATTTGAATGATCCACAGCCATGATCACCTCTGTGTTTTCAGCACTTTGCTTTATGAGCTCCCAGTTTTTAACTTCGGGATCATTGCTTTTTGGATCGAGCCCACATGCGGTCAATAATAAGGTGAAGATCAACATCAATGGGAGTAATTTCTTCATAGGGTTATGCCATCCTCTTGTTTATTTGTTCTGCGATTTCCATTATTTTTTTAAGTCGATGATTCACACCCGATTTTCCAATCGGAGGAATTAACATTTCACCAAGTTCCTTTAGTGTTGCCTCTGGATTCTCCAAACGACATTCGGCAATCTCACGAAGTCTATCATCTAGGTAATCAAGTCCAACGCCTTGAATGATGGTCTCTATGGCATGAATGTGTTCGAAGGCGGCATCCGCCGTCTTTGTGATGTTTGCCGTTTCGCAGTTCACGACACGGTTGACATTATTGCGCATCTGTTTGATGATTCGGATATTCTCATATTCCAATAAGGTTTGATGCGCGCCTATGACGTTCAGAAAGTCGACGATTTTTTCACTTTCCTTAATATAAACGATATAATTCTTCTTTCTTGCCGTCATTTTTGAGGCGAGGTCATAGGTATCATTTATAAAATCCACGAGCTGGTTCGCAAAGTATTCATTATGCGTTATAAGTTCTAGATGGTAGCTTTTTTCAGGTGCACTTAATGATCCACCCCCCAAATAGATACCTCTCAAATAAGCCTTTTTACAGCAGTTTTTCTTGATAACCTCTTCAGGCAAATCATCATTAAGCGTGATGGCTTCCCCATCCTTTGCTAGGATCCCCAAATCGAGCAGAACTTCGTTCGCTTGATCGATAAATATTTCATATGAATGATGCTTATTTAAAACCTTAGTCTCTTTCATGATCAGTTCAGTTTGGAGTCCATAACGCTTTTTTAAGAGAATAAAGGTCAACCTGGCAACAGCGGGATTTTCTGTGACGATCCTAAGATTCATCATGTTTCTCCCTCCGAACTCCAAGGCACCACTGACCCTGATAATCCCGGATAACTCCGCTCGGTTGCAGCATCGCCCTTCAGTTTTTATTCTCACAAGTTCATTTTTTGATTTTGAAGAAAACGACATTACACACCTTCAAATGATTTAATAATTTCTAATGCTTTCGCCAAAATATCGCGTTCGTCATCATATTTAGCGAGCTGCACCACGTTATCCCAGTGGATGAACTTAGCACTGATGAAGCCCTCTTCACGCTGAGGATGGGTGTTCGTGGTAATGGCTTTCATCAAATACCAAAAAACCTTCTTCTCAATGACGTGATTATTTGACCAGTAATTTTTGAATCGATATGAGGTTTCACCGATAGGGGTTAATATTTTCGCTTTGATACCTGCTTCCTCGCGAACTTCGCGGATAGCAGTCTCTTCACTTATCTCTTCTGCTTCAATTTTCCCTTTAGGTAAAACCCAGTCACCGTTTATCTTCTGAAGCATGAGAATCCCATTGCCTAGAAAAACAACGCCTCCAGAGCTATATACTCTCTTCATAAAATCACCTTTTCCGCGCGAAATTGCTCTTTTAAGTATACCACAAAATCACTTTAAATGGCGATTCAGTCCTTATAGACCTTCTCGATATATTTAATCAATTCGTGACTTATGGCGTGGGCATTGTGCCTAACGTACCCCACCTTCTCTTCGACAAAATCCCCTTCAATCACCGCTACCCCTAATGCGTTTAATCGCTTACGGTCTTCTTCCGATAAAAATACGGGTTCTGCTGATTCACGAAAGTAGCGGGATGCTGTTTCGAGACTAATGCTGCCATTGTTTGCGACCAGATAGTCTATTTTTTTAAGCGCTGTATGCTTTAATAATGCATCAAGATGGTCTGCCGCAGTAAATCCACCCGTTTCACCTGGCTGTGTCATGATATTGGTCACATAAAAAACAGGTGCAGATGAGGCGTTTATGGCTTCCACCACGTCATGTAACAATAGATTAGGGATGATACTGGTAAACAAACTCCCAGGGCCTAAAACGATCATATCCGCTTGCTTGATTCGATCTAGCACCACTTCATAAGTCTTTGCATCCTTAGGCTCCACCCAAATGGAATCAATCGCAGTGCCTCTTTTAACCACTTCGAGCGGTATATTGGATTCTCCAGCGACAATCGTACCATCCGACAATCTTGCATAAAGAATCATGTCCTCTTCCGAAACCGGAAAAACTTCTCCGGTGATGGCAAATATATCTGAGATTTTCTTAATCGCCGCTTCAAAGCTATCAGAAATACCCACCATGGCGGCAATCATCAAATTGCCAAAATTCTGCCCCTTTAGACGGCCCTCTTGAAAACGGTAATGAAAGAGGTCCTGTAAAATCGGTTCCTTGTTTGCAAGTGCCAATATGCAGTTTCTCACGTCACCCGGCGGAAGCATGCCAAGGTCCTCTCTCAAAACACCCGAACCACCGCCATCATCTGCCACAGTGACAACTGCCGTAATCTGATTTGAAATTTCTTTCAGTCCTCTTAATAAAATGGATAATCCGGTCCCACCGCCCATGGCGACTATGTTCACCATGTTTAAGCCTCTTTTCGAACATCGCGGTGTAAAGCGATGGCATGGTATCCACGGGATTGGTAATCACTTGCGAGGAGATTGGCAAAAGTCACCGATCGGTGTTGACCACCTGTACATCCGATCCCAACCACCAGCTGTGCGCGACCATCCTTGATCATCTGTGGAATCATAAAATCGAGAAACCGCTTAAGGTGATCGTATGTGTTTTTGCTTTCATCATGGCTCATGACATAATCGCTCACTGCAGCGTCATTTCCCGTCATTGGTCTAAGTTCCTCGATATAATACGGATTAGGAAGAAACCTAACATCGAAAATAAAATCTGCATCGAGTGGTAACCCCTTCTTATACCCGAATGAGACAAACGCTACTTGCATCTGCGTCTGAGTGTCCGTGAGGTCAAGCGCTTCCGAGATTGCTTTTTTAAGCTGTGCCTGTGTGGTGGTGTTGGTGTTGATCACGAAATCCGCTTGAAGGCGTAAGGATGATAACATCTGCTTTTCCGCTTGAATGGCGTCGTCAATTCTACCGCTTGGATCCAGCGGATGCGTTCTGCGATTTTCTTTATAGCGCTTTAAAAGCACATCGTCATCGGCTTCGAAATAAAACACACGGTAAGGATATCCCTTTTGCTTTAGCAGCGCCAGATGATTTTCAAGGTCTTTAAAAAACTTACCTCCACGTATATCGATAACGAGCGCGACATTATTGATGTTCTCTGAATTCTGCTCAAGCAAGTCCGTGAAGCTAGGAATTAGAGAAGGTGGCAAATTATCCACACAATAGTAGCCTAAATCCTCAAACACCTTCTTCGCTTGACTTTTACCAGCTCCGGATTGACCTGAAATGATTATAAAATTCACTTTTTCCTCCTACGCTCTAACGTTGATGATTCTATCAGGTGCTAGACCAGCTATAAACGCACGGTCGATGGCGTTGGAAACATTGCCGATATTTTCAATCTCATGCGCGTCACTGCATACTGCAAATTTGACAGGGTATTTCATGGCGATCTTGATTTCCTCAACTGTGAGGTGTCCGTGTGAATTGTTGATTTCTAGAACAGTGCCTGATTCAGCTGCAGCCTTGGCCACCTGGTCGATATCGATAGGTCCCTTCGCACCAGGATGGGTCAACATGTTGATTTTATTTTTACGTAAAGCATTCACCATGGAAATGGTATTGAGCTTCTTCACTTTTTCGTGATATCGCTTTGAGACTTTACTGAGCGCATTATAGAGATGGAGTTTATAATCCTTTCTGAGATTACTTCCAAAGTGGTAACCGGCATTCACCCAGTCGATGATTTTCCACATGTTCTCGTCAATATCTATTTCACCATCCGTTCCAAGCAGATTAGCTTCTAGTCCAAGTAGGATATTGATTTGAGGATATTTTTCATTTAATCGATCTATTTCTGCCCGTAAAACAGGATACTGTTCCTTTTTGATGCCATAACCGTTATGCGCTGGTCCATGATCGGTAATGGCTATTTCAGTCAATCCAATCTCTATTGCCTTCTTCACGATTGCTTCCAACTCGTTCTTACTGTCACCACTTAATTTAGTGTGCATGTGATAATCGCCGATAACAATCATTTCATCGCCTCCTTGCTACTGTATAAAATTATTATACCACGTGAAATCTCTTTAAAACACGCATAAAAAGAGCCCTATCCTCAGATAGCGCTCACTATTTACTCTTTACCAAAAATTCTCACTTCACGTTCAAGGGTAACACCAAATTTATCAAAAACCACTTTTTGGATGACACCGATTAACGCCATCACTTCTTGACAAGTGGCGTTTCCGATATTGACCACGAAGCCGCAGTGCTTCTCGGAAACCATCGCATCCCCATATCTTAGGCCCCTAAGGCCCGCTTCCTCTATCAGTTGTCCTGCATAATGTCCCTCAGGACGTTTAAAGGTACTACCAGCGCTTGGAAGCTCTAAGGGCTGTTTGCTGACACGCTTTTTGGTAAGGTCGTTGGTAATCTCGACAATCTCTGTGTAATCACCTTTTTCAAACCGCAAAGCAACTCTGAGAACGATCCAGTGCTTTTCTCTGACGATGCTGGTACGATAACCGAAGGCTAAATCGGCATGCGCGATACGAACAATTTCCCCCTCATGCGTGAGGACTTCGACCCATTCGACGACATCCTTCATTTCACCACCATAGGCTCCTGCATTCATGAAAATGGCGCCGCCCAGCGTACCCGGAATTCCAGAAGCGAATTCAAACCCTTTCAGTGAGGCACGCATGACCACCTTAGATAGCTTCGACAGTAACACCCCAGCTTCGGCTATCACCATTTCGTCTTCGATGACGACAGAACTAAGTTGATCTGAAATTTTAATGACCACGGCATCAAGTCCATCATCATCAACGAGTATATTTGACCCATTGCCCATGACTAAAAACGGGATATTCTCAGCTCTCAAGGCATTGACCAGCGAGCGGATTTCTTCCACTGACTGAGGGTTGATAATCGCTTTAGCCGGTCCACCTATCTTAAAAGAAGTATGATTCGCCATGGGTTCATTTATTAATATCTGACTCTGCTGAACGCAGTTTAACCATTTTGGTTGATTATTAGCCATGTGTTCTCCACAATTTCTTAGATTTAACCTTTAACATTCTAACACAATTCATATGGGTTGACAAATAGCTATTTCACTTCTCCATGTTTTTCAGCGTAGTCTATTTCCACGATATGATTCTGCGCATCGAGAATCACTACGTTAGGTTTGAAATCTCTCGCTTCTGTGGCATCGATCATGCAATAGGCGATAATGATGACGATATCTCCTGGTTGTACGCGTCTTGCAGCGGCACCGTTTAAGCAGATCACACCACTCCCTCGTTCACCTGGAATCGTATAGGTTTCAAGTCTTTCACCGTTGTTATTGTTCACGATTTGAACTTTTTCCCCAGGGAGAATGCCCGCTGCATCGAGCAAGTCTTCATCGATGGTAATACTTCCTACATAATTAAGATTGGCTTCAGTCACTGTCGCCCTGTGTATCTTACTTTTGAACATGGTTAATAACATTTTATCCTCCAATATTAACGTCTGCGAATTCTCAGGTTGTCAATTAGTCTTGTTTTTCCAAATTTTACGGCCAGGGCGATGAGCGTGTCATCATTTAGTTCATCAATCGCCAGAAGGGTCGTCGCATCTACGATTTGAACATAGTCTATTTCTGCCATAGGTGCTTGCTGAATCGTTTCACGAATAAGCGCGATGAGCTCTGAAACACGTGTCTCCCCTGCATCAATACTCGCTTTAGCGGCATTGAGTGATTGGCTGAGCACGAGTGCCTGTCTGCGCGCTTCTGCATCGAGGTAGCTATTTCTCGAACTCATGGCGAGTCCATCCTCTTCTCTTACGATGGGACACGGGACAATCTCCACATCAAAGTTGAGTTCTTTTACCATCTTTTCGATAACCGCAACTTGCTGAGCATCCTTTTGTCCGAAAAACGCCTTGTCCGGTAAGGTGATATTGAATAGCTTGGCAACTACGGAAGTGACCCCTTTAAAATGGGTAGGTCTTGAAGCGCCGCATAGCTGCTTCGTAATCGGACCTTCGCAATCGACGATGGTAGAATGGCCCGCAGGGTACATTTCATCAACTTCAGGTGCAAATATCAAATCCACCCCAACCGACTCACATAGCATCTGATCACGTGGTAAATCTCTCGGATAAGTGGCTAAATCCTCCGTTGGACCAAACTGTGTCGGATTGACGAAGATACTGACCACGACGTAATCGGTTTGCGCTTTAGCTTCTCGCATAAGCGAAAGATGCCCTTCATGTAAAAATCCCATGGTGGGTACAAAACCGATGGTCATTCCTTTTAATCGTGCTTCTTTTACAAACTGTCTTACTTCATTTATGGTTTTTACTACTGTCATGGCTTCACCTCAATATAGTTTATTTATGATCTCATCATCGATTTTGAAGGTATGTTTTTCCTCTGGGAAAGCACCTGTTTTGACCTCTTCACAATACGCTTTCACCGCTGAACCGATCACGCTGCTTAAATCGGCGTAGGTTTTAACAAATTTCGGTACAAAATCCTTGTTCATTCCTAATAGGTCTTGTATGACGAGGACCTGCCCATCGCAGCCTGCACCTGCACCGATGCCAATCGTCGGAATACTCAGTTGTTCACTGACCAAACGAGCCAGCTTCTCAGGGACACATTCGAGAACGATGGCGAAGCAGCCGATTTCTTCCAGCATCTTCGCCTCATCAATAAGTTTTCTGGCTTGCTGTTCAGTCTTTCCCTGAACCTTAAAACCACCAAACATGTTGACGGATTGTGGGGTTAAACCTAGATGACCCATCACAGGTATTTGAGCTGCGATGATGGCTTCTATTTTTGATTTTACCTGATAGCCACCCTCGAGCTTCACCGCATGGGCTCCTGCCTCTTTTATAAAACGGCCTGCATTGATGACCGCCCCCTCGTCACTGATGTGATAAGATAAAAACGGCATGTCCGCCACCACCAGTGCGTTTTTAACCCCTCGTTTGACCGCTTTCGTGTGATGGATCATATCGTCCATGGTCACAGCCAAGGTATCCTCATAACCCAGCATGGTCATCCCTAATGAATCACCCACCAATAAACAATCGACACCATTTTCATCTAGGAGCTTGGCCATGCTATAATCATAGGCCGTCAAAACAGTAATTTTTTCATGGTTCTTCTTTCTTTCAATAAAAGTCATGGCAGTTACTTTTGACATGCGTCATCCTCCTCTAGCAAGTGTACCATCATTGGGTTCGCCTCACTAATTAGCTGAAGTGTATGTCGCCCTAATAATCGGTACAGTTCTTTCGGTTCCGGTTCCAAGGCCTCCAAATGGCTTTTTACCGTTTTAACATCGCCTCTGACAATCGGACCCGTGATTGCTTTTTTAGTTCCCAATGCTTGAATATTATTTAAAGTGCCTTCCACTAAAGGCAGCAATGCCTTAAATCCACTTTCGCGATCAATTCCGATGAATTCTAATTCATTGATGGCAAAATCCATCAACGTCACGAGGTAATTTGAGGCGACAACCGCTGCTGTGTGATATTTCACTTTTTGACTAGATTCGATTTCTAACGTGTTTAAGCCCAGCTTAGGCAACCAACTGCGTACAGACGTATTTGGATTTTCCACGGTGATAAAAGTATTCGACCAATCCTCAAGCTGTGTTTTATATGATGGAAACGCCATTAATGGATGCAAGCTAAAAATGTCGGTTTTTAAAGGCTTCAAAACATCCACTGTTGTAGCCCCGCTCATATGGAAGAATGTCTTCGACTGGCAAAGCTGTCTATACTGTGGCAAACTTGTAATTTCGGCCACAACCTGCTCTATTTGATCATCTTGTACCGTAATTCCAATCCAATCACTGTCCTTTATGACAGCCTCAAGTGTCGAGTAGGGGGTCGAACCAGTAATCTCACAAGCGTGCTCTATGGATTTCTGTGACCGGCTATAATATCCTGAAATTTCTTGACCCTTTAACTTCAATAAGGCACCAAATGATGTTCCAACTTTACCTGCACCTATAAACCCAATTCTCATACAAGACCTCCCGTTGAGGTTCAAAAATAAACAAAGCTCTTTTTGCACAAGACAAAAAGAGCTACATTACTGTAAACCATCTTCAATCAGTCTCGGGCAAATGCTCAGAGCTGCCATTATTGTCAAAAAAAATAAAAAAGAGTGTATAGTCCTTTCGGTACTACCACCCTCATTATAACATATACTGGGAAAACACAATAAGAAAAATATGTGACTTTTCCGTAAACCCTTTTTCTTTATTGTTCCTTTGTTTTTGTTTCGTACATCATGGCATATTCATAATCGACTTCAGACTCACATGTTTTGCAGAGATTAAACTTGTTGAGCTTCTTTTCATCTCCACATCTTTTGCAAAATTTCACTTCAAACTGATTGCCCTTCACAACATCTCTCATGATCCGCCCTCCATCATTGCATTTTTGTATACAATTATCCTTTAATGTAATAATACCGAATTCATTAAAGGAATGCAAGGCTTTTTTGTTAAAATTTCATTAATAACGGCGTAATTTTTTATCTTGATGACACAACTCAGATAACCGCTCAAGTCCAGACCGTGATAACCTGCTGATTTCCCCCTCTACCACATATTTAAGTGACATCCCTAAACTAAACGCATCTGAAAGTTCATCGACTGGCGCTGTCATATGGACCGCTTCAGGCGCCATAAAAGCTAATGTACCACCATTCGTTTGTTGCTCTGTCGATGCCGCCGAAACGCCAAAATCGATTAAGGTTAGGTTTAACGTTTCATCGAGCATAAGATTCTCAGGCTTTATATCGAGGTGTAAATAACCCGTTCGATGGAAGTTCTTAAGCATTTGCTCAGCGAAAAAGATTACCTGATCAAAACGATCGATAAAGTGGCGCTTAAGTGCCGCATGGGATGGCTCGTGAATACGATTCAAAGAAATGCCCGCCATATGTGAAATCTTTAAATACAAATATCGTTCATCCATCCAATAATCCAAGAGCTTAGGAACACCATTCAAACATAGCTGGTTGATCCTTTTGTATACTGCGAGCTCCTTAAATCCCTGAGTAATCAGTATGCGTTTAATGACGACTTTATGCTCTGTTTTTTCATTTATATAAAATGAGATACTCGGGTTCAGCCGTCCAACTTGTACATATCCTTCACCAATTTGATTCATTCGCTCCTCCATGACAGTTTTTACAAGGTTCATAGCCCTTCGCTTTTGCTTCATCGATTTTTATGCCGTACTTGCTCTTCCTCAAATGATAGCATTTTGAGAGATGGTATTTTTCACCATAATTCGTGATATAGACGAGGTCATCATCAAACGTGATGCCATCAGAAATCACGAGAGGGGCTACCGGAAGAATCAAAAAACTTTCTTTCTTCAGTGAAAGAAACGCGTATTCATAGTGGAGCGTCAACTCCCCTATGCCATGTGCATTTGCCCTTAGACGCGATTGCTCCAGTCCCTTTACCATCGAAGTCATGCCCAATTCAGAAACCTTATCATCGGTGATGATCTGCGCCATCTGCGTCAAAAGGTGATTCTCGATTGAATTGATCAAGTGGGATGAATGGCCTTTAAAGGGCATCAGACTGAAGGCTAGCTCATCTTTGGTTCTCATCGCAGCCCAGTCAAGCTTCTCGTCGACGACGATGGTCATCAATGTTCCTATCAGAATGATTAATGTCATGAGAAACAAACTGAACGTGATGACCGCTTCGATTACGACACTGCCCCGCTTTCTCATCTGCTTCACGGATGTACACTTTCTCCAGGAACCCCTGGGTAAATGGATTGTTTCATTCGATAATCGAATACGTCTCCCCAAGGATGCTCCACTTGAAAATGAAGATCGAAGCCGATGGCATAATGCTCAAGTGTCGCCTTTTGATCAGATGCCCACCACAACTCACTATCCATTAATGCCATGGTTCTAGAAAGGGTTATTTCATCCGTTTGAAAGTAGAGCAAAAGCCTTAAGTAATCTTGATAATAAAGCCTTGGATCCGTAATTGATTTTACCCCAGTATGCTGTTGTTTCGTATATTGTGGCAAATGCCCCTCCAGCAGTTGTTCCAATGACAACGTCCACTCGTCAGGGGTTTTGATCAGATGAAGCCCTTCCCCCGCAACCAGTTTACGAACATCATAGTAGCTTTCAATCGTCGCCCATCCGCCAAGCATAGTCGCTAAAGCAACCTGCCTCCAGGGAGGTGGAATTGCTAATGTGCTTCTCGTTAAAGTCGCCATCTTTTCCTGACTGGTTATAATCCCGATAAGATTTGCACCCTCTCTTAAGGCAAACATTTTAAGTCTAACAAGTGACAAGCTGTTTGCTTCAGCGACCTCACCCGTCAGCAAATATTCGACCTCAGCCTTTAAAGGACGATTAATATTTTTCCGTTTCTCTGCGTTCAAGTTTCGCGGACAGTTTTCATCATAACTACTAAAAACCATCAGAAGGTATTCATTTATCAGCCATCTATCAGCACTTGAGAGCTTAGGTAACGCCTCTGTAATTTCATATGACGCTGAAGGCTTTGGTAGGGTGAGTTTTCGTTTCGTTTCTTCACCACTAAAAACGACTTTCTCCGCTTCGATAATCGCTTTTTTTAGAGCATCTAACAAGTCCGTCTCCTCATTCTGGTAACGTGACCTCAAGTCCTTTAGCTGCTCGTCCACCATTTCTCGCCATAACACTTCATGCTCAAGCGTTGGCTGATCCTTAACTTGCTCAACTAACGCTTTGATTCCCTGGATGCCCAATCTTGCTTGATCTAAGGCTTCCATGACTAGTGCGTGTTGAGAATCGACAAACGCCTTTGCACCCGCTGCTTCACCCTTTATTTGCGATTCTATCAACCGCAATTGATTGGTGATGGCCGCAAGCTTACCCTCCTCTTCTTCACAACGCGCACTTAATTTATCGATGCCTTCTAGAAACTGGTTCTTTTCAATAGTGGTTAGCATTTCCAGTGTCGTTTCAATTCCCGTCATTTTTGAAACGTCTGCAATATTATCCAGTAGTGTATTATACGACTTTAAAACCTTACGTAGCGTTTGGATGGCAGAAAGCTGATTAATCCATTCATCCCCCATACGCACTATGGAACGCCCAATTTGTGCGGTTGACGCGTAGTATATGGCCTCTCTAAAATAGTCAGGCTGATCTAACCCCATGTATGAAGCATCAAACGAGATTTCGACACTTGTATCAATGATTTTATTTTTGATTAGATACTCGCGTACCATAACTTCAACGCCTGGAGATTTGTTATTCGCCAACAGTGCCAGTTCATCAAACAAATAGCCATTGTACATCGATAAATAGGCATCACTACAGGCGAGCACTATTTTTTCCGTTCGCATGTTGACTTGTCTTTGATAGAGGATCTGATAAACCAGTAAACAGCCCATGATGAAAATGGGAATGACAATGACCATTAAAATTGAAACCGCTCCTTTTTTTCTCGCATTTGAGTCTGTGTTTAAACACGCTTTCACTTTTCTGAAAGTATGGGCTTTAGCGCCTCCTTCATGATTCTCCATCATCACCTCCTAATTAACATCCTCATTAAGGATTTCATCTGACGTATGCTTAACAAAGCTACCCCAGACTCGGCTATAGGATTTACGCTCTAGCGCGCTCACTAAGATGACCTGTTGGTCGATGACATTTCTCAAACGGCTTTGCCATTCATACTGCCTACTGTATTGATAGGTCTGCCAGATGCCGAAATCATCCATCTGAATCGCCGTCTCTTTTATGGGTGGCGAGAGCAACGCGTTTAGGAACACTTCACTGGAATCCAGTTCGAAGCTGGCCCACTCTGTAACAAACTGGATAAGCACTAAACACGCCATCATCAAGACAAGTATTATCGGAATTATTAAAACGAGCTCTATGCTAATCATACAGCCTCCCATTAACTGTTTTTACCATTATATTCCATTTGTTATTATTTGTAAATTAAAGAATAAAAAAAATGCCATGTTTTTACATGGCATCCTTCATTTCTAGTTCTTTATTCATTTTATTTCTCAATCTCACACGGTCAGTTTCGTTTAACACCCTTTTTCTCATGCGCAGTGAATCTGGTGTGATCTCCAGAAGCTCATCGTCTTCGATAAAGGTTAACGCCTCTTCCATATTGAAAATCTTTGGCGGTAAAAGCTTGATGGCATCATCTGATCCCGATGCACGTGTGTTCGTCAGTTTTTTATTCTTAGTAGGGTTAACAACCATATCTTCTCTTCTGGAGTTGATACCGATAATCATGCCCTCATAAACTTCAGTACCTGCTTCAATCATCATCGTTGCACGCTCAGAAAGGTTAAATAATGAATAGGCCATCGCCACGCCACCTTGTTGTGAAACGAGAACGCCATTGGTACGCTTCGGAATCTCGCCCTTATAGGGTTGAAACTCGTAGAATGAACGAATTAAAACGCCTTCGCCGCGTGTGACGTTGATAAACTCACTTCTATAACCGAGCAATCCTCTCGTCGGCACGACAAACTCAACGCGCGTATGTCCTTCCTCAGCTTGCATCAGCTCCATTAGGCCTTTTCGGATGCTTAGCTCTGAAATGACGGCTCCTGAATACTCATCTGGGACGATGGCAATAACACGCTCAACAGGCTCATAGCGAACGCCATCGATGGTTTTCATTAACACCTGTGGTTTAGAAACGGCTACCTCATACCCTTCACGTCTCATGTTTTCGAGTAAGATGGAGAGGTGCAATTCACCACGACCTGAAACCCTAAATCCGTCTTGAACAGAATCAAGTGGGTCTACGCGAAGTCCTACATTGACTTCCAGCTCTTTTTCGAGGCGAGACTTAAGATGACGATTGGTAACAAACTTACCGCTGCGACCACAGAATGGCGAATCGTTGATTAAGAAGTTCATAGAAAGAGTTGGCTCTTCAATTTCGATCATCGGCATCGGCTCCACTGCATCTGGATGACAGAGTGTTTCACCGATGGAAATCTCGTCGATTCCTGCGATAACGACCATGTCACCTGCAACCGCTTCTTGTACCTCTGTTTTAACCAATCCTTCATAAACATAAAGTTTAGAAATTTTTGCGCGCTCAACAGTGCCTTCGCGTTTGCAAACAGAAATCTGCTCCCCTTGACGTATGGTACCTCTTACGATTCGGCCAATTCCCAATCTTCCCACATAGTCATCATAGTCCAGTGAAGAAATCTGAAGCTTAAGTGGTGCTTCTACTGATTCAGAATACGGCGAAACGTGTTCAAGAATCGTTTCAAAAAGAGGGGCTAAACTCGTGCTTTCCTCATTCATATCACGCTTCGCAACGCCTTCTTTAGCGATGCCGTAAACGATAGGGAACTCTAGCTGTTCATCAGTTGCATTGAGTTCGACGAACAAATCAAACGTCAAATCCACAACTTCCTCAGCACGCTGATCTTTTTTATCAATTTTGTTGATGAATAAAATCGGACGCAGACCTCGCTCAAGTGATTTTTTCAAAACAAAACGCGTTTGTGGCATCGGGCCTTCGCTTGAATCGACTAACAAAATAACGGCATCCACCGTTTTCATAATTCTTTCCACTTCGGAAGAAAAGTCGGCATGGCCTGGTGTATCCACTATATTGATTTTATAATCATTATACATAATTGAGCAGTTCTTAGAGTAAATGGTAATTCCTCTTTCACGCTCAAGATCATTACTATCCATAACACAATCTGGTACAACTTCATTGGCTCTAAATACATTTGACTGATTTAAGAACGCATCGACCAAAGTCGACTTGCCCGCATCGACATGGGCAATTACTGCGATATTGATGATGCCTTTAACATTTGACATTAATTCTCTCCTAGGGTAATTACGTGAAATACAACCTTATCATTGTATCCTATTTCGGTGTAGATTAATAGAAAAAAATGTAAACATTTCAAAAACTTAATTGCGTAAAAAAATCTCCCTATTCCAGGGAGATTTCATAAAGTTCAAATGTTAAATCTATTAGTATTGTTTTTCAACCTTATAATCAGATGTACTTTTAAACATCGCCACTTTTTTGCCTGCTTGGATAAATCCAGCATCAACGGTTGTGTCGATCGTCTTCCATACGCCATCTAAATAGACTTCATTCCATGCATGATAAGTCGTACCAGTTGGTGTTGCATAACCTTTGATGAGCTTTGTAGGAATATCGACACTACGCAGCATTGCAGCAAATACGGATGCATAATCATAGCAGATTCCCTTTTTCAGTGCGAATATGGTCTCCACATTCGGAAAATAACCGCTGGCAACCGTTTTAGCCTTTGTATAATCGTATTTGAAGTTTTTAGTGATGTAGTTATAAATCGCGGTCACCTTTTGTGAATCCGTCGTTAAACCCTTCGTCAACTCTTTGGCTTTGAGGATGGTCGCTTGTGTAGCATTCCACTCAATATCTTGGATCGAGTTGAGATAAACTTCTTTTGAATCAGTTAAATTCAATTCGACATTTAGTTTCGAAATCTCTTTGTATTTGTTTCCTTCGGTGTTTTGCATCACGCGTACAGAGTAGCTGCCATTTCCCATTTGAAGTGGAAATTGGTTAACATCCATATCGACGAGTGGATAGGTGTATTTAACGCCCTCTTTTTCGACAAGCAACAACATTTTAGCGGTAGATTTCTCTGCTAGCTGTACTTTAACCAGACCATCTTCTGGCGCTGCAGTGATTAAGCTGGTTCCTGCAAATGAGGTTCCAATAGTGGTCACTATGAACAGTGTCAATGCCCATAAACTGATCATTTTTTTCATGAGTTTCTCCCTTCGGTAGCGCGGCTGCCATTCTTTCGAAAGGCCCTATGGCTTTGCGTCCCATCGTTTCCAATGGTTTGCTAGTATCGGTGAGAACTTCTCATCACGTTGATTAAGTTTTCAAAAAAAGAAAAAACTTCTCGTTCGGCGGCTCGGCTGCCATTCTTTCGAAAGGCCCTATGGCTTTGCGTCCCATCGTTTCCAATGGTTTGCCTTTATCGTGAAAAGAGTGTCTCCTCACAGTGTTATGTTCTGTTATAAATCCATTATAGCACAAAAAAATCCAATTAAAATTAAGAAACGATTACAACCATTTTAAGGATTTTGTAACGCGTGTACAATCAAACGATGTGTAGGATTTTTAACGGGTTCACAGGTAACCAGCGTCAAGATCTTATCTTCATCGTTTCTGTAAAGAACGGATATGTCTGTGGGTTCTACGATTAACGTTTCATAAACCGTATATTTATATATTTTTTTATTTGCAGTGACCTCTATGATATCGCCCACTTCAATCTCGTTAAGCCTGTTGAAAAAAACGCCATATGAACGTCCTCTGTGGCCTGCAATACCTACATTTCCAATCTCTCCTATAGGAGAAGTCCCACTGATTACAGCAGCCCCTCGATTTAAGTTTCTCTCTGTTGCGCCCATTAATAAGGGCATGGTTAAATCGATTTTAGAAATTTTAATCTTCCCGATCACACTTTTATCCACTGTTTTGGGTTTCTCAGTTGTGGCCTCGGTACTGGTATTCGTTATGCCTTCAGTGGAATCCGTGCTTTCCACAAGTGGATCACCTTCTTCTAAATCGGAAGGAACGATATCGCCGTCTTGCTCGTAGATGGCTTGCAGGGCTAAATAATCGGACTCAACCAACTCAGGCGCTACAATTTCGAGCTCCAATGAGGCTTCATAAGCTTCCAACAACCGATTCTGCCAATACTGGGCGTAAAGCTTATCCGCTATAGGAAATGAAGCGATTCCAATCCCAAGGACGATCAATAGGGTAGAAAGCCACTTTCTCTTTTTTGTCATATGAACCTCTTTCAACGAAAATGGTTAATAGATTCCATAAACAGTAGCGCAACCCCTGAGCCTATTCCAAAAACACTCAGCGCTGTGCGTACATAAGGATCAACCGCTAAATAATTCATGGCAACGCTCAATAAAATGGTTACCAGTATTACCCTTATACCCATTTTTTTAAAGTTCAATTCATTAACCTTCTTTTCTCGTACTCGTGATTTCGGCAAGCCCCTCAGTGATATACTCCCTCAGCCAAGTGATTACATCTAGATTACTGATAGGCACACCATCCAACAGCTTTTTAATGTCTTTGGTATTTAAACTAAACGTTTCATGATTAACCGTATGTGTATAAATCAAATCCATCTGATCGCAGCCGTTAATTATGGTGACGATGGTTTCTGGCATGTTTCCTAGGGGTACGCGGTCAATGTGGCTATGCTTAAACACGGCCGTAATCTCTGTGCCTGTACCAAGCTGGGATTTGATATCAAAATAACCATCACACTGTTCCGCGGAAATCTTAAACAGAGGAATACCCAATCCGACTTTTCTGGTGGTTCTCGTGGTATAGAAAGGATCGACAACCTTTTCTAGCGTATCCGCGTCCATACCGACGCCGTCATCCTTTATCTTTATCGTCAATTTATCGTTTATCAAATCCTCGATAATCGCTATTCGAAGGCATTCCGCCTCTGCTTTGATTGAGTTTTGCGCGATATCAAGTATGTGTAATGACAATTCTCTCATAATTGCCCCTTTCCAGACAAATAATCAATGATGCTTTGAATACTCTTGCTTTCAGTGGTCATCGTATACTCCGGTTCATGGATCATCTCTAGGTAATGCGCATCTGAATTCATTATTCTCCTAAATCCTTTTAGGAGCCGATCATTCAAATCACTTTTCTCATAGATTTCGACGGTCGAGATGTTAAGATCCTGAGGAATAAAGCCTAAGTTCATTAAGATGCTATTTGCGGATTTATTCACGTGTGCAGGAACAACCACACCTTTATACTGATTTACCAAATCAATCAGGTCATTGATGGTGATGTCTACCGACAAAATCAAAGCGATCTCCACTTCACCTATCACTTTATCCTCATGGTTCATGAGGGTTTGATGTCCGAATGCCTTGACGTTGTTTTTTATGGTTGTTTTCCATTTGGACAACGCCAGATCAAACGCCTCAATGGCCTCAACGGTTGGAAAATAGCATAGCACATGGACTTCCTCTCGCGTCTGGACTTCCATGCCAGGCACTACGATAAGTCCCAGCGGCGTGGCGAGTTCTGAAACAACTCTAACATGGGCACAGGCATTATGGTCAGTAACTGCGATAGCATCCAACCCCTTTATATACGCCATATTGACGATATTGTTCGGCGTCATGTCCTCATGACCGCATGGCGACAGACACGAATGAATGTGCAAGTCATACGTGATGTTCACTACTTTATGCCCGCTTCGTATAAGATTTTAAAAATCTCAAATGATTCTTTATCTGATGAAAGCATAACAACTTCCTGTTCATTCGCTTTGTCGATAATCTCTTGATCGACTTTGATTCCCTCGGGAATGATGATGCAAGCAAACTCCAACAGTGAAGCCACAGCAAGTATATTATTATGTGTCTGGACAGTGATCCAAGCGGTATCGTGCTTACCCTTTGCCATTACCCAGCTTAAAAGGTCGCATGAATAGACATTTGAGATTTTTCGGTTTAAATCAGTACCGGACAATTGCTTAAATCCATGTTTTTCAACTAATTCGCTCACTAACATATGGTCACCTCTTATTTTTTATTCAACAATAGACAATCCTCAATTTTTGCATAACCGTTTACGATATCTTCCGCCAATACGCGGCAGTTTGGTGCACCACAGGCACCACAGTTAATGCCTGGAAGCATTTGCGTAAACTCTTCGATTTTCGCCATTTTTTCCAGAGCCTTCTTAAAGTCTGAATCAAGCTTAAAGATTGGCGTTGGTAAAATCGGCGTGTTCCACTCCATATTTTCAGGTATCATCTCGATATCGATGACAATCGGTTTCTCCATACCGTAATGCTTCGTCAGCTTTCTAATTCGGTTTTTGCAGATAAACGTATTCTCAACATTGAGTGGTCCACCGACGCATCCATTGATACAAGCATAGCCTTCAAAAAACGCCAAAGAGCTTAATTTGCCGAGTTCCATGGATTCAAGAACTTTAATGACTTCCTCTATCCCATCGACGGCGATATAATCATCGATGCCCATGGCATAGCTTTGTCCACCAACCCTTGCCCAACCGATGCCTTTTCCTGTGGCCCGTTGAATTTGCTTCGTGCCTTCTACCTTGTCGATAATTTTCATCACTTTATAGTAAATTTCTTCAGTGGAAACCGCTTCGCTAATGGCAGACTTTTCGATTCCGATGGGATCCTTGATACTCGTGACTTTTGCAGGACATGGGCTAATATAAATAATACCGACCTCTTCGTCCTTAAATCCCTCAGCAATTAATCTTTTTCTGACATGTCGCGCCGCAATTTCCATCGGTGCTTCCAGCTTGATGATGTTATCGATGAGCGCTGGATATTTCACCTGTATCAGCCGTGTAATAACAGGGCAATACGTCGAAATTAAAGGTCGGTTGACATTCTCCTTATCCAATACACGATTTTCGTATACTGACAAAATATCCGCCACATGCGCCGTGTCATAGACTTCATCGAAGCCCAGCTCAAGTAGCGCATTATAAACGCGGTTCATCTCATATTCTTCGGGGAATTGCCCATATAGTGATATGGCTGGTAATGCCACTTTATATTTATAGTTTTTAAGCACATCCAGAGAGCTTACCAATGCGCCTTTTGCGTGATATGGACAAACCCTGAGGCATTCACCGCAGTCGATGCATCTTTCTGCGATGATTTGAGCTTTGCCCTCTATTATCCGGATGGCTTGTGTCGGACACCGGTCTAAACAATGCGTACAGCCATTGCAGTAATCTTTTTCCAAGATCACTGAATGCCAATAATTTTTCATATCAACCTCCATCGCAACCAATGATTTACGATTAAGAATGGTTTTAGTAGTTAACGACCATTTTTATATTAGTGCCTTTATCGCGTTCAGACTCAATAATGAACTCGTCGCTGACTTTTTCCATGTTGGGCAATCCCATGCCAGCACCAAATCCCATTTCTCTAGCGATGTTGGTGGCCGTCGAAAAGCCCTTCGTCATGGCCAACTCAACATTTTCGATTCCTGGCCCAGAGTCTTCCACATAGATTTCAATACAATCTGATTTAATATAAACATCGATGCTGCCACCATATGAATGGATCACTAAATTGATTTCAGCTTCATAGGTTGCAATGGCTATGCGTCTTAGGATATTGGCGTCAATGGCCAATTGTCTCAACATATTTTTAATTTTGCTGGAAGCTTCTCCTGCACGTGAAAAATCATCGCGTAGCACATCATAATGAAGCTTCATCGCGACATTTTCATCACTTCTCGAGTATTTTTTCATACCATTCGATTCCCCTTGTCTCTGGTATATTGTCAACAGTTTGCAAGTTTAAATTGAAATGCCTCTTAGACCTTCACCATATAGGATTCCAGCCACTGTAAATAACGATTCTTTTGTCATCATCAACAGGATTTTCTTTTCTTCAGCCAACTCAATGACTTCTTGGCAAGGCATTTTTCCTCTAACGAACAGTATGGCTTTTAGATCAAGCATTTCCGCAGTCCTGATGACCTGATGGTTGGTGAGTCCCGTTATGAGAAGCGTATCTTCCTCAACATAAGCCAGTACATCACTCATCAAGTCAGACCCAAAGGCTGTGTGAATGTCTAAATCTATCCCTTTTTCATAAGCAAGTACAGTTGCTTTAACACTTTCTTTGATGGCTCTTAAGTGCATTATTGCCTCCTATAAAAAACTCGAAAAAGTTAATTATTTAACAATTAACACTTACATTATAACATCTTTACACGCGTTGTTCAATTTCTTTTACAACAGCCAAAAGAACGTCTTCAAGGGCTTTATCCGCATCGATCCTGACGATTCTTTCAGGATATTGCTTCATGATTTCATAGTACCCTTCTCTTACTTTTTTGTGAAAATGTAACCCCTCCAAATCAAGCTTGTTGACCTCTCTATCAGGATTTTGGTTAATTCGGTCTAAGCCGATTTCAGGCGTAACGTCTAAAAACAATGTCAGATCAGGATAGAAACCTTCAATCGCAAACTCATTGATGCCACGCACCGCCTCAATACCAAGCCCTCTCACGTAGCCCTGATACACCAGTGACGAATCGACAAACCGGTCAAAAACCACACATTTTCCTGTTTGAACAGCTGGTAGGACCTTTTCGATCAGATGTTGTCTTCTGGCAGCAGCAAACAATAGGGCTTCAGTTTTAGCATCCATTTCCAGATGCTCCTTATTGAGAATAATGTCGCGAATCTTCTCTGATATCCGCACACCACCAGGCTCGCGTGTCACGATATGACTGATTTGTTTTTCAGATAGAAAGCGGCTGATCGTGTCTATGACACTGGATTTGCCAGCGCCTTCGCCACCTTCTATGGAAATGATTAAAGGTCGTTGATTCTCTTTCACACCATTCTCCTTGGTTAAAAATATTGACGGTCCATTTCTATTGTAAACCATAATTCATGTTTTTGAAACCAAACATTGGTTTATTTTCCGACATCAGACCGCTTGAGTAAAATAAAAAGTTGCCTACAGATTTGAGTCTATAGGCAACTTTGTGTGATTGAATTTAGCTTATAAAGGGAACTTATCTCTTTTCACATAGTGTGTATGGAGTAATTCATGCGCTTTATGGCTATTTGGCTTTCCGAGGTACTCATCGTAAAGTCTCTTGATTTCAGGGTTTTTATGTGATTTTCTCACTGAAAGTGCTGCGTCTTCATTGTAAAGCGCTTTTGCTCTTTCAACGCGAATATCGACGACATTGCGAATATTTGAAGGAACGATTGGTTGACCACCACCATTTACACAACCGCCTGGGCAAGCCATCACTTCGATGAAGTGATAATCCGCTTCACCCTTCTTGATTTTCTCTAGTAAGATGCCAGCGTTAGTTGTATTGTGTGCGATTGCTACTTTAACATCTAAACCTCCAATATTAACTGTAGCTTCTTTAATGCCTTCAATACCGCGTACTGCTGTGTAGTCAACATTTTCGAGGTCTTGACCAGATAATACGTCAGCAACCGTTCTGATCGCTGCTTCCATTACACCACCGGTTGCACCGAAGATAACACCTGCACCAGAATAATCGCCCATGAATGCATCAAATGTACCCTCTTCAAGCTTATCAAACTCGAGTCTCGCTTCTTTAATCATAAGCGCAAGCTCTCTCGTCGTGATGGATACATCCACGTCTCTGTGACCATTTACTTCAAGCTCAGGTCTTACGATCTCAGACTTCTTAGAAGTACATGGCATTACCGAAACGACCACGATGTCTTTTGGATCGATTCCATGCTTTTCAGCATAGTAGCTCTTCGCTAAAGCACCAAACATGTTTTGTGGTGATTTACATGATGAAAGGTGTGGTAAAAGCTCTGGGTACTGGAATTCGATGTATCTTACCCAACCAGGTGAGCAAGAAGTAATCATCGGTAACACGCCACCGTTTTGGATTCTATGGAGAAGCTCAGTGCCTTCTTCCATAATTGTAACGTCGGCTGCCCAGTTTGTATCGAAAATCTTATCAAAACCTAATCTTCTTAATGCGGTCGCTAATTTACCGGTTACATTTGTTCCGATTGGGTATCCAAACTCTTCACCAAGTGCCGCTCTAACAGCTGGCGCTGATTGTACGATAACGTGCTTTGATTTATCTTCTAAGAAATTCCATACCTTATTGATTGAAGATTTCTCAGTTAAAGCACCTACCGGACAAACGACCATACACTGTCCACAGTAAATACATGGCACATCTTTCATACTCATATCAAAAGCAGGACCTACAGTCGTGTTAAAGCCTCTGTTTTGGAAGTCTAAGATGCCGATACCTTGAACATTTTTACATGCGCTAATGCAACGACCACATAAAATACACTTGCTTGAATCTCTCACGATTGATGGAGAAAGATCATCGTATGACGCTTCTCTTTTTTCGCCTTCGTATCCAATAGTGCGGATACCAAGCTCTTGTGATACCGTTTGAAGCTCACAATTATTGCTTCTTACGCAAGTTGTACACTCTCTATTGTGATTTGCTAATAATAACTCTACTGTATTTTTTCTAGCTTTACGAACGCGAATGTTATTCGTATTGACGACCATGCCTTCACGAACTGGAAGAACACATGATGCCTGAAGCGCTCTAGCGCCTTCAACTTCTACGACGCAAACACGGCAAGCGCCCACTTCATTGATGTCTTTTAAGAAGCAGAGTGTAGGAATATCGATACCCACTGTTCTAGCCGCTTCTAATACCGTTAAATTGCCTGGTACTTCATATTGAATGCCATTTATCGTTAAATTTACATTACTCACGATTAGTACACCTCTTTCTTTTAATCTAGGTCACTGGATTATTGCTTAACAATAACCTTCTTAGGACATTTTGGAATACAAGCGCCACATTTGATACATTTTGTTTGATCAATCACGTGATTTTGCTTTACAGCGCCTGTGATTGCATTAACCGGACATACACGTGCACAAGCCGTACAACCGATACAACCGTCAACGATGACGATTGACAACAGGTCTTGACATTGACCAGCAGGACATTTTTTATCCGTAACGTGTGCAATATATTCGTCTCTAAAGTACTTTAATGTCGAAAGAACTGGGTTTGGAGCTGTTTGACCGAGACCACAAAGAGATGAGTCTTTAATCGAATATGCTAAATCTTCTAATTTGTCTAAGTCTTCTAAAGAACCGTTACCTGAAGTGATCTTTTCGAGAATTTCAAGCATTCTCTTCGTACCTTCACGGCATGGCACACATTTTCCGCATGATTCATCAACTGTAAAGTCTAAGAAGAAACGTGCGAAGTCAACCATACAGTTTGTATCGTCTACGACGATCATACCACCTGAACCCATCATAGAGCCAAGTGCTGTAAGGGTATCGAAATCGATTGGCGTATCAAGATGATCTGATGTTAAGCAACCACCTGATGGTCCACCTGTTTGAACAGCTTTAAACTTTCTACCGTTAGGAATACCGCCACCGATATCGAAAATTACTTCTCTTAATGAAGTTCCCATAGGAATTTCCACGAGACCTGTGTTGTTAATTTTTCCACCTAGAGCAAAAACTTTCGTTCCTGGTGATTTTTCAGTACCAAATGAAGTAAACCAGTCTGCACCCTTAAGGATGATTTGTGGCACTACTGCATACGTTTCAACGTTATTGATGATGGTTGGTTTTCCGAAGATACCTTTTTGTGCTGGGAATGGTGGCTTAGGTCTAGGCATACCACGCTCGCCTTCGATAGAAGCGATTAACGCTGTTTCTTCACCGCAAACGAATGCGCCTGCACCTAAACGGATTTCCATTTCGAAATTGAAATCAGTTCCGAAAATATTCTTACCAAGTAATCCCATAGCATTTGCTTGAGCAATCGCAATACCTAAACGCTTAACAGCGATTGGGTACTCTGCACGGATGTAGACATAACCTTTTTCAGCACCGATTGCATAAGCGGCTAACGCCATCGCTTCGATAATCGCATGTGGGTCACCTTCGAGAACCGAACGGTCCATGAATGCGCCTGGATCTCCCTCGTCCGCATTACATGCTACGTATTTCACGTCGCCATGTGATTTAGCTGCAAACTCCCATTTAAGACCTGTTGGGAATCCACCGCCCCCACGGCCACGAAGTCCCGACTTTTTCATTTCGTCGATAACCTGTTGTGGTGTCATTTGAGTGAGTGCTTTACCAAGTGCTTGGTAACCATCGAAAGCGATATACTCTTCGATGATTTCTGGGTTGATAACACCACAGTTTTTAAGCGCAACACGCTTTTGTTTTTTATAGAAAGTGACATCATTAATTGATGTTTGGATGTCAGTGACATTTGCCAACTTATCAATGTAGAGTAAATCTGTCACGATACGACCTTTTAATAAATGCTCATCACAAATTCTTTCCACGTCTTTTTGCTCAACACGTGAGTAGAATGAACCTTCTGGATAAACGATACAGATTGGACCTGCTTCACAAAGTCCAAAGCAACCCGTTCTAACTACTTTAACTTCTTTTTCTAATCCTCTTTCCTTAAGAGCCGCATTAAACATTTCTTCAATCGTTAATGATCCTGAAGAAACGCATCCTGTACCGCCACACACGAGGACATGTGATCTATAAAAATCCATTGATATACCTCCTAAATTGGTCTGATCGTCACTATTCAGCAGCGCCGATGGTGAATTGCGTTACGATGTTACCATTGACAATATGCTCAGCGATGATTCTTCTTGCTTTCTCTTCTGTCAGTTCAACATAAGTGACTTTATCTTCGCCTTCTTTATATACTTCTACCAATGGCTCAAGTCTGCATACGCCGATGCATCCTGTTTGCGTAATTTCAACGTCTTTCAAACCTCTTTTTTGTACTTCATCCATCAAAGCTGCTAAGATAGGTCTTGCGCCTGCAGCGATACCACAAGTCGCCATTCCGACTACAATTCTAGTGCCTTTTCTGTCTTTTCTTAAGTCAACCTTTTTAAGCGCTTCATCACGCAGTTGTGTAAGCTCAGCTAAAGTCTTCATGATTTGCCTCCTTAGTTAGTAGCTTGATATTTTTTGATAATACCAGGAATATCTTCAAGTGTTAAACGACCATATACGTCTTCATTTACTGTGAGAACAGGTGCTAAACCACATGCACCGATGCAACGAGTCGCCTCTAAAGAGAACTTTCCGTCTGATGATGTTTTACCGACTGAGACGCCTGTCATTTCAGCAATCTTATCAATCAATTGTTGTGCACCTCTAACATAGCATGCAGTACCTAAACAAACTGAAATTAAGTAGTCGCCTTTTGGCTCTAACGTAAATTGAGAGTAGAACGTCACGACACCGTAGATTTCTGCGAGTGGCACATTGAGTTTGTCAGAAATGACTTTTTGCACTTCAATTGGAATCGCACCGAAAATATGTTGAGCTTCGTGAAGGATAGGCATCAAAGGTCCTTGCATATCTTTGTGCTCATCGATGACTTTGTGAAGCTTTTCAAAATTTTCTTCAGTTAAAAAGTTCTTTGCCATTAAAAAGTTCCTCCTTATCGATTGCTTGATTGATCAGCAAAAGCTGCTGTTCAAAAGGTCTAATTCCTAGTAATTTACTTGGTTTAGGCCCGATTGTTAATTCCTTAACCCACATCAAGTTGAATTATAACACAAATTTTTCACAAAGTATAGTGGTTTCATTTTTTATTATTTGTGTTTTTTTATTAATACTTTTTGATAAAAAAAATACAGACTTTTGGTAAAGTCTGTAAATTTTTACTCCTCTTTTGCGGTTGGTGTTCTGAAAAACTGGTAGATGGTTTCAGCGACACGCCGATTGATTCCTTGCACACCAGAAAGCTCTTCCAAAGAAGCCTTTTGGATATTTTCAATCGTTTTAAAGTGCTTAAGGAGCTCAATACGGCGTTTTTCTCCTATCCCCTCTATTTCATCTAGAATAGATTGCGTCATCTCCTTGCTTCGCAGCGATTTATGGTATTCGATTGCAAACCGGTGTACTTCTTCCTGAATTTCATAAACCAGTTTGAAAGCGTTTCTCATGGATTTCAAGTTTCGTCTTTCGCCCTCGAAATATAGATCTTCAGTCTTATGGAAATCGTCTTTGACCATACCTGCAACTGGAATATAGAGATTAAGCGCGTTTAAGATATCCAGTGCCGCATTCACGTGACCTTTTTCACCATCGACGAGAATTAAATCTGGTAATGCATTAAATTTGTCTGATCGTATGCCGGTTTCCTTAGCGATTTTTTCTTCCTCTATACCCCGTTTATAGCGTCTATAAAGGATCTCTTGCATCGATCCATAATCGTTGGGTCCTTCAATGGTTTTTACACGATACCGACGGTAGTCATTTCTTTTCTTCTTTGCCCCTTCAAAAACCACCATACTGCCAACAGAATAGACACCAAAGGTGTTGGAAATATCGAAGGCTTCGATTCGGTTTAACGGTAGGTTATCGGGAATTCCTAGGATAATACGCAGTTCAGACTCAGCAGTGTTTCTAAAACTAACTTCTTTATCGATACGATCTTGAAACTTCATTACATATTCTTTAGCGTTTTTCTCCACCAGCTCAACGGTTTTCTTTTTATCGCCTTTAATCGGACATTGAACCATGACCTTAGAACCCGTCAGCTTCGTCAGCCATTCGCCGATAAGCGACATTCCCTCAACTTCTCTTGATAAATAAATCTCGGACGGTATTTGCTCTGCGCCTGAATAATACTGCGTGACAAAAGAGGATAATATTTCAGAATGCGTAAAGCCTTCCGCATTTTCGATGTTGAACGACTCTCTTCCTTCTATTTTACCGTTACGAACTTGGAATAGCATGACGCATGTCCGCTCTTCAAATCCAAAGCATGCTATATAGTCCTGATCCTTACCATTATTTTGAATGGCCTTTTGTCTTTCATTTAACGCGCGTAAGGCGGCGATTTTATCCCGATAACCAGCAGCTTCTTCAAATGCCATATCCTCTGCTGAACGCATCATCTTGTCGGTCAACTCTTTAATCAGCCACTCTTTATCCCCGCTAAGGAACCGGATAATTTTCGTTATATACTCGCCATAAGCTTCATCGGTGATCATGTGATTGCACGCACCTGCACATCGACCGATATGATAATTGAGGCAAGGCCTCTCGACCTTGTCCGTTATTTTCTTGCTACATTCACGAATCGGAAAAAGTGTTTGGATGACTTCTAGGGTGATTTTTACTTGCTCAACACTCGTGTACGGACCAAAAACTTTTATGTTTCCCTTAGGCACCTGCCGCGTCATGAAGACCCTTGGAAAGCGTTCATTTAATGTGATGACGATATAGGGATACATCTTATCATCCTTTAAAAGGATGTTGAAACGCGGCAGATGCTTCTTTATCAAATTCGCTTCAAGAATCAACGCCTCCATCTCACTGTCAGTGATAATGTAGTCAAAATCCTGAATATTGATGACCATGGTCTGAACTTTAGGCAAATGTGAGTTAAATCCACGAAAATAAGAGCTCACCCTATTCTTCAAGTTCTTAGACTTTCCGACATAGATGATCTCTCCATTTCGATCCTTCATGATATAAATTCCGGGCAGTTGAGGCAACTGCTTCAACTGCTCTTTGATGTGTTCCTTTACTATAAAATTTTGATCGCTCATCTCAACCTATTATTTTCTATTTAATAGTCGGTCGAGGAACTCACCTGTGTACGAGCCTTTTACCAAAGCCACTTCCTCAGGCGTTCCTGTGGCGATAATGCTACCGCCATTGTCTCCACCGTCAGGACCTAAATCGATAATATGATCTGCCGACTTGATGACATCGAGATTGTGCTCGATCACCACTATGGTATTCCCAGCATCCACTAGTTTTTGAAGCACGAGAATCAAATTATGAACATCGGCTGTATGGAGCCCAGTCGTCGGCTCATCAAGAATGTAGAGGGTCTTGCCTGTACTTACTTTACTGAGCTCAGTGGCCAGCTTGATCCGCTGTGCCTCACCCCCTGAAAGCTGAGTGGATGGTTGACCCAGACGAATATAATCAAGTCCCACATCATGAAGGGTTTTGAGTTTTCTTTTGATTTTAGGAATGTTAGCGAAAAACTCGACCCCTTCCTCAACTGTCATCTTCAATACTTCATCGATGTTCTTCCCTTTATATTTAACTTCCAGCGTTTCACGATTGTAGCGTTTTCCTTTACAAACATCACACTGGACATAAACATCGGGTAAAAAGTGCATTTCAATTTTGATAATCCCATCGCCCTTACAGTGTTCACATCTGCCACCGCTAACGTTAAAACTGAAGCGCCCCTTTTGGTAGCCGCGCATTTTTGCTTCGGGAACTGAGGCAAATAAATCCCTGATATTATCAAATACACCGGTATAGGTTGCCGGGTTTGACCGTGGCGTCCTACCGATAGGCGACTGATCAATTTCGATAACCTTATCGATGTGCTCCAGTCCATAGATGTCGCCATGCTTACCAGCTTTTATTCTGCTTTTATTGATTTTTATAGCACATGATTTATAAAGAATCTCATTTATCAGTGTGGATTTACCTGATCCTGAAACCCCTGTTATGGCACAAAATACCCCCAGTGGTATCTCTACATCCACATGATTGAGGTTGTTTTCATAAGCATCTACAATTCGAATTGACTTATCGGTTTTCGGTCTTCTCTGCTTGGGAATCTCGATTTGTCGCTTACCTGATAGGTATTGCCCTGTAATCGAATGCTCGTTTTTAAGGATTGCTTCCAAATTGCCTTCAGCGATGATCATACCACCATGCTCTCCTGCTCCAGGACCAAGGTCAAGAATATAATCCGCTTCTCTTATGGTGTCTTCATCGTGCTCAACGACGATCAATGTGTTGCCAAGGTTCGTCAAATTTCGTAGTGCTTTAAGGAGTTTTTCGTTATCCTTTTGATGAAGGCCAATACTCGGTTCGTCTAAAATATAGAGCACGCCCACCAGGCCTGATCCAATTTGTGTCGCTAAACGAATACGTTGTGATTCGCCACCAGATAGTGTCCCAGCCGCCCTTGATAAATTCAGATACTCGAGTCCGACATTTTTTAAAAAGCTTAACCGTGCTAGAATTTCTTTCAGAATTTGCTCTGAAATCTGTTGGTTAGTTTTACCTAAGTCAAGTGTTTCAAAAAAGATTACCGCTTCCTTAACAGATAAGTTGGTGACTTCCCAAATATTTTTTCCACCTACTGTAACTGCTAAAACCTCATCTTTTAATCTTTTCCCATGACATGTACCACATTCGATCAGACTCATGAACTCTTCAATCTTAGTCCGAATGTACTCAGAATTCGTAGCCGCATAACGTCTTTCATAATTGTTCACTAAACCTTCAAACGAGCGGTTAAATTCGGTAAATCCGACATATTTGCTATCGTACTTGAATTTGACCTTACGGTCGCCTGTGCCATAAAAGATTTCGTGTTTCAGCTCTTCTGGAAGATCCTTAAAGGGAGTCTCAAGGGATGATCCATAAGCTTCGATCAATGCATTGATCATGTTTACATAAAACGATCCTTCTGCACTATCGGCGATAGGAAGCAAAGCCCCTTCCGCCACAGAAAGCTTAACATCTGGCACCAAAAGCTCAGGGTCGACTTTTTTCAGGTAACCAATACCGTTACATTCTGGACAGGAACCATATGGCGCGTTAAACGAGAACATTCGCGGCTCCATCTCGGCGATGCCATGACCATGTTCGGGACAAGCAAACTTGGTGTTAAATGTTAAATCATTTTGGTCGATGATATTGACGATAATAATCCCTTCCGATAGTTTTAATGCCGTTTCGATGGAATCTGTCAAACGTTGCTGGATGCCTTCTTTAATAATCAATCGGTCGATGACCACTTCGATGGTATTTTTTTTATTTTTATCCAGTTGTATCTCTTCGCCAAGGTCTCGAAGCTCACCGTTGATTCTTGCGCGTACATAGCCTTCTTTCTTTAATGCCTCGAGCAGCTTTTGATGCTGCCCTTTTTTACCTGTAATCATCGGCGCTAGCACTTGGATTCTACTGGCCTCAGGCAGACTGAGCACCTGATCAACGATTTGATCCACTGTCTGTGGGGCAATTTCAATGCCGCATTCAGGGCAATGGGGAATCCCCACACGCGCATATAAAAGTCTAAGGTAGTCATATATCTCGGTAACCGTTCCAACTGTCGATCTCGGATTCTTGCTCGTCGTCTTTTGATCGATGGATATCGCAGGCGATAGTCCTTCAATGTATTCCACATCGGGCTTTTCCATCTGTCCTAAAAATTGTCTGGCATAGGAAGATAAACTTTCCACATAACGCCTTTGCCCCTCAGCATAGATTGTATCAAAAGCTAGAGAAGACTTGCCTGAACCGCTTAGTCCAGTGATTACCACCAACTGATCTCTCGGTATGGACACATCTATATTTTTTAAATTGTGCTCTTTAGCACCTTTAACCACAATTTGATTTTTACTCATGTTTCGCCTCTTTATCTCATCTATTTCCTTTAACGTGCATGGTCTTAAGCTCGACGATCATGTCACGCAGTTCTGCAGCACGTTCAAATTGCAGCGTTCTAGAAGCTGCGTACATTTCCTCTTCCAAACCTTTGATGTACACATTCAGTTCATCGCGGTTCATGGACTTGATACGATCGACCTCATATGCATCCACGGACTCAGCTGCGATGGTCGCTTCAATCACCTCTCTGATGCCCTTCGTAATGCCTTTTGGTGTAATGTTGTTTACTTTATTATAGTCACTTTGTATCGATCTTCTTCTGTTCGTTTCGTCGATGGCATATTTCATGGATGGCGTCATTTTATCGGCATACATGATAACCGTTCCATTGATATTTCTCGCAGCACGGCCAATCGTTTGAACCAAGGATGTTTCAGAGCGTAAGAAGCCTTCTTTGTCGGCATCTAAAATGGCGACTAAAGAAACCTCCGGCAAATCCAAGCCCTCACGTAACAAGTTGATCCCCACCAGCACGTCGAAAACACCCTTTCGGAAATCTCTGATAATGACCATGCGTTCAAGTGTTTTTATGTCCGAGTGCATGTATCTGACTTTTAAATCGAGCTTTTTAAAGTAGTCCGTTAAATCCTCTGCCATTTTCTTCGTCAATGTGGTGACGAGAACCCGTTCATTTTTTTCGATGCGTTTCGCAATTTCACCATATAAATCATCGATCTGGCCTTTAATGGGCCTTACATCGATTTCAGGATCCAGAAGCCCTGTAGGTCTAATAATTTGCTCGGCAGCCTTTTGGCAGTTTTCATACTCGTATGGTCCTGGCGTTGCACTGACATATAATGCGGTTGGAATCAGCGATTCAAACTCTTCAAAATTCAGTGGTCGGTTATCCATGGCGGATGGGAGTCTAAAACCATAATCAACTAAGGACTGCTTACGCGTCTTATCCCCACCATACATGGCACGAATCTGAGGGATACTAACATGTGATTCATCGATTACCAATAAAAAATCATCCGGGAAATAATCGATAAGCGTATAAGGCCTGCTTCCTCTCGACCTACCTGACAATGCCCCAGAGTAGTTTTCAATGCCTTGACAAAATCCCACCTCACGAAGCATTTCGATGTCATAACGCGTGCGTTGTTCGATGCGCTGTGCTTCAATCAGCTTGTTATGGTCCTTAAAAAACTTGATTTGATCTTCCAGTTCTGCCTCAATCCGTTCAATGGCCAACTCAAGCTTGTCTTTAGGCGTAACGTAATGAGAAGCAGGATAAATGGTCAAATGCGTTCGATAACCCAGTATTTCACCGGTGAGCGCATTAACTTCTGCGATTCGTTCGATCTCATCGCCAAAGAGTTCAATACGATAAGCACGTTCAAACTCATATGCCGGCATGACTTCGATAATGTCCCCCCTTACCCTGAAAGTATTACGGGTGAAGTTAAGGTCATTTCGCATGTATTGGATATCGATGAGTCGCCTTAAAATCTCATCCCTGGATTTGATGATGCCAGGTCTGATAGACAGTGTCATGGAGGCATAATCAATCGGGTCACCCAATCCGTATATACAGGAAACGGAAGCAACGATGATGACATCTTTACGCTCAAATAACGCCGATGTCGCACTGTGTCTTAGTTTGTCGATTTCTTCGTTGATGGAGGCATCTTTCTCGATATACGTATCGGAGTGGGCCACATAAGCTTCCGGTTGATAATAGTCATAATAGGATACGAAAAACTCCACAGCGTTATCAGGAAAAAATTCTTTGAACTCCGATGCCAGCTGCGCCGCTAACGTTTTATTATGGGCGATGATTAACGTCGGCTTTTGAAGCCGCTCGATGATATTGGCCACTGTAAATGTTTTTCCTGAACCTGTAACGCCTAACAGAATATTATGCTTCTCACCATGTTGTATACGATTAACGATTTCATTTATGGCAGCCGGTTGATCACCAGTCGGTTTAAAATCCGATTTTACCACGAATCGATCCATAGTCACCTCCAAACACTTGTTCGCTTTTATTATATTATTTTTGCCACCACACGTCAAATGATAGTTAAAAATAAAGAGACAGACTCATAGAGTCTGCCTATTAGGTTTCATTTGATAAGCCATGTGGTGAGTACCCCCACTACGATGAGTATAAGCCCCAGAATCGATGCTAGAACGGCCAACGCGTCTTGATTGTTGCTTTTAGATTGCATTTGAGGTGGGTTTTGCGTTTCGGATTTCTTAAAGGTTAATTGGTCCGTCAACTTTTTAACCGCCGTCGCTTCCTCGACATATCGTTTCTTATTCATCGCATGCCTCCTTATTGGAGTTTGGTTTTCATGATTTCTAATGCCTTTTGAAGCTGATTATCATCAGCATCTGTAGGCGACTCAAGTTCGTAATACGCCTCGTCCATCTCTATTACCACATCTGGCTCAATTCCAATTCCATGGATGTTCATGCCATCGGGTGTGAAATATTGAGAGGTTGTCAATTTGAATCCAGTGTTTTCATTATAGGGTTTAACGATTTGAACCACGCCTTTTCCAAAAGTGGTTGTGCCGACGATCGTAGCGGCTTCGTGGTCCTTAAGTGCGCCAGTGAGAATTTCGGAAGCGCTGGCCGAGCCACCGTCCACGAGAATGACCAATTGGGTATCGTATTTTTCAGGGTCAGAGAAATATTCTTCATCATCGCCATTTCTGCTTTCAGTATAGACGATCAACGCATCGCCCAGTAGCATATCTGCGATTTCAACACACTGGCTTAAATAGCCACCTGGATTCTGTCTCAGATCGACGATAACGCCTTTCGCACCCTCTGCGATAAGTGCTTTTAACCCTTTTTCAAACTCTGCTGCCGATGATTCGTCAAACATGGTCAATCTCAAATAGCCAATCTGATCTTCTAGCATTCTCGTTTTGACGACTTTGATATCGATCCATTCGCGAACGATTTCCACATCGAATTTCTCTTTTTTAGATGGTCGATAAATGGTGAGGGTCACTGGCGTACCCGGTTCACCTTTGATGGTGGCAATGGCTTCATCCATCACATCCGCATTGACGGTATCACCATTGACGCCGATAATTAAATCCTTAGCAATCAAACCTGCACGGTCAGCAGGTGTATCTTCGATAGGAGACACGATTTCAATTTCATTATCCTCGTTCGGCGCTAAGTAAATGCCGATTCCAGGATACTCACCTGAAGATGACTCCATATAATCTTGGAATTCTTCCTCATTCATAAAGACTGAATAAGGGTCTTCCAATACATCGAATATCCCCTTTTTCATCCCTTCAATCAGCTCTTCATCGCTAACTTCTAAATAATAGTTGGTTTTAATGTAATTTTTCAGCTCTTCTATTTCGCGGTATTGATCCATCGTCGTTTGATAATCATCTATGGTCGTCTGACTGACGACGACTTTGTCACCTGTTTCCACTTGAAAGATCGTGGTGACGAAGAAGGTCGTCATGGCAGTAATGATCACTAAAAAAACGCATAATAGTAGGACGTGTAATTTTTTCACTCAGCACCTCATTTTCCTTTGACATAAGTTAATGGATCCACATAATCGCCGTTCATCCTCACTTCAAAGTGAAGATGCGGTCCGGTGGAATATCCCGTATTTCCTGATAAGGCTATCGTTTCGCCCTTTTTATAGACCTTGCCAACTTCGACGTCGATGACATCCAGATGGGCATAAAGTGTGGTATATCCACCACCATGGTCCATGATGATCGCTTTACCATACCCAGCGAACCAGTTGGCAAAGACTACCGTTCCCGTCTGAGCGGCGACGATAGGGGTTTTTCTAGGTGCTTCAACATCTATCCCCGTATGCATTTTATATTCTTTTGAGATCGGATGAAGCCGATTTCCGAATAGGGAGCTAATGGAGTAATGCCCTGGAACAGGCCACATCATCTCGCCACCGACATAGGTAGCTGCCAGTTCAAGGTTGCGAATATACTCTGTGAGTTGATCCGCTTGTTCCAATAACTCGTCTTCCATTTCGTTCATGGCCGCCTCGTCATTACGCAAGTCCGTTTTATAGGAAATGAGGTTGTTCAGTGCAACACTAAGCTCATCCTGTTTGGAGAGTTTCGAATCCATTAGTGTGGATAGCTCGACGCGAATGGCTTCAAGCTCCAGCTTCTTTGCTTCGATCAAATCCCTTTGTTCTTTTAAAAATTGAATCAAATTTTGATCGTGAACGACGATCATTTGAATCATATCAATCCGAGAAAGTAAATCGGTGAAATCCTCAGCGCCGAAAAGCACTTCTAAATATCCGATGGAACCTGTCTTGTACATGACGCGGAGGCGATCATTCAACAAATCGTTTTTTTCAGCTATTTTAAGTTCAGCCTGTTTCAGCTCTTCCGTCTTCTCCACGATGGCTTGTTCCGTATCCGCAATCTCTCCCGTCAATCGATCCACTTCCGCTTCAAGTGCGCGAATACTCGTTTGGACATTCTTGATTTTTACGTTTGTGGTGGACTGAAGGTTTTTATTTTGCTCGATGGAAGCATCTAATGCTTTTATTTTTTCGTTAAGTTCATTTAACTCGCGTTCTTTTTTCTTCAGTTCATCATTCGCAAACGATAAACCTGTTACAACCAGTGTAAAAATCAGGAATACGGCAGTTAGCCTCTTTAAGTTCCTCAACATAACGGCCTCCTATACATTCAGGTATTTGCGCATCGACCAAATACTACCAAGTGCCCCTATACCCGCACCGATTACCACGAATAGGAAAATGACATCCTTCATCAGTGTTTCAGGTGGCACCACATAAGCGGATACCAAAACATAGAAATCAGAATGCATCAGATTAAAGACATAATCATAGGCGAACTTCATAAATGCCGCTGAAATACCTGCGCCGATCAATCCTAGAAGCGTCCCCTCCGTTAAGAATGGCCACCGGATAAACCAGTTGGTAGCGCCCACATACTTCATGATGTTGATTTCTCTATATCTCGAGTTTACGGTGAGCTTGATCGTATTATGAATGATAAAGGTCGAAATCGCGATTAAAACGAAGATGACGACGATGCCCGTCTTACGAATGGCTTCAGTGATGGACAGCAATTGCTCGACGATATCTTGGTAGGATTTGACTTCCTCAATACCGGAAAGCGCTTCGATTTGCTCCAGCACAGAACTGCTGTAGTAAATATCCTCCAGGTAAATGATTAAAGAGCTCGGCAGTGGATTGGCCTCAAGTCCCTCTAATAAATACGCGTTATCCTTCCAGGATTCCTTCATTCGTTCAAGCGCATCATTTTTGCTCTCATAGGTGACCGATTGCACGCCATCAATCGCCTCTACAGATTCAAGCAAGGCACTGATTTCATCAGCAGTAAGTGTATCCAACAGATACGCCTGGATCGAATCAAATTGATCCTTCGCAGACTGTGCCATGGCATTGATGTTGATGATCAAAGCGAAAATGATACCTAAAATCATCAAAGTCGCTGCCACTGAGGAAATGGAAGCGACGCTCATGAGGCGATTACGCCACAGATTTTTCATGGATTCCTTAAAAATAAATATTGGTTTAATCGTCATAGCCGTACACCCCTATTTTGTCATCACGCGCAATTTGACCGTTTTCAAGTGCAATAACGCGCTTCTTCATGATGTCGACGATTTCTCTGTCGTGAGTGGCCATGAGAATCGTAGTGCCACGTCGATTAATGGTTCGTAGGACCTTCATAATTTCCCATGAAGTGTCTGGATCGAGGTTACCCGTCGGTTCATCCGCGATGAGAATCGGTGGGTTGTTGATCATGGAGCGGGCTATGGAAACCCTTTGCTGCTCGCCACCCGATAGCTGGTTGGGGTAGAAATTCCCCTTACCCGTCAAGCCGACCAACGCCAGAATCATGGGCACTTGCTTTCTAATGTTTCTGTGCGGTGTCCCTAGGATTTCCATGGCAAACGCGATGTTTTCATACACCGTTTTGTTAGGTAATAGTCTGAAATCCTGAAAGACAACGCCTACCTTTCTTCTCAAATAAGGTACGCGTCTCCTGTGTAGCTTAGTGATTTCAAGCTCGTCCACATAAACGTGACCCGACGTGATATCCACTTCTTTTAGCAATGCTTTGATAAATGTCGATTTTCCAGCACCGCTGGGGCCGACGATGAATACAAACTCGCCTTTTTCTATTTTAACGCTGACATTATTCAATGCCGTTACGCCATTTTCATATTTTTTACTCACATTATGAAACTCGATCATATAGGTTCTCCCAACACATTTGGCGTCTATGGATTAGTCTTGTTAACGTTTACAGTATGCGCTCGCCTCTTATCATTATAAACTTTTGAAGCCATGCCGTAAACCCTATATCCATTATACCTGTACACTGCCACTAAATTAATAGTATAATTGATTATAATTATTAAATAAATATTACGCAGAGGTGAATGATGACTGACAAAAAGTCTTTAAGAAAGCAAATCATATCCCTTAGAAGTGAAATGGATTCCACTATCCGAAAGCAAGCAGAGAAAGCCATTTATCAAAGGCTATTCGCTTCTGAGCATTTCCAGAACGCACAAACCATCTGTTCCTTCGTTAGTTTTAGGGATGAAATAGAAATGCAACCGATCAATCAAGACATCCTCGATCAAGGAAAAACCTTACTATTACCTTATATCACACCTGAAAAGACCATGGTTTTTCATCTCGTTAAGGATTTAAGTGCCCTTAAAAGAAACCACTATGGCATCCTTGAGCCTGACCCGCTCATCCATCCTTTGTTTGATATACATGCGGTTGATCTCGTTTTGACACCTGGCGTCGCTTTTGATGAGTCTGGCTATCGCGTCGGTTATGGCGCGGGCTTCTATGATCGATTCTTCTCAATACTAAATAAAGCGATTCCCAGAATAGGAATCGCTTATGAATTACAAGTGGTCACTAACGTGCCCAAGGATGACTACGATCAACCGTTAACGCATTTGATGACGGAGTTTAAAACCAGAACGTTTTGATAATTAGAGTACGCCTTTTCATTTAACGTCATCCGATCCTTTACTCGTCTTTTTAGAAGCTGGTTTAACCGGCTTCTCTTCATTTTTTGAAGCACGTGGTTCACGCGCTAAATGCTGTAACCGCTGATCCACGAGTGCGTAAATCGTCCCCTTTTCAAACGAGCCATCTTTGGTCCTTTTACCTGTTTTACGACTAGTGAGGATCTCTAAGCCTTCATCCACGTGGCTAATCGCCCAGATATGAAACTGATTTTCTCTAACCGCATCGATGATTTCTTGATCAAGCATCAGATTTTTCACATTTTGATGTGGAATTATGACGCCTTGCTCACCATTGAATCCTTTGATTTTACATACCTTAAAGTAGCCTTCGATTTTTTCGTTTACGCCACCGATGGGTTGAATCGCACCTCTTTGGTTTACCGAGCCCGTAACGGCTATCGACTGATTGATGGGGACCCCCGATAAGTCGCTGATCAAGGCGTACAACTCCGTGCTCGATGCACTGTCACCGTCAACACCTGAGTATAGCTGTTCAAACACGATACTCGCCGTCAGTGCCAATGGCTTGTCTTGTGCAAACATTCTCCCCAAAAATCCTGTAAGAATCATCACACCTTTATCGTGAATTTTCCCACTGGTTCGCGCTTCTCGCTCGATATTGATAATGCCTTGACGGCCTTGATACGTCGACACGGTGATTTTAGATGGTTTACCAAACGTGTGTAGACCCGTGCCGATAACGGCGAGGCCATTGATTTCACCAACCTTGAATCCAGAACAGTCGATGAGGTAGACACCTTCCCTAAAAAGATCCATGGTATTTTCTTCATACTTGTTTGCCCGATTTCGTCGCTCATCCAACGCGCGTTTCACATGCTCGCTGGTAACCAGATTTTCTTTATAATAGCTGGCCCAAGCGTCTGCTTCGATAATGACATCGCCTAGTGTTTTCAGATGGGCGGTAAGCTTCGATTGGTCATCTGCCAGTCTGGTTGCATACTCCACTAAAGCGGCGACGGCATCAGGCGTGAAATGGCTTAAGCCTTCCATTTGACATTTGGTGGACACGAACCTGGCGAACTTGTCGATGTTCTCTTTTGAACGCTCCATATCCTCATCAAAATCCGCCATGACCTTAAAGAGCTTCTGGAATTCTTCATCGTAAGCGCTTAGGATCGCATAGGTGTAATAGTCACCGATGATGATGACCTTTACATCGATGGGAATCGGCTCGGGTTTGATGGTTTGAGATACAAGCGCACCAGCAGAGGCTGCTCGACTATCGATGGTCACCGCTTCGTCAAGCAGGCTACGTTTTAAACTTCTCCACGAGTATGGATTACTGAGGATATCTTTTGCTAGAAGGATGAGGTATCCGCCATTTGCACGGTGAAGCGCGCCTGGCTTGATCATGGTAAAGTCGGTCTTCATGACGCCCATCTCATTTTGATACTCGATGCTTCCTGCTAAATTATAGTAGGTTGGATTTGATTCAAAAACAACTGGGGCACTTTTCATCTCACCATTATCCACAAACAGGTTGATTCGATATCTTTCAAAGAACGCTTCAGGGTTTTTTTGAGCACCAACCAGCATCGCCAGTGGATTCGCTTCCTCATCGTCCTCTTCTTCTTCTTTAAAATACTCTAGATTTTCGACGATATCGTCTTCGAGCAAATCGATGTAGCGCTTGATTTCCTCATTGTCTTTATTCTTTTCCTTTATGCTTTCGAGATGGAACTTCACGAGGTGACGTCCCATCTGCTCGTCTAAACTCTTTAGGCGGTTACGAAGACTCTCTTCCTCCATCCGTAATTTGTTAAACAGATCGATGGTCTCTAAGCTGAGCTTTTGTGAATTTCCCATCAGGGTTTCATAATCCTTTTGGGAAATATTATGATACGATTCCTCGCTCATGGGCTTGCCATCCTTTAATGGGATACTAACGATGCCCTTTTCCGTCAGCGAAAAGAGAAAACCATATTTTTTTCCCAGCTCATTCAGCTTATCCACGATATTGTTTGATTGAAGGTTGTATTCCTCAATCAATTTTTGTTTAGCATTCTCATAATCACGGCTGGAAAAGATTTCGATAATGCCGCGTCTTAAAAAACGGATGGCGCGGTCCACTTGCTTGATGATGTTTTTTCCTTGACCATTGTTCACCTTGATGGCGATGGGATGGTAAGGGTCTTTAAAATTGTTGACATAGAGCCAATCGTTTGGTGCAGGGCGCTTAATCGCCTGCTCTTCTGCAAGCATGTTTACGAAGCTATTTCGACCTGTTCCCCACTGACCCGAAACGTAGATGTTATAACCTTTTTTCGTGACACCTAAACCAAATGACAACGCTTTTTTAGCGCGCTCTTGACCGATAATGCCCCTTATGGGAACGAGCTCATCAGTGGTCTTAAACTCAAACTGGCTGGCATCACAGCGATTCGTCAATTGCTCTGCGGTAAGTTTCAAATGATCCATGGGAACCTCCAGAAAACTATCTATTTCATCATAATAGTTCTATATGGTACTTTTTTACCCAATTATGCCACAGTCAAACGATGGATTTTTCTACGTTTTAGAATTTTAAATTTTTAAGTTTATCCCCAAACAGATCAGATAAAGTGGTGTTCTGGACTGGCGCTTCTTCCTCGAAATCATAGACGGCAGAATCTTCCACCTCTTTCGCTGCTTTTAAGCTAAGTGAAAGGCGATTTGCCGCTGAATCGATGTCTAGAATCATAACATTGACTTCATCGCCGATGGAAACGGCTTCAGAAGGCTTGTTGATATGTCCCTCAGATAGTTCAGAAATATGGATGAGGCCTTCAACGCCCTCTTCGATCTCCACAAATGCACCAAAATTCATAAGCCTGGTCACGCGTCCTGTGACGATATCATCGACTGCATAGCGGTCGGTAATGGTATCCCATGGATTTTCTTTTACTTCGGCCAACTTAAGGGAAATTTTTTCTTTATCGCGATCGACTGAAAGCACCACTACTTTTACCACATCGCCTTCCTTAAGGACCTCTGAAGGATGTTTTACGCGTTTCCATGACATTTGCGAAACGTGAATCAAACCATCAATTCCACCCAAATCCACGAATGCGCCGTAGTCAGCTAGACGCACCACGGTTCCTGTGAGTTCGTCGCCTGCGCCTATACGCGATAACTGATCCGCTTTTTTAACGGCTAGCTGATCTTTTAATATCGTTTTATGTGACGCTACGACTTTCTTTTTAGCCGCATCGTATTCAGTAATCATCACTGGCAGCGTCATGCCCACAAACGGCCCCAGGTCTTCTACATATCCCATCGACAACTGTGATGCGGGTATAAACACCGATGCGCCTTGATAGACACCGACAACTCCCCCTTTGACCGCTTCCTTAATTTTCACATTAAATGATTGATGCTTATCAAATAAGGTTTGGAACTCGTCCCAAATAATGATTTCATAGGCTTTCTTAAGCGATAGAAGAACATTGCCTTCACCGTCATCACTCTTTAACACGTAGACCTTGATGGCTTGTCCGGGAGAAAAATCCAGCGGGTTACCGTCAGGTAATTCTGTTTTAGGCAAAATACCATCTGCCATATAATTGATATTCACCATAACCTCATCTGCATTAGATGAGATGACGAACCCTTCAATCACATCACCTGTGTATAGTTTTTCGGTAGTGCCATATTGATCGAGCAAATCACCCATACTCATTTTTTCCATAATATGCCTCCTAATCGTTATTCTTCGATATGCTTCGTTAAAATGACCTTGATCATGAATTTTGGAAGGGACATCATGCGACCTATTCTAGAAGGCTGCTTCAACAATCGATAAAACCATTCCAATCCTAGCTTCTGATAGATGACTGGCGCGCGTTTAACGGTACCTGACCACACGTCCAATGCACCACCGACGCCCATGGCCACCTTTGCATTTAAGGTCTTTTTATGTTGATGGATCCATTTTTCCTGTTTAGGTGCCCCCAAAGCCACGAATAAGATATCCGGCTTCTTTTCATTGATGTCATCCAGGATGGACCACACATCTTCTTCTTTAAAATAGCCATCTCTGATTCCGACAATTTTAAGGTTCGGATAGGTGGACAAAATTTTCTCTGAAGCCTTTTCAGCAATTCCAGGGGCGCCACCGAATAAATAGATGGATTTACCTGCACGATTGCAAAACTCAAGCATTAGTCCCATGAGCTCGATACCTGGTACGCGTTCACTAAGACCTAAATGATGAATCTTCGAAGCCAAAACGACGCCAATCCCATCGGGAATCACCAAATCGCCTTCATTTAACACTTGCTTGAATGTCGGATCTTCCTGCGCTTTCATGATGATTTCAGTGTTAGGCGTATAAATCGTCTTAAGTCCTCCACTTTCCATCATCGCGATAAAACGGCGCATCGCTTCGCTTGCCGTGACATTATCAAAACGTACGCCAAATATTCTTACTGCCTCCATAAACCCTCCAAAATGCCAAATGTTTGATTATGCTTGATTGCTCGCTTTTGCACTGAACAATCGATAGACCAGCTCATGAATCGGCACCAAAACGATGGCGATTAAACTGGCAATTCCTAAAATCATAAAACTATCCAAAATTCTATCAAGAATCTCCTCTGTCCGAATAAAACTCACTGCGGTGATATAAGGTCCTAGCGAAGCGAGCAGCAACGTGAAGAACTGAAGCTTCGAGCCCCCGCGACCATTCATAAAGATCACTGAAACCAGTAATGCATAAAAGAGGGTGACGATGGGTGCCAATGATTCCGTGCTGTTCATGCGCATAAACGCAGTCAACAACTGCCATGCAATCCAGCACATAGGGACGAGCACCACCAGATGTCCCACTTTTACACTGCTATCTAATAAGCGCTTCATATCCTCAGCTAGGTAAGAGCTGTTTTCCATTTCGCGTATGCCTCTAGCATATCCAAACTTGACGACATAGCTGATGACGATAAACACGATGGCAGCGATGGTGAAAAACCAAAGCTGTGACGCTGTGATGGCAACCGGCGCCACCTCCGATAGGAACATCTGTAGCCCTGCACTCACACCTGCATAGAGGGCAAACAAGAATACGACCCAAAGTGCGACGAGGCCTTTACCCACCAAGCCGCGAATCGTGTAAATCGTACTGCTAAGCATCAGTTCCTTTCCATACTCCATGAAAAAAATCAGTGCCACTAAAGGGATAATCCAAAGCCCCGTCAAAATACTCAGTGTGGTATTTAGCTGTGGAAAAACGAACACGCTAACGGGAATAATCAACAACCCAGTCGCAAATAATCCCCACTCGAACCGCTCCTCTATATCGAAAATCCAGTTGAAAACAATCATGATAAAGGCTAGCAAACCATACTGACTGAGAATTTTATACGCTGCGATTCCCAGTGGTGGTAAAGCATCCCGCGACCAAAAGCCCAGTTCAAATGCAAAAAGTGCTAGGGTTAATAATAGGTTTACTAGTAATAAGCTTAAGTATATTTTTCTACGCATGGCACCCTCCAATAACGTGAAAAAACCTGCATATAACTATACAGGTTCAAGTCGCATCTTCGTATAACCCTAAACTGATCATCAAGGCTCTATCGACCTTAATCATGACATCGTCTTCCAATTGACCGAGCTTTTGAATAAGGCGCGTCTTATCAATGGTACGCACCTGTTCCATTAAAACCACAGAATCCTTCAAAAGACCTACTTGCGATGCACCGACCTCGACATGTGTTGGCAATTTCGCTTTAGCGATTTTTGCAGTGATGGCTGCGACGATAACCGTCGGACTATACTTGTTACCTATATTATTTTGTATAATTAATACTGGTCTTTGACCACCCTGCTCTGAGCCACGTACTGGTGACAAGTCGGCAAAATAGACATCGCCTCTTTTTATATTCACGTTAAGTTTCCTCTCCAATCAAACCCTAAGGTAATGATACCACATTTTTAAGTCGTGCACCACAATTTAGACACTATTTCTGGCCTAAAACCATATCGTTAACGAGGACGGTTTTGCCGCCTGTCACATATCGTCTCGGAACGCGTTTTCCGATCATGCAGACGATCTCATAGTTGATAGTGCTAATCATTGAAGCGTAATCATCTATGCATAGACCCTCTTCACCAAATAACGTGACCGTATCCCCTACTTTTACATCGAGGCCATCGACTTCGAGCATACACTGGTCCATGCAAATTCGACCGACGATGGGTTTTAAGGTTCCATTGACGAATCCCTTAGCTTTAAAGGTAAAACTGCGTGAAAAACCATCTGCATAGCCGATGGGGAGTGTGGCGATTCTAGTAGGCTTGTCAGCTTTAAACTTTAAACCATAGCTGACGCCTTCTCCTGTTTGTATGGTTTTTACATGGGCGATGTTGGCTTTAAGCGACATGACCTCTCTCAGCGTCACTCGGTCCTTAAGAACATCGGGAGAAGGCCATAAACCATAGAGCATGATTCCCGCTCTGACCATATCAAAGTTGTATTCAGGAAGATCGATGATAGCGGCGCTATTTGAAACGTGTTTGATGGGAATTTTGATCCCTTGTGCTTCCAGTGCATCGCAGACACTTAGGAATTTTTGGACTTGCGCATGTGTAAACGACTTATCCACCTCGTCAGCCACAGCAAAATGTGTAAAAATCCCTTCAAGCTCCAAATGTTTCAGTTTACTGATTTGGGTGATATCGGACACCGTTTGTTCATTAATTTCCATACCGATACGGCGCATGCCCGTATCAAGTTTCACATGTATTTTTAGTTTCTTTCCATATGTTGATGCCCGATGATTAAACCACTCTGCCTGCTCTAAAGAATATAAGGTGACGATCAAACCTTTTTCGATGGCACCATCAATCATTTCGTTTGGCGTGTAGCCAAGCACCATGACTTCTGTATTAGGAAAGGCTGATTTAAGTGAAATGGCCTCTGATAAGGTGGCCACTGCAAATCGATCCGCGCCATTATCAAGTAAGGTCTGTCCGATTTGAACTGCACCATGACCATAACCATCCGCTTTTATAACCGCTGTGACCAGTGTGCCCTCGCGTGTCACTCGACGTACTTCTCTTATATTACGTGCTAAATGATCCAGGTTAATCTCTGCCCAAACAGGACGTGTTAATACGTTCATAACCACCTCAACATCATTTCTCTTTTATTAGATAATCCGCATTTAATTTTACGCCTTTTTATAAGAATAATCCATACTTTTTTGACATGTTTACAGATTTCTAAGGGCGATGACAAATGAGACGGCATAATGGTCAGAATGTGATATGGAAATCTGAAATGAATCAATCTCCAGGCCAAGTGCAATGTCCTTCGCTTTTCCATAGAGGTTCACGATGGGTTTCCCTAAAGAATCCCTTAATATCTCCACATCCTTCATTTCAAAGCCTCTAAAACCGGTACCCATGGCTTTTACCACCGCTTCCTTGGACGCAAAGCCCGCAGCGATGGTTTCAACAGACATTAGACGTAAAGCAAAGAACTTTTGTTCCTCAACTGTGAAAAATCGTTCCACAAATCGCGGTTTCTCCTTTATAATCTTCTCGATTCTTTCTATCTCTAAAATATCCACGCCGGTGCCTATTATGGTCAAATTATCCTCCTTAAATCCATCAATTATGTTAAAATAGAGTTAGCAACCACTTCAAAATTTCGAGGTCAAGATGATTTATACCGCTATACATACCGCCATCGCCGCTCATGGCGATCAAAGACGAAAACTGGATAACGATTTATATGTGGCGCATCCCATAGAGGTGGGCATGATTCTGGCAAAGCATGGTCTGCCAGATGAAGTCATCATCGCTGGTATTCTACATGATACCCTGGAGGATACTTCATTAACCTATGAAGAAATCCAGAGTACGTTTGGATCGAGAGTGGCCATGTATGTCGCCTATTGTACAGAAAAAAATAAAAAAGACCCTTGGAAGAAGCGGAAAATCGATTATCTTCTCGGACTTGAAAGTGCACCACTGGATGTCCTCTATATCGTATGTGTGGACAAGCTGGTAAATCTAGCCAGTGTTGAACGTCATATGGCGGCTAGTGGCCCAGATGTTTGGAAGGCATTTAATGCAGGATACGATGAGCAGAAATGGTACTATACGGCGATTCTTGAGGTGCTTACGCCCATCAGTGTCCACCCGCTCTGTGTTTTATTGGAACAATTCTTGAAAAAAGTCTTTCAGTCACCTTGAGCACCCTATTTTATTCAGTTTAGGGTGTTTTTTTCATCCTGTCAAGATTCCATTTTTTGCCATTTGATGGGTAAAAAAAAGACGCACCTCTGTGCGTCTGAATTGACTATCTACATTTATGCTAAAAGGGGGGGATAAATGTAAACGCTGTGCAATTCAATCGTATTACCTGTCAACGATATTGATGATACCATCAACGCATTCATTTTTCAATAGATAAAGGATTAACATTCATTAATGACCCTTACGCTTTCTTAACATTTGAAACATTTCTCGATTTCTATCCAAATTCTAACCGTTCTTTGGTGGGTGGTTAAGAAACCTGCGCTATAATCATGTCATAGAAGTGAAGAACCACTCAAAATAAAAGGAGGAAATCATATGTCAGTAAGTTTAGAAAAAATCGATATGCTCATGGAGCGTGCAAACATTAGCTATAAGGAAGCAAAGGAAGCGTTAGAAGCACATAACGGTGATATGGTGGAAGCACTTATCTCACTCGAGGCATCTAACAAAACCGCTTCATCAAAAACAGGACCTCGTCCTAATCGTCCTCATGCACACCATCAAGGACACAGTCGCCCTAGACCACAAAATGACTTTTTCGATGATTTGAAAAGATTCTTCGATAAAATGCATAAGACTAGCTTCGTTATCGGCAACTCTACAAAACGTCTCATCGATATTCCACTTACCATCGCCGCATTATTGATTCTGTTTACGATGCCAGTTTCACTTTTCATCTTAATCTTACCTTATGTTTTCGGATATAAGATTTCGATTTTAGATAATGATGGAAAAAACATCGATATCGAAAAAGTATTTGAGTCACCTAAGAAAAAAGACGACGAAGATCGCATGGAGTAATCACAGGTAACGGTGCTAGGCAAAGCTTAGCGCCGTTTCTTCTCTTCCCTTCAAACGCACCAAATGTTATAGTAGAATCAAGACAGTGGTTTAAAAATGGAGGTTGAAGATGCAAAAGATACTCGTCGTTGAGGATGATGTGAAAATCGCACGATTTATCGAACTGGAATTGAAACATGAAGGCTTTTCTGTAGAAACTGCCAACGATGGCCGTACAGGACTTGAGAAGGCACTTGAGGGTGATTTTGATATGATCGTTCTCGACATCATGCTTCCTGGTTTAAATGGCATGGAGGTCTGTCGACGAATTCGTCTCAACTCTGAAATTCCCATTATCATGCTCACTGCCAAAGATGACACCATGGACAAGGTTATGGGACTGGACTTCGGTGCAGACGATTACATGACCAAACCCTTTGCCATAGAGGAGTTATTGGCACGGATCCGAAGAATCTTTAGAAAAATTGCGACACAAACCACAAGCGTGGGGAATACGTTCGTGTCCGGCAAGCTTAAAATCGACTATAACCAGTACACCGCCTATTATGACCAAAACCCCATCGAGCTCACTAAAACCGAGTTTGATTTGCTTCATTATCTCGCAGAAAATCGCAACATCGCCCTGACTCGAGAGCAAATTCTCGACAAAGTGTGGGGGTATGATTATTTCGGCGAAACGAAAATCGTCGATGTCTATATCCGTTATTTGAGAAGTAAAATTGATGACCACTTTGGCGCTAAATTCATCCATACCGTAAGAGGGGTAGGTTACCTGTTCAAAGATGAAAATCATTAGTAAAGAAACCGACAGTAAGACAATTAAGCAAACACCGCCTCCCGCAGCGCAAACTAAAAAGGCCACCGTCCCTAAGGCGGCACCTGAGAGTAAGCCTGAGAGTAAGTCCGCGAGTAGGCCTGAGAATAAATCTGAAAATAAACCTGAGAACAAGCCCGAGAATCAACCGGTTATAAAAAAAGACGTCCAGGTGAAGGTGGCCATCGATCCCCCTAAGAAGAAAAGACCGACGTCTAATTCTGATGTGAAAAAAAAGGCATCCCCACCGAAAGCAGAGAGCGCCGATCGACATCAGCCTGGTGAAAACTACTTTGCCAGTTCCTATGACCGTTTCATCTCTCTGATCCGATTCAACATCACCTTTAAACTGGCGCTGGGATATGCATTACGGCTCGTATTACTAACCGCTTTCCTATTCTTCGTCATCTACGGTGCCTTTTCCTATTATTTATTCTATGATGCGCAAAAGCAGCTTTCTGGCGATCTAGGGTATATCGAAAAACGTCTTTTGGATGATGTCGCCTACGACAGCGTCGAAATTGCCGATTTCTTAACGCATAGAAATTTGACGTTTCATGTTTTCGATGGGCAACAAACACTTTTGTACGCCACTGCAGAAATTCCAGCCAGCTATGAATCCCTTTCAAGCATCGTGGAGTATGATTTCACCCAGTTTCCGTCGTTTCCTCAAATTCACGAGGTCCATTCGGTTTTACTGAAGGACAACTCGATGATTTATCTGGCTGTAAGCACTGACATGATCAGTCAAACCAGCACCCTGGAAGCGACCTTTCCTATTGGATTTGTCCTTTGTATCGCGTTGATCCTAACCTCCATCCGATCGGCCTCTAAGATGTCGAAAAAGCATCTAAAGCCCATACTGGTCATGACCGAGCAGGTAAAGGAGCTATCGGCAAACAACCTGAGCACGCGCCTTAATGTCAGTGGTACGAAGGATGAGCTTAAGGATTTGGCGCTTACCTTTAACCAAATGCTCAACGACATTCAAAAGAGCTATGAAAGAGAAAAACAATTCGTATCTGACGCATCACATGAATTAAGGACCCCTATCGCCGTCATAAAGGGATATGCCGGCATGCTGAACCGCTGGGGGAAGGACGACCCAGCCATACTTGAGGAAAGTATTCAGGCCATATTAGGTGAAACTGAAAATATGCACAGCTTGGTTGAAAGCTTGCTCTTTATCGCGAGAAATGATAAAGGTTCCCTAAAAATGGACGTGACCCCATTCAACCTATCCGAGTTGTTCACTGAAATCGTTAAAGAAACGCGACTAATCGATGTTTCTCACGAGATACAAGAAACCATCGACGCCGACATCATCATTAATGGCTCTGCCGACAAACTAAAACAAGCGCTGCGGATCTTTATCGATAACAGCATCAAGTACACCCCTGACGAAGGCAAAATTTCGCTTTCCCTTCGCAAATCACAGCAGAGCATCATCATCGTCATCTCCGATAATGGCATCGGTATTTCAAAGGAGGATCTCCCTCACATCTTCGACCGATTTTATCGCGCAGATAAATCCAGAACCAAGCTTAAGGAAAATCAGCACGGCGGCACTGGACTTGGGCTTTCCATCGCGAAGATCATCATCGAACAGCACCTCGGCCAGATCCACGTGGACAGTGCGCTAAATGAATGCACTACCTTTACCTTGTTTTTACCCGCACATGAAACGGCATAAAAATAACACTCGATTCGACTGGATATCCGCTCGCTTCGAGTGTTTTCTTTTTCAGGTTACATCGTGGTAACGGCAAACAATACGGCATGTCCCGATTTTTCACCACGATGGTCCATGGTGAATTGTTTGATGTGGTCCACTTCTTCTAGCGTATAGTGAATCAGCATCAAATCACCGCGCTGTAGCTTTTCGGTTCCGTCTCCAGTATTAAGGGTCATGTCAAAATCTCTCGAGTAAAGTCCCAGTGTCAACTGATGGTCTGCCAGTGGTAAGCGTTCATCAAACGCTTCGTGAAACAAAGTGCCTAGCATGATTTCTGACCCTTCATTTATTTTGACTGGTTTTAAGATGCCATAGGCGTCATCCTTTAACATTAGGTTGAAGTCGCCAGCCTTCCCGATGCTCTGTGTTTCCCAATCCCCTTTGAAGCAGTGAGATTCATAGGGTTTAAGGGTGATGCTGTAGAGCGGCTTGTCATTATGGGCATGCGTCAAATGGAGCTCCGCATCAAACGGCATGATCCAGCGTCTAACGCCGAATAGGACTGTGAAGGTTGAGGTATCCGCGTCCACTGTCGCCGCACTAACACGCCATTTGAACGTTCGTGCGGCATAACTACTGTCTCTGGGAAAGAGATACAGCTCCGTGGTTTCCCCGTGCGCCCACTGTGATTTATGATACTCCGTCGATTTGATGATTTCTAAAACCATTTATGCCTCCAGTGGCCATTATAAGACTTCCAACAATTGATCCAGGGTATTGATTTCAAATACATGCGCTGGTAGCTCAGGTTTACTTTGACCCTTTAGGTTGACCCAGCAAGCATCGAGGCCTGCACTTAGCGCACCTAGTATATCAGCTTTGATGGAATCGCCGATCATCAACACGGAATCCTTATCCTTATGACCTATACGATTCAGTGCAGCTTCAAAAATTTCCACATGGGGTTTGCTAACACCGATTTCTTCTGAGATGACGACTGCAGAAAAATACGAACCCAATCCAGAATGCATGAGACGGCCAGTTTGAATATCCACGATACCATTGGTCAGCGCCACTAGCCTATATTTAGCCGCTAAAGTCTCCAGGACCTCTCTAGCGTGTGGAAAGGTGTCTATTCCTCGAGAGATCTTAGACACATAAAAGTGGCTCATCTCCAGGGCATTGATGGGCAGACCGATTCTTTTGATCAAATGTTCAAACCTAAGCGTCCTAATCGCTTCACTGGTGATCTCACCACGTTCCAAAGCCTCCCATAAAGGCTTGTTCACCTCATGATAATTCTGGATAAATTCCTCCAGTGCCATGGAAATTTCAAAATGATGCTTCGTCTCTTCAAGCGCGCGTTTCTCTGATGCCTCGAAATCAAATAAGGTGTTATCCAAATCAAACAAGAGGATTTGATATTTTTTTTTCATGTCATTCCTTCTTATATCTTAGTTAAGTCGATACGATTACTCAATCGGTTGACGATGTAAAATCCGTAGTTTTTCGTTTCTTTCTCCTGATAATCAATGGGCGCATCATCTAAGCGACGCATCATGCCACCGGCTTCATGGACGATGCATTCCATGGCACATGTATCCCACTTCATGGAATGACCAAAATTGTAATACACATCGTATAGTCCTTCAGCAATCAAGCACCCTTTAATGGCACTTCCCATCTCAGTAACACTTAGGATGTCCTCCGCCATGGCCGTAAGCAGGTTCACGGTCCGCTTTGATGGGTGCGAACGGCTAATCAACAAGTTAAATGGGCGAGTACGGTCCGAAACAGATAATGAAACGCACTCACCATTGGATTCGCGTCTAAAAGCCCCTTCTCCTTGAACGGCATAGTAAAGGCGTTTTCTCACGGGAATATAAATCACACCGAGAACGACTACCCCTTCATCTACGAGGCCTATGCTTACAGAAAATTCTCCATTTTTTTTGATGAATTCTTTCGTGCCATCAAGGGGGTCCACCACCCAGCAGCGCTTTCTCACGAAACGGCTTGAATCATCTGCCACTTCCTCAGACAACATGCCATCCTCTGGAAACGCCTTGGTTAACACTTCCAGAATAATGTTGTTCGCCTGCAAATCAGCATCTGTGACTGGCGATTGATCATCCTTATAGCATATGGTGAAATCCTTACGATAGACTTCCATTATTTTTTCACCTGCCAAAAGCGCTGCGCCAATGGCCGTGTCGAGCTCCTTTTGTAAGTTCATGGAACCCTCCTTACTAACCCATGATTTGATTAAACCAACCGGTAGGCGTGGTTTTCCTGAATAAAATAGATATATTTTTCTTTTACCTGCTTAGCCGTCAGTTTAACCAATGCTTTCTCATACAGTTCCACTTGTGGACGATAATAGGCTGCAATTTCTTCCATATTCCCAGCATATACGTTATCTGACTTATAGTCAACGAGTACAATGCCATCCGCCTCTTCAAAATAGAGGTCGATTACCCCCTGTACCATTTGCCCCTCATCCATGAGCACAAATGGTGTTTCCTTCGACGCCCTTAGACTCGCTCTTATACGTTCATAAAACGTCGAGGAAACAAATTCCTCAATGTATTTCAGATTGATTTTAGAGGCTTCAAGCGTAGATAGAATTCCTCGATCTTTTAGGTCACTCAAATAGGCTGCAACATTAAACAACCGCGGTTCCAGCCTAAAATCCATGCGTTCAAACACCTTATGAATCGCCGTTCCCAGCTCTGCAGGCGTCAGTGTTTTTTCCGTCTGCATAAAATCAGGGAGTGGCACGAGGGCCGGTACCTTGATCGTTCCAAACGCTGATTCTTGATGGGCATGAACACGGTCGGATACGGATATTTTAAGCGGTTTAAACCCTTGATCCATGACCATTTTCGGTCTAAATGCCAGACGACCTGCAACAGACTGATAGTACGCTTCATCCACCTGATCTGCGGAAAAAATCGTCTGGGTCGCATGATGATCATGAAGGAGGCGTTGTTGTGCCAATCTAGAAGCGCGAACGACCTGTACATCCACCTGTGGATGGCCGAGAATGGGTGGCATGATCCAGTCGATGAATCCAGTGGCGCTGGAAAGCGTTAAAAAATCTGTACCGCGTTGCCATTGGCGCCATTTTTTATTCGCATCAGAAACCGTGGCGAACAGCATGAGCTGATCCACCGGACGCGTAAGTCCCACATAGAGCACACGCATTTCTTCCGAGAGGGTTTCGCGCTTTAGTTGCTCACGAATCGCCATCTGACCAAGGGATTTTGATTTCGTTCGAAGTGAAAGATCGACGATGGATAAACCGATACCGAGAGACTTATGGAGTAGGAGATCCCCTTGCGCATCCATAAAATTAAACTTACGTCCCAAGCCGCCGATCATAACCACCGGGAATTCAAGCCCCTTTGATTTGTGAATACTCATAAGCCTAACCACATCATCCGCTTCGCCTAATGTTTTAGCCATGCCATAATCGCCACTGGTGGCTGTCATTTTTTCAATGTATTGAATAAACTGACCCACATGGTTGATGTTCGAACCTCTTAGCGCCGAAGCCCGGTCGATTAAAAGAGAGACGTTCGCGCTTCGAATAGAACCCCCTGGCATCACGGCTACATACGCCATAAAGCCCGTTTCTGAAAACATTTTCCAGAGCAAATCGTCAACTGGCAGGTAATGCGACCAATCCTTATAGCGATGGATGGCATCGACCAATGCTTTAACCTTGGTGATAAGAGGGGTTTGAACCTCTGAGTTCATAATGGCGAGGCATTTTTGATAATAGGTTTTCTCATCTGGAGACAAAATTTTGATCGCCGCAATTTCCTCTATGGAAAACCCTGCAAACGGCGAACGCATCACCGTGATCAGTGCGATATCCATCATCGGATTATCGATGACTTTCAAATAGGATAACACCCATTTAATTTCCAGCGCTTCCAGATAGCCAGCATTGCTATCGGCAAATAGTGGAATCCCAGACTCTAGGAAAACCTGTTCAAAGGTAGGCGTCCACGATTTCGTGCTTCTAAGCAGCACCACGATGTCGCGATAACGGCAGGGTGCAAATTCGCCTGTCTTAGGGTGAAAGATGGGCGACCCGATCATTCGCTTGATTTCATCAGTCATGGCGAGTGCTTCCAGCTCATCTGACTTCATCTTAAGCATAAAGGCATCTGCTGCTTCATCATCTTCGGTATCGTCATCGTCATCCGCATCGTCATCGGCATCATCGTCGCTTTTTTCGATGATTCTAATGGCCACAGGTGGTTTATCACCTTTTGAAAATACTGCGCCTGGATACAGCTGAGCATCCTCATCATAGTCGATTTCACCGAGCGCCTCCGACATGATGGTCAGAAAGATTTCATTCACCACTTCCAGAATTGAGTCTCGCGTCCTGAAATTGCGCTTAAGGTCGATTCTCACATCGGTTGAAGTCCCGTGGTTCGGCCATTTCTTAAACCGCTTGTATTTTTCGATAAACAGCTCGGGGTCAGCCAGCCTAAATTTATAGATGCTCTGTTTCACGTCGCCCACCATGAAGACGTTATGGTCCCGTTTGATGCGATTGATGATGAACTCCTGTAACCCACTGGCGTCTTGGTATTCATCTACAAACAGGAAATCAAACTGTTTTTGATAGTGGGCTGCGATGGTGTCATCCTTTAAAATGGCGATGGCATAATGCTCCAAATCGCTGAAGTCCATGACATTCTGTTTGCGTTTGATGGCCTGAAAACGGCTTACGAACTGCTGTGTCAGCCTTATTAGGGCCTCTAGCGCCGTTCCGATGGCGGGGAGCTCCTCTTCGAACCGCGTCATGTCTTTATACTCAAAGAATTTTTTGATGGGCTCAAACGCCATCTTTTTTACGAGTTTGTCTCGAATAATATCCTTCACTTCTTCGATCAATGCTTCATCTAAAGAAGCCTTTTCATCCTTTTTAATGCTCGCGATCCTATCGAAGTTGAATCCCAACACGCGATTTGCGAACACTGCTAACTGGTCGACATCCTCTAAGAGCCGCGCAAGTCCCTGCTGATCGCTCTCGAGGTTTTTTAGATACGCCTCTGGCCCTCCCGGCAAAATACATAATGATTTGGCATAATCTATCAAGTCGATGGCACTTTCCAGTCGCATGATGAAGCTTTGCTTCATTACAGCCCACCAACTCCCCCGGATGGGGTGCCCTTCTGTTTCATAGGCGGCAAGTGCGGTGTTTAGCCATACGTCAGGCTCTGGTTGACTGAGTATGAAGCTATGGAGCTGTGAGATCAGATCGACGACCTTATCATCATTTCGATTTCCAGAATAAGCCTCGATAAATCCGAGGAAAACAGGATCCTTTGCTTCAAAGGCCGATTCCAGCGTCTCATCCATGGCCTGCTTCATCAATATCGCCCTCTCGGGTTCGCTTAACATCTTAAAACCAGGATCACAATCAATGGCTTGAAAATGGCTACGAATCACATCGAGGCAGAAGGCGTGAAACGTCTTGATGCTGGCACGACTCAGGGCCTTGATCTGCTGGTCTAGGAATTCAGCCTGCGCATCATCCAGTTCGATTGCCTTTGAAAGTGCGCTTTCGATTCTAGCGCGCATTTCACTTGCGGCCGCATTGGTATAGGTTACGATGAGCATTTGATCGATACGCGTTTCTCGGTTTAAAATAAGCTGGATGATCCGTTCCACGAGGACGGCAGTTTTTCCCGAGCCAGCAGCTGCTGAAACGAGCAAATTACCATTTCTAAAGGCGATAGCGCCCTGTTGTTCATCAGTCCATTTTGTCATGATTTATCCCTCTTACGACGCGTTCTATTATGGTCTCTGTGTCTAACGGTTCGAGTTGCTTATAACGGTTTCCAGGTAGCTGGCTATCAAACTGGCAAATGGCGCGATAATCGCAAAAAGTACAGCTGGTGGATTGGCCGTTCTTAATCGGCAAAATATCAATCTTTCCAGATACGATTTCGTTACCCACTTGAGTAATGGTTTTTTTCACATGCTGCATTAAGCCCCTCAAAGCCTCCTCAGGAAGTACCTTCGAATCCTTCGTGAAAGCGCCGTCATTCTTAAGACGCACCTGCACCACCTTGGAAGAACCGAGCTCAAACAGCTCCTGATCCAGTCCTTCCAGTACCTCTCGATTCTCAACTGAGAGTCCATCGAGTTTAAGCTCGCCCTCGATGACCGATTTCACCTTCTCGGGATCTCGCTCAGTGGAATCGATCATCGGATCGTCGATTTTAAAGTAAAACGCTCCAGCAGCTGACACAGCCTCTTTATGGAAATGCTCAGGATTCTCCACACAAGCGGTTAAATAAACCATTAGCTGCATTTGTAAACCATGGTAGATTTCGTTTAATGATAGGGACTTCATCCCCGATTTATAATCGATAATGCGCACATAGGCACAGTCGTCCAGCGTCAGCTGATCCACACGGTCGATTACCCCACGAATCGCCAACTTTCGGTCCCCTACCAGCGGGATCATGAGCGGTGGCGCACTGTCCTTGTTCATACCGAAAGCAACCTCAAAAGCGGCCGGCTCAAAACGGCCTTGCTTGAGCTGGGTAGTTAAAGTCCAAACAGCTTTTTTCGAGACACGTAGCAGCTTTTGGGCCAGGTATTGGTATTGAAACCGCGAATGGAAGATGTCCCCGTCGGTTAAATGGCTGACGATATCCGTGACCATGACATCACAAGTATTTTTGTCGAGGCTGTTCCAATGATAACCCTTTTGATAGACTTCCTTACCAAAGTGCTCCAACACGCTATGGAATAAAGTGCCGATATCTGGGGCAGCCAGTTCGAACGGTTTAAACACTAAAGGCCTAAGCCCCGCAGATGTAAAATACTTGAAGGGGCATTGGACGTACTGTTCTAACCCGGACACACTGGTGTGGATAGGCAATTGATAAAGGTCAAGTACCGTTTGAGCGTCTAAGGCTTCCGCGATATTCGTATGCTGAGCACCACGGTTTAGATACGCGATGACATCAGGAGAATTTTTCTGATACCATTGGTGTGTCGCGTGCCAGATCGGGTGAATCGCATAGCCATCCAACGCCTTGCGCATTTGTATCGCCAACTCAGAGGCTGTCCCTTCTCTCGTTGAGATGGCAAAAGCTGGTATTTCATTGGTTTCTATGGTTTTCAGGTTCGGGCAAATCTTTAAAAGCTTACTAACCAGATACGATGGTCGTAGAACTGCGCCTTCAGAATCAGCCCTTGAATAGCTGATGAAGGTTCGAACGCTGGGGCGCGTAAGGGCGAAATACAGGTTAAAGCGCTCTTTGCTGGCAAACATTTCCGCGTTCGAAACAAGTGCGATCCCCTTCTCCTTTAGTGCCGATTTCTCTGCTTCTAGAAATAGCTGCTGATCCTTTCCAATTTCCGGTACGATACCGTCATTGAAACCCAGAAAGAAGAGGTGTTTGATAGGATGCGACCTCGACCGGTCAATCGTACCGATTAGCACTTGGTCTTCAGACAGCGGAAGTAAACCGACCTCCATCACATCAAAGCCCGCTTCCAGTACCTCATAAATCTCGTCTAGACTGAGAAGTTGATTCCCCATAAGGGTGTTCAACTGATCGAAAAGAGAAATCATTAAGTTCCAAACCTGAGCAAATTTTTGCGCTTCATCGAAATCGCCACTCGATTTAAAGGCATTGACCCTTTGGTCGATTTTGCCTTTCACATCCAGTTTCGACATGATTTGAACGAGTGCTTCTATGGCCGTTTTAACGGTCATCTTACTGGCTTTCAACCGCTCATCGATGATATCCACCACGGTTTGTCTAATCGTTTCTAAAGGAACTCCGAACCGTTCCCATGGCTCACTTGGGTTTAAAAGCTTACGCTCTCGAACACCTTTAGAGAGAACCTCCCATTCGAAGGCACTTAGTTCAAGTGGGGTTGCGGCTATAAAATCCGATTTTACCCAGTCGACGATTGCCTGTGAAGCAAATCGGGAACGGTATAATTCTAACGTTCTGAAAATAAACTGAACGAGTGGATTCCCAGTTATCTTCACCTTTTGATCGATAAAAAAAGGCAACCCGATTTCTTCGAAAACTCTTTTGACGATGGGGCCATAAATGTCGAGATCTGCAGTGATGACTGCGAAATCATGCCATGCCATTCCTTCTTCTCGAACCAAGCGTATAAGCTCAGAGGCGCAGTATTTGACTTCGTTATAACGATGATCAGCAGAAATGAGCTGAATCGGTAGGGACTGATTGATCATGGTGCGATAAGGATAGGTTTGTAGGTTTAATGCGATTTGATGCATCATGGGATTGGAAGGAATCGCTTCGCACTTTATCGTTTCGACCTTAATATGACGATCTTTTGCTTCACTTACCAACCGGCTATAAAATCTCCCGGTATGTTCAAAAACTGGCAACTGATCAAAGCATAGGGTCAAGGTGACATTATCCGCGTGTGAGGCAAGCGCATAGATAATCTCAAGCTCTTGAACGGTAAAGCTGTCAAAATTATCGAGCCAAATGTGTGCACCCTTTATCATCTCTGACGTGGCGATTGCTTCTAATAATGCGTTATAGCGGTCCTCTTCGTCAAAATATAATCCCGATTTCATCTTCTCATAGGCTTCAAAAAGCAAACCAAAATCATGAAGCTTGTTGCTGATCACAGGTTGATCCTCAAATTGCGCGCTAAAGGCTTTGAGCGCTTCAGGCGTAATGCGATTTTGCTTGAATTCTTTGATAAGCTCTTGACTTTTAAGTAGGAATCCCTTTTTCGCCTTTTGGGTTCTATATAACATCAGGTCTTGTTCTATTTCTAAAGATAAACGTGTGAGCATCATCAGCTGCCCCACATCATCGATTTCTACGCCTTGAACAACCCTATGCGCGTTGATTACCTTATGAGCAAGCCGCTTAAAACTCAGCACATCCAGGCCGATGATCCCTTCAGAGGCGCTGTGGTTAATAAACTGTTTTTCCGCCTCCAATGTAAACTGCTCAGGGACAATCAAAATTAACGGATGCCCATTAGTCGGCATCAGTTCCATGATTTCATTAAAAAGCTTTGTTGTTTTTCCGCTTTTCGCGCTACCGTAAATAATCCTTAGCATATGACCTCCAAAACGTGTCAATACTTTATTCTATCATCATTTTAAAACACTAACAAGGCAAGTGCCCTCTATGAAAAATGTAGATTAGACGGTATAATAGAAAGCATCACATGGCTAAAGGAGACCCTGCTTGAAATTCATAAAACCTCTGATTATAGGACTACTTGGCATCATACTGATGTTGAATGCCCTTCTATTACCGTTTCAATCACTTGCATTTAATGAAGAATATTATATTAACGCTTTTACTGCGCTAAAGGTCCATGAAGTCATCGGCATCGACGAAGCCGCTTTAACGCGTGTCACCCGTGCATTGATACAGCATATTGATGATGGCTCTGGCGATATCGCTCTCGTGGAAAAGGTTAAAGGCGAGAATGTTGTTTTCTATAACGAAAAGGAGCAACACCATTTACACGATATTTATTTTCTCGTTAAGGGTGGACGAACCTTTTTAGTCATCATCGATATCCTGATGATCCTTTTGCTGATCCTGCTCTATCTGTATTCGAAGAAAGAGAAGCTTGCGTTCGTGAAAGAAATGACTAAGGTATTCAAGTCAGCGGTGTTCACCACATTGTTCGTGCTAGTGGCACTTGGCGCCTTATACTTCGTCGATTTTGATTGGGCGTTTAGAAGATTCCATGAAATATTCTTCACTAACGACCTTTGGCTGCTTGACCCACGCACAGACCGATTGATCCAGCTCATGCCCTTTGAGTTTTTCACTGGTTTCACTGCTGATTGGCTACTACGTGTGGGATTCATTAACTTAGTGTTCATCTTATTAGGGTTTGTACTACCCGTTCTCAAAAATAGAAAAAGGGCATTATAAAAAAAGACTTCATAAAAAAAGAGTTTAAATCCACCAGAAGATGATCAAACATCTCTCGCGATTTAAACTCTTATTTTTATTCATAGGGGCACCCTTTGCATTTATCGCCCTAGGTCGATGGGGTAATGCGAAAAAATGGTTTGCTCTTTTAAATACGTTTCATCAAAACGAACAACCCAAGCTTTTAAGATAAGAAGTAAGGCACTAAATGTCACTAAATCCTTTTGATAAAGTGCCACTTGTTCCAGGAAAAATTTTTTCTCATCCGCTGACAAGTCGTTTTTAAAGTAGCCGAATAAGTGGAGTAGCATATTGACATTTTTCCCAGGTTTAAGCTGCGAGGCATAAATAACATTCAGCTCTTGATCATAGGCTGAAATCACCTCAGCACTCTCCAAATGCGCGTGATTCGCTACGATAGTTCCCAGTCGCTTTAGTGCGGCTTGGTTATAGGCCATCAGCAAGTATTTATTATTTGTGTGGTAAGTGTTTAAAGCTTTAAGGGGTTGTGATGATGCTTTAACCTGTCGAAAACCAAATCTCAAAAATACGGATGTGAGGAAATGGTCGCGAATTTCCCGGTTCAGGAGTCTTCCTTCATCCTCGATGATCAGTTCCTTAAATCGATTTTTTACGGCCCCACCGAAAAATCCGGAGGTCTTCGTCATCAACGCGGGAACCTTACCAAAATTTCCATAATGCTTCACATCTTTGAAGCCACAGGTTGGGGATTTCCCTTTGAGGATAATCCCATCAATTTCAGCAACCTCTGTGGTAGCAAAAAAATTGGCGATATATTGATTCATTTTATCCGTATGGTCGATGCCTGAGTAAGAACCCATTAGCCTGCTTACGCCACTTTTGGTTACGATGCGTATGGCTTCTCTAGGCGATGGCTCACCAATGCCCATTTCTGGACAAACCGTTACAAAATCCACATAAGGTTTTAACATTTCAACAAATTCGTTATTTAAACGGCTGCCATCATACCGGCAATTGCAAAAGGTTAAACACGCACTACAAAGGATTTTGGGGCGCTCTGGGCGGCTCATCGGATGAATTCTCTTACTTTGAAGCCCTTCTCCTCGAGTTTTTTCACGATTTTATCGATGTCCTTGCCTTCGAGGCGAATGGAGATTTCTTGGATGCCCATAACTTCAGTATCTAATAAGGCGATATTGGTGATATTGCCGTCATTTTTTGAAATTGTTTCAGCGATTTTAGTCAAAACCCCTTTAAAATCGTCTGTTAAAATGGAAATTTTAGGATCGTGTAACCCATAAATTTTCGTTAAAATGCCGAACAAAGCATTTTGGGTAATGATGCCTAAAAACTCGTTTTGGGCGCCTACCACAGGGATGAAGCGCATTTTGTTTTTAAAGAAAATATCGGCCGCTTCTTCAATTTGAAGATCAGGCGATACAGGTGGCACGATATCGAAAATGAAATCCTTTACAGGTTTACTTAAAAAAGCATCGATGTCTTGATTTCTTTCTTTAAAATAGACGTCATAGATGAACTGTTTTGATAGGAATCCGACAAAATTAGTCCCTTCAGCAACTGGCAACGATAAGAATCCATTGGCCTCGATCAGTTCGATGGCATGCTTTGCCGTGTCCGTTGGATTTAGTACAGTTAACTCTTTAGCCGGTGTCATAATGGCTCTTACTCTCATGGTGTTACCCCTTTCACATGTAAAATTTGTTAAGGAAATCGCATCATTCAGTTTTCCCTAATTAGTCGTATGCATCGACTTCACTTTATTTATATCCATTTTATTTATGACATAACAATTATAACATTGGAACCGAAAAAAATCTACCCTCCTTATTAGCACTCTATTCATTTGAGTGCTAAGAATACTTGACTTTTTGAATCCCTCTGCTTAAAATTAAGAGTGTATAAAACACATTTAATAACAATCCTAAAGGAGTGAAATTATGTCTGTTGAAAAAGGAAGTCTCTCCATCCATAGTGAGAACATTTTTCCCATCATCAAAAAGTGGTTATATTCCGATCACGACATTTTTGTGCGCGAGCTCGTTTCCAATGCCAGCGACGCCATTACCAAGCTCAAACAGCTCAGCAGCATGAACGAAGCGCAAATCGAGGATAACCCTACGTTTAAAATCGAAATCCTGCTAGATGAAAAAGCCAAAACGTTAACCTTCTCTGATAACGGCATCGGGATGACCGACGAAGAAATCAAAAAATACATCAACCAAATCGCCTTTTCTGGCGCTGAGGATTTCTTAAACAAGTATAAAGACAAATCTGATAAGGATCAAATCATCGGTCATTTCGGACTAGGTTTTTATTCAGCATTCATGGTAGCCGAGAAGGTTGAAATTCACACCCTTTCCTATCAAAAAGACGCTAAACCGGCACTTTGGCGATGCGATGGCGGTACTGAGTTTGAACTTGAAGCGGGAACCCGTCAAACACGTGGTACGGAGATTGTTCTTTATATCTCTGAGGAAGGTGAAAGTTTCTTAAACGAGTACACCTTGAAGAGCACCATTAAGAAATATTGCTCATTTATGCCTTATGAAATCTATCTCACGGTCATCGGTAAGGAACCCTCAAAGGATGCAGAGGGCAATGTCATTATCGAAGCACCTAAGCCACTTAACACGACGAAGCCACTTTACGTAAAATCACCATCCGAATGCAGTGATGAGGATTATAAAGCCTTCTATAGAGACACCTTCCACGACTTTAAAGAGCCTTTGTTCTGGATTCACCTCAATATGGACTATCCTTTCAATCTCAAAGGAATTCTGTACTTCCCAAAACTGGGCACAGAGTTCGATACCATTGAGGGGCAAATCAAGCTCTACAACTCACAGGTTTTCGTGGCCGATAACATCAAAGAAGTCATTCCTGAGTTCTTACTACTTTTAAAGGGCGTTATCGATTGTCCAGACCTACCGCTTAATGTCTCGAGAAGCTTTTTACAAAACGATGGCTTCGTGAAGAAAATCAGCAACTATATCAGCAAAAAAGTCGCCGATAAGCTGACGGGAATGTTCAAAACAGAACGTGAAGAATTCCAAGGTTTCTGGAACGACATCAGCCCTTTCATCAAGTTTGGTGCACTTAAAGATGAGAAGTTCTACGAAAGTGTTGAGACCATCTATCTATATAAAACCCTTTCCGATCAGTTTGTCACACTTGAGGAATATCTCGAGGCGGCTAAGGAAAAGCATGAAAATAAAGTCTTCTATGTAACGGATGCCCTGCAACAGGCACAGTATATCAAAATGTTCAAAGACCATGACCTTGATGCGATCCACCTCAATCATTCCATAGATGCCCCATTCATCTCTTTACTCGAATCGAAGAAAGAGAATGTCTCCTTCGTAAGAATCGATGCGGACTTAAACGAGCACATGAAGGGAGAAGAATCCTTCAGCGAGGAGGAGAAAAAGCAAGCTATGGATCAGCTGGAAAGCATGTTCAAGGACGCGCTTCACATGGAAAAACTGAACCTCAAGCTTGAATCCATGAAAGATTCATCCCTTTCCGGCATGGTGGTTCTCTCCGAAGAATCCAGACGCATGCAGGACATGATGCGCATGTATGGCATGCCAGGCATGAACCCGGACATGTTCAAAACTGAAACTACCTTGATACTCAACAGCAACAATTCGTTAGTTAAGCACCTCATCGAGAATACAGCAATCGACCATTACACGCGCGCACTGATTTGCGAACATCTCTATGACCTCGCCATGATCAGTCACGCCCCTCTTTCAGCAGACGCCATGACGAAGTTCATAAAGCGTAGTCATGATTTAATGCTTAAGTTGATCTAATAGAAATGGAGCCCATATGAAAATAATCAATCAATTTGGCGTAATTCTCGCCTTTTGGCTTGCCGGTGAAGCAATCGGAGGGCTTTTAAATCCCATCATTAAAATTCCCGGCGCGATTATGGGCATGGTTCTACTGGCCATTGCCCTTTCTATGGGCTTGTTGAAAGAGGCGTCCATAAAAGACGCCTCAGATTTACTATTAAACAACATTTCGTTTTTCTTCGTTCCAGCCAGCATAGGCGTACTTGCACTCACAGGCATAACCTTGCCTGTCATCGCAAAAATCATTTTGATTACACTCATATCAACCATCACCACCATGTGGGTCACCATGTGGGTTACGACCAAGCTGATGAAACGCTTCGAAAAAGGAGGACGTACAGAATGACGACCTCCCCAGCATTTGGAATCCTAATCAGCATTATCGCCTATGCCATCGGGCTTAGAATCAAAGAAAAAACCAACAATGTGCTCGCAAATCCCCTTTTAATCGCAGTCATCATTATTATCGCCTTTTTAAAGGCCTTTGGGATTCCCTATGAACACTATAAAATCGGTGGCGACGGTATCCATTACTTCTTAGGTCCACTTACAGTGGCACTTGGACTTATGCTGTTCCGTCAGCGTGCGGTCATTAAAGCACATATGGTCAGCTTGGTGGTGGGAATTACAGCCGGTGTGCTTACATCCTTCTTCACGATTATCGCCTTATCGAAGTGGCTGAAGCTCGATGCAGAGATGGTCAAATCCCTCGTTCCTAAGTCGATAACCACACCGATGGCATTATCACTCGTAGAAATCAATGGTGGAAATGCCGTCATTACCATCGCCATGGTTATCGTAACTGGCATATTTGGCGCACTTCTCGCGCCACTATTTGTCAAATGGTTTCCTGAGTTTAACGCCATCGCGATCGGCACTGGAATTGGCACGAGCGCACACGGCGTCGGCACCTCAAAGGCGATTGAGCTGGGCGAAACAGAAGGGGCACTCAGTAGTGCCGCAATCGGCCTTGCTGGCCTGATTACCATTCTACTGGTGCCCCCATTATATCAGTTATTCTACTAGTTGATCCAAAAGCCAATCGATATCGGTTGGCTTTCTTTCGTATTTGACGAGTGGTCGATCGATGTGTTTTATGCGTTCGAGGAATGTCGGCTTCTCTTCCTTGTAAAGGATCCCCATTGGGATGCCTTCATCGCCAAACTGGAGCGCTAGCTCAAATGCTTTTACGCGATCGGTAACATCGTGGGTTTCTGGTATATAGAAAGCACGTTCTTTATACCATTTAAAAGTATTCACGTGATTAAACGAGATACACGGCTGCATGACATCGATCAGCGCATACCCCTTATGATTCATGGCAGCCCTAATCATTTGCTTCAGATGCACCGGATCACCAGAAAAACTTCTGGCGACGAAGCCACACCCAAGTGATATTGCCAGCGCCACAGGATTAAGGGCATCGTGCCGCATCCCATCAAACTGAAGTCGCGTCTTTTGCCCCAGTGCAGTCGTCGGTGACCCTTGCCCCTTCGTCAAGCCATAAACCTGATTATCATGAACGATGTGGACGATATCCAAGTTTCGTCTCACGTTATGCAGAAAGTGATTCCCACCTTCGCCATAGGTGTCGCCATCGCCAGAGGTCAGGATGATTTTAATGTCGTTATTTGCCGCTTGAGCGCCCATAGCCGCCGGAATGGCGCGCCCATGAAGCGTATTTAATCCATGTGCGTTAATGTAGTGCGGAAGCTTTGCTGCCTGTCCAATTCCAGATACCATCAAGACATTTTGAGGGGTCAAGCCTTCTGCGAAAAGGGCGTCGTTAATACTGTCAAGTATGCTAAAATTCCCGCATCCTGGGCACCAGCTGGTCTTTGTATTCCTCACAAATGGGTTTTCACTCATGTTGATATTAATCATGCTGTATCACCTCGAATTTCTCTATGATATACTGGCTGGTAAACGGACGACCATCGTACTTATTGATGGCATGGTCGAATAAGGTTCCCGTTTCCATCCTCAAGATCATGCCAAACTGGTTCATGGCATTGCCCTCGACATTAATGACTTTTACGCCCTCTTTCAAATAGGGCTTCATTACATCCGGATGAATCGGAAATACATCAGAAAATGCCAGCATGGCTACCGATTTCCCATCATCATTTAACTGGTCTACCGCTTCACGAAGGGCACCGTATGTGGATCCCCACGTGATAAAAAGTGTCTCATAATCCGTTGACCCGTATAGTTCGGGTTTTTTTAATGCACTTTTAATGGCTCCTGTTCGGTTTAGAAATTTCTGCTTCAGTTGAATCGTCGGTTCGATGGCTTCCGTCACATGACCGTATTCATCGTGGACATGCGAATCTGTCATGATGAGCGTCTGTGGGTCAAGCCCCGGATATTTTCTACCACCCGATACGCGTGTGAAATCGTACCGTTTATAATCTTCCACAACCGCCTCAAGTAAATGACGTTCATTTTTAAGCGATGCCGTATCAAAGCGCTCCACGGTCTGCGTGGTATCTGCTAAAAGCTGGTCGGTCAATATGATGACAGGCACCTGGAACTCATCAGCGAGATTAAACGCGCGATGCGTATCATAAAAGGCATCTTCAACAGTAAGTGGTGCTAATACGATTCGACTGAATTCTCCCTGTGAAGCAGTCACTGTAAATGCGAGGTCTGCTTGTTCTGTTCGCGTCGGTAGCCCGGTCGCTGGACCAGGGCGTTGAACATTACAGATGACGACTGGCGTTTCACTGACAGCGGCAAATCCTAATGTTTCCACCATCAGCGCAAACCCGCCGCCTGATGTTCCCGTCATCGCTCTAACGCCATTTGAAGAGGCCCCTACAGCAGCCATTACAGCTGCGATTTCATCTTCCGCCTGTTCTACGATGATTTTCTGTTCTTTCTCATAAGTCGCTAGTGTGGTCATAATCCCGGTTGAGGGTGCCATGGGATAAGCGCAATAAAAGCTGAGCCCAGCACTTAAAGCGCCGAAAGCCACCGCTTGGTTACCGTTGATCAGGATTCTGCCCTCTCCACCTCGTGGCGGTAGATGCTTTAAGGCAAATTGATCATAACCGTATTTTGCCGATTTATAATTTTCGAGATTGACATCATCGGCCCATTTCTTGCTCTTGATTTTATGAAGCTCATCTTCATGGATACCGAAAATCTTTAGTACAGCCCCAACAGCAGCCATGGCAAAGGCGTTTTTTGACCTTGAGACCTCTTTTAAATCAGGCATTCTTTCTTCCGTAATTAAAAGTCCATTAGAAACCATCTGAGCCTCAGCATTATCATGAGCTTCTCGATTCAACGCGATAAAAATATCGGCCTTATCAACCGTCGCAAATACTGGTGACTCGCTGACCACGATGGTGGAAAAGTTATAACCGCCTCTAACGCGAGACATGTAATTCTTATATGAAAACAATTCGTAGCCATTTTGCTTAAGAATCCTTTCAATAAACAGTTCAACGGTGTTGATGCCCTCACCAGCTGCACCTGCGATGACAATGGTTTGTTTCATACTTTCACCTTCTGACTGTCTGAAGACAATCAGTCCTTTTTCATTTTATTTATTTATTGATTGCTTAGTTAATGTATACCTATTCTCAATTAAAAATCACATCTATGTCAAAAATTTCATATTAAAAGTCGATGGTCAGTTTTACCGACCATCGACTTTCATCAAAGCATCTGAACAGCGTCACTATTCATAATGAAACCTGATTTTCGCGTTCACCAGACGATGGATCGCCTTTAAAGCACGATTTTCCTCCACCAAAGTAATGAAGATCAACGTAAAAACCTCCCATAAGAAAACCCAACCGCCGATAAATAATCCTTCTTTAATAATCATCAAGAAAATGCTATCAATCCCGGGTTCATAGAAATAACCGATAAACAAGAAGATTATGGCCAACACAAAGTTGGCGATGACCTTCTTACTAAGCGATTGGCGTTCCTTTAGTGCCCGTCTGTATTTGAACCGATAAAAATTATCGTACGCTTCTATTAGGAGCTTTTCTTTAACCGCATTTTTCACCTCGCTAGGAATGTAAAGGTCGATCATCAGATTAAACCGAGGCGGAATGTCCGATGAGGAATCCATGATAAAATCGTCGAACTCATCCTCGATATCGCGTTTTTTAAAAGGCGATGGATCCCATTCATCATAGACATCCTCGTAAGCATCTAAGGACACCTCAATGCGATAAGCCTTTTCTTTTTCATCAAATCGATAAGCTTCTTGATAGTATTTGGGTTTCGCCTTTAATAAACGCATAAGGTCACCTATAAAACAAAATTACCATCCCTAAAGATTTCAACTGTCTCACCGGTTGCCGTCAACCCTACAATTTTCAAATCCTTGGTACCGATCATAAAGTCCTCATGTGTGATCGAGTGATTGATACCATTTTTAATGAGGGTATCGTGGTCCATGTGTTCCCCGCCCTTGATACAAACAGGGTAAGCTTTACCTAGAGCCAAATGGCACGACGCGTTTTCGTCAAATAGTGTGTTATAGAAAAGAAGTCCCATGTTTGATATCGGACTATCATATTGAACGAGGGCAACCTCACCCAAATAAGCCGATCCTTCATCGGTTTCCAAAAGACGTTTCAATTGCACGTAGCCGACTTCAGCTTTAAAATCCACAACCTTGCCTTCTTTAAAAGTCAGCTCAAAGCCATCGATGAGACTGCCGTTGAAGTTCAGTGGCATGGAGCTCACGACACGACCTTCGACGCCATCGCGCTTCGGCGCTGTAAATACTTCTTCAGTCGGCATGTTTGCGATGAACTCGTGACCATCTGGCGTCAAATCGGAACCGCCCAGCCAGAGATGACCTTCAGGCAATTCAATCCTTAGATCCGTACCCAATGTATTCGTATAGTGAAGCGATTTTAAATTAAGTGCGTTTAGTTTGGCCATTTGAGACTTCAGCGCATTTTTATGGGTTTCCCATGCTGCTACCGGATCAGGTGTATTCACGCGAACGGCTTCATAAATCGCTTCCCAAAGCTTCGACATGGCGTCTTCAACCGCTATCTCAGGATAAACTTTCTTAGCCCAAGCTGGCGTCGGAACAGAAGCGACGCACCAAACGTTCTCATTGTTCATTAAGCGTTCTCTGTATTCAGAAACCTCTGCATTAAAAGCGCGTGCAAATCTTTGAATTCTAAGTGGGTCTACGTCTTTAAAATTATCTGGATCAGAGGCAGAGATAGATAAAAATGCGGCATCTTGCCTTACATATGACAGATAAAATTCTTTTTGCCAAGAGGGCATTTCATCGAATAAGGCATCTGGTCCTTTCAAATAACGAATTTTAGAGTAGATTTCATCACTCCAAAAAACGACGACATCTTTAGCACCTGCATCAAATCCCACTTCCACCACTGCTCGTGCAAACTCTGCGCAATCAATCGGCGATCTTACTACCAGGATTTGATCCTTTTTCAAATTGATACCCGTTTTTACTAATAATTCAGCGTATTTATATAACTTGCTTTCGTACACGGTGTACCCCCATAAAAAAAAATTAGGATAGTTCTATCCTAATTTATCGTACCATATGCGGTAAGCCCATTCAAATTAATTCTCGATTAAAGAAATCCATTCAAAATTGTATTGATGCCGACGAGATGTGCTTCAAGTTCATTTAACTGTTCGTCTTCAATGGACTCAAACTGCATCTTAAGGTATTCAATCGCATAGAGCCTATGCTTCTCCACCTGCTTTTTACCACTGGCCGTTAGTGAAATATGAACGACGCGTCTATCTTTTTTTGAAGGCTGTCGTTTCAGGTAACCCAGCTTGATCAGTTTATCAACGAGAGGTGTCAAGTTTGAATTGATGACGTGAATTTCTTTACTGATTTCAGACATGGTCAATTGCTTGTTTTTGGCCAACAGCAGAAGGATTTGTACATGTGAAGGATAAAGGTCATCCAACTTGTATAAGTCGTTTTCTCTCAATACTTTTTTGTTGATCAACGGTACCAGCACTAAAAAATCAGCAAGTAGTCGCTCAAGCACTTCTTCCCTCAACTTAATCACTCCTTTCTGTCCAATTTTAAAATATTTTAATCTGTTTACTCACTCTTGTTATATATATACCAAGATATCCTTTATTCAATAATAATAATCAAAAATTTTTCGAAAAACACAAAAAAACTTGATGAAAGAATCCATTCATCAAGTTTTTTAGAAATTTATCTCAAATTTTACAGGAATTCCATAAATAAAGCAACACGTTCCGTGACGCAACGTCACCGTATTACCAGGGGGGATTTCCTTAAGCGCTGCTCCATCTGAGTTATAACATGGCCATGAGTGACTACTCAAATTTTTGATCCCCCAAATCTGAGGTTTATTTGGATGCTGAACGACCTTACCCCAAATAGGATTTTTCCAGCCCGTTAGCGGTATAACTTCAGATAAACGCAGACAAGCATCGAAATAGACCTCGAACACGCCTGCTGGCGACCTTAAAGCCACATTCGGAATCGTATGCCCCGAGTTATCAAGCCACTCCTGTCCTGTATCATAGTCGAATCGCAGATTTCGCCTCATTTGCATAAGCTGAGCTTTTATTTCATCCAAGCTGTCAAAAGAAGTAACAGGAATCCCCAACAGCTTATCCAGTATCCTTCTAAGACTTATTAAATCGAGTGTGTTCATATCAGGGGACATCACCTCTAAAGGGAGGCTATCACTTTCAGAATCGTAATAAAGCTGTTTCTCACTGAAATTCAGTGGCATTAATCCACCGCGTTTCGAGACGGCATTAATGAACCTTTCACCCATGAAAAGTCGCATGCTTAATCGCTGACTCCCAAGCTGTTTAAGTGACAACCAATGCTCAGGAATCGATTCAGCCCAAACGCGGGCTGGAATGGGAGCCCTGTCATCGAAAGGCCAAGGCTCAACCCTTAAGAGCACTGCCGTGGTGTCATCCTTTGAATACTTCGCTGCATCCTCCAATAGGGTTTGAATGCCGGACGCATCACTTTGACGCATTAGTTCGAGATAAAACCCTGCATCATCATACGGATCGTAGGGAAACGCATTTTCTACGCCATCTGACGCCAGTACCACCGCTATGGGTTTTAAATCGCCAGTCAGCACCCGAACTGACATCTCAAACGGGGCATCAGGAGAAGCTAAAGAGGCTGTCTCGTTAAATGAAAACCGCGAATCTCTCACAAATGGGTAATAGACCGTTTGATCCTCAAGTACACAGGCAACTTTACCATCACCTAGCTGAAGGAGGACGAACCCCTCTTCTGTTCTGAGCGCACCGAGCAATGTGCAACCATAAGAACGTTCTGTCACAAACCCTTCATGCCTACTTATTTTTTCAAGCCAGCGTTGTTTTAGTAAGATGGCACCCTCACCTTCCAATGTGCGTCCGATGGTGTCGCAATCTTCATGACGCTCACTCAACTCAGAGACGATTTCCAGAAAACTGTCTACCGCTGCCTTTGCCCCAAAATCGCTGTGTTGATAATCTTCACCACCGTGACCATCGCTTAACGCGATTCCCTCAGCATATGACCCAAAACGGGCACACCCCCAAGCATCTTGATTGGGGGTGCCTTTTTTTTCATGGGAAACGCCACGGATTGAACGCGCCTTAACCGCCCAGTTCATGGGAATCCTACCAATCGATCTCGTCCACATCCGATTCAGGTGTCACAGCTGGCGGTGGCGGTAACATCCCTTTAAGTGGATTGATGGACGCTGTGGATGCAGCTGTGGAAGCCCAGCGAATATAGTTTTTCAGTTCTGATGCATTCTTCGCCTTTAGCGGTTTGAGTTCTCCTCTAAAGCTATCGCCGATAAATGCCTGAAGCACATCTAAATCCGTTTCAGAGCCTATAGCAATGGAAATCCTAATGGCTTTAGCACCCCATTTGGTATTTTTAAGCTTCTTAAGGCCTGCTTCATAGTCATCGGTCGGTAGTCCATCCGATAAGAGAATCATAACCGGTTGGTAGCCTCTTTCACCTTGAAAATCATTTTCCAATTTTTCAGCGAGGAGTTCAAAGCCTCTCCCCATATCGGTAACACCCTTTGTCGTCATGTTTTCCCAGGTGAAATCTCTGATGTCCACATTTTTTTGAACCCACCTAGCACCCGTTGAAAAAGTCAATGCATGAACCTTGATGCTTCCCTCGGCATCGCGAGCGATTTCACGGATATGCGGAATCGATTCTCTAATGGCGTTATTCAGCGTTTCGATCTTTCCACCATAGCTCATGGAATCAGATGCATCGATTAAAAAAAACAAATGTAAATCTCTGTTGCCCATTCTACTTTCTCTATCCATCATTGGTTTATCCTCCATTTATTTTAACTTAACGCCCATTCGAATCTGCCCCTCAAATCGTCCAAAAACGATTTCCTGACCTTCTCTCATGGGAATAACACCATCTTTGACCACTTCTTTTTCAGTCCCGTCTTTCGTCGTATATCGCCATACATCATCTGAAAGGTTTTTAATACCCCAGATTTCAGGATGTCTCGGATGAATCTCCACCTTCATATAAGGCGCTTCATAGTCCATTAAGCGTGTGTCATCCACTTCTGCTGCACTGAGGACAGTGTCATGGTTCAGCATGACGATTCTATCGTTAATCCGTAATCGTGGTGGTAAAACGCTCACCTTAGTATTACAGTGTGGACAATTATCTTGTCGGTTCAAACGATGACGGTCGTAGAACAATTGCGCACCACACTGATAACAGTACATCAAGGATGCCTTCAGCATGAGCAAATCCCTGATCCAGATGCTCTCTCTCACGCGGTGATTTGGATCGTTTAACCCTACAGTAAAGGCTTCTGTAAAGCGTTCCTTGATAAAGGAGGGCATGATTTGCCAGTACCCGTCAGCAATGTCCTTCTTGCCCTTCACCGGTCGATTGGTTTCATCGATGGGGTCATAGATAAACACGGGGTTTTTTCCATATAAATCCACTAACGCATCATAATCCACAATCTCGATTTCGTACTCTCGCTTCCCTTGAAGCGGGTGCTGAAGATGAAGCATCCTAAACAGTACCACTGAAAGCGAAAAGAGATCCGTCTGAGTGCTTGGCGCTTTCTCACCCCTAACGACTTCTGGTGCCATGAAACCTTGTGTTCCCCAAATTTGATCGGTTCCGATAAGGTTATCGATGGTGACGTTATCATTATCACAAATCAAGATATCTCCTGTACTGAAATCCACAAACAGGTTTCCGAACGAAATATCACGATAGCATAAGCCACTTAAATGAAGCTCATTATAGCCATGCGCTATTTTAATGCAGGCATCTATCAAATATTCATATCGCTTCACTTTGATTTCGCCACCAAAGTAATGGGTCAGCTTAGTATAGCGCTTCGTATCGATAAGTGGCATCACATACCCAAAATTATCCTTTGATTCCCCTTCGACGATGACCAGGGGCCAGATGAATTTTTCACTAGGTGCACCTTTATCGACCAAAAGCTCGATTCCCCTGTACTGCTCCACTGTGGAAGACGTTTTGTTATACCATTTTAAAGCGTACTTCATGCCTTCGCTTTCGACCAGATAGACGTTGCCTTGTCCGCCGCTTCCGATTTCTTCAAGCACCTTATAGCGCCGCTCGTTGGAAGCGACCCAGGTTCCTTTTGATAAACTATCCGACATGTCATCCTCCTTTATATCAATCTTGCGTAAAAGATAAACTGGCCACCTAACCATACCAATGCTGAAAGGTAATAAGGCACTAGTGCGCGATAAGCCGTATATTCATAGGCACCTTTAGGGAGACGATAGGCTGTCGAACCTAAAAGAGCGAAAGAACCAAATAATACGAGTCCAGTTGCTAGCTGCATGGCCATGTAATTCACATCGCCATTTTGTCCCATGGTAAAAAGCACCATTTCCCAGCCTAAAAGCAACATCGGGTAAAAACTGATCAAGTTCTTTTTAGAAATCCAATTGACACTGATGGGGAGTAACGTCGCGAGCGTGATGCCTAGTCCGATGGCCGCAATCCACGGGTTGGAGAGGTTAAGGTCGTTTATGGTTTTCATACCGAACGCTATAAAAGCATCCCATTGTCCATACTCGAAATAAAGTACACTGGCTGCTAATGGCATTCCAACCAGCCAAATCAAATATGCCCATAAATTGAGCTTGTTTCGAACGCGACGCTTTTTAAGCTTTCCGTTTACCTCAGGTGCGATGGCTCTATTTGCTGATTGCTGTGACTGTATAGGCGTATTTAATTGCTGTGTCCCCTCACCAAAATGCTTCTGAGAAAAGTTCCCACCCATCGGTGGAACAATTCGAAGGGCAGGCGTTTCACCTATAGGTGCCAACTTTTCAGACTTAACCTGCATCGCTTTCGCCATAAGTCTCAGCGTTTCATAGGAGGCTTCATAGCTAAATCCTGTGGATTTTGCAAACTGCGAGGCCAGCTTTTCCACTTTTTTGGCGGCTTGATCACTGGACTTAAGCTTCTCAAGCTGTGACACATAACCATTCTTCGCCAACGTCACGAGCCTAAGCTTAAGGCCATGCTCATCTGAAATCATGTCGTTAAGCAAACCACTAAATTTCATCATTTTTAATTCGTCTGCATCACAGGCATCCAGACACTTTTTTATTCGACTGACCAACTCTTCTTCAGAAAGTTTTTTCAGCTTAAGATTTAACATGCTTTCACCTCGTTTATCCCTCTAGCTATACTATACGTTTCACGCGTTTTTTTAGAAACCCATGCGAGTTTAGCATTGGCTTAGACTTTTCTAACGACTTTTTAATCAAATCCTTACTTTGTGATTGAAAGAAAAAATGAAATATGATAGCATGGAAACTGAAAATAGTTTTTGAGTTTCCTTCACTCAAAAAGGAGGTCGATTATTTGAACTCGAACCAAAAAAAAATTCTTCATGAAGCCATCATCCAGTTCAACTCACAGGGGGTTAACTTTAAACTGGATGATATCGCAAGCGCACTTAAAATGAGCAAGAAAACATTATACAAGTACTACGAAAGCAAGGAGGCTTTGCTATCAGCCATTATCGACTCATTATTTGCAGAAATCAAACGAAAAGAGCATGAAGTTTATGAGGACCACTCCTTATCAAACGTAGAACGGTTGATTTCTTTACTGGCTGTTTATCCTGATTTTGAAGTGTTCAACTATCATCAAATTCCTGCGCTAAAAAAGGTCTATCCCGATTTATATGAAAGGGTTGATCAGCACCTTGAAAGCAATTGGGATGAAACGTTTTCACTGCTAAGCATCTGCATCGCTTCAGGGGAAATTAAACCCATTGAGCCTCACATCTTTAAAATACTTTTTTTAGGGCTATACAAACAACTGCTTCTCGAAGAAAGCCATGAACCTGAGAAGCTTATGCGGACGTGTATCGAAACCATCATTTATGGCATGATCCAAAATCATTAATTTTTAGGGGGACTTTATATGAAGAGTAAGGAAAAAATGTATTATGGTGCAGGTGCACTCGGTAAGGATTTGGTATATGGCTTTGTGTCCGGTTACATTCTCTTTTTCTTAAACGATTTATTAGGCATCAGCGCCTTATTTTTAGGGACATTGTTCTTGTTTGCCAGAGCTTTTGATGCGTTAAACGATCCGATTATGGGGATGATTGTTGAAAATACCAGATCCCGTCACGGTAAATTTCGTCCATGGATTTTCATTGGCACCCTACTAAATGCGATCATCATCGTGCTTCTATTCTCCATACCTGAAACCTCCATGTCGGTTATGAAATGGTCTGCAGCAATTTTATATGTCTTGTGGGGCGTGACCTACACGCTTATGGACATCCCATTTTGGTCCATGATTCCCGCCCTCTCAACTCAGCAAAAGGAACGGGAGAATATCGCAGTGGTTGCGAGGGTCTGTGCAGGAATCGGTTTTACAGTAGTGACCGTGGCCACAGTCCCACTGGTTAAAGCGCTTGGTGCTGGTGATGACCTAGCAGGTTATCGCATGGTTGCCATGGGAATTGCAGTGTTGTTCGTTTTATTGATAACATCAACGGTTAAAAATGTTAGTGAACACGTAAGTGTGGTACAGGATAAAGTATCTGTGAAAAGTTTATTTAACTTGTTACTGGCGAATGACCAACTGATGGTTGTCATGGCGACAGTGGTGTTATTCAACGTTTCTACCTACATCACCACCACACTCGGCATTTATTTCTTCAAATACGATGTAAAGAACGAAGTGCTTTATAGCGTTTTCGCTGCTGTGGCCGGCATCGCACAAATATTAGCCATGGTGGGATTCCCGCTCTTCAGCAAAAAATTAACGCGTAAGCAGATATTCACCACCGGGGTTTCCGTATCGATTTTCGGTTATGTCGGCTTATTCTCTGCTGGTCAGTTCGGGTTCTTTTCCGTGCCTTTCCTCTTCGTCAGCGGGTTCTTCATCTTCGTGGGCTTAGGGCTAATGAATATTCTCACCACCGCCATGCTGGCAGACACGGTTGAATACGGCGAGTGGAAGCTTGGGGTACGTAGTGAAAGCATCGTCTTTAGTGTACAGACCTTCGTGGTTAAGCTCGCTTCTGCTCTCAGTGCCTTCGTCGTGGGATTAGGACTCGACGTGGTGGGATTCATCCCAGATACTGTCCAGTCGACGGCGACTTTAGCTGGCATGCGTTTCCTCATGTTCGTGGTGCCCATCTTCGGACTCATAGGAAGTTTACTGATTTACAGAAGGCTTTATAAAATCGATGCTGCATTTTACGAAAAATTAGTGTCCGAGCTCGGCCTTGGTACTAAGTAGGGGGTTTTATGAAAAAAAAAGTTGGCACCTCGTTGCCCATTAATAACAACTGGTTCTTTCGCAAGGGATTCCATGATGGCGACCTAGCCACCTATGATCAGGTCGTAGACTTCGAACCGGTTCGCATACCTCATACAAATGTCGTTATGCCTCACCACTACTTTGACGAATCCATCTATCAGTTCGAAAGTCTATATAAAACGAAGCTTCCTGAAATTGAAAAGGATTCTGATCAATTGGTTCTCGTCCATTTCGAAGGCGTCATGGCCAGTGCTGTGGTGTATCTAAACGGAATCGAGGTCGGTTCCCATCAAGGGGGTTATACGCCATTCGAAGTGGACATAACAGATGTTTTAGCCCCTCAGAACAACTGGCTGATGGTTAGAGTAAACAGCGCCGAGGCGCAAAACATTCCGCCATTTGGGTTCGTCATCGACTATCTGACCTATGGCGGTATCTACCGTGAGGTTCAGCTGATAACACGAAATCATACGCATTTTAAATCTGTAAAGGTTGAAACCCCGACGGATGAAGAGGGCCACTTTTATGCGAAGGTTCTACTGACGCTCACAGCAGGCGCAAAGGGCTTAATTTGCTCACTTTATGATGGCGAAACACTCATCGCCCATCAGGCAATCTCAGGAATCACTGATCTACAGATGACACTTGAACTTCATTCGCAAACATCACTTGTCCCATGGCATATCGATGCTCCGAAGCGCTATCGGATGATTCTTCAGCTCGAAACGGCCGATGCGGTTATCGACTACTGGGAAGCGATGATCGGCTTTAGGACAGTGTCCTTTACTGAAACAGGATTCACCCTTAACGGTCAACCGCTCAAGCTTAGAGGCCTTAACCGTCATCAGTCCTACCCCTATGTGGGCTATGCCATGCCTTGGCGTGCACAGTACGCCGATGCGGATCTTTTAAAAAATACGTTAGGTGTCAACATCGTCAGATCCTCCCATTATCCTCCATCGAAGCATTTTCTTGATCGCTGTGATGAAATCGGGCTACTCGTTTTCAATGAAATTCCTGGCTGGCAACACATCGGTGATGAAGCGTGGCAAAGCATCGCCATCAAAAATGTCGAGGAGATGATTCGAAGGGATTGGAACCACCCTTCTGTCATCATATGGGGTGTTCGCATCAACGAATCCCCCGATTCGGATGCCTTTTATGAAAAAACCAATGCCATGGCGAAATCCCTAGATACCACACGACCAACTGGCGGTGTGCGTAACTTCGCCGGTAGTCATCTTTTAGAAGACGTCTATACGTATAACGACTTCGTTCATCGCGGATATAACCATGCACTGGATACCGTTAAAGACATCGCAAAAAAAAGGGTTCCTTATTTGGTCACCGAACATAACGGGCACATGTTCCCTACGAAAACCTTCGACTCTGAATCAAAAAGAATCGAGCATGCCTATAGACATGCCCGTGTACTTGAAGCCGCTTACGCTTCTAATGAGATAAGTGGCGCTATCGGATGGTGTATGAACGACTACAATACCCATAAGGATTTCGGTTCTGGTGATCGAATCTGTTATCATGGTGTACTTGATGCATTCAGGTTGCCAAAATACGCTGCAGCCGTTTACGCGTCACAATCCGATACCAAGCCTTTGATGACGGTTGCCAGTAACCTCTATGTCGGAGATTTTGATGCCTCTGAATTAGGAAAAATTACGATTTTTACCAATTGCGAGGAAGTGAAGGTCTATAAAAACGACGTGTATCTGTCCACGTTCACACCTGACCGTGTCAATTTCGGTCACCTGCCACATCCTCCCATCATCGTGGATGATCTTATCGGCTCACTCATAAAGGACCAGGAACGGTTTTCGCCGAAGGACGCCGAAACCATCAAGCGCTTATTACTGAAGTTTGTTGAAAAGGGCAATAAACTGCCTTTGTTGGATCAATTAAAAATGGGCTTGCTCTTCATGAAATATAAAATGGACATGGCAGAGGGCGCGCGTCTTTACGGTAAATACATCGCCAGTTGGGGTGAAAAATCCACAGTATTCCGGTTTGATGGTTATATCGCAAATTCGGTGGTATGCTCGGTTTTAAAAGATTCTAGTCGCCCTCCTCAGCTCACGGTCGTCGCTGATGATGACACCCTTCGTGAGGGTACCACCTATGATGTGACGCGCGTAAGTCTTCAGTTGATGGATGATAATGGTCAGCCCCTCCATTACGCTAATCACGTGATCACCGTGCATGTTGAGGGCCCACTTGAAATCATCGGACCTAAAACGTTTGCCCTTATCGGCGGACAGCGTGCCTTTTGGTTAAAGACCACTGGTCAAAGTGGTCAAGCCGCTGTCACCATTCATGCTGAAGAGCTCGGCGTCACCAAAACACTCAGCATCAACGTCTCATCCAACTAGGTTCGCCTATGGAAAAAGTCTCCAGAGATTGCCTCTGGAGACTTTTTTTACGTCGTAGATTTTTTTATGGTGTCACCTCAAAATGGATCTTGTTTTCGCTGATTCCGATACTGAGTGGCTTCACGACACCGTTTGACCTCGGCACTTTAATAAAGTTTGCACCTGCTACACGTTCCTGAGTAAAGAAATCGTTCGCTGTGGTGAAAACCACCGTCACGTCGACACCTCTTTGGGTCAATGTGGCAACCTGCTCGATAAACAAATCCTTTTCCAGTGCATCGTTAAACGTATACACATCACTCATCATGATGATGACCGGCTTTTTCTGCGTATAATTCTGAGCGAAATACAACAGGCTCAACCATTGCTTATAATCGTTTTTACGAATTGTTCCGCCTGCGTTGTTGAGTTTGACGATTACTGAATCCGTGTTTTCGATTTTCACATAACGGTTCTCTGGCATTACGACAGTACTCTTCGTACCTGCGACAAACGCCTTCACTGCGTCTGTCTGGCTCTTCGGATACATGAAGCTCATAAACTTGGAAGTGGCTTTCATCGCCGCTGGTAATTTATAATCAACGAGATTTTTTATGCGCGTCACATCAGTAGGCGTGGTGACCGATAAGGTCTGTCCCTTGATGGCTTCGATTTGGTCGATAAGGATATAGCCGCGATCGAGTTTATTAGGATCTGTCTCTACGAGATAAACCCTTTCAAGCTTAAAGGGCGCCACTTGGTTTGTGGGTAAATCCACGGTGACATAACGCCATCCCGTCCAATTCACGTTTTGTGAGAGTGTCAGATTCGTCGCAGTCCCCTTTGAATCCACAACCTTTGCTCTAAGCCAGTGACTGTTTCCTTGATCACCAAACACCCACATCCCGATGGATTGCGTATCTGATGGGAACGTCACCTGGTTGTTCAAGATCATATAAGCAGCACGTGTTTCACCTGGCTTAGTGAAGTCATATATCAGTTGTCCAGAAGCGCCTGCCTTTGCATTTAGTGTGGTTTCGATATAGCTACCGCCAACCGTTGCTGGATAACCTTGGAAGGTCGCGGTTGGACGTTCAAAATCATAGTAGAGCTGTTTATCCGTGCCTACCCCTACTGGTACATAGGTGACCAGACCATCAAATTCAACAGTGATATAACCCTGTGCCACTTGGCTACCGCCTATAAATGCCCCTTTATCAGCATTATAGGTTCCAAGGCCGGCAGGTGTCGTCACCTTCACAGCGGTAGGTGCCAGTGTAATCGTCGCGCCCTCATCAGTGAGGACATTAAACGTCAACTGACGCTCGCCATTAATGTCTGCTTTTATGATGGCTGGTGAGACAGAAAGCTTAACTGCCCCTTTTTTAACGACGATGTTTTGCGTCGCCGTCACGCCTTTATAGCTCGCCGTGATGACCCCTTTGCCTTCAGATGTGGGCATAAATTTCCCGTTTTTAAATGTGCCAGTAACCCCATTAACGGACCACGTCACCTCACCCTGGGGTATCGCCATCACGTTATAGTTGGAATCGATCCCTGACAGCGTCAATGACATTTCTGAGCCTAATAGTAAGGTTGTGCTGCCCATGGCAATCTTTACATGCTTTAACACCGGATTGGCTGAAACGACCTTCTTAACAGCCAGTGCTGTGAACATCTTCCGCTCTGCTTTATCTGATGGAAAATTCATAATGGAGAGACGATTGGTCCATGGTGACTTAGCCACCATCTGCGTTGAACCACCTCCGTCGAGGTTGATGCCTTCATAAGCACCCAGCTGTAATAAAAGATTCGCTAGCTCTGTTTGGTTGACGCCGCGATAGAAATTGGTTCTTCCGTCAACCGTGACCAGTATTAATTGCTTTCGATCTTCTGTAATCCCCAGACCCGTTCTCGGATGGGAGCCCGCTATGTTGTGGGTAAATGGAATGATTTTCCCATCTTTGATGAGCTGTGCCCCCCCACCGATGCTCATGTCCATGTATCTAAAGTTGACGTCATATTTGATGGTGATGATATCGCCCACTTTGAACTTCGTCACCAAATCGCCGATGGAGGTTCCAACTGCTGCGATGACATATCCATTTTCAGGAATAACGAATGGTTCTCCCGTGAGCCTAATGTCAGTAATCACATTATTCACGACGAGCATTTCAAGCACTTCTGTGCCTAAATTCTTTCCATAAGATTTGCTAATAAACGTTTTATCATAGTAAATGACGCGATTGCCGATTAAATACGGCTTATTGATAAAGTTAATATCGCGCGTGGTGACACCATTGGTAAATGTATTTTTAGGTGTATTGATATAGGAAACAAAAGGTACACCATTGGTTCCGATGTTAAAGGATGCAAAGCCTGGTTGGCCGATGCTGGTGCTTAAAACGCGTCCATCCTTGACGAGCGTTCCCATGGTTGAGCTGTTCCCTGCATCAAAAAAGTCACTATTAATGGCTGCCACGATGGTGCCGTCCGCGTTATTTTTATTCACTAGACTGGTTATGGTATCTCTACTCGAGAAAAAGGTGTCTGTAAGAACCGTCATTTCCACATTCTTTGTGAGGTCAACCCTAAGGACATTGAGGTTGATCCAGCCTTCGTTTGTGAACGTCTTAATGTTTTGATGGGTTACACCATCGGCGTAATACTCGATGGGCGATGCGGTTTCATAAATTTTAGTATACGCTGAAGCCACCATCGACTGTGCAGATAGACATAATGCCAGTACCCCTATCGCCGCTAGTTTTAAACGTTTTAGTTTCATGCATTCACTCCTTCTGTCAATCGGTTAGTCAAGTATTGTCTTTTCCATTATATCGCATTACTATTTCAGGCGAATGAAAATCCCATTAAAATCCCATGACAATTCTGTCATAGTCGTTCATTTTCCAAAGGGCTTCTTAATAAAAACGTTATTTCCCCTTTAAGGGATTTTTACGTTATAATAAAAGATAAGGAAATCGCATCATTTCCCTTCTTAATATAAAGAGGTCTCCTATGAAAATTAGAACCAAATTCATCATATCGTTAATGCTACTCGTTCTTTTGCCTGCGCTTTTCACGGTATTCATCACCAACAACTTCCTCAGCAACACCTTAAGCTCAGTTCATTTTTTCGATACGTATTATGATATTTTTGATAATTTTTCAAATGTCTCAAGGGAGTTCGAGGACTATGTCTCCCCTTATACCAGCTCTCCTGAGTATTTTCTGACAGATACGTTTCAAAATGACGCAAAAGAGCAGTTCAGTAATGCCTTTCTTATCGTCGAGGTCAGTGAGAATCAAATCATTCGTTACACCACTTTCAGCGAAGAGATTTCTAACCTTAGTTTGATTGAGCGATGGCTATTTAGAAGCCTCTCAGAGCAGTCCCCTAAAATACAATATTCCCTAAAGCATCATCACTTTCAGCTTGCCAGCGGAAATGCCATAGATGTCAGGCTTAAAATCGACAGCACACGCCTAGACCTCGCCTATCAAGTGTTTGAAACCGTGTTCTTTTTCCTTTATGGCGCCTTTAACCTTATCTTATTATCCGTTCTGCTCTCATGGATTTCAAATCCCATCAAGCGAGCCATTAAACGGTTGACCTTCACCACAAATGAAATTCGAAAAGGCAACCTTCGCGCCAAGCTCACCTACGATGAACAAGACGATTTTCAAGAACTGGCAGATAGTATAGAGAGCATGCGTTATTCACTTGAAAACTCTGTGGAAAAACAGCAGGTTCTTGAGATCGAGAAAAAAGAGCTAATCGCCAACATTTCTCACGACCTCAGAACGCCCATCACATCCATCCGCGGGTACGTTCAAGGACTTAAAGATGGCGTAGCCCGTACGGAAGAAACCCAACGCGAGTATTTAGAAACCATCGAATCGAAAACCTACATGATTGAAAGCCTATTGAACGATCTTTTCGAAATCACGCGTTTTGATCATGGCAGCATTAAGCTGAACAAGCAGGTCATCAACCTTCGCGATTTCCTCACAGATTGTGTGGATGAACTGGAGTCCGATGTAACGAAAGTCGGTGGGAAGCTCTCACTACACTACATCATCAAGGAAACAAACATCCAAATCGATCCCGAAAAATTCATGCGCGTGTTCATCAATGTCATCGAAAACTCCATCAAGTACCGTAGCAGTCGCCCACTTGAAATCGTCATTTTGGCGAATCAAGACGACGATGGGGTGTTTATCAACATCTCGGATAATGGCATCGGTGTAAATGAAGAGGACCTAAAACGCATCTTTGAACGGTTCTATCGCTCAGATAAATCGAGAAACCTCGATGTGATGGGCAGCGGCATCGGTCTCAGTATTTGTAAAGAAATCATCGCCTCCCATGGCGGAAAGATATCAGCGTCCAGCAACGACTCTAATGGACTCACCATATCCATTAGACTCCAAGCTTTCGAAAAACGTTCCAACCAATAAAAATTATGGACTTAAATACAGCTTCATAAAACGGGAGACCCATATGGAAAAAATACTCATCATTGAAGATGATAAAAGCATCGCCAGGCTACAAAAGGATTACCTAGAAATCAACGGGTACGAAGTCATCATCGAGCCAACAGGAGACATCACGAAAATCATTCCGCTACTGGAAGGGGTTTCGCTGGTGATTCTCGACCTCATGCTTCCCAGTGGAAACGGCATCGATATCTGCAAACGCATTCAATCCTTAAGAGATATGCCCATCATCATCGTTTCTGCTAAGAATCAAGACATGGACATCGTACTTGGACTTGGTGTGGGTGCAGATGATTACATGACGAAGCCCTTCAGTACCAATGAACTCATCGCACGCGTTAAAGCGCAATTACGCCGTTACAGCAAAATGAAAAATGCACCGGCTACCACCTTTGATGATGCCAATATCATCATCCGCGATTTCATGATCAACGAGATGACCAAGACTTTCACAGTAAGTGGCGAGGTTTTAGAACTTACACCAAAAGAATTTGAAATCATCCTTCTCCTGGCTAAAAACAGGGGGCGGGTTTTTTCAAAAGAAGAAATCTATGAACGCGTATGGAAATTTGACTCGCTTGGAGATGCGTTCACCGTAACCGTCCATGTGAAGCGTATTCGTGAAAAAATCGAATCCATGTCCCCTAATACACCTTTGATTGAAACCGTGTGGGGTGTGGGATATAAAATCATCTAGCATTGACTTCCACTATTTAATTGTGTACAATTAAATAGTGGATTTGTTTTTTCCACAGAAAGGAAGCGCTTATGAACTATGATGCCCTTAAACTCAAAAACCAATTGTGTTTTCCGTTATATGCCGTTTCAAAAGAAGTGACTAGGCTCTATAAGCCATTTCTGGATCCATTAAACCTAACCTATACCCAATACATTACCATGATGGTCCTGTGGGAAACGGATGGTCTTAACGTCAAAGCACTCGGCGAAAAGCTTCTACTCGATTCAGGAACATTGACGCCACTCCTTAAAAAACTGGAAGCTCAGGGTTTAATCACCCGAAACCGCAGTAAGGATAATGAACGCAATGTCTTTATCCACCTCACCGATAAAGGCTGGAACCTTCGAGACGAAGCTGTAAAGGTACCTGAGCAGTTGATCCGGTGCTTAAATGTGGACCCAAAAGATGCCGAGACGCTCTATATTTTACTTAACAAGCTACTGGATACCGGCATTTGTCACACATCCCATGAAGAATAAACAAAAATAAATGACTATTTCTCCCCATCATTTGGATAGAAATAGTCATTATTTTTTTAATTCTTTTTTTGGCTTTATTACTGCTTTAAAATTTTCTTGACCAGTTTTAGATTATTTTTATAGGGCGGATAGAGAAACTTCATATCGAATCCTGTGGTTTTCTTTAATACGCTCTTTCTATGAGAAAAGGCTTTAAAGCTCTCCTCGCTGTGATAAGCGCCCATTCCTGAGGCCCCCACGCCACCAAATGGTAAATGTGGAGAGGCCACATGTAAAATTGTGTCGTTGATGCAACCACCACCAAAAGAAAGCTCATCAAACACATGGTCTTGAAACTTAAGCGATTCAGAAAAGACATAAAGGGCAAGTGGTTTTGGACGGTTTCTGATGGCACCGATCACATCCTCTACATGTCTATAGGTCATAATGGGCATTATCGGTCCAAAAATCTCATCTGACATGACATGGTCCTCCCACGTGACACCTTTAAGTACAGTAGGCGCAATATAGCGGTCCGCTCGGTCATACTGGCCACCTATGACGACTTTCTCGTGATTGATGAGCCCCACAAGTCGATCGAAGTGTTTTTCGTTAACGATTCTGCAGTAATCGGGGCTCTTTTGTGGCAATGGTCCATAAAACTTAAGAACCACTTCAGTTACGGCATCTATGAACTCCTTCTCCACAGACTCATGGACATAGACATAATCAGGCGCGATGCAAATTTGCCCAGCATTCATGAATTTACCCCATGCAATGCGTTTCGCCGCCATTTTGATGTCAGCATCATAATGGACGATGGTAGGACTTTTCCCGCCAAGCTCCAGTGTGACGTGGACCAAGTTCTCTGCCGCCGCCTGCATGACCAATTTTCCCACGGGAACACTTCCTGTAAAAAAGATATAATCAAAGGGCGCGTGTATCAACTCTGAGGTGATTTCTCTGCCGCCGGTCATGACCTTAAGGTAGTTTTCATCGAAGGTCTCTACGAACATTTTTTGTATTAGCTTTTCTGTATGTGTCGTATATTCAGAGGGCTTTAAAATGGCGGTATTTCCAGCGGCGATGGCCCCGATGAGCGGTTCGATTAAGAGCTGGAACGGATAATTGAAGGGCGCGATGATCAACGTAACGCCATAAGGCTCATATTTGATCAGGCTTTTAGCAAAGGGCTGATGAATTGGCGATTTGACGACGACATCCTTCGTCCATTTATCCAGGTTTTTCAGCGTGTAATTGATGCTTTCATAAACAAACCCGACTTCTGTCGTATACGCTTCAAATGCTGGTTTGTTAAGGTCCTTCTTCAGCGCGTCGATGATTTCAGCTTCATGCTTGACGATCATGGCCTTCAACTTTTCAAGCTGCGCTTTCCTAAACGCCACAGGTCGCGTGGCACCTGTATAAAAATAGGACCGTTGTTGTTCTAATAGGGCTTTGACCATAATATACCTCTCTAGTTTCCCGATACGACATTAATTGGATCACCTTCGATAAACGCGCGCACATTTTGGATTGCCGTGTTTAAAAGGCGTTGCCTCGCCTCTTTAGGCGCCCAAGCGATGTGAGGCGTAATTTGACAATTCTCGATTTCAAATAAAGGACTAGGACCTTTCGGCGGTTCATATGTCATGACATCCAACCCTGCTGCGTAGACCTTTCCCGATTTCAGGGCACGCGCTAAGGCGTCTTCGTCGATAAGTGGTCCACGTGAGGTATTGATGACGATTACGCCTGTCTTCATTATTTCGAAGGCGGCATCATTTAAAAGTCCTCTGGTTTCCTCTGTGAGCGGACAGTGTAAGCTAATCACATCCGAGGTCATTAAAAGCGTCTCTAGCGTTACATATCCGAATAGTCCTTCATTTGGGGTAAGCTTAGGACGTGGCGCATAGGCGATGACCTTCATTCCAAACGCACTGGCGATTTTTGCCGTCTCAACACCTATCCTGCCTGTGCCTATGATACCCATAACTTTACCATCTAACTCAATCAGTGGACGATCCCAGTAACAAAAATCTTCTGTTCGATTCCATTTACCTGCTTTTACTGATTGGGAATGCTCCGCTACATGGTGACAGATTTCTAATAAATGGGCAAATACGAATTGTGCCACTGATTTTGTACCGTAGGTTGGCACATTGGTCACGATTACCCCAAACTCTTTTGCGGCCACACTATCGACGATGTTATAACCTGTGGCCAATACGCCGATATAACGGAGTTTAGGTAGCTGTGATAGGGTCGTTCGGTTTATGGGCGTTTTATTCGTGATGAGAATTTCTGCATCCTTAGCCCGATCAATCAGTTCTTCCTTTGACGTTCGGTCGTAGCATTCAAAGGTTCCCAGCGAAGCCATGCCCTCCCATGACAAATCTCCAGGATTCAATGTAAATCCATCTAAAACAACGATCTTCATAATTACCTCCGTAAGTTTGACAGTGTGATTTGCCTGCAAAGAAGCCCCAGCGTTCGCTAGGGCGTGTGGTGGTCATAAGGGTTTACATTGGCGCCCGGAATAAACGATGGCTTTCTCCACCAATACATCCATGGCGTCGATGCAGTACTTTTTAATCTCTTGGTTCAGCTGAATGAGCGATAACTCCGTGCATGCTAAGATGACGCACTGGCAGCCCTGCGCTTCAATTAAGGTGTTCACCACGGCTTCGAAGCGTGCCACATCGATGGGCAAGTCGGCTTTGATATCATAGATGATTTTCATCACATCATTTTGTGTCGCTTCGTCTGGCTTTATAAAGTGTAGCCCCTCTTCTGCGCAAGCCTTTTCGTAGGTTCCAGTGAAAATGGTACCATTCGTCGCTAAAATGCCGACGTTAATGCCTTCACCATAACGCTGACGAATGGATTTTACCGTTTCCTTAACCATATTAATGATGGGCACTGACGTCATCGCCTGCATTTGATGCATAAAATAATGGGAAGTATTACAGGGAATGGCGATGTTGGCCATCCCTAAGGTCTCCATCGCTTTGATATCACTGCCGATTTCTCTTAGAAAATCCGTGTAGTCCCCCGATAAAATGGCGGATGTCCGGTCAGGCATGCTGGCATGATTGAAGATGACGAGATCGATATGATCTTGATCCTTCGCGGCCACGGTTCTACTCACTATCCGTTCAAAAAACATCGACGTCGCCATCGGACCCATACCGCCGATGATCCCGAGTTTTTTATTTTCCATCTATAGGTTCCTCCACGATCATGGCACGGCTCCCTAAGCTCTCGAAGCTTCTAAAGAAGGTTTCGCGGTCATACAGCTGATTGCCTTCCAGCGGATCCATCACATAAAGCTGGTCTCCCTTAAAGCCATAAATTACCATACAATGAAGATTCGTCGCGGCTGCGAAATAGGTGTCATCTGCTTCGAGATACCATCCGTATCCAAAATTCGCTAGACTGAGGTCTCTGGTAGCCCAAATTCCCACAGGATATCCCTCGGATACCTTTTTCATGATTTCATCCTCAGTAAGGCCAGTTAAATCAACCACTTGGTGCTTGCCTGATACAGAATCGATATAGGCTTGACCCGCTTTTACCGTCGGTGGCGCATACACGAACCACCCACCTGGATCTTTTGGATCACCTGAGAATGCGATGTTCGGGTCAGCACCATAAACCTTATTATCTTTTTTATAAAATGGCGCTTTATCTAAGAATTGATCCGATAACGTGACTTTATCGATGGGATAACCATTATAATTGAGTAATGCGGTGAGTGCGGTGATTTCACAGCCATTTGGTAACTCAGGCTTCTGAAGGATTAGCGGCACCTCCATAAGCAGCTCCGTAATGACGACTTGACCCGAACCATCTGAGTCGTAAGCTTTAACGCGTTCATTTATCTTCTGCACGCTGCTAAGCTCCATGATATCCGCCTTCATCTCGAAGACGATTTCTGTGGCATTGGGATCATAAGGATGCGCCGCATTCATTTGAACCAGACGATAAGCTTGTTTGTAATCCACCGGTATTGAAGTCGCCTCTCCAGACGCATCTGTTTCCAGTACATCCAGCACTTCACCTGTAATAGCATCGCGTAGCTCGTATTTAAAACCCGCTAACTTAAAGCCTTTCACACCATCCACTGCGATGACCTTGGCCACACCTTGATCGACTCTGCCGGTTATCAAGTTTACGAATTTATGAACAGTGTCCTTCACGGCATTTCGATCGATGGTTTCATCCACCTTTGCGATGACACGCGGATCGTTTGGATCGATGTCTAAATCATCTGGTATATTCCCTTCGAGTAAACCGATCGTCACCAGTAAACCACTGTTATAGATAATGATTCCGATCATTACCATCAAGAAAACGAAAAGGATTGGTAAGATGGGAACACTTCTTCTTTTTCTTCTCATGTCATTCTCCTATTGCCTGTTCATTTGCTAAGGGTTCCGTTATCCCCTTCGCAACAGTTTTATTTTGATACGCTGTAACAAGGGATATCCCTCGGTAAACAGCTTATAGATTAAGGGCTTATAGATATAATCTATCTCACCGATAAGCTCGGTGACCCCTTCTTCTCTACAAAAGCCTTCCTTAAACTTATAGAGTCCATCCTCTTTATCGAGTTCGAAAACGCCTCCAAAGTCGTATTTCTTCATGCCACATTCAAGGCCCCATCTGATCATTTCCCATTGCATGAGATAATTGGGCATCAAATTTCGCTTTTCATTAGAGCTTGCACCGTAGATATACCATAGTTTATCGCCGTACATTAACGCGATGGCGCCTGACAAATAATCGCCCTCATGTGTGGTTAGATAGATGCGGATGCACCCTTTAAAGGCATTCATCATGTCTTTAAAATAGGCCTTACTACGCACGACCAAGCGATTGCGTGCCGACATGATTTCATAAAGCGCATAGAATTGATCCAGCGCCTCATCAGAGGTATGCCAAGACACCTCGACGCCCTTTCGGCGAGAAAGGTTGATATTATAACGCGTTTTTTGACTAAACCGCGCTAATAAGGATTCTTCATTCTCCTGGTCCAGATTTAGAATCATGTTGTAAATCGGTTGGATTAGGGCATTTTTATCGACGCCCTTGCCACGTACTTTAAAACCCATTTGCATATACTGCCCAACCAGATTTTCCTCATAGGCTATTTCCGGATCAAAACGTAATACAAAAGCTTTATTTTTCTTAGCAAAGGCGCGCACTTCTTCTAAGAGTGCACGCATCATTTGAAAGTTTGTCGGGTCACCCACAGGGCCTCTCGGCGCATACAGTAAAGCATATCCCATTACGCGTTTGATAACCAATGACATGGCGGCGACGATTTCACCCTTCTCTTCAACATAAACTTGTGCGCTCTCCCATCCTTTTTTAATTTCCGCCCAGTGGATGTCCTGGGTTGCAGATGTGTAAGGCGCATTTTTTACGAAGGTTTCGTAACGCGTCACAGCCGATGCATCTGCTAAGTTGAGTATAGGCATGGATATTCTCCTTAGTTCTTTTTAACGAAATAGCGCTTAAAGGTCCCGACATATCTCTGGTAATATCTAAACACCTTTATCGTCCGGATTAGGCTATGGTCTTTTTTATAATAAAGCGTCGTACTGGTATGACCGTCATTGATTAACTTTGCTGCCCGTTTTTTAAGGCCTGGATGTTCGAGATACTTCATCAGCATATCCGTGGGAATTCCCAACCATAAATGTGGCGCCGTTCCATAGACCGTTTCGATGTGCTCGCCATAAATAAAGGCTTCTACCAGGTATGCCGCCATGTTGAAACCACTTCCCGTGACGAAAAAGCTACTTCTCCCCTGGCGCAGATTAATTTCAAATACCTTGTATTTTCCCGTTTTTGCGTCGTACTTCATGTCGAAGTTAGAGAATCCAACATAGCCGATCCCCTCTAAAAACCGTTTATATTCCTCGAAAATAGCATCATCATAGGCATCGATTATCGCCGTATAATTGCCGATAAGCGTCGGCGTTGGGTCCTCAAGTAGCGGCTGACCCAAAACCATGAGTCTAACCTTTCCATCCGGTCCAGAAACACAATTGAGAACACGCATGGCAGTATCATCACCAGCGATGTATTCTTGGAGAATGAGTGGCTGATCATAGGTCGATTTGAAAATCGCCCGGATGGTATTCTTAAGCGCTTCTGCATCTGCGATGATATAGGCTTTTTTCTTACCCTCAAAATTCGCCTCAAAATATCGCATGCTATCAGAAGGCTTTAAAACCATCGGATATGAAAATGGGAGATCAGAAACGATGTCATCCAGCCCTTCCAGATCGGTAGGCGTCACCACACGCGTATCTGGATAGCTTAATCCATGTTGATTGCAGGTCTCGTAAAACCCTTTTTTTGAGTTCAAGGTCTTCATCAGGTCAGCATCGATAAACGGAACGACGTATGCCTCTGATAATAGGGCTTTATTGTTGATGATTTTTTCCACGTAACCATCGCTACTTGCCACGAGAATCAGTTTCTCGTATTCAGTTGATAGCGACTGAGACAGGGTCATCAATCGCTCGGCAAACACGCGGTCATCCCCCAAATCAGGGATGATCTTCAAATCGAGTATCTTTGATCCTTTGGTGGTAAATAGCTCTCCTTGACCCACGACTAAACTCTTGATGCCATATGCCAAGTGAAACGCTTTAGCCATTCCGTAAGCATTGCTGTCTGTGCCCAGTATTACCGGAAGAAATTCTTTACGCATTTAGACCTCCATCCCCGAAGAATTGATCATACCATACGAGGAACACATAGACCGTCCAAATATAACGCGCATAGTTTTTTACACCTTTATAGTGATCCTCTAAATAGCCCAAGAGAATGGACTGATCAAAAAACTCAGCTGTCTGGGACTTTTCAAAGGCTTTTTTAATCATTAAATAATACTTCTCTTCTTTCATCCAATACTTGATAGGCACTGGAAAACCTAGCTTCGGGCGCTTCGCCCAGGCTTCTGGTAAAAGCTCGTGTGCCGCAACACGTAACGCGTACTTCGTGTTTTCGCGATTAACGCGCTGGTCACTCGGCAAGGTCGCTGCGAATCGCATCACTTCCTTGTCTAGGAAAGGGACCCTTAGTTCCAATGAATGCGCCATACTCATCTTATCCGCCTTGAGTAAGATATCGCCTGGCAACCACAGGTGCAAATCGAGGTACTGCATTTTAGTCAAATCGTCCTCATCTTTTACCTGCTCATAAATAGGACCTGTGATTTGTCTCACCGAAGGACCGTTCTGATAATCGGGTTTAAGCACCTTTAAGGCATCTTGCTCATCAAACACTTTGGCTTCCCCGATAAACTTCTCCTCTACCGGTTGCCCACCCTTGATGATGAAGTTGGTTATTTTATGAGATGGCAAGTTTTTCGCGATACCAGCGAGTCCTTTTCTTATGCCGAATGGGACCTTTTCATACGCATCGATGGCAGGTGAATTTTGATACCATGGGTAACCACCAAAAATCTCATCGGCACCCTCTCCTGAAAGCACCACTGTGACGTGTTCTCTGGCCAGCTCCGCAAGGAAATACAACGGTACTGACGAAGGATTGGATTGTGGCTCATCCATGTGGTACTGAATCTTAGGCAACGCTTCAAAGCACTCATCTGCCGTTAAGATTTTACGATGATTTTCGATGCCAAGCATTTCTGAGAGCTCGGCTGCTAGTTTAGTCTCATTGAACATCGCTTCATATTCTGTAAAGCCCACGGAGAAGGTTTTATCCGGTTTCAATAAAGCAGTGATGTAGCTGGAATCGATACCGCCTGAAAGGAACGATCCTACTTTTACGTCGCTGATTTTATGATAGGCTACGGATTCTTTTAAAATTTCCTTAATTTGCTCGACATTCTCACGCAAATCTCGATTGATGGGTTTAAAGGTATTGTGCCAGTACTGGACTGTTTCTAACTTGCCATTTTCAACCACCAAATAGTGAGCTGGCTTAAGTTTATAAACCCCTTTAAAGAAGGTCTCCTCCATGGAAGAGTATTGGAAGGTCAAATAAGGGCGAAGTGCCGCTTTATTGAGCTGTTTATTGAAGGCGGGATGTTCTAAAAAGGATTTGATTTCAGAACCAAAGAGGAGAGACCCATCCTTTGTATTTTGAGTGTAATATAGAGGCTTGATGCCGAAATAATCTCTCGCGATCAAAAGCTTTTTCTTTTTCGTATCCCAAAGCGTAAACGCAAACATCCCACGAAGCTTGTTTAAAAGGTCTGTTCCATATTCTTCATAACCGTGAAGGATGACTTCGCTATCCGTATGGCTATGAAACTGATGGCCCTTCGAGATAAGCTCCTCCCTTAATGCCTGATAATTATAGACCTCGCCATTGAATACCAGCACGATGTCCTCATTTTCGTTAAACATCGGCTGCTTGCCTTCATCACTTAAATCGATGATGCTTAGTCTACGAAACCCCAGCGCCACATGTTCATCCACATAAACGCCATCGCTATCTGGCCCACGATGACTAATGGCATCTGTCATTTTTTTTATAATTTCGGTACTACCGTCCGTTTCAAAACGCGTGTATCCTACAAAACCACACATAGTTCTACCACCTTATATCGCACTTTGCGCTTCAAGTTCGCGCATTTTATTTTGAACAATCTCTGTTTCATTAAATGGAATCTCCACTTTCCCGATGACCTGTGCTGTCTCATGGCCCTTTCCGCTGATCAATAAGATGTCTCCAGGCTGCATGACTTCCAGCGCACGCTCTATGGCCTGCTTTCTGTCGACGATGGCCTCATAGCGGCCACCATTCATTACAACCGACGCCACTACTTCATCGATAATCGCCACCGGATCCTGTTCCTTCGGATTATCAGAGGTAACGAAGCAAAAGTCAGATTTGGTCGCTGCAACCGCGCCCATCGCCCTCCGCTTATCTTCACCTAAGGCACCAGGCGCTGCGTAAACGCCAAAAACTAAAAGCATTCTATTCTTAACGAATGGTCTAAGCGTTGAGAGCGCTTTATCGAGACCGTCTTCAGTGTGTGCGAAATCGATGACCACTTTTTTATCGTCCCGGTCATAAACCGTTTCAAACCGCCCTTTAACACCTGCCAAGGCTTCAATTCCCGCTGAAATCATTTCGGGGGTAAATCCTTCAGCATAAGCCCAAGCAACCACCGCTAATGAATTATAAACATAAATCTCGCCAGGAATATTGACCCTGATTGAGAATGTGCCCGAAGGGGTATTGGCCATATAGAGGGTATGATCGATGGCATATCGAATATCCGTGGCATAGACATCTGCTTCATCTGTTAAGCCATAGGTTATCACACTTACGGCACTATGTGCTTTCAGTCTTTCTATGAGCAGCTGGCCATAAGCATCATCCCGATTAATGATATTTGCCTTTGATGTCATATTAAAAAGCTTGGCTTTGGCTTCAAAATAATGTGCCATGTCTTTATGAAGCTCCAAATGATCGGGGGTAAGATTCGTATAAATTCCCGACTTAAACTGGCAATATGCCACACGGTTTAAGTCTAGCGCATGTGACGAAACCTCCATCACTGCATAATCAACCGCAGCATTCACCATTTCATCGCAAATGGTTTGAACCGTTAAAGATTCTGGCGTCGTGTTGGGCGTTTCAATTTTTTTATCTCCAATGAGCGTCCCGATCGTGCCCATAATACCCGTTTTATAACCGGCATGTTCGAGCAATGCCTTTAGAAAGTAACTGATGGATGTCTTCCCGTTTGTTCCCGTGATCCCCACCAGATTCAGCTTTGATGTAGGCTGGTCAAAAAAGTTTGCCGATATGCCTGCCAGTGCTTTTCTGGCATCATCCACACGTACGAAGCTAACGTTATTATTCTTAAGCAAACCTGCATCGATATCGTTTTCATAGACGATAGCTGCAGCCCCTTGTTTGATGGCCTGCTCGATATAACGGTGACCATCTGTGGAAAAACCCTTGATCGCGACGAAAAGTTTACCTTGATTCACCTTTCTGGAATCAAAAGCAATCCCAGTAATTTGTTGTTTTAAGTCGCCGCTAATCGAACGATATTCAAGTCCATTTAAGCAATTTAATAAATCCATCGCCGTCCTCCGCGCATAGCTATCCACTATTAATCAATACCTATATCTTGTCATAGAAGCCTTGCAAAAGCAAGTCAAATCGGCAAATTTGACGATTTATAAAGATGTGAACAAACGAGAGGAGTTTCATTATGGAAAGGACTGCACAATACTGGAAATCGCTTTCAGGTGGTGTTGTTAGATGTGAGTTGTGCCCACATTATTGTGTCATCGAACCTGGCTTGACTGGAAAATGTCGCGTCAGAAAAAACGTCGAAGGAACACTGACGACCCTCAATTATGGCAAGGTAATCTCTTATGCCTATGACCCTATCGAAAAGAAGCCTTTAAGATTTTACGAACCCGGATCGACGATATTTTCCATCGGTACCTTCGGATGCAACCTCGCATGCGAGTTCTGCCAAAACCATACACTCGTCAACTTTGATGGTCCATGTGACACGATAAATGAGGAAGTTCTATTAAGACTTGCAGGTGAACGTCAATCCATCGGCATCGCTTATACCTATAATGAACCGACCATATGGTTCGAATTTGTACGCCACATGGCAAAGCAAATCAAAGCCCTGGGTCTAAAAAATGTGCTCGTCACAAATGGTTTTATTAATCAAGCACCACTGGAAGCCCTACTACCTTATATTGATGCCATGAACATCGATCTAAAAAGCTACACGGACGGTTTCTATCAAACGATCTGTGGCGGTGCGCTCCCTCCTGTACTAAACACCATAAAAACAGCTGCCGCGCACACACATGTGGAGGTAACGACCCTGTTGATCGACGGGCTTAATACAAATCCGGATGAAATAGAGGCCATGGCGGCTTGGCTAGCTTCTGTTGATGCCAATATCCCGCTTCACCTATCGCGATATTTTCCAAACTACAAAATGTCCCGTCCACCAACGCGACTGGAAACCATGATTGAATCAAAGCGGATTGCAGAAAAGTATCTGAGCCATATTTGGCTTGGCAATGTATAAAAAAAGCTGCCTTTTCGGCAGCTTTAATGTTATGTGTCATTATTTCTTTAAGATGGGTGCAATCATAGGCGATCTCAGTCTTGCGCCTGGATTGAAACCAGAACCGATCAATGGTTTCGCATATTTGATAAAGGCTTCAGTGACATTATTGCCTTCAGCATTAATAAAGTCATCTGGCATATGCTTTGTTTTAGCAGCGATTTCTTTAAGTTCAACCAATCTGAAATCTACAGCATAATCACCTGTACGTTCCATGACCACTGAACCATCCATATTATCGATCAAAGCAAATTGAACGGCTTTTTCTGCCACTTCTCTGGCTTCTTTTTGGTCAGTATCAGATACACAGCCTAAGAAAGAACGTTGCATGTAGCCTAAAGTATCGGCACGTACGCGACCAATGCCTAATTTTGCTTTTACTTCAGCCACGAGCAAGTCACCTAAAGCACCAGTACCTGAAAGCTGAACATTACCATGAGCATCTTTCTCAACATTTTCTTGTAATTTCGTGATGATAGCGACGCCGTTCTCATCTTGAATACCCTCTGATACGGCTACGATACATCTACCATACTTCTCATAAGCAGCTTTAACGTCTGCAAGGAACTGATCCACGATAAATGGTCTTTCTGGGAAGTAGATGAGGTGTGGACCATCATCTTCATATACTTTACCAAGTGCTGCCGCACCTGTTAAGAAGCCTGCGTGTCTACCCATGATAACGCCGATATAAACACCCGCGAGTGCACGGTTATCGTAGTTGATTCCTGCAAACGCAGATGCCACGTAACGTGCCGCTGACCCAAAGCCTGGTGTATGGTCGTTGATCACCAAGTCGTTGTCAACTGTTTTAGGAATATGAACCGCTCTAAAGTCATAGTTTTGTTTTTTAGCTTCTTCGTTTACGATTCTCACGGTATCTGAAGAGTCATTTCCACCGATATAGAAGAAAAATCTGATGTTGTGCGCTTTCATGGATTCAAACATCTTTGCGCAGAATTCAGGTGTCGGTTTAACACGTGTTGATAAAAGCGCAGATGAAGGTGTTGCTGCAACCGCTTCAAGGTTAGCAACGGTCTCTCTCGTAAGATCCATGAATTCTTCGTTGACGATTCCTTCAACGCCGTGAACCGCACCGTAGATTCTTTCTACTTGTGGGTATTTTTTTGCTTCTAATACAACCCCTACCATGGATTGGTTGATGACTGCAGTTGGTCCACCGCCTTGAGCGACCAATAGGTTACCTTTTAAAACGTTCATGTTACCCTCCTAATTTAGACCATAGAGCGCTGAATACTTCGCTTCTAAATAGTCACAGTAGTATTTTGAGTTAAGTGATTCACCGGTTATTTGCTGAATTAATGCATTCGGTTTAATGAGCGCACCGTACTGATGAACCTTCTCATTAAGCCATTTGGTAAGTGGTTCGAAATCGCCTCGACTTAAGCAGCCGTCTAGATCGATTTCTTTTGACATATAATGTGCCAATTGTGCTGCATAGGCACTTCCGAGTGCATAAGTCGGAAAATATCCAAACAGCGCTTCTGACCAGTGGACATCTTGTAATACACCTTTTGCATCATTTGGGGGTTCGATTCCCAAGTAGTCCTTGACCTTTTGGTTCCAAACCTGTGGCAAATCTTCCACTTTGATGCTACCGTCAATCAATCCGAGTTCAATTTCGTAGCGCATCATAATATGAAGCGAATAGGTGAGCTCATCGGCTTCGATTCGAATCAATGAGGGTTCTACCCGGTTGATGGCTTCATAAAATGCATCAGCTGAAACATCGCCAAGTTGTTCTGGAAACGTTTCCTGAAGTACAGGGAACCAGAAATTTAAGAATGAACGGCTTTTGCAGAAGTTATTTTCGTAGATTCTGGATTGCGATTCGTGAAAACCATTTGAAGTCCCACTTGCAAGAGGTGTTCCTTGATACTTGCGATCAAAGTTTTGCTCATAAATGGCATGACCACCTTCATGTGCGGTACTGAAGAGTGCAGAGGCTAAATCATCCTCATAGTAGTGCGTGGTTAAACGCACATCGTCGATGTCCGCACCCATGGTAAACGGATGGACACTTTCCTCAAGTAGCCCTCTTTCAAGATCGAATCCCATCATTGCGAGGAGTTCCTTCGATACCTTCTCTTGAAGGTCTACTGGAAAATTGCGATTTAAGAATGTCGTATCGATCACTTTATTTTTATCTGCAATGCGCTTTAATAAAGGAACGATTCGTTCACGTAGTTCATCAAAGAACGTATTCAATGCGTCCACTGTCATGCCATCTTCAAAATCACCGATATACAGGTTATACGGATGTCCTTCGTATCCTCTGTACGCTGCAAATTTCAGCAAATAGTCGATGACTTCGGTCAAGTAAGGTTTAAACAGCTGAAAATCAGACTGTTCCTTTGCCTTCTCCCAAACCATTGATGATTTAGATATGAGCATGTTGAACTTTTGGAATTCATCCATAGGAATCTTGGTCATTTTATCATATTCCTTTTTCGTGTCCATGACCATCACACGATCTTGTTCATTTAACGCAGTAAGATTAGCCATCAACACGTTCAGATCTTCATCCATTTGAGGATTGACCATGAGTTGATATTGATATCCCGATAAAACGCCTATTGCTTGGCTTCTTGCATCTGCGCCGCTTTTCGGTGCACCTGTGGAGGCGTCCCAAAAAAGCATAGAGGACGAGTAATTGAGCGCTTTGATTTTGTGTAGTGCTTCTTTGAATCGTGATAATGCTGTTTCCATTTGAGTCATTACCGGAAGTCTCCTTTCAAAATTGCCTGCCATGGTAATCCATTACACTACTCTATATCCAATACTCTACGATTATAACAAAAAAATATTAGAGTTGAAACCTTAATGTGAGTATGATAGACTTATTTTTGAATTTTGATAGGAGGCCATCATGACGTTATTTGAACAATGGAACGGAATTCTTGAAGGCAAAGGATTAACACAAGAACAGCAACAAGAGTTTTGGGATGCTTATCTTGCACACGAAAAAGGGATTTACGAAGACCTGCTTTCACAAAAAATTGAAAGTGGTAATGACAAAATTACTGGAACTCTTAAGCAGTTTGGCGAAAAATATGAACTCGATCCCGTACTCTCTGTGGGCTTTATCGACGGTATTCATACCAGCTTATTAGAAGAAATCTCACTTGATGAAATGACAGAAGAATCCACGCTCGATGTAACCATCGATTTCGAAAAGCTTTATCTTAACATGCATAAAGCAAAAGCGGAATGGCTTTACAACATCCCAGCTTGGAACGAAATTCTTACGAAAGAGCAAATGAAAGAAATTAAAAAGAACTATGTGGATTCCGTTACCGTGAGAATTGAAAATCGCATCGGTAGAAATGATCCATGTCCTTGTGGCAGCGGTAAGAAATACAAAAAATGCTGCATCGACAAAGAAGCACCATAACCAAGAATCACCATCACACAAAAAAGAGGCATCGCATATCTAAGAAATTAGATCGGCAATGCCTCATTTTTTTATGTTTTCAATCGTGCTTTATTCCTCAGAAACCCCAAACTTTGATTTGTAGAGCTTACGCCTGTCCAGTACAAAGACGGGTTCAGTAAATTGCTCAGTTTCAACTTCCTTTAATGCTTTATTCATGTCGTACATTCTCGCATCGATCATGTCCAAATAATGAAGTAACTCGCCTTCTGGAATCAGTGGTTTTTTAGGACTTCCAAAATCAGGCTCATAATGATGTGTCAATATCATGTGCTGCACCAACAGTGAAATTTCTGGATCGATTCCCAATCTCTCCGACACTTGATCAATGCGTTTGATGCCCATGATAATATGGCCGAGTAGCTGTCCTTCTTTTGTATAGCCCTCCACGACGCCTACTTCAGAGGCATCCATTTCGTTGATTTTTTCGATATCGTGCAGGATGACACCCGCATACACCAAATCCATGTTGAGGTTTTTATAAACACTCCCCAATGCCTTGGCTGATCGTAGCATACGAAGGATATGGTACAGCAAGCCTGATTTAATGGCATGGTGATTGGATTTTGCTGCAGGATAGTACATTAGTTGACGTTCATAAATCTCGATTAGAGCCTCTACCAGCTTTCGAATATCATCATTTTGAATCTCAGCCACAAATCCCATGATCTCATCGAACATGTTTTGCGCTTCGATAGGGGCAGTGGGAATAAACTGGCTATAGTCCACCTCATCCTCTTCGTTGAGGGTCCTGATTTTTATGATCTTTAGCTGAACCGACTGCTGCCATTGAGTGACGCTTCCCATGACCTTGACGATTTCACCAGGATTGTATTGTGTTTCAACATCTCCTTTAGCATCCCAAAGCTTAGCGTTTACTTCACCAGAAATGTCTTGAAGGGTGAAATCGATGTAGGGTTTATTCGCACTTGAGGTTTTTATATTCTTTGCTTTCACGAGATAATAACCCGTGATTTCTTCTCCAACTTTAAACGTCTTTATTAACACGTATGGTTACTCCTTTGAATTTGTCCTAACTTCATTATAGGCGACAAACACCTCTATGGCAATGTGCTCAGCCTTTCTAGAAGAAAACCGAGTACAAATGTCACGACTTTCTCCATCTTTTCTAGGTTGACTGCGTCATCCGTAACATCTTTCGGCGTGTGATAGTAGCGCTTATCCAGCTCTGTTAAACTCACCGCTTTAAAGCCTGTAGCCTCCATCGGCACATGATCACTGCTTCCCTTGTCGGTTTTTATTACGTCGAGACCAGCTTCTAAGGCTTCAGCGATAACTAAGTCTTGATAGGGTAACGACTGCTCTGATGTGGATGCGATTTCCAATTTGACATCTCCTGACGCTCCCACCATATCAAGATTGATCATATGGAACTGCGCAGGCGATAATACGCCTTCGGCGGCAAACGCTCCTGATCCAAAAAGTCCCTCTTCCTCACCATTAAAGGCGATGAAGTAATAATCGAATTCTGGATTCGGGTTCGTCACCAGCTGCTCCGCGACAGCTAGCATCGTAGCAACGCCAGAGGCATTGTCCAGAGCACCGGGGTTATAGGTTCCATCGAGATTGTTTCCTAGATGGTCGAAATGTGCTGTAATGATCACGCCTTCATCGCCACTGCCATCGATCATGCCCACGACATTATTTGCGATTATGGTCTCCATGACGGCATCTACAGTTCCGGATAGTTGAGCCTTTGGATTTGCAGCGATCATGGCAAATGCTTCTGGTGAAACCTTATAGATGAAAAGGCCTCCCTCATTATCATTGACACCCGAACGACGTGAGTAAGGCGAAAGCACGAAATGACCTGAATTCTGCTGAGCTGACTCATATAGGATAACTTTAGGCCGATTTGGCGCTTCTAATATCTGTGCAAAAAGGGATTCATAGCCGATACCGGAAAATGCGGATTCCTTATAAAGGACGATCTCAGGGTGCCCGTAATAGTCGAAATCTACCAGCTTGAAAGGGTCATCGATAACAGAAACCTTCCCTGAAAAAGCCCCCTCTGCCACCGCAAAATCCCGTGTCACAAACGGAACGAAGTCTTCCCCATACTCAAATACAAGCTTTGCTTCTCCGGTTTCAAGGACGAGTGTGGAAAGGTGCTTATGAACCGGAAGAATAAGCTCAAAATCCATCAAATAGTTTTCTGCAAATGAAGGGGACTCTAGGCCAATTTGACGCATTTCAGATACGAGATATGCTTCAGTCAGTCGCCCACCTTCCGTACCAGGATAACGGCCATCGAAGGCTACCGAGGTCAGTTGCTCCATTCTTTCTCGTAATGAAAGCACCGTGGCTGAAGGGAGATTCTCAACAGCTTGAGTCGATTCGAGGGCGGTAGTGCTTAACGCCTCTGACGCGATTTGACTTTCCAATTCGCTAGAAGCGTCATCCTTATGATCGAGTAAAAAGGTGACACCTCCAATAGCGAAGAATGCTACAAAAGCGATTATCGCCCATTTCAATTTGCGATTCATGTGGTCCTCCATAGGTATAAAAAAGCTCAGCCGATTCGCAATATTGCAAAAGGCTGAGCCGATGCGTCTCAAACTAGAATTTCTCGATTTTGTATTGTTGCTTAAGGGCATCCACTTTGCTGATATAAGCTGCATTTTGCTTTTGGATCAACAATTGGTGTCCGATTTGTGCGCTTACCGCTTCAAGTGGTTGCTTCTCAGCCGCCTTCTCATCCGTTTTGAGGATCAGGTGATAACCGAACTGTGTTTTAACGGGAGAAGAAATCTCATTCACTGCCATGGCAAATACTGCTTCCTCAAATTCAGGCACCATCTGACCTCTGCTAAACGAACCCAAATCGCCACCTTGTTGGTTTGATGGACATTTACTGTGTTTCATCGCAGCATCCGCAAAAGATAAGCCGCCATTGATCTCTGCTAAAATATCAGTTGCTTGCTCTTCGGTGTCCACAAGGATGTGTGACGCCTGGACTTCAGCTTGTCCCTCGAAATAATGGCCATTTTGTTCATAGAAATGCTTGATTTCATCATTTTCTACAGTGACACTTTCTACGAGGTTTTTGATGTTGTATTGCTTCAGTAAGCTTTCCTTCATCTTCTCAAGCTCTAATTTAAAGGATTCCGTTTCTTCAAGCTTTGTGTCTACTGCCTCTGCATAGAACAATTCTTGGTAAATCAACTCATCGAGTAATCTCGCCATGCCTTGCTCGCCTTGGAATTGGCCCTGTACCTGTTGACCTAAAGTTTGAAAAAATTGGTTTAAATCCTGATCTGTGATTTCACGGTTATTGACTTTCGCCAACACTTTAATAGACATATGAATACTCCCTTCATCATAAAGGTGCCCTGTGTAAAGGTCACCTAAAATTTAGTTTATCAAATTTATGGTAAGAACACCACCATTAAACGAACTTTTTAACCTTCGTTTCAAAAAAGTGGTTGAATTGAATTTCAGTTATACCCAGCGATTCGAACACGTCGCGGTTGAGATAATTATCGTACTTCACATAATTCATGGCTTTCCATGCATAATGATTTGCGATATGAACCGCTTTAACCAATTCTTGATTCACGATTTGCGGGTTCATCGGATCATGGTGGCACAGTGCGGCTTCTATAATCGGGAAAGGTAAGCCCCACAAATCCAGTAGATATCCCCCCAACTGCTCGTGACTAAAGCCAATCATTTCGGCCTCGAGGTCATGGAATTTTAAGGTCTTATCCGCTCTAACTCGCTTGATGATTTGGTCGAACTCGGTAGGATAGTTGCTCATGAGAACGATGCTACCGATATCGTGCAGTAAGCCAACTGAAGAAATATTGTTGTTGAGCTTCTTGCCGAGAATCTCCTGATAAAACATGCCGAGGATCTTATTCGTAATTTTCACGTGTTCCCAATGGATTTCACGCGCTCTAGGGTCTAAACCGTCATTGCCGAAAACCGCGCTGGTCAGTATGATATTTTTTACATTAATGAGTCCGATGTACATAATTGCCTGACGAATGGAGCCCGTCTTTGCATTATAAAATGCCGTATTGGCGAGTTTTAAGATATTGGAGGTAATGGCAGGATCGTCTTCAAGTTTCCTTGCGATGTCGTCCACAGACGCATCTCCCATAATCATGTTGGTCATTTCAAAATAAACTTGAGGAACTGTCGGTAGGTGTCGCAACGTGGACATGAGGTTGACCAAATTCTTATCCTTCACTTTTGCCTCAATTTCTAACACTTTTTCAATCAACACAAAGAGCTCATCGATGGAGATGCTCTTGCTGCATTGAATTTGTGTGTGATTCAGTTTTTTGGGCAAGTAGTGTTCAATATTCGATTGAACTTCTGTCACGCTCAATCGAATCGTGTTCGGATAATTGGTTTTCAATAGTAAAAGGATAGATTTTTCGAGTTCATCCGTCTCCGCATCGACGATGGCGATGTCAAAGTTTTCTCGGTCGAGCACTCCCTGAGCACTCTCAAAATCGGGTGCACCTAATATCTTGAACCGATGCGCAGAAATGCGCTGTTCAACTTTTCGGATATATTCACTATCTTTTGAGATGATAATGGCTTTATTCATGGAATCGAGTCCCTTTCAGTAAAATCATAGTATGAGGTTTATACCCCGTGGTCTTTAATATTCACAAAAATATGGAAACCTGTTGAAATAGTCGAGCGGGTTATGATAAAATTGTAATTAATGGAAGGCAATTATTTAAAGGCGTGTACCTCCCTCTGAAAATCCCTATGATACATGTCCATTAATTAGTTGTTCCTGTCATTCCTTATACTAGAGTGCCATCTCTAGTATTTTTTTTTTAACTAAAAAAAGCGCTAACGATGCGCTTACGATCCTCTTTTTTAACGGTTTAAGAAAACCTCATAAAGGGTAATGGCTAAAAGTAACGAGAAAAAAACAAAACTAAATACAGCCAAGTAAATTGAACCTTTTATTAACGACGTCATCGCCAGTATCGCGCCGATTGCGATCCAAATGATTCCTTTTCTCGTAAGTTTATAATCGCCCACCTGTAATCCCCCTTATTCCCATAAACATTGACTAGTACTATTTTACTTGATTTGTCTCGAAATTTCCATACTTTACTTTAGTTTTCGTGTTTTACAACCCCCTCCCTATGGGGTATAATTAAAAAGACAATTATTTTATAATAGAGGTGTGCTATGTTGCTACAAGTAAATTATTGGACCGCTTTTACTGCTGGCGTTCTTTCATTCTTTTCGCCATGCCTGCTCCCGCTGGTACCCGCTTATATCATGTATTTGACGGGAAGCTTTGACACAGATGACGTTTCAAAGAAGCGAAAGAAAGCCGTTGTACAGACCTTAGGGTTTATCATCGGTTTTACGCTCGTATTCATGATTCTCGGCGTTTCCGCAAGTTTCATCGGAAAGTTATTTGCTCAAAATAAAGCTTTATTATCAAAAATCAGTGGCGTGGTCATTATTTTCTTCGGATTATACATGGCAGGAATCATTAAATTTTCATTTTTAACAAAGGACTACCGAAAAGCCAAAGGTCAGACTAAGATGACTTTTATAACTGCCATTACCATAGGCATGGCCTTCGCGTTCGGATGGACGCCCTGCTTCGGACCAATTCTGGGTGCTATCCTGGCATCCACCGCAGCACTTAGTCGCAATGTGGCCGAAGGGGTGAGAATGTTATTTGTTTACTCCATGGGCATGGCTGTCCCCTTCCTGCTAACCTCTGTCTTTTTAGGGTTTTTCGACGAAAAAGTGACAAAGCTTGCCAAGTATTCTAAGCAGCTTAATCGCATTGCTGGTGTGTTCCTAGTACTGGTGGGCTGCCTGATCTATTTTGATAAAATGACACTTATTGCAAACTGGCTCTTACAATTAACGAATTAAGGAGTAATTAAAATATGAAATCATTTACTAAACGCGTCGGTCTTATGGTCTTTCTGCTATCATTATTAATCATAACCACAGCATGTAACACAGCAGTCTCAACTAATGAAGTGAGCACCGAACCCGCAACGACCACAGAAGCAGTCCAAAGCACAGAAGCCACCACTGCTGCAAATACAGAAACCACAGAAGCCTACGAGCCTTATTATATTGAGGACTTTGAGTTGAAGTCTCTTGATGGTTCTGTCACCAGTTTACATGCATTCGAGGGCAAAATGATCGTTTTGAATTTTTGGGCGACTTGGTGTACGTATTGTAAACAGGAGATGCCTCTATTAGAGGAATTAAGCAAGCGTGATGATGTGGTCGTCATCGCTGTTAGCGTCGGAGAGGATGCGAAGACGGTTCAGGATTACATCGATGAAAACGGTTATACCTTTGATGTTTTTTTAGATGAAGAAGGCACATTGGCAAGCATGTTTGGCGTAACTGGTTTTCCAACTTCCATGTTTATCGGCACAGATATGGAATACTTCTATTCATTTCCTGGTATGTTGACTCAGGAAAGCCTAGATAATATCTTTACAGCAATCGATGAAATTTTGGAAGCTCGAAAATAAAAACTAGAATGTGATAAGAAAAAATGAAAGTAAAGAGAGAGGACATCATCATGGAAGTCAATAAGGATTATTTTTGGAATTTTCTTAAACAAATTTTAGAAACACCGAGTCCAAGCGGTTATAGCAAGGATGTTATGAAGGTCATTGAGACACACGCATTACCGCTGGGCATTCCATTTGAAACCACTAAAAAGGGTAACGGGATTCTGACGCTAGAAGGGCAAAATCGTGATAAAACCATCGCACTTTCAGCCCACGTGGACACGTTAGGTGCCATGGTACGCAGCATATCATCTTCTGGCACACTTCGCTTCTCATTAGTGGGCGGTCCCATCGTTCCCACTTTAGACAGTGAATATTGTACCGTGCATACACGAGATGGCAAAGTTTATCCAGGAACATTCTTAAGCACGGCTGCTTCTATGCATGTTCATAAAGACAACAGTACACAAAGCAGGACACCTGATAACATGGAAGTCAGGTTAGATATGGAAGTTCGCTGTAAAGACGACGTGCTGGCATTGGGAATCCAGCCAGGCGACTTTATTTGCATCGATCCGAAAACGACGATTGTAAATGGATTCATCAAATCCAGATTCTTAGATGATAAAGCTTCAGTCGCTTGTATTTTTGGGGTTTTAGATTACATGACCCAAAATGAAATCAAACCGGCTTATACGACGAAGGTTATTATTTCCACCTACGAAGAAGTTGGACATGGTGCTTCGCATCTTCCTGAAGGAATCGACGAAATGCTCGCCGTCGATATGGGCTGCATCGGTGAAGATTTGAGTTGTACAGAATATGATGTTTCCATCTGTGCGAAAGATTCCAGTGGCCCTTACGATTATGAATTCACTTCCAAGCTCATGACATTGGCAAAAGCGAATGAACTCAATTATGCCGTCGACATCTACCCTTTCTATGGTTCCGATGTAAGTGCAGCACTTAAAGCTGGCCATAACATCAAGGGGGCATTGATTGGTCCAGGTGTGCATGCGTCTCACGGTATGGAACGGACTCATTTTAGTGCGCTTGAAAACACCATGAAACTGCTTTATCATTATTTGATCTCTAAATAATCACCCCTCCAATATTGAAGAAAACCCCTTTTGTTTGTACAACAAAAGGGTTTTTTTGATTACCCTATTAACCAACCGGGTATGATAATTAAAATTTATGATTTCAGAAGACTCAGGAGGTAATGGGATGAAAAGAATAGCCTACTATCTACAACTGATATTGATCTATACCCTTCTTTGGGTCATCTTCATGGAAAATAGCCATATTTTCACCATAGTCACAGGTCTGCTGATCGCTTCATTATCCATCACCCTAATTGAGCGCTATATGTTGCATGGAACCTTTTATGAGCTATACCCTTTCAATTTATTTCGGATACTAAATTTCTCTTTCTTTCTATTAAAAGAAATATATAAATCTGGGCTATCCATGATTCCACTTTTGATAAAAGGGCAAGCATCCCCTACTTTTATGGAAATCACCACGGATCTCGAGGACAACCTGTCACTGGTCATGTTATCAAATGCCATTACGTTGACCCCAGGTACCATCACCGTCGATATAGAAGGCCAAAGGTTGCTCGTCTTATGGATGAATCCAACCACAAATCATCCCACTGAAGCTGCTGAAATCATAAAAGGCGCTATCGAAAGAAAAATAACGGAGGGAATATGACCTATTACATCCTCGGGTTTGGTGTACTTACCTTATTAAGTGCACTTCGTATCCTTATGGGACCATCGATTTGGGATCGATTATTAAGTTTGAATCTCGTCACCACAAAGCTAGTAATCCTCATCATTCTCTTTGCCTCGATAAAAAAACTCCCCTACCTCCTCGATATTGCATTAGTCTATGTACTGTTGAGTTTTACAGGGACACTTTTCATATCCGTATACGTTCAGAGAAAGGGGCGCCTATGATGGCTTTTACTACTTTGATCGGTAACTGCTTAATTTTATTGGGCTTATTTTTCGCCACACTTGGCGTTTTGGGCATTTATAGGTTTGATCACTTCTATTCACGCGCACTTGCAGCATCTAAGGTCGATACCGTCGGTTATATAACCACTTTAATCGGCTTTTGCTTTAAGGAAGGTTTATCTTCCTTTACTTTCAAAGTTGCTGCCATACTGATAATCACTTTGTTAATCAATCCATTAGTAACCCATTCCGTCGTGCGCTCAGCTTATATCAGTGGGTATAAACCACGAAAGGAGCAACCATGATTCAAGTCGCTTTAGTTCTCGTTATCTTAGCTGCCTTAGCAGCTGTACAAACACGCTATTTGAGACATGGCGTCATCTATTTAGGCTTATTTTCACTAGGCATCGCTTTTGTCTATCTACTCTATAATGCACCTGATGTCGCACTGGCCGAAGCCATTATTGGGAGCACATTGTCCACTGTACTCTTTATCGTCGCATTACAAAAGTATAAAATTTTCACCATTTATTATCGCGTGTCAGGCGAAGATGCAGGACAAGACGCAGCCTCACAATCGGTTATCAAGTCGTTAGAAAAATTCTGTACCAAGCAAGAGCTTGAAGCCCAAATCATTTACACCACAGAACCAATTGCGGATATCGTTGAAAATCATCAATTTTCCATTATTATGAATAAGCAAAACATGCAGTACGATGTTTTTATCCATGAAAACAACTATAAAATTGACGCTTTGAAAACCTACCTTTCTCAGGAGTTGCCTTCGATCAACGTCAAAATTCTGGAGGACTAAATGCGGCGTAAAGTGATCGCCTTCGTGCTCATCCTAATAGCGGGAGTTATTCTTTTAACCTATTATACTCCCAGTCCCACAACAGAAAAAATGATGGCCAGTTATGCCATGGCTAATGCCGAGAAGGACACTGGAGCACAAAACATCGTTACCGTGGTCTATCTGTATTACCGGTATTACGATACGCTGTTTGAAGCATTGACGTTGATGGTTTCAATTGTTGCGGTTATCTATATCTCATATCACGGAGGAGGATCGTCGCATGAGTGATCATTCCCAGCTATTATCACGAAGCATCGGCATCATCTATCCCATTATTCTCATTTTTGGTCTCTATGTCATCTTTAATGGCCATGTTACACCCGGTGGTGGTTTTCAAGGAGGCGCTATCATCGGCGCGATCATGATTGCCAAATATTTGGCTGACCCAATCCCGTTTTTAAGTCTGGAATGGACTCAGTCTGTTGAAAAAGCGACACTGTTGATACTCTATGTTTTAGCGGCCCTATTTTGTATCGTAACCACCTTACAAATCGTTGTTGGGCATTTTACTATTTTTCTGATCCTGTCAAACACGCTCATCGGATTAAAGGTTGCCTGTGGCATGTCAATTATTATCAACCGCTTTGTGTATTATGAAACGAGGTGAACATGGATTGGTTTAACGGAGAAGTTGCAGGAATCATTTTATTCTTTATCGGTGTTTATGGACTCTGTGCCCGAAGGAACATCATAAAGACGATTATCAGCCTAAGCATTTTACAAGCCGCCATCATCCTTTACATCATTTCCGATGACGCCTATAGCTCGCAAGTACCGCCAATTATAAGCACTTCGGCTCACCCAATCCAAATGGCAGATCCCATTCCACAAGCTTTGATGATTACTGCCATCGTTATCGGCATCTCCATCACCGCTGTGGCTTTAACGCTATTCGTGAGCATGTATCATCATTATGGCACAACCAATTGGAACAAGGCACTTTCTAAGAGGAGGGACGCGGATTGACCTTAATATTATATGGACTCGTGTTTGGTCCGATTATCTGGGGGTTAACCCAATATCTCATTAAAGCAAAATGGATGGAGTCTTTAGGATGGGTTTTCAAACTCATTCTATTCGCACTTTCTTTAGGTTGCCTATTTAAAGTACAAACCCAAACACTTTCCCTGCAATTGACGCCTGCACCCCTGCCGTATGGTATGATGCTTTCAGTCGACACCCTTTCAGCGACATTCTTGATTTTAAACAACTTCCTATTCTTGATCCTTACTCTATTTGCTTCGAAAGGAAAGTATTCTGAGTCCGTATTCAGTTTTTTATTCTTAGTCCTGCAAGGATTGATCAATGGCATCTTTCTTTCAACCGATTTGTTCAATATCTATTTATTAATTGAGGTTTCCACCATCGCCATCTCCATTCTGATCATGTACAAAAAAGACAAGCCCTCACTTTATGATGGGATGTTCTATTTTGCCATCAATATGGTAGCCATGGCATTTTTCTTATTCGGCGTCGTCATGTTGTATAAGCGGTTTGGTGTACTCGATTTATTTCATCTCAAGGAAGCCCTTGGCGAAGCGTCACGAAATAAATCTCTAATCTTGCCACTTTCCTTTCTATTTACTTCGGCAGCATTGAAAGCGGCCGTGTTCCCCCTTTATAATTGGCTTCCGAAGGCACACGGTATCCCAAGCGCGCCTTCCATCGTCTCAGCCGTTCTATCAGGAATTTTCGTGAAAATCGGCGTCTACTTGCTTATTCGATTAAATATGCTATTCATGGATGTAATTCCTTTACACGGAATAATCATGGTTTTAGGGTTGATTTCAGCGCTTATGGGCGTCACCTTTGCAGTAGCACAAACGGATATTAAGCTTTTATTATCCTATCATACGATTTCTCAGGTCGGCTTAATCCTCGCAGGTGTTGGTGGTTCACTGATGATCAACCAAGCCGGTGGTTTGTATCATCTCGTGAGTCACGGATTGTTCAAACCACTATTCTTTGTCTCTTCTGGAATACTAATCGAATGGTATGGCACTCGGAATATAAAAGACATGCAAGGACTATGGCAGCGTTCAAGAGGGCTCTCTATCGCATTGATCATCGCCATACTTTGTATTACAGGAGCACCATTCTTCAGCATTAAGACAGCCATCTATGAAGGACAGGACAACCTCTTCATCCGTTCTCTATTCTTGTTGATCAATATGGGCACGATGATGTCTTTTATAAAATTTTTAGAAATGATATTTTCTAAAAATCGTGCCGAACTCAGTAAAAGCGGATTCGTTTCACGACCAATCAAAAAAGAAGAGTGGCTGTCGCTCAAGCTTCTCGCTCTCGCTTCTGCCACTCTCGGTTTATTTAGTCGTACCATAAGCCCTATATTGGTTAATTATAGCTTCGAGTACACCTTTATTGATCGGCTTATCAAATGGCCGTCCTATCTTTTTACCTTTGTGATTGCCTTCGTCCTCTATAAAACTTTCTTTAAAGATAACAAGCTTATAAAATTGATCAGGAAATTTGACCTCACCTTTAATGAAACCAATATCGTCCTCGTGAGCTTTTTCTTCATCATCCTTTTATGGATCGATTATTTGTAATAGGTGATCCCCACTGCACCTTCTCCCGCATGGGTGCCGACAACTGATCCAATCTCAATTTCATGAATCGTACCGATTTCAAATCTCTCCAGTAGTAATTGTTTGAGGTCGCTTACTTTTTCAGGACTGTTGGCATGGGCAACCGCCATTTCTTCGATTTTTCCACTTGGATATGACTTAGCCAATTGCTCAATCATCCATGTGAGACCCTTTCTTGAACCGCGCGCTTTTTCAGCGACGTTGACCACGCCTTCTTTCACCTCGATAATAGGTTTTAAGTTGAGCATTTTTCCGATCATGGCCGTTCCTGAAGACAGTCTGCCACCTTTTTTTAAGTTTTCGAGCGTATCTAGCATACCGTATAGCTGAGAGGATTCCACCAATTTTTTAGAATAGTCGATCACCTCTTCCGCTGTGGCACCGGAATCGATTTTTGCTTTAAGTCTGATGACCAGTAGTCCCAGTGCAAAGCTCACTGTCCGGCTATCGATTAAAAAGATATTATCGTTTCCAAGCATTTCCTTCGCAACGACTGCCGAGTTATAAGTGCCGCTGAGCTCAGATGACAAGAAAACACCGATGACTTGATTCCCCGCCTCGAGCTCTTTCGAAAAGAGCTCGTAAAACTCACCAGGATTTACTTGTGAGGTTGTAGGAAGCTCCTTTGAAGACCGCATTTTTTCGTAGAATTCAGCATTGGTCAAATCGATTTTATCGACAAACTCCTTCTCGCCAAACAGAACCTTCAGTGGCGCAAAAGGGATGCCTTCATTCGCTAGAAACTCCGGTTTAAGATCACATGTACTATCCGTAATTAGTGTAATTTTCATCTTTTATCTCCCCATTATTTATCATATTTTGTTTCAAAATAAGTTGTAATCTTAGATAATGATTTGATGAGCACATCCATCTCGCCTTCTTCAAGAATATTGACCGTATAGGCAATCATCTCTTCATGAAACCGCGCATGATGATGGTTTGCCTCCACACCTAGCGGCGTTAAGCTGATGAGGACCACACGTTTGTCCTCGATACTGCGCTCGCGGTTTACATAGCCTTTTTTCACTAAGCTATTAATGGCGATGGTCAGCGTTCCCACTGTCACATCCAGTCTTGATGCGACAGCTGACATCGGAAGTGGATTCTCCTCTCCTATGGCTTCGATAACGTGTAACTCACTGAGGGTTAACACTTTAAAAGGGCCTTTTTTTAATGCCTTTTCTTCAATGTTTAATATTTGATTAAACAAGACCACTAAAAAATGATTGAGCACTTCTTTTTTATTAATCATAGACTCTCCCGATTACTTTGAACATCAAAGTATATGGTTAAAGTATAGAGGGGATTACTTGAAATGTCAAGTTAATCCCCTCTTTTCATCCAGCCTGTCAGCAAAATTGCGACAGGAAACGTAATCCAGTTAAAGACGGTGAATGGTGCATACGTAATGGCGCTGACCCCCGTAATGGTGAGGATGATAATGGCATTGACATTCCAAGGCATAAGAGGTGCAAGTGCCGTACCGGAGTTCGCAATCACCTGTGCCAAATCGCCATCATCCAGCCCCTTTGACTTGAAAAGCGATTTAAAATACTTGCCGGGTACGAGTATTCCCACCGTTTGATCACAGGTCAGTGCGTTAAGTACCGTTGATAACAGGCCTGTATTGGCCACTGTTTGTGTTTTCGACTTGCTGATTTGCTGCACCTTTTCGATGATGGGCTGAATCCAGCCACATTTTTCGAATAGGGTACTCATGGATATCCCTGCCATAATAATGAATACGACTTCGATCATCCCCACTGCCCCGCCGATTTCCAGGGACTCGATGAGTGGATTCGTAACGTCCCCGTTGAAACCAAATAACATAAAAGAAATGACTTTCGAGAGTGTTTGACCTTGATAAAACACCGTCACGGCTGCAGAAACGAGAATTCCCCCGATGAGCACCACTTTGGAGGATATCCCTCTAAAGCTAGCCCATAACACCACAACTGGAATTAAAAACAGCAAGGGTGAAATCCCAAAAGCACCCTGCAAAATTTCCTTATAGAATTGAATCTCTTGGTTCGAAATACTCGTCTTAAACTTGAAGCTAATGAAATAGTAGATAATCGCTGTAAGTACTGCTGCAGGTAACATCACCCATGCCGTCTTTTTAAAATAGGTCTTAAAAGAAATCGCTGTAGTTTCAAGTGTAAAGTTGACCAGAGCAGATATCGGGGAAAGTCGGTCTGCCACATAAGCCCCAGAAATCAAGGCCCCCACTAAAACACCTGGCGGTAGTCCGATACTCGATCCTAAGGAAAATAGCGCAACGCCGATGGTACTCAATGTTCCTAATCCCGTACCCAAGAAAAAGGCCACAAATCCAGCCATAAGATAGGCAAATAGTAAAAAATTAACTTTATCGACGATCTCAAAACCATAATAGATCATGCCCGGTACAATTCCGGATGAAATCCACATGGAGACGTTGATTCCGATTAATAGTACGACGAAATAGATGTCCCTGATACTCCAGATGCCTTCGAGCATCCATTTACCACTTTGCTTAACTGGGATGCCTCGAGAGGATAAAATACTCATGGCGATGACCATGGTTAAAAATAATCCGTAGACGAGTGAAACCCCTATTTTTAAACAGGCAAGCACACTTAAGGTAAATAAGGCCGCGATTAAAACGCCCCATTTACCCGACACCACTGGTGGGTTCATTTAGCAATCTCCATTCTGTGTCATTATTTAGTCAGTTTGATTTCCAAATTTTGATAACGCCAGGTATGATCTGCCTGCCTAGCTTTTTCGTAAAACTCGATTTTCCCTTCATCAGTGACCAAAATCACCGTTTCGTACCGTGTTCCGTATTCCGGAAGATCGATAAACACAGAGGATAGCTGCCGTTCCAGTTCAAGGGATAATCCAGTGGCAGGTAACGCTTCATCTGGCGCAATCGTGTTCGACTCTAGAAGTGCGAAAAGATCATCTGGTCGAATGAGGTTTTCTGTGATCAGTCTAGCCAATCCATCCTTCAGTGCGCTGGTTTTAAGCCATGGCGTATCTAAATGCGCGTTACTAAGACCATAGATTCCCGGCGTTAAAGCCTCGATCTTGTCTTGAACATTAGAATAGTAATATAAGCCCTGCAGATCGCCCACTACGAGGTTGAAGGGATCAAAATCACTGCGTGAAGCTTTGATGCGTTTTAAATAATCGAGCGGCGTTTCATCGCCTTCCAGAAAATCCTTCGTCAGATGCCCCCTGGATTTCGGATTCTCCACATGTAAAGAAAAATTTCGATGATTGGTTAGAAAAGCGATCCGTCCACTTTGAGAAATGCCCGTCCATGTCCCCCCTTTTTCCATATCGATGCCGCTAATGATGCCATCATGGACGTGAGCATCCAGCGTGGGACGTTTGAAAAACTCATCACGATTTCCTAGAAATATAAGCGGATACCTGTCGTGTTGCTTATAGGCAAAAGCTAAAGTGCACATGTGATTTCTCCAGAGTAATAGACATCGCCTTCAAGTGCAATCTGAACCGATGACGCTGCGTTCTTTTGGAAATAAACCGTGTTGGTACCACCAGGATTGATGACTTTTACAGGGGATTTAATACCAAATCGCAGGTCGGCCAGTACTGCACTCGCACAGGAACCAGTCCCGCATGAATCGGTGATGTCTTCAACCCCTCGTTCATAGGTGGTCGATTTAATCGTGCCTTCATCCAGCTTCGTGACGAAGTTTACATTTGTTCCCCTCGGAAACACTGTATGGTTCTCATCAAAAGATCGACCAATTCTCAGCATGTCCTCGCGCGTCATGGACCCCTCTTCATAAAAAATGACCACATGCGGCACGCCAACTACCATGAAGTGATACGATACGGCCATTTGATTCACTGTTAGCGAATGTACCTCACTAATATGGCTTGCATCATAATCGCCCATACCGATTTTAACTTTTACACCATCAACCTCAGCGGAAATAATGCCCGCTAACGTTTCAAAGGTCATGCTGGTGTTTGCCAAGCCATACTCATGTGCATAACGTGCAATACAGCGCGCCCCATTTCCGCACATCTCGCTTTCAAATCCATTTGAGTTGATGATCCGCATTTTAAAATCAGCCCGATCGGATTGCTCGATGACTAAAATTCCATCTGCACCGATGCCGGTCTTGACGTTACAGTCTCTGATGGTCAAACGCGTCAGGGTTTCTTGGTCGTAAATTCCCTCACGGTTATCGCATACTAAAAAATTATTGCCGTTACTTTGAACTTTAGTATAGTGAACCATACGACCTCCTTAAAACCATTTTTTCTTCTTAAATAAAAGGTATAGGGTTGTGGCAATGCCTATGCAGCCCACGACAAAAATCGGAATGGCCATTTGGTTGTCCATTCCAGGAAAATATTTAAAATTCATGCCGAAAAAACCTGTCAGAAAATTGAGTGGGATGAATATCGCTGAAAACACGGTCAGAATCGTCATGATATGATTCATGCGATCACTTGTGGACAACATATTGAGTTCATATAAGTTGTTCACCATTTCTCGGTATAAGTTGACGGTGTCTGTCACATGACTCACATGGTCATTAACATCCCTGAGGAATATTTTAACCTCCTCGCCTATCCAGTGATTTTGTGCACTAGACAGTTCAATCATGATGTCTTTAAAGGGGAGCACTGAAGAACGGACCAATAAGAGTTCCTTACGCGTTTTGAAAAGTTGATCCAGATTAAGTGATGCAGAATCAATGGCTTTTCGCTCTGAGCGGTCGATTTCATCACCAATCCAATTAACAATCTCCAGCTGATGGTCTACCAGTGCATCGAGCATACAATAATAAAGGTAATCCGCCCCCATTTTTCGAAGCTTGCCATCGCCCGTTTTGATTTGCTGGCGGATGCTACCAAAAACATCTCCCTCATTTTCTTGAAAGGTGATGACCAAACGGTCCATCAAAATAATCGATAAATGCTCATGAACGATAGGCAGTCCATAAAGCATCTTGAAAATCGAAAAAATCATTTGATCTCCGATTTCGATTTTGCTTCTCTGAGAGACATGGACGATATCTTCAAGTACCATAGGGGACAATCCAAAGGACTCACCAATACCGATGATGGTGTCCACCACATTGAGACCGACGATATTGACCCATGTAATGCCATCCATTTCCGTCATTTTTAACAGCTCAGGCTCATAATCGCTGTCGGTAAATAGATTATGACTGACCTCCGTTTCCGAATAGGTAAAAACCTCGATTGATGTGATGGTATTTTGCCAAGTTCCCGTATAAACCACAGAACCCGGTGGGAGATTGAGTTTTGATCTTTTCATGCGAGACCTTCTCTTGTCAAATTTAGTTGATATCGACTAATTTTTTTTCGCTTTATTACGTTGCTTGCTACCTGAACGCTTATTTGGCGGTGTGCTTTTAGTTGCTTGCTCCACTTGAAGTTGTTCCCTATTTCGAATATATTTTAAGTTGACATTGGAGTTGCTGGTTTTTCTGGACTGAATTTCAAATTGCTTAAAGGATGAAACCAGTGGCGTCAGCTTTGAAAAACCGTAGTTCCGTGTATCAAAATCAGGATAGCGTCGGTTCAGCGTGCTTCCCAGTTCGCCGAGAAATGCCCAACCGTCTTCATCCGATATTTCACTTATGATGGAACGAATTGCATCGATTAACGCTTCCTTACTCACCATACCTGCCTTGAACTCTTGGCTGGTGGCTTGCTCCGTTTTCGTTTCATGGCTGATCGGTGCCATTAAAATTTCAAGGTATTTAAAAAGCTCACAGGCAGCGATAAACGGCGTCGGCGTTTTCTTCTCGCCCATACCTAGAACAAACATTCCAGCTTCTCTAAGTCGTGCAGCCAGTTTAGTAAAATCGCTGTCACTGGAGACGATGCAAAAGCCATCTACGTTTCCTGAATATAAAATGTCCATGGCATCGATAATCAATGCCGCATCAGTGGCATTTTTCCCACTTGTATAGCTGTATTGCTGGATAGGTGTTATGGAATGGTTTAATAGGACACTTTTCCACGGCCCTAGCTGCGGCTTCGTCCAATCGCCGTAAATACGTTTATAAGTTGGTGTTCCATGGTTGGAAACCTCATCGATGATGGCCTTTATGTACTTGTCAGATACATTGTCCGCATCGATGAGCACTGCGATTCTACGGTCTCTCCGGTCATTGCTTTGATTATTCATATTTGGTCTCCTTGGATTATTCCGTGATAGATTCTCGAACCAAAATCGCCCAGAATCATCGTTTGGTCATCGATTCCTGTACCGGCAAATGGGGCATATAACTTCATGCCGACCTTCGTCAGTGCATCCCCGGATTGAGTGAACCTTTGTTGTTCAGCAGGATAAAGTGTTCGATTCGAAACGATGCTTTGAAGAATTCCACCATCCTTGATTTTGATCGGCAAATACGCATTAATAAGTTCACCAAATAACGTAATCTGATGAAATTGCTTTCGACTTTCAATCTCATAGACCTTATTAGGTGCTATTCCCACAAGCCGTACGGTTTCAAGTGGTGGTGAAGGTCTTTGCAGCTTTTGATAGTACCCCATTATAAAAGAGGTGTCTGAAACCACAGACCAGACACAGTGGTTGCCTTCGAATGGCGAGCTTTGCCTGTAAAATCTGCCGAATTGAAGTAATGCGCGATGCTTTTTATAATAACTGATTTGTTTGGCGATGACCTTTTTCTCATAATAAGACAATCGCGTCAAATCCAGTTCATACCCTAATAATCCGAAGGCAGCGACATTGAATCGCGTCTCAAGTGGCGTCGACCTAAGCACTTGATGGGAGGGTCTGCCACTTACATGGGCTCCCATGGTGGAAAGTGGAAAAACATAGGAAGTCCCATATTGAATCTCTAACCGTTCTACCGCATCGGTATTATCGCTGGTCCACGTTTGTGGCATATAATACAGCATCCCCATATCAAAGCGGTTACCGCCGCTGCTACAGGATTCAAAGAGAATCTCCGGAAACCTCAAGGTCAATTTCTCAAGTAATCCATAGAGTCCTAAGACATATAAATGCGCAATCGCAGTTTGCTGATGCGTAGCTAATGTCTGACTATATAAATCTGAAAAATTTCGGTTCATATCCCATTTTACATACGTCGCTTCGGTCTCAATCAAGATTCGGCTAATCGCCTCATACAAGTACTCGACGACCTCACGGTTTGATAAATCCAGTATCAACTGATTCCTACCCAAAGAAGGTTCACGATCCGGCAAGCAAATCGCCCATTCAGGATGCGCTTTATAGAGATCACTTATCGGTGACACCATCTCAGGTTCAACCCATATGCCAAACGCCAGTCCCATCTGTCTGATTTTTTGACTCAATTGTTTTAGACCGCCAGGAAGCTTTTTTTCATCGCAGACCCAATCACCAAGACTTGTTTTATCATCGTTTCGCCCTTTAAACCATCCGTCATCGAGTACAAAGAGCTCGATTCCCAGCTGTTTGGCTTCTTTTGCCAGTCTAAGTAACTTGCGCTCATTAAAATCAAAATACGTGGCTTCCCAGTTATTGATTAAAATTGGTCTCTCCTTTTTGCGCCACTTGCTGCCGACGACTTGGGTTTCGATCAAATGGTGAAAGGCTTGACTCATGCCATTAAACCCATTTTCAGAGAACACCATCACCATTTCTGGCGTATCGAATGACTCGGTTGGTGCTAAGTGCCAGGTGAAGTCGAAATCGGAGATGCCCATCTGAACCCGTGTCATGCTATAGGGGCTTACCTCGACGCGGCAGACATGATTACCGCTATACATAAGTGCGAACCCATATACTTCGCCCTGATGCTCGTTCGCATGAGGACTTTTTAACGCTAAAAATGGATTGTGATTCGCACCACTGACGCCCTTTTTAGAATCTATGGTGAATAGTCCCGGACGTAGCGGACGTGTACTGACTTGCCGTTCTCGAATCCACATGCCATCAAGTGAGGTACACTCAAACGACGCGTGTTCAAAATCAGTGCTACCGCTCATGAGGGAACGCACCTCAACTGCCGTTTTGCCGTGATTAACGATACGATTAAATCGGATGATGGCGTTTGAGGTATCAACTACGGTATAAAACAGATGCAAGGACACCGGTTCACCCACCTCACGGAGTATGATTTCCAGTGTGTCTGCAGCAGTCCCACCTTCGTGGGTTCCCCGAACATGTGGCATCCCTTCTGGTGAGCATTTATTCTGATGATGATAATAGCCTTCGTAAACGAAATCGGAAATTCGTTCACCACGGTCCATGTGTAGCATGACCATTGGCACCCGGTAATCACCTTTACCATAGCCAGGCGCTTCAAGACGCATCGCATCTAGAGTGAGTGCCGATTTCTCAGAATAGGCCGTGGAAGAACCTAAGCCCACGGTATAGTTTCTTTCAAGCTGTCTTAAATAGGGCGTGTGTTGTATCCGTGCACCATAATGTAGTTGAATCAAATGACCGGTGCTACTGACCGTCATCACATAACTGGTTTCGTTTGTCTGAAGATGAAACAGTGGTCTTTGGTTTTCCGATAAGTCGATGGTGATCATGACATCCCCCAAAAGTTAGTCGTATAGATTCATTATACGCTTTTTCCCCGGTCAATGGAAGGCATTCAAAAGCCACATGGGACACATGTGGCTAGTTGTTCAATTCTATAATTATTTTTGCTTTAAGAGGTCGCGAATTTCCGTAAGGAGTTGAATATCCTCTGGAATGGGTGCTGGCGCCGCTTCAGGCGCGGGTGCTGGTTTGGCTTTCATTTTTTCGATGAGGCGGATCATGATGAAAATGACGAACGCGATAATGACGAAGTCGACGACATTTTGAATAAACTGGCCATAGTAAACGGCTACCTCCGGAGCATCGCCCACAGCTTCCTCGATGACCCATTTGAGCTCTTTGAAATTGACTTTACCTAGTAAGACGCCTATTAAAGGCATTATCAGATCATTTACCAACGATGTGACAATTTTACCAAAAGCGCCTCCAATAATGACTGCAACTGCCAAGTCAACCACATTGCCTCTGATGATGAATTTTTTAAAATCTTTCAGCATAGTATTTACCTCGCTATAAGTATGATATTCAATTATACCCCTCAGAAGCTTGTTTAATCAATAGATTATAAGGAATAGACCATCGTATCCTCTACATTAGCGATGTTTTTCGTCGCATGACACCATGCGCGATAGGTGTCAAGTGAGGTGTACACTGGTATATTCCGCTCGCTGGCCACTCTTCGAATGGTGAACCCCGATCTGCTCGTATCATCTCCGACTGTTGGCGTGTTTAGGATTAAATCGACTTCGCCATTTTTTATGAGGGTGATCATCTCTTCGTGCGTGCGGATGACACGTTCCACTTCAAAACCTGTTTCTGTCATGAGCTTAGCAGTCCCCTCGCTGCCGAGATATTGATGCCTTGGCATGTAATCAACACCCGTCAGCGTTTGTTTATCGGCATCGTTTAGAAGCATGGCGATTCTAAGCGTCGATTTTTGAGGTGCCCATTTGGCCGCGATCAGTCCTTTATAGAGCGCTTCTGCATAATCCCTGCCAACCCCTAACACCTCTCCTGTGGACCGCATCTCTGGTCCAAGTGAGATTTCCACATCCGGTAATTTATGCGTGGAGAATACAGGAACCTTAACCGCTACGCGAGCTGGCTCAGGGTATAAACCCGTGCCATAAGGGAGGTCCTTCAAACGCTCACCCATCGACAAGCGTGTGGCGATTTCGATGACTGGAAGCCCTGACATTTTTGAGATATAAGGTACCGTTCTTGAGGCTCTAGGATTCACTTCGATGACATAAATTTTCCCTGCCGATTCGATAAACTGAATATTGATCATCCCTTTTACCTTAAGTCCTGTGGCGATTTTTTCTGAGATGTCCACAATCGACTGGATCATCTGAGGCGTGAGGTTTTGAGGAGGGTAAACGGTCATACTATCCCCTGAGTGAACACCTGCACGCTCGATATGCTCCATAATGCCTGGGATGAGTATGGCGTCACCATCTGATATGGCATCGACTTCGATCTCTCTTCCGACGAGGTATTTATCGATGAGTACTGGATTTTTCTTATCCTTTATGAAGGCATTTCGAAGGTACTCATGAAGCTCCTCTTCACCAGCACATACCTTCATGCCTTGCCCACCAAGTACGTAACTCGGTCTTACCAAAACCGGGAATCCTAGCGCTTCTGCGAGTTTAAAGCCCTCTTCAATTGTCGTGACCCCATTTCCCTTAGGTCTATCAACCTGAAGTGTTTCTAGAAATTGATCAAACTTTTCCCTATTCTCCGCTTCATCAATTTGACTGTAGCTGGTACCAAACACCTTTATGCCCTTGCCATCGATAAATGAGGCCAGCTTTATGGCTGTTTGACCACCAAACTGTAAGATGACGCCTTCAGGCTTTTCTTTATCGATGATATTCAAAACATCTTCTTCTGTGAGTGGTTCGAAGTACAAACGATCGGCGATGCTAAAATCCGTACTTACCGTTTCAGGATTGCTGTTGATGATAATGGCTTCATATCCCATTTTTTTCAGCGCCATGACGCAGTGGACTGAGGCATAATCAAACTCGATGCCCTGACCGATTCGTATCGGACCAGAGCCCAGTACCACCACTTTTTTTCGGTCGCTTATACTGACTTCATCAGTGGACTCATAGCTCGAGTAATAATACGGCGTAATCGCCTCGAATTCACCCCCACAGGTATCGACCATGTGGTAGACAGGCAGAATTCCCATCGATACGCGATACTGATAGACCGCTTCGGGTGAAACACCTAGCAAATCTGCTAAAGCCTTATCCGAGAAGCCTTTTTTCTTAAGACGTTTTAGAGAATCTCTGTCAAGCTCACTTAGCTTCATCACCTCCAGTGCCGATTCATCATCGACGATCCCCTGAAGTTTTTTGATAAACCATGGATCAATGCCTGTGATCTCCGAGATTTTGTCCGCCCTGTATTCTCTTCTAATAAGCTCAGCGAGGGCAAATAACCGCTCGTCATCTGCCTTCATCACAGCAGCACGTAAATGCGGAGTTGAATACTTCATGAATTTTTTATGCTTAAGGTGATACTGACCAAGTTCCAGTGATCGGATTCCCTTTAAGAAAGCCGCTTCAAAATTGCTCCCGATGGCCATGATTTCCCCTGTGGCCATCATTTTTGTGCCCAAAGTGCGATTCGCACCATGAAACTTATCAAATGGCCATTTAGGAATCTTCACCACCACATAATCGAGGCTTGGTTCGAAGCACGCATAGGTGACCCCTGTTACCGCATTTTTGATTTCATCGAGGCCATACCCTAAAGCGATTTTTGCAGCCACCTTCGCGATGGGATATCCAGTCGCTTTAGATGCCAGCGCTGATGACCTGCTTACCCTCGGATTAATCTCGATGACAGCATATTCGAAGCTCTTCGGGTTTAATGCAAACTGGACATTACACCCACCTTCGATTTTGATAGCTTCGATAATTTTAAGCGCTGAGGTTCTCAGCATTTGATATTCCTTGTCAGAGAGGGTTTGGGACGGCGCAACCACGATACTGTCTCCCGTATGGATGCCCACAGGATCGAAGTTTTCCATGTTGCACACTGAAATTTTATTTCCTCGCGCATCGCGCATAACCTCGTATTCGATTTCCTTCCATCCAGCAATGCTTTTCTCTATCAACACCTGGTTAACCGGACTCGCTTCTATACCAGACATGAGAATCGGTTCAAGCGCAGCGGCGGATGATGCGATGCCCCCGCCTGTGCCTCCCAGCGTATAAGCAGGTCTTACGATTACTGGATAACCGATGGTCTCTGCAATCGCCATTCCCTCACTCACAGTGCTGGCAATCTCTGATTGAATCATGGGCTCCCCGATGCGCTGCATCATTTCTTTGAACAATGCACGATCCTCACCTTGCATAATGCCGTCGATGGCAGTGCCTATCAGCTTAACGCCATATCGCTCTAATACGCCACTCTCATGGAGTTCTAACGCCATGTTAAGCGCTGTCTGCCCCCCCATACCCGCTAAAAGGCTATCAGGGCGTTCTTTCTCTATGATTTTCTCCAAATACGCGCGTGTTATGGGTTCAATATAGATCTTAGACGCCACTTCGCGGTCTGTCATGATCGTCGCAGGATTTGAGTTGACAAGTACGACTTCCACACCCTCTTCCATAAGTGCATGACATGCCTGTGTGCCAGAATAATCAAATTCTGCTGCTTGGCCGATGATAATCGGACCTGAACCAATGACTAATACTTTTTTAATCGATTTATTTAATGGCATTTAGGCCTCCTATTTCGCATATGAGATAAACTCATCAAAGAGATAATCGTTATCTACCGGTCCTGGTGATGCTTCCGGATGAAATTGCACCGAATATACTGGGAGCTGACGATGACGCATGCCCTCCACCGTTTGATCATTCATGCTGATATGGGTTACTGAAAACCCTTCTGGCAAAGTCGACACGTGATAGCCGTGATTTTGAGAAGTAATCGTCACACGGTTGGTACGAAGGTCTTTAACCGGGTGATTACAGCCTCTATGTCCGAATCTGAGCTTCGAAGTCTTACCGCCCATGGCGCGTCCTATGAGCTGATGGCCCAGACAGATTCCCACCACGGGCACTTCTCCGATTAAAGCCGAAACTTCCCCTACGATTTCATCCAGATCTGCAGGATCCCCTGGTCCGTTTGATAAAAATACCAAATCGGGATTGTCTTTAAGCACCTCTACCGCTTTTGTGTTCGCTGGATACACGGTGATATCACACCCGCGCATTTCTAAGCTCCTCAGGATATTGCGTTTAATACCGTAATCCATCACCGCGACACGTTTACCATTACCTTTTCCATATTTGATAGGAGACTTTACTGAGACCTTATAGACTGCATCATGGTTATCATATCCTTTGAAAAAGGATTCAATTTCATTTTGTTCCAATGTTCTCGTGGTGATAATTCCCTTCATTGCGCCGCGCAATCTAATGATACGTGTCAAAGCCCGAGTATCCACATCTGTTAACCCCATGACCCCATGCTGCTTTAAAAAAGTATCCAGCTCCATTTCCGTCCTAAAGTTACTAGAAACTTCACAAACCTCTCTAACGATTAACCCTTTCGCCATAATCCCCTGCGATTCCAGGTCCTCTAAATTAATGCCATAGTTTCCGATTAATGGATACGTCATGGTGACGATTTGTCCGTAATAGGAAGGGTCAGTGAGAATTTCCTGATAACCCGTCATTCCCGTATTAAAAACCACTTCTCCCACGCAATCGCTGGTGGCACCAAATGCCTTTCCTTCAAAGATCATTCCGTTTTCAAGTATCAACTGTGCTTTCATGTCTCCTCCTCAGATAGATAAGGAAATCGTTACATTTCCTTAAATGTCCATACACTTTGGAAGGCGCAAACAAAAAAGGAAGGTCGACGTATTCTAAATAGAATCCGTAACCTTCCTAAAAATTCAATTTTGCATAAAATCCCCTTGTTTTGCATGCCATACCTCTTTCTGGCCTCTCTGGACCAATTTAAAGTGTACTCACCAAGGGCTATGATACAAGAAATGGGGCACTCTGTCAAGTGCCCCATCGTAAATTTATTCTTTGTATGGAAAAAGTTTAACCAATAGCTTGATAATGCCGAAAAACATGATTAAAACAGCAAACACGCCTGTTAAGCCATACGCCATCAATTCCAGTCCTAAACTAAGCTCGTTCATATGCCCTCCTATCTCGTAAGAAGCCATGGAACAAGTGCAAGCACCATTCCACCAGCAACGATTGATCCAAGTTGTCCAGCAACGTTTGCACTCACCGCTTGCATGAGGATAAAGTTATGTGGATCTTCTTGTTTTGCCATCTTTTGAATGATTCTAGCCGACATAGGAAATGCAGAGATTCCAGCCGCACCAACCATTGGATTGATTTTTTCCTTGCTGAAGAGGTTCAGGAACTTCGCAAATAACACACCACCTGCCGTATCGAATACAAACGCCACTAGACCCATGGCCATGATGATCAATGTTTTTACATCGAGGAATTTCTCATAATGCATGGTGGCACCGATGGTGATACCGAGCAATAATGTAACGAGGTTAGCAAGTTCGTTTTGAGCCGCTTTAGAAAGTCTCTCTAAAACACCAGATTCTCTAATCAGGTTACCGAACATTAAAAGGCCTACCAACGGTACACTTATAGGAGCGATAATACCCGCGATAATGGTAATCAAAATCGGGAATGCGATCAATACGGTTTTAGATACCTTGACTTCATGGTAAGCCATGCGAATCAAACGCTCATTACGCGTCGTGAGCGCTTTGACAACCGGTGGTTGAATAACTGGCACTAAAGCCATATAGGAGTAAGCGGCAACCGATATCGGTCCAAGCCATTCCTTCGCAAATTTTGATGCGACGAAAATTGAAGTTGGTCCATCCGCTGCTCCGATAATACCAATCGCTGCTGAAGTTTTTAAATCAAATCCCAGCTCTGGGAAAACAGCATTCAATGCCAACGCACCTAAGGCTGTAAAGAAAATACCGAACTGAGCCGCCGCACCGAAGAATAACATCTTTGGATTTTTTAGCAGCGGTGTAAAGTCGATCATGGCACCAACGGCGACGAAGATCAATACAGGAAAAATTTCTGTCAAAATGCCAGCGTTATAAAAAATTTGTAAAACGCCTGGTGTCCCTTCATGCTCCCAAATGGTGCTCATGGGAAGGTTCACTAAAATGGCGCCGAATCCGATTGGTAATAATAACATGGGTTCATAGTCTTTCTTAATTGCCAAAAAAATGAGCGTTGCACCGATCAGATACATAACGAGATACTGCCACTGAAAGGCCACAACACCTTGAAAAAGTTGTGCAAATGAGTCCATAATTTCCTCCCCAAATAAATTTTAAGGCAAAAAAAGACTTCTACTTCAAAATGAAGTAAAAGTCTCGCTTTCATTTCTGAGCAGATGACCGGGCTTATGCCGTCATGACGATCACCTACACGACTTATCGTCGCAAGCTACTCCCTTAAACTAACAAAGCCATTATACCACGCAGTTAAAGAGCGTTCAAGCGATTGCCGTACCAAATTGATGTTATTTTTTCTTCAAGGTGACCAGTTCGTTTTGACCATCTGAATTGGTGGTGTACTCAACGACAACCTCGTCTCCGGTCTCAATACCGACCAATAACGTCTCAAAGTCGAAGCTACGAAGTACTAAATACTGATCGCCAACCTTCACTTCGATGCTATTATTATCAATTTGTCCTTGGTAAATCCCATCCGCTGAGAAAAGCTCAATCGGCTTAGATTCAAGTAATGCGAATTCTTCCGTCATTTCATTCACAACTTCAGTCACTTCTAAATCCCCGACAAATTTGATGATGACATAGGGATAAGTGATGACTTGAGGAACCACCGCATCCTTTCCAGGCTTACCTTCACCTACGAGAATCTTATATTCACCGTCATAATCGGCTAAGCTGACCACTTCAATTCCGTAACCCCCTGTCGGCTTCTCCCCACTGGAAATCATGACGATTTGCTCCCCTTCACTTTGCCAAACATGATAGCCTCTGTCGACGATAAGGGCGTTCACCTCAAGTGCAATTTCAGTTGGAAGTTCGTCGATATAAACGGTGTCAAAATCGATTGCTGCGCCAAACTCATCTGTAGCAATTTCCGTCTGTGGTGCAGTGGTATCTGTGGACTCATTACTCCCACAACCCGTCATGACGAGCATCAATAATAGCATCATCATGATGCCCATCGTGAATCTCTTTTTACTCATATCTACTCTCCTTAGAACGTCCAATTACCTGCGCTAAACAATTTCACTGTTTCACCGGTCTTCGTATAGGCGACGATTTCCATTTCTGGGCCGCCGATCATGAAATCCACATGAATCAAGCTGAAATTGGCGCCTTTTGCTTCCAGTTCTTCTTGTGTGAGGTTTGACCCATTTTGCATCGCGTAGGCATAAGCTCTTCCGAGCGCCAAATGTACCGATGCGTTTTCATCAAACAAGGTGTTGTTGAAAAGGATTCCCGTATTAGAAATAGGTGAATCGTTTTGAACCAATGCCACTTCCCCTAAGTAGCGCGCGCCTTCATCGTTACCGAGCATCGCATCAAGGACTTCTTTACCTTTTGCTGCATAATAATCGACCACTTTGCCGTCTTCAAAGGTAAAACCAAAGTCTTCAACAAGTTTACCATTATGACTGAGTGGTTTCGTGGATTTCACTGTGCCGTTTACCCGATAACGGTGAGGTGTCGTGAAAACCTCCTCAGTCGGAATATTGGCGACGAATGGAATCCCTGCTAAGCTTTGTTTCGACCCACCCATCCAGTAGTGTTCATCAGCGAGGCCAATTTCAAGCGCTGTGCCTGGTGCAGTAAATACTAATTTTTCAAATTGCTGATCGTTAAGGTAATTTTTATATTTCTTTAAATTCTGATCGTGAACCTTCCACGCTTCAACAGGATCCTTTTCGCTAACGCGCGTGGCGTCAAAGATTTTATCCCATAGTAAGTCCATGGCCGTTTCCACAGATTCATCTGGATACACACTTAAAGCCCATGCTTCAGACGGAACCGCCGCGATGCACCATTTGGTTTGTCCAGTCATACGGTATTTTGTCGCTGGAGACATCGCTGCAGAAGCGTTTCTTTGATCTTTTGCGATGATGTCACCAGGGATGTCTTTTAAAAGCTCAGGATCTGGTGCAATGATGTAAAGATGATGGTAATTACTTTCATACAACTTGATTAATAGCTCGACTTTCCACTCTGGATATTGTTCAAAAACATAATCCTTTGCGTGGTGATAACGCGCTAAGGTCATGGCATCATCTGCCATCATGAACTCAACATGTTTTGCACCTGCAGCATAAGCCTTCTTCATGGCTTCACGCGCTAGTGGTAATCCCGAAGCATTTGAGGTTATGATTAGTCCTTCCATAGGTTGAACATTAATGCCGACATTGACCACCAAATCTGCGTATTTCTCGAGTTGTGCCGTATAGTCCTTCATATTAGTCTCCTTTACAACTTTTTGACTCAACTTTAATTATAATGGAAGCTAATATTTCGGGCAAGGAAATAATAAGCTACTCTTCAACGATCAGCGCATCCGGTGCGTTTTTCTTAACACTCTCAATGCCGTTTAAGCAGTTTGCCTTCGTTTTATAGCCCTCGGACTCCAAAATGATTTCTCCATTCTTCGCTTTTAATCGAAAACGACATTCTCCAGCCTTATCCACATACATTTCAAATTTTGGATTGGTGACTTTTTCGAAGCCTTCTACAGTTTGATCTTCAAAATGGGCAACAGCGACATTGTGCTTCACACTCTCGATGCCATTTAAGCAGGACCTTTTGCTGGAATACACTTCTGAAGTGCCGATGACTTGACCATTAGTGGCTTTTAAATCGAATTTTACGCCTGTTTTTGTTTCCCTAACGACAAATTTTCCCATAACAAATCTCCTTTATTCATTTTTTGAACTACTATATTATTACCAGTTCTGGAAATGAATAAACATTGCGATTTATTACAATAGGTTTGCTGGCATGAGCATCACGCGATCTCTGCCTTCATCCTTAGCTTGATAGAGGGCTTTATCCGCCATATCCACTGCCTGTCTAATCTGATCGGCTGAAAGCTCACCAAAAGTGCCTCCGACACTTATGGTCACAGTAGTGCCATCTGAAAGGCCCCTATCGATGGCCATGGAAGCCACACGCTTGCGCGCTTGCTCCATTAGATCGATAGCGTCTTCTTTTGTTTCACATCTGACAAACGCGATAAATTCTTCACCGCCATACCGACCGAAAAGGTGATCCCTGAACAGTTCACCGAGTCCTTTCGCGATGGTTTTTAAACACCAGTCCCCCCTAACATGTCCAAAGGTGTCATTATATCGTTTAAAATAATCGATATCCAGAATCATCATGACGCCTTTAATCCGTGACTGATTTTCAAAAAACTGCTTAGAACGCTTTTCCAGACCTCTTCGATTAAGCACCTCCGTCAGCTCATCATACTGATTTTCTTTAATCAACTCTTGATGTTTTTCCCTCATCTGCTCCAGTGCTTGCTTCTGAACTTCGACATCCTTGATTAAGCGTTCATTGATGATATTTAGCTCATGTCGTTCAGAAACATCATTCGACCTGGCAATCTCTATGGATAGGATTTCAAGCTTTTTAGAGAGATTACTGGCATCCACTTCATTCAACTTTAAATGATGGTTGCGATAATAATCAAAGGCCATCCGGTAATCCCGCTGGCTTTCATAATAGGATGAAATCAGTAGATAAATATCGGCCACTTTTTTTTCAAATTTTTGAGCGATGGCGATTTCCAAGGCTTCATTTAAATTTCTCATCGGGCTTTTCCCGGAGATGACATCTAAACTGGCCATTTCAACTAAAAGGTCTACGAGGTAAAACTTGTTTTCCACCACCTTAAGCTTCTCTAATGCTGAAAGGAAATAGTCTCTCGCCTTCGATAACTGACCCGCATGAACATTGGCACGGCCGAGCTTGGTCTCGATCTCTCCTTGCTCCAGTAAGTGGTTCATGTCCTTGATGATCACATACGCACGTGTCAGATGGGTCAGCGATTTATCGTACTGCTTGCTATGGAAAAGGACCTCGCCCATGTTGAGATGAATGGCTGAAGCATTGACCATCAACGCGTTCTCGAGTGCAATTTTCAAAGCTTTCTCATAATACTTGAACGCTTTATCATCGTTTTTTGCTTCCCTGTAAATTTCACCGATGTTATTCAGAATCGAGGTCTCCAAATTCGCGTCAGAGGCCTTTTGTGCCAATGGCAGGGCGGACAAAAAATAAGAGATGGCATCGTCATAGGCACCAAAATAGAAATAGATGATGCCGATAATATTCTGTGCTCTACATATGCCAATCACATCTTCACAGGATTTAAGTAGATCTAGTGATTGGAAGGCATAGTTTAGCCCTTTTCCATAATCCGACATGACACGGCATGCATAGGCCATGTGAAACAAAGCTTGCCCAGAAATCAACCTTAGTTGATGCTTGCTAGATAGCTCTAAAACCATTTCAGCCGCTGCGAAAGAACGCTTTGGGTCTTCTGATGCCAGCCGTTTCGAACGAATAAGCTCGTGGTTTAAATAGGTTGTTAACTTCAAAATACCCTCCTAACGCAATCCGTCTATGGCAATATTCTATCACGGATTTTGTATGGGAGGGTATTAATTATCATTATAAATGGATCCCTTTTGATGCGATCAAATAGTAGCCCCACTGGTTATAATTATTGATTTCAGCAGGACGTTCCAGGCCAGACATCATCGTATAAAGACGATTGAAACACCTAAATAGATAATCCTCCACTTCGCGTGTGGCACATCTTATTGATTCAATCCCTAGAAGTGTCACATTTTGATTACCGTCGATAATGAGGTGTTCTGTCGACAGGTTAGGTAAATAAAGTGAAGGCAGCTCCTTAAATAGTCGGTATGTGGTTTCATAAATTTGTAGCAGTACGTGATGCGTTTCTGCCTCAGTCAAAAGGCCTTCGTTTTCGATTTTAGCATTCAACGGTTCTCCAGCGGCATAGCGCTTTAATAGGTACCGATAGGATGTTGTTTCATAAACAGCTGAGATTTCAGTTAGTCCGGGGTATTTCTTAAGTGCTATCGGGTGCGCCATGTAGCGTATTGAAGATATGGCCTTTAGAACGAACAGGTGTCCATCGCATTTTCGTTCTAACAGATAAAGGTTGCTCAGATCGCTTTTACTGAGCAGTGATTTGATATGATATTCTTTTAGTAAAGTGCTTCCAAATTCACTTTTGTATAAGTCGAATTCGACACTTTTCTTAAAGTCGTTCTTCTTGTCTGTCATAACACCACCCGATAGCACTGAAATACTTTGAATTCAGTATAGCTCAGGTGGCTAAAGAAACCTTATTCAAATTGCACACTTTTTAGGTTCGACTGGTTGTGATAGTGGTCATGTTTTAGTATAATGGTAATTGATTACAAAAACATGACCAAGTGGAGCCAATTATGGATAATCGTAAACCTACCACAGAAATATTAGCTGAGCGGCTAATCAATAGCCATGATATTCACACGTTTCTAGACCATCATGATAAAAAAATAGATGCGGAGCACTTTAATGATTTTCTCTACAAACTAATCGAGGCCAAAGGGCTTAGGATTTCCGATTGTTTAAAGCGTTCACAAATCAATGAATCCTATGGTTATCAACTGTTTAATGGTAAGCGGCAACCTTCGCGCACAAAAGTACTCCAAATCGCGTTAGGCATCAACTGCACACTGGAACAGACTAATCGGCTTTTGAAACTCGCTGAAAAATCGGAGCTCTATGTAAAGGATCAACGCGATGCCGTGGTGATGTTTGCACTGAATAAGGGCTGGTCCCTATACGACACAGAAGAGCTTCTACTTGAGCGCGGACTAGAGTCCATCATCAAAACAAAGGAATAAGACATATAATGGTGTGCATACATAAAAAGACAATCCCCATTACTCTGGAGATTGTCTTTTTGATTTACCACTTATTCGTAGCTTTCCAAAAGGATTTTTCCGATGAGGGTACAACCTAAATGATACGTCTCACCTTCGCCTATTCTTGCCACGATGAAATTTTCATCACCATAACTATGAATAAACACTTCTCTGCCATCTTCAAGTGTAATGCTCATGGTTGCACCTGCTATCATTTCGATAAACGCGGTGTCCATGATGTAGCTTTCATTAAAGGCAGCTTTTATGGCTTCTACTTCCGTACTTGAAAAAGCTTTATCGATGGTGTTCCCATCCAAATTTGTCAGTGTTATCTTCACGATTCCCTCAATTTGACGGTCGAAGGCCATGGCTTTCGCATTTGGATCAGTAACGGCTAAGCTAGTACCTGCTGCCGGGTCAGCTGTGGTTTCCTCTGGTGTGGCTGAAGCCTCAGTGGTTTCCTCAACAGCGATGGGCATTTGAACCGGCTTATCCCCACTTTTATCCTGCTGCTCAGCAGGTGATTTCGTCGTACACCCTGTTAGAACCACGATGCCTGTCATTAATAATATCCCGAATTTCAAATGTCTCGGTCTTGATTTCATATCGGACCTCCTCTAAATAACCTAGTTTAATGTATTTTGTGTTCTGCAGATGATAATAAGACGGAGGTAGCCTAAAAAAAGTTCCACTTTCAGCAAAATACTGAAAATGGAACTTATCTTTAAAACTGATTCTCAGGTTTCTTATAGAAGTCAAACTTCGATTCGATAAACTTGAGACGATGCGTGTCAGGTGAAGACATATGCGCCGTAATGTCCTCGAAAATATATTCCCACGACCATAATGATTCGTTGAGGTCGAGGTATTCTCTTACAAACTCGGATGTAGAAGGTGTAATCGGATGTAGAAGGGTGAGAATAACCTTAGAAGCGTACAAACAGTCCGCTACGACACTGGCTCTCAACTCGTTATCGTCTTGATCATCAGCCATTTTCATGTACTTGGACCAGTACTTGCTCACGTTCCTAATCACATCGTCCAGCGTATAGATGACGAGATGGAACTCATGTCTCGCCATGTTGTGCTCGTAGTCAAGCACTGCCTTTTCAATCAGCGCCTTCATTTCGTCCTTAATGGCCACTCTAGGCACCATGGAATCAAAATATTTTTGAGACGTATAAAAACACGACCTTAAAAGCCTGTTATAGACATTGGTCAAGAGATTGCCATCCTTCAGCACCACATCAGGGGCATCCTCTGGACAGCTTGGATCGAATGGTTTCGGGCTAAAGCTGACGCTCTTCTTAGAAAGACCTAAGCTTAAGAAATGCATACGGAGTTGATCCTTAGAATAATGGTCTAAGAGTTCATGAGCCATAGGTGGTTTAATATCACTCGAGCTGCTCGCCTTAGAATCGAGGAACAATAAATGGCAGTTGGCCACTAGCTGAGGAAAATTCACTTTCTCAAGGTTGTCCTTATCTTCAGGATGAATGCCGAGGTAAGCCATCAGCATGCCCATTTCTGCAACGCCATAGAAGTAGATGTTGTCCTCACCGATAAACTGGAATACTTTTGCCTCTGGGTCTAGCCACCACTTCGTCCAGTCACTGCTGGGCTTATTTTGGCGCTTCAAGTGGGTAATGCAGAACGAGATCGGTGCCCACAATGATTCTGGCCATACCCAGAAGGTCAGGTCCTCGAGGCCATCCTTGCTAGGTACTGGAACGCCCCAGTTGATGTTTCCTGAAAGCCTGAAAGGTACTAAAGTTTTACCTGTACGGTAGCGTATCCCTTCAGCATCGAGAATCTCTCTGGCAGCGTCTCTCGCGTCAAGTGATGAAAACTCATAGGTGAGTGAGGGCTTTTTGCCATCATCTGCGATGTCATTGGCACCCACCTTAACGCCCTTTTCTACTAGCATTTCATGGTCCTTACGCTTAATGTAGATTACTGGCGGCTTTAAAAACTCTTCAATGGTATTGGTCACATTTGCACGGACCTTCTCCTTGCGCATTTTTCCCACCATGTCTTTAAGGTGGTCCATATAATCGTCGAGGATAAAATACCAGTTGTTCACGTCTTTTAATATCGGCTTGACGCCTGAAAGCGTGCTCACTGGATCGATAAGTTCATTTTGCATGTATTGGTGGCCGAGTGCACATTCATCCGCATACGCTTTATCTGAAGTACACCCATCCACTGGGCATTTACCAACCACTTGACGACCGTTTAAAAACACGTTCTCCACGGGATCGAAAAATTGCGGTGATGACATGATTTTCAGCGTCCCTTGATCATATAGCGCTTTGAAGAGTTCCTCAGATACCTTATTATGCACAGCGCCACTCTCACCAAACGCAGACGCGCCATATAGATTCGGTGCAACGTCATAATCCGCTAAAACTTGAGTCTGTAATTTATAAAATCTGAATACGTAGTCTTCCATGGAAATTTGCTCGCCAGTCTCCTCGATGTGCTTTTTATAGCTGGCGAGAATCGGTGAGCCATAACAATCCGTTCCGGAAACGAAAATGACGTTATCAGTGCCGATGCGGTCTCTTAAAAAACGCGCATACGTATCCGCATGGATAAACACGCCGCCGATATGGCCAAAGTGGAGAGATTTGTTGCCGTAAGGCATACCCGCTGTGATTACAGCGCGCTTGGGGAATTCTGGTCTAGGTCTTTTCGGTGCGTTCATAGACATCCTCCTCTATTTGATTAATAATCCGCCGATTTTTGCATCAAAAAACCCCCACAGTCGTTATGACTGTAGGGGCGATATGCTCGCGGTGCCACCCTAATTCGCTAAAAAGCCTCTTCGGGTACTGAATACCCTAGTTCTATAACGTGAACCGACGTCGTACCATCACATAAGATCCGGTACGCTGCTCAGAGCCTTGCTTCGTAGAAACCGACACGACCCGTTCTCAGCATTAGGGCTCTCTGTGCGTGCGTGAAACCACTACTCTTCTCGTCAAAGCATTTTGAATATTAATGATGAAAGTATATGCTTTTTAACTATTTTTGTCAAGTTTTGCCCGATTCTAACGCAATCCTAATCTAAATATGGCATAATGTCCCTATCAATAACATAGAAGGTGTGTCCATGATAACCGAACGATTTACACTGAATATCGACCAAGCCATCCAAATGTGGCATGACACGGCAAATTTAAGGCTAAAACGCCATAAATACTCTAGACTGAAGCAATTATTAACCTATTTAAAAATAAAACGGTCGCTTAAAAAAGTCATCACCTTAATTTCAGAGAACTATCTCGGTGACCCCTCACCAAATTTAAACCGTTTAAAGGCTGAACCTCAGTTAAGACAGCTGATATCCCTATGGTTTGAAATGGATCCACTTGCCTTTGAATCAGCTCTTAAGGGTGACTTCGTAACGGCCACGGAGGATTTCATCCATCGCGTTAAAACCAAATGGCCTCAGATGCCTCATGAAGAAATATTCCAGGCTTTAAGAAATGTCTGGATTATGGTCGCGATACAAATGATGGCCGGTCGAGAAATTATGCTCACCGATGCCATGTTTGCATACAGCATGCTTTATCCCCTTACTGATAACCTCCTCGACGATGCAAACCTTTCACGTGAAGAAAAAGGTGCCTTTTGTAATCGTTTAGGTGGGTGGCTACGCGGCATACCAGAAAAGGTGAACACAGAGAGAGAGCAGGATATATACGAGATGATCCAGCTAATCGAAGGGCAATTCGCCCGGTCAAAATTTCCTGAGGTATACGAAAGCCTATTACTGATTCACGAAGCACAAGTAAAAAGCCTATCCCCACAGCAAGCGCCATTAAACGATACTGAAATGCTCCGCATCACCTTTGAAAAAGGGGCAAGCTCGGTCATCGCAGACGGGTATTTGGTTATGGGCAACTTAACGGATGAGGCCTTCACTTTTCTAACCTTATATGGCATCGTCTTACAACTGGCCGATGATTTACAGGATCAATCTGAAGATGCAACCGTCAATCATCAGACCTTATTTAGCCGCTCTAGCAATTTTGAGACCTCCGAACAATTAACCACTAGGCTCATCCATTTTTCTAAGGCTGCTTTAATAAAAATATTCGCACCAAATGAAGCTTTGAAGCATCATCTCACGAAGCTTCTGGAAAAATCCATGGATTTTCTGATCAGTGATGCCATCCATACCCATCGCGACACCTATTCCAGTCATTATTATCGTGTTATTTCCAGTGGTTTAAAAACGGGGCTAAGGTATCATGAACGTTTAAAAACGATCTGTCGTGTGCAGACAGCCCACTGGGCTGAAAAATGGCACTCCTAATCACGTGATAAAAGAACCGCTTTATGGGTAATAATAATGAATCAAGTGATTCGAGAAATTTCGATGATTTTGATTCATTTTTAATTTTATGGGTCCCAAAATTGGGAAAGGGAGTCGTATACTATGTCAGAAGTAAACAAACACGACGAGGCGATGCAAATGGAGTACTTATTGACGCTTGACAACTCAGAAGATCATAGTCTTCTGATACAAAAATACATGCCATTTATTCTTAAACAAGTTTCCTTGGCTTTAGGCCGATACGTCCAATCTGAAAACGAAGAAGCCTTAATAGTTGGCATGGAAGCCTTTGAAGAAGCCATTCACAAATATGAGCCTTTGAAAGGCACTTTTATCAACTTTGCCGCACTCGTCATTAAAAGTCGTGTTCTCGATTATTTGAAACGCGAAAATCGTATTCATTCGCATGAAATCGCTACAGACCCTTTCTCATTAACCCAGTTGGAAACTGAATCCACCAACGATTTTAAAACAGACCTAGAAGATGAAGTAACCCAGTTCGGTGAAACCCTTAACACTTTCGAGATCACCATGAACGAACTCGTCGATGAATCCCCTGTACACACCAGAACGCGCAATGATTTAATCAACCTCTGTCATAAGCTTTCAGAAGATCAGGACCTCATCGAAAAATTGATGATGAAAAAGCAGCTTCCCATGGCGGAAATAACACTTAAGTACCAAGTCAGTAAAAAAATATTAAAGACCCATCGGAAATTTATCATCGCCTGCTTAATCATTTACTATGATGGCTTAGAGCATCTAAAACCCTATATCAATCCACGAGGTGATCAAAATGTATAAAGGTGTCGTAATGGAACTTTTTAAAACATATGCAGTGGTCTTCACTGAAACCGGGCAGTTTTATAAAATCAAGCGCTTCGGCGAAATGACGAAGGGTCAATCTCTACTTTTTACAGAGGAGGATCTTTATATGGAAAATGGCGGACAAAAAAGACAATTCAATACGGCACTCCTCGGCATTATCGCCGCATCACTACTCGTGATTGCCGTATCATCCACATGGTTTTTCGCAACATTCAACACCGTCTATACTGCAGTTTTACTAGATATCAATCCAAGTGTCGAAATTGATTTAAACAAAAATAACAAAGTCGTCAAGCTCGTCGCCCTAAATGAAGATGCGCTACAGCTCTCGCTCAATACATTAAAGGGGCTCGAAATTGAAGACGCTATAGAAACGTTGGTCGCTGAGGCTGGAGCACTTGGGTTCATCAAATCTGATGATGGCGCTTATGTGATGGTAACAACCGTTTCCATGAAAAATCATTCCACTGCAGCGCTTGAGCAAAGAATTATCGCTAAATTTGAATCGAGTGATGTCCTTCAAAGAACCAACATCGCACTTAGCAATATCACTCCAGAGCAGCTTAGCACTGCGAAGTCTTCAGGCATTCCAGCTGGATTAATTAGTTATGTCTCAGGAGATGATAAAACCTCCGTTATCGAATTCTTTAAAGTAGATGATAATGTAAAAACTTTCGAAGCAGCCGGTACAGTATTACGCGGTAGCTCAGTGGACACTAACACAGGTGCAACGCCAACTGTAGGCTCAACTAGTAGCACCTCAGGTAGTTCTTCTGGTAGTTCTTCTGGTAGCTCTTCGAGTAGCTCTTCTAACAGCTCTTCTTCATCAGATGATTCCATTAGCGAACTTACTCAAGACTTGCGCGAACGCTTGTTGAAGCTAAAGGGTATTCAAAACCCAACTGATCCCATTTCGAGCTTCATAACACGTGCTGATGCTTACTTTAACACAGGTGTAGGCGACTTAAGAACCCTTACAGCTGAAGCAAAGCGTCTTTGGGATGCCGTGAAGGATGACGACGATGATGACAGCGATGATGACAGCGACGATGACAGCGATGATGACAGCGATGATGACAGCGACGATGACAGCGATGATGACAGCGATGATGACGACGATGATGACGATCGCTCAACTGGTTCAACGGGAACAACTGGGTCTACCAGTGGCTCAACACAATCCTCCACTTCCAGCTCAACTGGTTCATCCAGTTCATCAGATAGCGTTGAGCATTTAAGAGCTGATTTGGCAGAACGTTTATCAAAACTCAAAGGTGTGAGCAATCCTTCAACTGAAATCAAATCCTTCATCACACGTGCTGATGCCTATTTCGCGAATGGAACAGGTGATCTCGCAGCCTTAACCGCAGAAGGGAAACGGCTTTGGGATGCTGTAAAAGACGCAGCAGATGATGAAGAAGATAGTAGTGATGACAGTAGCGATGATGACAGCAGTGATGATGACAGTAATGATGACTAAAAGATTGTCCATAGAAAAGAAAAATCCTAGTTCACTGTGAACTAGGATTTTTCTTATGGAGCTAATGATGGGAATCGAACCCATAACCTGCGGTTTACGATACCGCTGCTCTACCATTGAGCCACATTAGCACCTCTATTTTGAATTTAACGCCTATACAAAGCGTTGTCAAGACAATTATAGAAGCAAGTATGCCATGTACAAGATATAAAGTAATATGAAAGCGATACCTTCCCATCTAACGATTTTATTCTGTGATCTTGAGAAAATCAGCAATACGATAGTCATCGCGATATTCAAAAATAATTCGAGCATTAAATGTGAATCGATGGCAATCGGTGAAATTAGCGCTGATGCACCTAAAATGAAGAAAATATTGAAAATATTACTTCCAACAATATTGCCAATGGCAATGTCAGTATTTTTCTTTCTCGCTGCTGTAACACTGGTAATGAGCTCTGGTAAAGAGGTTCCAACTGCTACAATCGTAAGGCCGATAATCGTCTGTGAGATTCCGAAACTTGTGGCAATTTCTATACTACTGTTTACAACCCAGTTTCCGCCAATAAGAATTGCTAAAAGGCCACCAAGTGTATAAAGTATATTAAGCCCTAACTTTGGTGTTTCATGATCATTTTCAGGCAAATAATTCTCTTGAGAGTCTTTGCTATTCAATGCAGCCTCAATAATATAATAGACAAAAACTATAAAGAATAGTAATAAAATAAGTCCATCTGCGCGATCCAATAAGAGACTTTGACCTTCTTTCAGAAAACCATCCGCACTTAAAATTAATAAAGCCACACCAGCAAGCAATGTAAGCGGAATTTCCTTTCTCATGGTTTGTTTATGGACATCTAACGGAAAAATCAATGCTGTAATACCGATAATCACGCTAATATTAAAAATATTACTACCCAAAACATTGCCCAGTGCGATACCATTATTCCCTTTCAAAGCAGCACTTATACTGACTGCCGCTTCAGGTGAAGATGTTCCGAAAGCAACTATGGTTAAACCGATGAGGATTGAGGGTATTTTTAAAAATTTTGCGATTCCAGATGCACCGTCCACAAAATAGTCAGCTCCCTTAATTAATGCTGCGAAGCCTGCAATCAGAAGAACATAAGTCATTTTTAACTCCTTAGAATATTTGATAATACAGTATACTGTACCTCTTTTTTTTATATAAATCAAGAGCACAAATGATAAAATTTTATGTTAAATTGACCGATACAGATTATATCAGTATAATGGTTTTAAAGACTTTAAGGAAAAGGTGACCCTATGAGTGATTTTGGCCAAAGGCTTAAAAATGCACGAAAGCTTAGAAATCTAACACAAAAAGAGCTTGCAGAAATTTTGGCTATCGCCCAATCCACTATTGCAAGTTATGAAAACAACTCTAGATTTCCTGGCGAAAGTTTACTTGTAAAATTATCTGAAACGCTAAATGTTCGCATCGATTATTTGTTAGGAACCACTGAGTATGCAAGTCTTTATCAAGCCACTAAGAAAAATGATACAGTCGTAGACCTATCTATGGCTGAATATGACACATTAAATCATCGCTTAATTGATTGGATTATCACAGGCAAGGAAAAGGAAGCGACTGATCGCATATTTGACCTTTATCAGAATGGTTTAAGCACCCTCACCTTAATAGAAAAAGTCTATTTGCCTATTTTAAAACTTACAGGCGACTTATGGCAAGTGGGCAAGGTTACCGTTGCTGAAGAGCATCTGATATCAAATCTTGTGGACCGGTGGCTCTCCATGACCAGTACCTCTCAAGGTATTCAGTCTAAGCCGTATTCTGCCGTTTTCATGTTGCCGAGCAACGAAGAACATGTTTTGATCTTAAAAATCATCAGAGAATATTTTAGACATGAAAACTGGAAAACCTACTTCATAGGAAACAGCATCCCCATCAGTAGTCTCCACCAGTTCATCGATGAGCTTGATATACAAATGGTGGTTATCTCTGTTTCGATTGGTGCACATCTCAACAACACTAAAGAGCTGATTCAAACCTTAAGAACGCTGAGAAAGGATAAACCGATTAAAATTCTGGTAGGCGGAAGAGCCATCCGAGATGAGAGGTATGCCCTTGATGAGCTTGACGCCGATTTCTTCATACGGGAAGCCAGTCAGCTTCGAAATGCCATACTTTCGATGGAAAAGCAATTATAAAACATGAAAGCCGTGATCAATAAGCATCACGGCTTTATTATTTTATTTTTTCGTTATCCAGTTAATCATTTTTTTGAGGAAAGACACAGGCTTTTGAGTTTCAGCCGTAATTGCTTGAACCTGAGGTTTCACAGGTCCCGGAGCCTGCGACGCGACTTTTGTCTTATCTACCCCATTTATAGGATTGGCCTCAATGGGTTTATTAGATTCATACGGCTTACGTTGCTCATACGGCTTACGTTGCTCATACGGTTTTCGCGGTTCATAAGGTTTACGTGGCCCCTGAGATTTATTTGAAACAGATGAGCTAGTTGAATGATGTGGTTTACGTGACTCATGTGTTTTATTCGCTTCTTGCGGTTTACTTGATTCGTGGGGTTTACTTGATTCGTGGGGTTTACGTGGCCCATGTGGTTTACGCTTCGAGTCGACTTCATGCCCTTTCTGAACATATGGCTTAGGCGTGCGTTTAGGCATGGCGTTGACTTGATCATCGGTGGGAAGCTCTTCCTGTGGAATCAATACCCCCACATGCTCTTCAATTTCATAGAGTGTGTATTGGTCATCCTTCGTCACTAATGTAATGGCGCGACCACCATTTCCAGCACGCCCCGTTCTCCCGATGCGATGAATGTAATTGTCCTTATCCTGTGGGACATCATAATTCACCACTAATGACAGATCATCCACATGAATGCCTCTCGCTGCGACATCAGTAGCCACTAAAACTTCAAAATCGCCCTTCTTAAACTGTTGGATGGACTTCATTCGATTGGTCTGTGAGTTGGCACCGTGTAATGCTTTACTGGTGTAGCCTTTGTGCTGCAAGAACTCATTGACCTTATCAACCGTCATCCTCGTATTACAAAAGACCATACAGCTCTCAGGCTGCTCAACCGTCAAAATGCGATGCAGCTGCTTTCGCTTTTCATTATGCTCCACTTTATAGTAAAACTGTGTGATGGTATCCACTGTCTTCGTTTCAGATTCTATTTCGATGGTATCAGGATTTTTCATATAGGTAACACAAAGTTTCTGTACCTCAGGGGGTATCGTAGCAGAAAATAATAGCGTTACTCTGTTGTCCGGAATTTTTTTAACAATGCGCTTGACCTGATCGATAAACCCCATGTCGAGCATCCTGTCTGCTTCGTCTAGCACGAGAAATTGAATGTTACCCGTTTTTAGATTGCCTTGTGTCATATGGTCAAAAACACGCCCCGGAGTACCCGTTACGATATCAACGCCTTTTGCTAGTTTCTCTATCTCCCCACCAATGCCGTGGCCACCATAAAGAACTGTGGTTTTAATGGATTTATACTTGGACATGGCCTTTAAATCCGCGTCCACCTGAACGGCAAGCTCACGTGTGGGGGTCAAAATAAGGGCTTTAGGGCCATTCTCATCGCGCTCGAGCGCTTCAAGCATGGGAATTCCAAATGCGCCTGTTTTTCCACTACCTGTTTTTGAGATGACGATGAGGTCTTCTTTCGCCAGTACTTTAGGAATCACGCGTGATTGTACTTCAGTGGGATTTATATAGCCCATTTCATCAAGTGACTTTTGAATCGTGGGGGATAAGTTGAATTCTTTAAATGTCAGACTCATATTGCCTACTTTCTTAAATATCGTTTTGACTCATTATACCAAACAAACCACCTAAGTTACAATTCTTCTAAAAGGGTTTTTATTCTGTGGCTTTCATGTTAAAGTTAAAAAAGACCAATTGCTGAGGTGTCATATGAAAAAATTCGCAGAATGGATGCTCCTGGCATCTGTAGCCTTGTGGGGATCGTCGTTTGCACTAACCAAGCCACTTCTCGATCACTTAGGTGTTTTTACCTTTATGGGAACGCGTTTTATGGTCGGTGGAATTTTGCTCATTTTATTTTTATTGGCCATTAAACGTTTCAAATTAGATCAAGCACAGCTTAGAGGCGGTCTTATTACGGGTACACTTTTGTTTACCGCTTTTGTTTTTCATACGTACGGTTTGAAGTACACAACCGTGGCAAAAAATGCCTTTATCGTCGGTAGCAGTGTCATCTTCGTTCCGTTTGTTCTGGCGTTTCTGTTTAAAAAACGGCAGACAAAAAGTGTCTGGTTTTCCACCGTGCTCGCGGTCATCGGACTCGGCTTGGTCACTCTGGATGGCACCGCTGGTGGCGTGAACTTCGGTGATTTTCTAACGCTACTTGGTACCTTGGTAGTGGTTTTTTACATCCTCACGGTAGAAAAATATGTGACTTCAAGCGATCCCTTAGGAATTGCATCCATACAAGTATTGACTGTTGGCTTATTAAGCTTAATCCCTGCACTCTTGCTAGAGAGTCCCTTTGTTGATTTGAAGGTTGGACTTAGTATGCCATTAGTTGTGGGAAATTTACTGGTTTTAAGTGTCGGCTGCACGAGTGTTGCTTATGTTCTTGCTAATTATGCACAAACCATCGTACCGGCGACGCGCACAGCCCTTTTATATGTTTTTGAACCAATTTTCGGAGCACTTTTAGGTCTCATTCTACTAGGCGAGGCGATCGGCTTACAGGGAATCGTCGGTGCGGGGTTAATTACCTTCGCGACGGTCATGCCTCAACTCATCAAGCAAAAAGAACCAAACTCGCTGCCATGACCACCATCCCTGAAATAAGGCCATAGATGGCGATGTGATGCTCACCATATTTATGGGCCGTGGGTAAAAGTTCATCTAACGAGATATAAACCATGATGCCGGCGACGCCAGCGAAAATCATACCGAACATGGCTTCCGAGAAAAAATTCGCAAGTAGAAAGAAGCCGACAAGCGCGCCCACAGGCTCTGAAAGACCCGATAAAAACGACATTTTGAAAGCTTTCATGCGATTTTTAGTAGCAAAATAAATAGGCACTGATACGGCGATGCCTTCAGGAATATTATGGATGGCGATGGCCACTGCGATGCTAATGCCCATCGTAGGATCCTGCAATGCCCCAACAAAGGTTGCGAGCCCCTCAGGAAAGTTGTGGATGGCGATGGCCAGTGCGGAAAACAGTCCCATGCGCAATAGTGCCTTTTCGTTTACTTTAGGCTCCGACCCATTACTCATCTCTGTAACATCCTTGATTTCATGGGGATTTTCGCCTTCTGGAACCAGTTTGTCTATTAATGCGATAAGGGCTATCCCCCCAAAAAAAGCGAGGGTAGTGAGTGAATACCCGATTTTCTGACCAAACTCGATGATAAGCGAATCCTTTGCTTTTGCAAATATTTCAACCAAAGAAACGTAGATCATGACGCCAGCTGAGAAGCCAAGTGCAGCAGACAGAAATTTGTGGTTCGTTTGTTTCGTATAAAATGCCAGAGCTGACCCAATTCCTGTTGAAAGTCCTGCTAATATGGTCAGTCCAAAGGCAAAGACGAGGTCTTTCGTTTCAAATATCATAATTTCCTCCTGAGTTGATGATTTATTCAAGTTTTTTTACGACGATGGACTTTGCCAGTCGGTATCCGATTGTTTTAGTCCTATCGTCGTTTTTTATTTCGATGAATTCATTAAATGGATCATTTTCATTAATGCGTATGGTCGTCCCTGGTTTTAAATGAATTCGATCCAAGTACTCGAGCACATCCGGTGTATCCTTCACGCGTATGATACGATACGCATGGTGAGTAGATGCATTAATCAATAGGATTTCTTCAGAATCGTGTTGATCGTCTATAGAGACTTCTATGGGATTTCCATGTGGGCATGTCTTCGGATGTGCCATAAACGCGTATAAGGCTTCAGATAAACGATCTGAAGTGATGTGCTCTAACGCTTCAGCTTCATCATGGATTTCATCCCATTTATAATTGAGGTAGTCGTGCAAAAAAGTCTCCCATAATCGATGTTTCTTTATAATGTTGGCTGCGATGTGTTCGCCTTCACTGGTAAGTCTAACGCCTACATATCGGTTGTATTCAAGTAAGCCTTTACTCACGAGCCTTTTAATCATTTCGTTCACAGATGGCGCGGCGTGCCCGGTGAGTTGAATTAGTTCTGATGTCTTAACATATGCTGAAGAGGGGTTGTCACATTGTAGTTGAAAAATCTGCTTGATGTAATCTTCTTCGCCTCGAAAACTCATACGCGCCCTCCTTATTAGGGTAACCTTATCATAATTATAATTATACCCTTATTTATTTGGAACACAACAAAAAAGATGAAAACGATTATGTTTTCATCTTTTATCATTTGTAAAATAGACTAATGGAATTACTCCATCAGTGATTTTGCTGTGCTTCTTATTTCTTTTTCGAAACGGTCCATATCGTCGGATTGCGTCTTCAGCTTCTTGTTGATGCCAGTGCCCACTGACGCCTTTTCTTCAACTGTAACAGTGATGGAATCCACTGCCTGTCGAATTTCATTCGTGTTGTTCGACTGCTTTTTAATTTGTACGCGAACGCCCTGTATGTCGTGATCAACACCTTGGATATCTGTGAGGATACGCTCGATATTCTGAGTCGCTACGACGACGCTGGCTTTATTGGAATCTGTCTTTTGAACGGCTTGATTGACTTTGCTGACGACTGCTTGGATTTCATTTTGAATGCCTTTCATCATCTCGCCGATTTCCACCGATGACGTTCTTGATTGTACCGCGAGCTTTCCTACTTCGTCTGCGACGACCGCAAACCCTCTACCGTGTTCGCCAGCTCTAGCCGCTTCGATGCTCGCATTGAGTGCTAAAAGATTCGTTTGCTCCGCGATACTATTGATCAATGAAACGGTTTTGTTTGCATTTTCGATAGAGGTGTTCAAATGCTCGATTTGTTCACGCACTCTTAATATTTCATCCACGGTTACTGCAAGTGTATCATTTATGTTTTTTACTGCGACGATGCCGTTTTCTGCTTCTTTGATGACATTTTGACTTGCATTTGCCACTGAGTCGACGTTGGAGGTGATTCGGTCTGACAAGTCTGTAATTTCAACAATAGATGCGTTTACTTCTTCAACGACGCTTGAAAGCTCCTGGATACCCAGTGACATGTCATGTACATCGTCGCTGATGGAAGATATGTTATGATTTGATTTTTCAATCTTGCTGACGATATCATCCAGAGCTTCTTTTATGCGTTGTTCTTTTACTAAGCTCTCTGCAATGCCGATTGCGCCGATACAGTTACCTTTTTTATCACGGATTGGGTATGTAACTGCTCTGAATGGTACGCCATACACTTCTTTTGGAACGATTGCGGTAATAATTTGGTTGTTTGAGATAGTGGCTCTAAGTGGATCTCCTTCTGGAATTGGCATCCCTTTTTTAACCTTTACATCGATGGCATCACCAGGAACATAAGCGATAAACTGGTTTAAATCTGTCACCGATGCCATAATATCCTTTTGCAAAACTTCTTTGATAAACGGTAGAAATTCGACAAATAGTTTGTGTTGCTTTTTCATAGACCCTCCATATAATCGACTAAAAATACCCAGCACGGGTATTTCTCGTTTATTCTATGAAATTAATTATCATTTGTCAATTATTTAATTAAATTTTTAACATTTTGATAATGACCAAAAGAATGGTGCTGTGCGCTTTCTCGCACAACATTCAGTGGGATGGCATTTTGCTTCAGGGTCTCGCGAATTTCTGGATACTCGCACCATTGGAACAACTGATCCATCTTTTTCATCACCTCTTCAATGGGCATGCCTTTACGATACGGCCTATCCTCTGTAAGCGCTGTAAAGACGTCAGCATACGAAACAATCGTCATGGGCAACGTCATCTGCTCATGGCTGAGCTTAAAGGGATAGCCCTTACCGTCCTGTCGCTCGTGATGGGAAGCCGCCCACATGGAGATTTCCTTTAATCCGGGAATCCCATGAAGGATGGCATAAGTAAAATAAGTGTGGGATTTCACCTCTGCAAACTCATCGACTGTTAAACTGCCATTTCTTTCGATTAGCTCCGTGGCCACACCGACCTTACCCAAGTCGTGTAAAAGCCCTGCAATCTTTAGTTTCGAGCAGATGTCCTCGTCTAATCCCATCAATCGTCCTAAGGCTTCTGCCACTGCACTGACGCCTTGGGAATGCGTCGCGGTGAACTCGCTTCGATAATCGATGACTTTTGATAGAACCGTTGCAAATTGCTCAAGTAATGAAAGCGTGACAGGAATATTCACTTCTTCGTCCAGCACATCGTTGAGTAGATTAACCATGGTCAAGTGCTCTAAATCAAGCCAAAACACCTCTTTTTGTGCGACGATTTTCATGACCTCCAAATGTGCTTTCGAAAAGACAACCCCACCTAAAGCCTGTAATTTCTCATAGATCACGTTAAAATTTACCTTAGTCAGGTCTTCATTCATGGTCAATACATCGAATCTGTCTGCTAAATGTAGCAGTAGGCAAAGGTTCGCAAGCTTCGGATCTAACTTACTAGCTGAATCAAATCGGAGGTGATGGTGCTTGATGATGTCAGCCACCTCTTCAAAATACGGAAGGCCTTCCAACATGGCAGCCCCTAAGATTTCATGGGGTTCAGGATTTTCCACATCAAGTTGAATGAGCTGATCGCGTTCATGCACGGTTAGTGCGCCCAAATCGTGTAAGGAAGCCGCTACGACGAGATTTTTCATCTCCGCCACTTCGAGGCCACAGCCCTCTGCCAAATGCTTAGCCACCACTGCAACACGTCTATGATGGTGTTTAAGTAATTTGTTAATTAAGTCCAATGAATGTATGATGGCGACTAAAAGGGCGCGATAGGTGGTATTCGTGTTCATATGCCCTCCCTAAAACGATTACTCACCAGGATCGACAGTTACATCCACTGCGTTGTCAGGACCATCAGAATCGGAGACACCATAGATTTCTCTTCCTCGAATCTTTAAGCGTTCTCTTTCTTTTTCCACTTCAGTGCTAATCAGATCACGTACCTGCTGTGGATTCTTAATATTCTTTATCACGAACTCACGATGGGTTTCATCCGCAGTAAACAAAGTGAGCGAGCCCACACCAAAAATCTTGTCTCCTAGGCTTCTAGAAAGATTGATGTCGAGTATGCGATAAAGCAACATTTCATTTTCCTTCGTATTAAAAAATCCCTCCTTTAAGTATAAGCGCTGATTTTTAAGCGTATACACTGTAAATGATATCGGTAAACCCAAAATACGCTTGCGATCTCTCCATAATAAAGATGCATCCGGTACTGATTTGCCCATAAAATAACCCCCTTTGACATTTAACTATATTATATCCTGTCAAAAGGGGTTTAATCACGTTTCAGTTTCAGTTCTTTTGATCCGGTCGTTAAACGTGCGTCTCAATTTTTGCGACGATACTTTTGATAACCTCATTAACCTCTAAGCCACCACGCTCTGCAATCATTTCCAGGGTCGCGATAGATGCCATGGTTTTGAAGATTACAGGGTTGTTGAGCTTAGCAAACTTAGGCGAAAGGGAGAGCATGTGCGCTTTTATAAAAGGGTATTTCTTAACGAGCTCACCGATTACAGTATGTTTAGTGATCCCGTAGGTATTCGGTGCATCCGCTTTAACATCTAATGAAACTTCTACTTCCGCATTCTTCGACTGCCAGTTCAGAAGTCTTTGGCTCCCGGATAGACTTCTGATATGGGTCACGTCTTGCATCATCTCCAAAACGCCTCTAAAAGTCCCTTGTTCATCCCTGACGGCTGTATAGACGATATAAAGGAATTTTCCGCCCATCTCGAGCCAAAACTCTGCTTCATCCTGTTCTCCCGCTTTAAAGGCGCGAATGATTTCTTCCACCGTATGCACGCTTTCACGCGGATGGCAATTTTGAACCTTTCTGCCGATAACACCTGCACTTCGGGGAAAAACGCGATGCTTCGTGTCGCTATAGAACTTGACGATTTCATTTTCATCCACATAAGAGAGATCCACTTTTAAATGCTTATAGATCAAATTGATTTGCTCAAGCGTTAGTTGTCCCTGGCTCACATTGAGTAAACCTTCACTAAGGTTTAGTGCGTTGGCTTTCGTTAAATTTGTAGAATTACGGCCATATGAGGATGGAGGATCGATTAAACAATACCCGATTTCATCATCCCCTATTCTCATGGTTTCAAAATCGGTTTCATCGAGCATTTCCAGTGCTGTCGGAAATAATATTTCAACTTCCTTAACCATCATGTCCTCTACCTGTTCAACCAGCTTGGGAAGCGCCGCAATAAACCGTTCATCCTCATCCTGATTAATCAAACCCATGGTCTGCTTGATTGCTTCTCTTATTTTGTTCTCAAGTGTCCACATGACCTTTGAAGGCTTATCAAAGCCTTTACTCTCTAGCGCAGGGTAGAGCTGATTTTGCTTTCTAGAAAAATGAACATTGATTTGCAATAATTGCTCCATAAGTTCCAGCCATTGATTTTTGATGAACTTTTTAGTGCTTAGTTGAATCATCTTCGCTAGTACATCACGAATGGCTTGTACTTCAAGTTGATAGGTGTGTATCGGATGACCAGGAATAAGAGTCGCTTTTTCAGAGACCAGCAATCCTTCGAAAATTTTCAAAATTTCCTCCATCCTTTCAGCGAGCTCATCATCTGATATGCCGTGAGCCACTAGTCTTTGTTCACATAATGCAAACTCTTGCGCAGTTACGTGATCCACTGCTGCCTTCATTTTTTCATGTGCCACATCGAGGCTAATGTTCCCTTTTAAATAATCTAGCTTGATATCCATGATGGTTTTTATTTTGACTTCATCGATTGTCAGGTGTTTACTCATATCCATATTTTGCATATTGGGCTCCTTAATTGATAATTAATCTCAAAAGAATTATACCACATTCACGCTCTCTAAAACGTGATTTCGCTCACAAAAAAAATGCGATTCTTTCGAAATCGCACTTTTAATCATAACTTAAATTAACCATTCACCCATTAATGAACCGATCAATGCCACTGCAGTTTTCGCCGTTTCATTCTTAACGTCGATTATTAGGTTTACTTCTACGAACTCAGCACTGACCACCTTTTCAGATAATGCGATAAGCTCAAGCGCTAAATGGCTTTCTCTATAAGTTAAGCCACCTGGAACTCGCGTACCTGTGCCCTGAACAAAAATCGGATCCATGCTGTCGAGATCAAAACTGACATGAATGCCGTCAGTACCTTCAGATGCGATAGCAATTGCTCTATTCATGACCTCCGTCATGCCCAGCCTATCGATTTCATGCATGGTAAACACGGTAATTCCAAGTTCCTTTAATATTTTTCGTTCACCGAAATCCAAATCTCGGCATCCGACAAACACGATGTTTTTTGTGTTGAGCTTCTTATCTGATCCACCAATCGACGTCAATCTTTCGTGTCCTAAGCCGAGGCTAACTGCAACCGGCATTCCATGAATATTTCCTGAAGGCGAGGTTTCAGCCGTGTTGATGTCTCCGTGGGCATCGAACCAAATCACACCTAGGTTTTTCTTATGCTGCAAAACACCTGCGATGGTTCCGATAGCGATACTGTGATCACCACCAAGTACTAGAGGAAATCTTCCCGCAGCCATGGCCGTATCAACTCTATGGCATAACTCGGTATTGACGCGTGCCACCTCATCCAAGTTCTTGAGATTTGTGCCTGCTACGATGGGGCTAGCTGGTTTAATAGCGACGATATCACCTTCATCTTTAACATCGTATCCAATGTTTTGTAGCCTTTCCACGACGCCTGCATATCGAATTGCTGATGGTCCTAAACTAACGCCAGGTGTTCCAGCGCCTAAATCAATGGCCACGCCAATCAGTGACAGTCTAGAGTTGATAGATGGTTTCATAAGAGCTCCTCTCGCATACATTAACCATTTATACATTTATAAATGTATATTGCATATTCCAATAAGATTTTATAACCCTTACAGAACATTGTCAACTGTATGTTTGAATATTCGTGCATCAATTAGAGCTTGATTACCTTACCATCCTTCTTCCATTCAGCAAACTCAGAGGCAGCCGTAAATAATACGTCTGTTGAAGAGTTTAACGCCGTTTCACATGAATCCTGTAAAACCCCTACGATGAAGCCGACGCCGACAACTTGCATCGCCACTTCGTTTGAAATACCAAATAAGCTACAAGCTAATGGAATCAGAAGTAAAGAACCGCCTGCAACACCAGAAGCACCACATGCACTAACTGCCGCTAAAAGCGAAAGAATCAATGCTGTCGGTAAATCTACTGGAATTCCCAACGTATTGACGGCTGCTAATGTAAGAACTGAAATAGTAATTGAAGCACCGGCCATGTTGATCGTCGCACCTAATGGAATAGATACCGAATAGTTGTCTGGATCCAGGCCTAAATCTTCGCAAAGCTCCATATTCACAGGAATATTCGCAGCTGAGCTACGTGTAAAGAACGCCGTCAAACCACTTACCTTCAAGCATTTAAAAACAAGTGGATACGGATTTTGTTTGATTTTCATGAAAACGATGATCGGGTTGACCACCAAGGCGACGAAGAACATGCCACCTAGTAATACCAACAACAGCTTTCCATATCCTAATAGCGCTTCTAAACCGCTTGATGCAATAGACTCGAATACTAAACCCATTATACCGATGGGTGCAAAGTTGATAATAACACGAACCACATGAGAAAGGGCGTCCGATACGTTGGTCAACATCGTCTTAGTTGAATCCGCCGCGTGTCTGAGCATAAAGCCTAGAATAGCTGCCCAAGACAATACGCCGATGTAGTTTGCATTGACGATTGCTCTTACTGGGTTATCTACGACATTTAATAATAAGGTTCTGAGTACTTCCACGACACCGCCTGGCGGGGTGATGCTGTCCACACCTGATTGAAGTGTCAACGTCACTGGGAACATGAAGCTCGCCAAAACGCCTACTAAACTGGCTAAAAATGTCCCTAATAAATAAAGGACGATAATCGATTTCATATTGGTTTTATGTCCTGATTTATGCTGCGAAATAGCTGACATCACTAGGAAAAATACGAGAATCGGTGCAACTGCTTTAAGGGCACCTACAAATAATGTACCAAAAATGGTAATGAATTTCGCTTCATTCGGTAAAGCGATTGCCAAAAGAATACCGATGACCATGCCCACGAGAATTCGCTTAACTAGGCTAAGTTTGTTCCATTTGCTTAATAATTGTTTCAAATCTTCCTCCTATTTGTTAACGCATTGTCACGATTTTATCATACATCATCTGTAAACTAAACCCTTAACACCCAAACAAATTTTTTATTACGGCACTACCGTTCAATTGATGTTATACTGATTATGATGACAATTTGAAGGAGATTATTTTGAAATCGCAAAAGATGGGGGCTTTTTACATCGTTTTAGCAGGGCTAAGCTGGAGCACCACAGGGATATTCGCAAAAAATTTAATGGCTTCAGGCATTTCGTCTCAAGAAGTGGCTTTACTCAGATTAACTTTAGGGACTATCATACTTTTTTGCATCTTAATGCTTCAGAACCGTGCATATGTAAAAATCGACAGAAAGGGGCTAGTCTTAACTTTTTTCATGGGAACCATCACCCAAGGCTTATTCAACCTATGCTTTTTCTCATCAGTAGATGCCATCGGCGTCATGAATGCCACCATCTTACTCTATCTTGCGCCTCTATTTATCACGGGCTTCTCCGTACTTCTTTTTAAGGAGAAACTGACCGCACTAAAAAAGTGGGGGGTTTTCATCTCAGTTGTTGGATCGACATTGGCTTTGACAGGTGGCCGCTTGGATTTAGATGGTTTAACCTTCACCGGTATCCTTTTAGGGGTTCTATCAGGCTTGGGTTATTCCCTTGTGAGCGTGTTTAGCAAATTTGGTCTAAAAAAATATATGCCCCAAACCATGATCTTGTATAGCTTTCTGTTTGGTGCACTACTGATTGCTCCCTTTTCTTCACCACACCTCATCCTACAAAAATTGAATAGCCCCATCGTGGTTTTATCCACCATGGGGCTAGGGATTTTTTCTGCTTCAGTCGCTTACTTGCTCTATTTCGCAGGCATCAATACAGGTATTGAGCTTTCAAAGGTCGGGGTCATCAGCACCATCGAGCTGATCTTCGCCATTATTTTCTCCGTCATCTTCGCAGGTGAAATGATTAACGGCATAAAGATTTTCGGTATACTGTTGATACTATGTGCTATCGTATTGATCAATTTAAAGACGCAAGCGAAGGCACAATCTAATTTAACTGGCGTTTAGTGAACGCCATTTGAGATAAACAAGTCTTTGTAAAGCACATCAGAACCGCTAATATGCTTGAAAACCCATGTGATCAGGAATTTAAGGATTTTTTTGCCGTAGGTGATCTGGTCCTCATCCACCGCTCTTAAATCAAGTGCTTCTATTTCAGAGATTAGTTTATTGTGTTCTTCGATATGTTTTTCTTTAAACTCAAAACCCAATTGGTCAAATAAACCTTCTTCAAACCTAAAGTGTTCAACGGTATATTTTGTTAGTTCGTGGATGATTTCCACCATCTCATCATAGATGTCATCCCCTTGAACGGCACCGGTTAACAATACCGATAAGTTGCTAGTGATTTCAATCAGTTTTTTGTGCTGTGAATCGATGGATTCGATACCTAATTCATATTGCTTTTCCCATTGAATCATTTTGATTCCTCCCTATATTGTATTGATATCAGTATAACATATAAAAAAATATGTAAAGTAGATTTATTTGATTCTTATGTTAGTTTTTCGTTAATAATGGTAAAATAATACATATCAAAAGGGCAGGTGACGCATGATTCGAAAATTGACCATTCGAAAAAAGTTATTGTTCAGTGTATTAATAGCAAGTTTAATCCCATTCATCTTAGGGATTTTGTTTATAAAAAATCAGACGGAATCCTGGTTATATCGAAATAACCTGGAACAGTCTCGGATACTCACAGAGCAGGCTGCCAATTATATTGACCGTACCATTTTAGAGGATATGAAAAGTCTTACGCAATTGGTTGCACTTGATCAGAGAATCATCTCAGCTGACCCAGACTTAACCACTTATATGGACTTTGATGCCACCTCGTTTCAATATAATCCCAGCAGAAGTGAACAGTCAATCGCGCAATATTTTAAATCCGTCGTGGACACACATCCCATGATCTCTTTTGTGTCCTACGGCACAGAATACGGTGGTTACGTAGAATATCCTCAGTTTAAACCCAATGCGCCTTATGATCCACGGATACGGGATTGGTATAAACATGCACTTGAGTTCGGTACAGTCGTGATTTCGGAGCCCTATGAAACCAAAGCGACAAAAGAACTCGTTATAAGTATTGATGATGTCGTTAAAAATAACGCTCACGTGCTCGGTGTTGTCAGTATGACAATTTCGCTTGAAAACCTCATGCGCGACATTAGCGAAATGAAATTTGGCGAAACGGGTCATATATATATCATTAGCCCAAATGGTGTTATCATCAATAGTCCGAACAATCCTGAATGGCACATGCAACCCTATGATGTTCTTGGTATCGGTACTTTAGAAGCGCTTCAAAATAATAAGCGACAATCCTTTGAAGGCTCTATCCTAGGAGAAACCTTAGTCTTTACCCCTTATCAATCCCATATCAGCGGCTGGACTTATCTGGCCGCCATCGATAAAGATGAAGTGCTCGCTTACTCAAGCTCCTTATCAGGCATGCTCGCCACCATTTTCGTCATCACCTCACTCCTTATCATCCTTTTCGTGACATTGATTTCAAATTATATCACGCACCCCATCATCTCACTTACCGCTATCATTAAAAAGATGTCACACTTTGATTTCGATGATTATGAGAAGAAGGATATTCAGCACTATGCAAAATCCAGTGATGAAATTGGTGAGATTTCAAATGCGCTGGGAAGTATGCAAACCAACTACCTGGAGCTCAAATCCTGTCTCGACGTTCTCGATGAGGAAATCAATAAAATCGATGTGGAAAATGCGAGCATCAACTATGTCGTGCTATCAAACGACAATCCCTTGGTCTCTATCGGAAAATCCGTGAATGGCTTATTAGATAAGGTTGTTAGCTATGTGGGGGAAATCAATCATCAAAAAGAGAGAATCCGATATTTAGCTGAACACGATCCGCTAACCGATTTACCAAACCGTCGCAATTTCATGTCGCATGCTTCCTCTGTCATCGAGAGACACACACGATTCGCGGTTCTCTTACTTGACATGGATAATTTTAAGAGCATCAACGACTCCCTAGGTCATGTATTCGGTGATAAAGTTTTGAAGATTGCGGGTAGTCGACTTAGAGCACTGAGTTCGGATCGCCTTTTTGTATCCCGGTTTGGCGGTGATGAATTTTTACTGTTGTTCCAATGTGATGATTCTGAAGAAGCGTTACACCACTTTATTGAATCGCTGTACAAAACGTTTGAGAATCCCATCGAAATCGATGGCAATGATGTTAAAATCGAGTTTAGCATGGGCGTAAGCCGCTATCCCGACGACAGCACTCAAATTAATGAGATTGTCATGTTTGCCGACCTGGCTCTCTACACAGTAAAGAACTCCGGAAAAAGTAACTATGCATTTTTTGACCAACAGATGGCAAAGCATTTGAAGGATAAAATGGAAATCAAAAATATGCTCACAATTGCTTTAAATCAACATGGATTTAAAATGGTCTATCAACCAAAAGTATCTCTAGAAACCGGCTGTATTGTCGGTTATGAAGCCCTGATCCGGTTGAAAAATCATGCATTGTCCCCGATGACCTTCATCAAGGTCGCGGAGGAAAATGGTCTGATAATCCCGATCGGAAGAACCGTAACGGAACTCGTCATCGCACAAATGGCTGTGTGGAAACAATCAGGCATGGTGCTTAAGCCCTTATCCATCAACTTCTCAGCACTGCAGCTACACGATATCGGTTATGAAGACTTCTTAATGGACTGTTTGAATCAACACGATATCGCGCCTGAGCTCATCCAGATCGAAATAACAGAGCATGTGTTCCTGGATAACAAAGAACTTGCCATATCCTTTATGAACTCCCTTAAATCAAAAGGCATCACCATCGCTGTGGATGATTTTGGCGCTGAATATTCCAGCTTAAGCTATCTCTCCTCACTGCCCATTCATACCCTTAAATTTGACCGAGAGATGAACCTCCATTTAATGGAACATGAAAACGACACGGTAATGGAAAAGCTCATCGCTTTTGTTCATAGTCTTAATCTGATTATCGTCGCTGAGGGAATCGAGTCCATGGCGCATGTATCACGTCTGAACGCCTTCGGGTGCGATATGGTTCAAGGCTATTGCTTTAGCAAACCATTAGAAGCTGATGAAATTCCAAAAATTGATTTAAAACAGTTTCAAACTGGTTAATTAATTTTAAAATAGGTATAAATACCACATCAAATAAGGTAATGGGGGTAATTATGTCTGATTTGTTCGGAAAATTAAAACAAAGCATCGATAAAGGCACAAAGGTAATCGGTGCTAAATCAGCCTCGTTGATTGATTCAACGAAAGTTAAGTCTGAAATTAGTAGCCTTAAGAAATCAAAGGATGAACTGCTCTTAAAGATTGGAACAGTCGTCTATGAGGCTGATCGAGCGTCTTTTAGTTTCGATATGATTGCAGAACCTATTTCTCAGGTAGATGCAATCAATTCAGAAATCGCCCTTAAAGAAGAGGAGCTCGAATCCATCAAGGCTGAAGCTGATGAAAAGCTTCAGGATTTAAACAAATAGTAATCCTAAGCGAAAAAAAGGTTCAGTATCTTCGAGATACTGAACCTTTTTGCTAAAGTTTATACTGTGAGATGTTTTGCTTCATCAAATTTATTTGAGATTGAAGGTTGTCGATGTTGGCGGAAATTTCTTCGATATTGGTCGTCTCCTCTTCTGCCGACATGGCAATCTCTTCAATTCGCTTTGCATTGTCTAATGACAACCTATTTACAACCTCAGTGCCAGACTTCACTTGCTTTTGAACTTGATGTATTTCCTCTAAAAGTCTCTTGAGTGCATGAATCCCATTTAACACATGGTTGATTGATTGCTCGGTAAGGGTGTATTGAGCGAGTGTCTCCTTTACCATTTCGTCAGCATTGCCGATTAGTTTTCTCTGCTCAGCGGCGACTTCATTAGATGACTGAATATGGGCGACGATTGCCTTTATGATTTCATCGATTTCCTTTACTGAGCTCGCTGACTCCTCTGCAAGCTTTCGGATTTCTTCCGCTACTACAGAAAAACCTCTGCCCTGCTCCCCCGCTCTTGCAGCTTCAATGGAAGCGTTCAGCGCCAGTAAATTCGTTTGACCGGCGATGCTTCTAATGGTTTCGATGATCATCACGATTTGATCAGAAGCTTTATAAAGCGCTTCCATTTGATTACTTAACACGACAAATCCTTCTGTGGTGAGAGAAAATCTTTCCTTTAGGACTTGTAAAGCTTCATTGGATTTGAGTGTGTGTGTTTTGACGACATGCCCTTCGTCAGAGGAGCGATTGATGGCTTGGGTCATCTCACTGACTTGCGTATCTAAATGCTCCCCACTTGAAGCCAGCTCTCCCATTTCACGGGATTGTTCGTCGATATTATGCGAGGACTCAGTTAGTGCCGCAGTGTTTTCTTGAATCATACTCGATATGGAATGTGTCGATTCACTAACCGAATCGAAGCTGAGCGAGATTGAATAGCAAATGTCCTGTACTTGCTTTAGCAAGGATTTGTTATTTTGCTGTAAGGTCGTCATCGCATCAGCCAGCGCTTTAAACTCACCTTTGTAGTCTGAACGGATTTCTCGCGTCATATCGTATTCGGATAAATATCGACATTCCTGAACGAGATCTGTAATAGGCGATAGCAAACGCTTTATAAAAAGTACCAACAGCACTGAAATGACCACCAATGAAAAAATCGAAAAGAGAAAAATCATGATAAACGCGCGTTTAAAAGCTTCTACATCCTCAGTGATATCAAAATCAGCCCCTAAATACGCGACGACATTCCCCTGCTGGTTAAAAATTGGAAAGTAGTTGGAAAACAATATTGAACCTTCATATTCATCAAACGACCCATAAAGCGGCTTAAGAGATTTTTCAATCGTTTCGTACTCATCGATGTAATCCTCTTCAATCGGCTCATTGGGCACTGCTGAATCCCCTTTTTCCGTGACGCCGTCGACGATATAGACCCAACCTGTATCTCCCTTGACCACCACATGAAGATAATTGGCATCAGAAATTTCCTTGATGTTCACCAGCTGCTGCTTGATTGTATTATAGACAGGATTGGAGTCATCAGGTGCTTCGAGGAGTGATGTTAATGCCTCCATATCCAATTGACGTTCAACCGCTTGATAGGCATTGTATGCGCGATGATTCGTTGTGCTTTTCAGCTGGTTAGAGAGTGTGATATATGTGAACAATGAGATAATCATTATCAGTATAATACTGGAGATTACAACCCATCGCGTGATACGGGTACTGATTCTACTTTAAGCTGTCTGTTCATAAGTGCCTCCGAGACGATTTTCTGTTAACAGTTTAACATTTATCGTCATAAGTAACCATTAGAATTTAATTAGAAATTTATTCTTAATCACCAAAAGCTTTTATTACAAACGCCTTTTCGTCTTTGGCACGCATGGTCGCTAAAATACCGTCCAAATGATCATACTCATGCTGAAACAGCTCGGATAGATCTCCTTCAAAAAATAACGTCTGGTCTTGCCACTCCAAGTCCTTAAAATGAACCACACACCTCACATGCCGGTTTACTTTCACCAGTAGTCCAGGAAAACACATACAGTCATCGAGAACCTCCATCATTTCATCGTCAGGGAAATGGATGACTGGATTGATAAACGTAATTGGAGTTCCTGTATTCATATAGACCACTCTCTTGAAAGCGCCGATTTGTGGGGCTGCAATTGCTCTCCCTACACCATACTTTTGACGGTAAGCCATCATGGTGTCATGCAAGTCATGTACAATCTCTTTGACCTCGCTTAACGCCTCTTTCATAACAGGTTCGCTCACATCATACAATCGCTCATCACCTAAAAGCAGTAATTTTCGAATCATTTGGTTCCTCCTCACTCACTCAAGTGGTCATTTTATCGACCTGGTGTTCATTGCATTATTGTAAGAAAATAGGTCTTTAGACCAACATGGAAACTGTGATATTATTAAAGCCACAAACAAAATAAAGGAATAGGATGTAAAATGGAAACAAAAACATTGGTACTCATGAACATGGTCGGCCACCTAATTGTCGTGGTTTTTATGTTTGCCTATAACCGAAATCATTTGACGCGAACCAGTCGAGATCACTTTTTATCGCAGCTTTTTTTTGCTTTTGCTTTCACGTGCTTTTCAATTTCATACATACCAGGCATCACTTACATGCTAGATATGCTACTCACACTGTTTGGAAATGGTGCGATGTTTTTCGGCGCGACTTACATACTATTAACGGCCATAAGCTTTAGTAACAACTATACGCATATCATCAAGCTTCGCGTCTTCATGCTAACAGGCACCATCCTCTCGATTGCGTCTATTCTCGCGATTATCCCTGGGTATTCGAACGTGCGAATCGCTGTGGTCACATTATTTGTCGCCTACTGTTTTGCAGCATCGAGTGCCGTTTTGCTGGTTTCAAAGTTAAAAAGTGAGCTTCAACGCGTTATCGGCGTCATGTTTATGCTCGTTGCATTTGCCCACCTTTATCGCGTCGTAGAAGCGTTGGACTTGAGCCGTCTTTACGTCATGGATACACCTGGACTTGGTCAGTCCCTAACGATGATGAGCATGTTCGTCTTTATGATACTGTCCGGATCAGGGCTGGTGATGTTGACTAAGGAAAATGCAGATGATAAACTTTACAAGGCAGCAACGTTCGATGGCCTCACCGGAGTATATAATCGTCAAAGCTTCGTTAAAATGATTAATGAAGTTCAGCAAAATCAAACCCCGCCACGGTATAAAGCAATCGTCATGGTCGATTTGGACCATTTCAAAAAACTGAACGATACCCATGGTCATCATTGGGGAGATCAAGTACTTATCTACCTCACTCAGATATTGAACGCTAGTAAAGGCCCTCAAGACTTTATCGGACGTTTTGGTGGCGATGAATTTATCCTCTTTATGCAGGACGAGTCGAAGGAGGCCATCATCGCGCGGTGTGAAATCATGCGAAATGCCCTTTCTTCAGTACCCTATGATGGCGTACCACTCTCAGCGACGTTTGGTATCGCTATTGCCGACTATGAAAAAGATCCTCTTCCGCGTCATTTTGATGTATTTTCAAAGACGGCTGACGAAGCCCTTTATAAAGGAAAGCTATTCGGAAAGAACACATTATACACAGACTCATTATAGGAGCACAAATCGCTATGGTCATCAAACAACTTGGTCGTATCCCTTATTTGGAAGCCCTTACTTTACAGGAATCCCTTCAACTCGCAGTCCAGGAAGGTGCAGAGGATCATATTTTGATACTAGAGCATCCAAAAGTCATCACCTTAGGCCTTAATGCGGATCAGGATAATGTAATCGTTCCGGAAGATGCGCTCATCGCAAGAGGTTTCGAAATTCATCATGTCAAACGTGGCGGTGATGTCACTTATCATGGTCCTGGTCAAATCGTGGGCTATCTACTCATTAATTTAAGAAAGAACCATGGGGCTAGCATTAAACGTTTTGTCCATACACTAGAGGAAGCACTCATCCAGTTTCTGAACGCGGAATATGGACTAGTTGCACATCGTGACCCCATAAATGCGGGCGTTTTTATCGGCACTGAAAAAATATGTGCCATCGGTCTGTCCGTGAGTAAAGGCGTCACCATGCATGGGTTTGCCTTAAACATCAACACCGAACTAAGCGATTTTGATGCGATTGTACCGTGCGGATTAAAAACCCGTAGTGTAACCTCTGTTTCAAAGGCTTTAAATCAGCCAATCGACTTTCAAGAAGCCTCTAAAAAACTGGGAGAACATTTGGCGAGGGCTTTATAATTTTTTAAATCAGCGCGCGATTATAGCGCGCTCTTTTTATTTTTACGTTCATCCAGTTTTCGTTTCACAAACTTTCCCCCTTTTGCTGTGGCTTTCCCCACCGCAACGGCTGTTTTAGCGATAACTGATTTCGCGAGCTTAAGTTTATACGCAGTGCTATAAGCCTCATGATAGGCGATTTTCACTAGTAAATCCTTGTCTTTTTCACTCGTTTTTTTTGAAGGTGTCATAGGGTCGCTCCTTTTTTTATTCTCTATCTAATGTTACCCTTGATTTCGAATAATATGCTTGCAGTTGATGGTAGAATTTCCATAGATGCGCTATAATTAAAGCATGAAATGGTAGGTGGTAAAGTGGAACGATCAATTAAGAGAACTGTCGACTTTTTAATCGGAAAAGTATATATCGATCCAAAAATTAAGCTTGATTCTGGCCTTAAGCTATTACACATATCAGACACGCCCTCACTTTTTTTCTCTGAGTTGGCGCGGCTGATCAAAATAATGAAACCGGACTACATCATCCATACTGGTGATCTGGTGGACAATATCAAGCTACAGCTTCACCCTGGTGCCATTAAACACTATGAGCGCGAAGTGCTCTCCTTGATTAAAATCCTTGAAAACAGTGATGCAAAGGGGATTTACATTTCCTTAGGCAATCACGACAACGGTGACTATATTCGGAAAATCACTAAAAAAATTACGGTGGTGGATGATTATGCACTCATCGATATTGAAGGTATTCCTGTAGCCTTTGCACATTATGCGTCACAAATTCTCTCCAAACACGCCACACTCTATTTATTTGGCCACGATTTATCCACACTTTCGAAACAAACGGAGGATCAAACGATTTTAAACGGCATTCTCAATATCCACCTCATCGAGCTTGAAACCAGTGAAATTCATTATTTTGATTACCCTTGGGGAACCGATGATGCCCGGCTCAACAAACGCGGGTTTGGCATATAAAAAACCTTCGCTTTATGATGGCGACTTTGCGCTATGTGACAGCGACTATGATACTTTTAGGAGGTTAAAATGGTCTCTTTACTTCGAAATGGTCCCAGGATCATCCTAATCCAGTCAAGTGAGCAACTGGCGCTAAAAGAAGCGCTCATTCACAACTTTCACACCATTGTTTCGGATTGGGACAATGCATTCGAAAAATCCAATGAGTTTTGCACCATCATCTATTTAACCGACAACTTGTCCTCCACGATTCGATATGACAGTCGATACGAGGTCGTCGCAGTTTTAGATGAGCCCGAGCATGTGCTAATCAAGCTTTTTCAGGAACCCTATCGTTCTTTGATTACTGCCATAAGGCCTGCACCTCATATCGTCATCATGCGGGCGGTTGACAACCTGTCTACGGTTCTGGATGAGGTTAGAAAGGACCTAGGTGGTCAAATCGGTTCATTTTCGGATATTTTGGATCAAGGAAATGACCAAACCACTTTACTCGCCCTAACGGATAAACCGCTTAATAGAAACCTGATTATCAGTGATTTTTACCCGCAGTTTTTGAAGCTTGAGGGTAAGTATCACGATTTATTAAAAGAGCTGCGGATGCACGCTTTGAAATATTTGAACAGCGGCATCGGCAAGCGCGACTGGAATGAAATCGAAATCCGTATTTTCGACCGTTATAGCGCCTATAAGCTTCATTACGAACGATTGATCGAGGTCTTTGAATCACTAGAGCTAGGATTTGTACTTGGAGAATCATGGTCTAAGGATTATCCGCGATTTATGATGTCCGTCGAAGTCTATCGCGTACGCTTTTTTACTTTCCACGATCCAAAGCTGATCAAGCAGCTTCTTCTCGGCCTAGAATATCTAGAAGATGGAACCCGGATCGTAGACTATGACGTCTATTATAATCATAAAAAGATCGACTGGACTGATGCCCTTGAAAAGGGTGATCCTAAAGGTAGAAACGTTGCCGCGCTACTCTATCGTAAGCGAATCGTCGACCGTTTGACTGAGGACACCATTCAAAGTCTTAAACAGTATGAAGCGGCCATCCTAAAAACTCGAGATTAAACCTCTAAATGGCTTTAATCCAAACGCGCCTTCTACGGTGCTGTCTCACGTCGAAGAACTTCCATTGGGACTGAACCTTTAAATTCGATTCCAGCATTGGGCCGGTCTCAGCATGTGTCATCCCATATTTTCTCGCTGTCTTAAGCACCCGATTAAGTAAAATGCCATTGATCCCCGTGCTTTGTAGCTCTGGCTTTACAGCGATAAGGTATAAGTCAAGTACTGTGTTTTTCTTGATTGCTTTTAGAATGTGAAGAAATCCAAATGGAAATAGTTTTCCTTTGGATTTTTTTATGGCCATGGACAATGAAGGCATGGCAATGGCAAACCCCGCCAGTTGGTTTTCTTGATCGACGACGATTTTTATAAAGTCAGGATTCACAAATCCCAGAAAGGTCTTGATGACCATGTTTACTTGTTCTTGATTCAAATCTGTGGTGCCATAAAGAGGGGCATACGCTGTGTTATAAAGTTCAAAAACAGGCTTTGCCCAAGGCAACACCTCTTTTTTACGGGTAAATTCAATACACCGATAAGCACTTTTTTGCTCCAGGTACTGTGCGATTTTTTCGAGACGCTCTGCTTTTTCTTCATCTAATCGAAGCTGGCATTCAACCCAATCGATATCCTTAATGAAGCCTAACGCTTCCATGTGGGCAGCATAGTAAGGCGCGTTATAGATCGTAATAAACATGTCCATTTCGTCAAATCCGTCTATTAGCATCCCTTGATGGTCTAGATCGGTAAAGCCTAAAGGTCCGTGAATACTCATCAGGCCTTTTTCTTTTGCCCATTTTGTGGCTTCCTCCATCAACAGTCGGGACACATTCAAATCATCGATAAAATCAAAATGCGTAAACCGGGCATACTGCTGCTGCCACTTTTTGTTACTTTTATGATTGACGATCACACCTATACGCCCTACGATGTGTTCTGCTTCGTATGCTAAAAAATAGGCTGCCTCACAAAACTCGAATGCAGGGTTGTATTTTGGGCTGAGCATTTTGAAATCGTCACTGACCAAATCCGGGACATAATATGGATTGTCACGATAAAGTTCATTACCAAATGAAACGAACTGCTTTAAATCCAACTTATTCATGACCCTGTTAACACTAATCATTCTCCATCCTCAACATTCTATAGTAGTCATAATCCAATATCTTTGCTGCGTAATAAAACTTCGAGTTGATTTCAGCAGATACCTGCTTTCTATAATCGCTTAATGCCTCTTCAGAATAAGCATCGGCTAAACTACTTTTGAGGAACTCACCGGTTCGGGAATTATAGTTTCCGTATGCAGTGATAAAGCTACGATTCCCCATAATCACCAAAGGCTCAGTATCTGAAAACAAGTCTCTCCCCATCAGCAGACGGGAATCAAAGGGTAAATTAAGTAAGTTGAGTACTGTAGGTAGGATGTCCAGGCTTGAGGCAGGCGCATCATAACTTTCAGGCTTCATATCCCCTGAATACATGATCAATGCGTTTCTGTACCGCTCAAAATCTGGGTCCACGGGGCTTCCATTAAGTTCATCTATAGAAGCATCAGATAATCCATAAGGATAATGATCCGCGCTAATGACGATTAGTGTTTTATCCAGTATGCCTTCATCCTCAAGTGCTTGAAGTAAATACGCCATGGCACGATCTAATTCTACTTGAGTAGCCAAATACGCTTTGACTTCACTGGAATAGGGTAAATCCTTTACGACATCCCAGTTTTTTGATGCCATGGCATTGCCGTTAGCATCGTAGAACATATGACCGCTCACTGTCATATAATACGTGTGAAACGGCTGTGTTTTAATGTATTCAGGAATCGTAACTGCCATCATCTCCAAATCGGATTCAGGCCATGTATTTTTTATTTCTAAACCATTGCCAACACCTTTATACTCATACCCCATGTTTGGATGTGAAAGATGACGGTCGTAATAGGTATACGTATGATTATGGTAGGCTTTCGTCACATAGTTCCTTTGTTTTAATTGATTTCCTAAGGCGAACATCATATCATTCTCAGCGCTTCTGCGATAACTCCAAACGCCACTCTTCGGGATAAGCCCTGTCGTGGCGACATATTCGCCATCGGAAGTGCTTACACCCCAAATCGCTGTATAAAAATTATTAAATCGGATGCCTTCGTTCGCCATTTTATAGAGTGTAGGTGTAACATCCTCTCTTATGGCCAAATGCGAAAAACCTTCCGCCGTAATCGTAATCACGTTATAGCCTTCGTATTTACCCGTTTTATCATTTTGATTTGATGGAAGTCTCGACTGAAAGTACTGATGCATTTCTTTAAGTGTCGCGTCAGTTTCTTTCTCAGCCAGTGCTTCGAAATCTATAGGTAAAACGTTATAGGTGATTTCCTTAGTGGATGCTTCGAAATCCTCATATGAAACCTCCGCAGCAGGTTTTAAAGTTTTTACGGTATCCTCATGGGGAGGAATGAACTGTTCATCTGAACTGGCAGTAACATCACTTGGAAAGTGTGTACGTTGAAAATCCAGGCGCATGGTCGTCAATAACCCCAGTTGATTCACTGAGAACTCGGGGTAGTTCAAATGGTAGTAAAGGGAATAGGGCGAATTGTCCAGCTTGCTACCTTGATTGATAATACCGATGCCGATCAACTGCAACAATACCGCAAAATAGAGCATCCTCCAGAACAGCACTCTAGACCTTACGCTATTTTGCGCCTTCTGGCGAGATTTAAAACTCCAGATGGTGACACCTACGCAAATTAAAAACGGCAGTAATATTAATATCACATGGGTAATTTGCTCCCCAACAGCACTGATGGCGATATCGATGAACTCAAGTGCCCTTCCAGTATTACCCGCTGAATAAACGGAATAATAGGTTCGCATCAATTGAAAATAAACCATTTGAGACGCATATAAAAAGCATAAGAACAAAGTAAAGAAAGAAGTGGTCAGCCATTTGATCCATTCTTTTCTGATAAAAGCCATTAAAGCTGAAAGGCTGAACGCAAATACGCCGCCTAAAATAATGGATAGGTATAGGCCTGCATCCAGAAAATTGCCATTCCCTTTCACCCTTAGTATTGACTCGAGATAAAATATTAAAATCATTAAAAAAGTGGTCTGTTTTTGCATGTGTCCCCCCATAAGTCTCTTATTTGATAATACTATGGAATAGTTCTGTTGTGAATGTAAAAAAACAATTGTGTCCATGCATTTTCCCATATATAATATCTCAGGATGTCATTATTTTTAGATTATTAATTGATTTGGGAGGATTGTTTTGAAAAACAAAAATAAAGGGTTGCAAGTTGTACTGGCAGGGACCGGAATCAACTTGGCATTTGGTGTTCTTTATGCATGGAGTATTTTCGGTGGTGCATTAAGTGAAGAGTTCGGTTGGAGCAAGGCTGAAGCCTCACTTCCATACACTGTCGCCATTATTGCCTTTGCATTTATCATGGTACCTGCTGGTAGACTCCAAGATAAAATCGGACCTAAATGGGTCGCTACGCTTGGAGGACTTTTAATCGGTGCTGGTTGTATCCTTGCCAGCTTCTTACCAAGTGTTCCCGGTCTGGTTTTTGCATTCGGTATTTTAGCCGGCTCTGGTATCGGACTTGGATATGCTTCGACGACTCCAGCCGCTGTCAAATGGTTTGCACCTGAGAAGAAGGGCTTGATCACAGGCGTCGTCGTCGGTGGATTCGGATTGGCAAGTATTTATATTGCACCACTTACTAAATACCTTCTACATGAATATGGGGTATTTACTTCATTCAGAATTTTAGGCTTTCTCTTCTTAGCCATTACATTGCCGTTATCGCAGTTGATTGTCAACCCTGAAAAACCAGTGGTCAGTACAAATGTTAAGAAGAAGGTTGTTCCTGATTTAACATGGCAACAAATGCTAAAGACCAAAGAGTTCTATCAGCTCTGGTTCATGTTTTTCGCTGGTGCAACGGGTGGCTTAATGATTATCGGTCACTTAAAAACGATTGCGAAATTACAGTTAGGCACTGATGCTGGCTTTATGCTTGTCGCTTTAGCTGCGATAGCAAATGCGATCGGTAGACCTGCTGCAGGCGTCATTTCAGACAAGTTCGGCAGAGGTAAGACGATGATGTTCCTCTACATCCTACAAGCAGTCGTCTTATTTATCTTTTCATCATTTAGCAGCTTTACCACGGTACTTCTCGGAGCCATGGTCATGTATTTCTCTTACGGCTCCATGCTCTCAGTTTACCCATCAGCGTGTGGCGATAACTACGGTACGAAAAATCTCGGTATGAACTACGGAATCTTATTCTCCGCGTGGGGTGCTGGTGGAACTGTTGGCCCGATGATCGGTGGCTTTATCGCAGATTCTACAGGTTCTTATAGCCTTGCGTTTACCATAGCCGCTGGTATGGTTTTACTTGCTGCTGCAATGGGTTACTTCTACAAGCCATATCATCATCAATCATAATTGCTTATTTCTTCGACAATTGGGTAACAATATAATAACCAAGTGTTTAGAAAAGAAGGTGAAGGATATGTTGCATGTTGTACTTCAAGACTCTTTAAAAGAGTATTTGAGAGAACATCATCGTGATGCTGTAGCAATTCGTTTGGAAAACACAGGTTATCTGCATGAAAGTGAGTTTATATCGACACCTAGGGTTCACTTTGAAGCGCCACCAGATATCGAACACTTTGATACCATGAAATTGATGGTGTGAAGGTCTATGTGGATAAGCATGTTGAAGCTTACGATGATACGATTGTTCTCAACGAAGAGAGACGCCTTGGTTTAAACAGGTGTCATGTTGACGGCATCAAACTCATCAGACGCGACAGTTAAACATCTTATAGCGATTATATGCATTTGCATATAGTCGCTTTTTTCATGTTGAAAACAGGTTGATGATTGATGCGAAACAGTTCGGGTATCTTTTGAATAAAGATATTGATGGAGGTGCCTATGAACGCATTAAAACTCGCCGAAAAAAGACATTCCTCTCGAGAGTATAAGCACAAAAAGCTGACGGACGAGGACCGTCGTTATGTAAACGATTTATTGCTTAACATTCCTAAGATTAACAACGCGAACGTTGAGTTTTCCTTTGTTGAAGATGGCTGGGATTTAGCGCCGCATATGGAAGGGCTGGCAGGTTATTTTGGACACATGATCACAGCACCCCATTATTTCGCCTTACTCTGTGAAGAAGGGGAAACATGTCATAAATGGGTTGGTTATCTCGGGGAATGGTTTATTCTAAATGCTTTGAAGCAATCCATAGGCTCATGTTGGATCGAGGTCAAGGACGTGCCTGCTGTGAAACAGCTACTTCAAATCGATTCGCCTAAGACCATCGCAGCCCTGATTGCCTTTGGGTATCCGAAGAAAGAATTTCATAGTTCTTCGCTTTACTCGCCTAGCCATCCGAATAGTCTATCTTCACTTACCGATCTAGGCTATCCAAACATCGAGGCCATCAGCAATGAAGGACCCATTAGTTCACGAAAAGCCATTACCGAGTTTGTGGACCACCTGAAATACGGTGATAAAGCATCCCTAGAGGAGCTCGAACAGCTAGGCTTGCACCGTGCATTTTTCTACATGAGACTCGCTCCCTCCTATCATAACCGTCAACCTTGGCATTTCGTCGTTCATGGACATGCCATCGACTTGATCGTCGAAACGAGCGAAGATATCCCGCGAGTAATTCAAGGCATCGACGCTGGGATTGCCATGCTCTATTTCCAGGTTGGGCTAAATGACGCTGGATTTGGTGGGCATTGGCACACAGACCAACTGGAAGTCGACTATGAGCTCCCCCAAAACAAGCGCGTGGTGGCCAAATGGGTATATGCATAAATAAAAAAGGAGCGATTAGCTCCTATTTTTTTTGAAAAGAACACGGGATACTCGACTTTCTTCCCTATTCTTTATCCTTATAAAATTATGACGATGCTTATAGAGACTTAACGCACACATGATCACAGTAATCGCTAATGCGATGTCTCCATGCCTAAACCACTGGCTGATGGCGATAAAATAAACGACTAAGACCGCTGTACCGATCGCAATGTAATCCGATAGAAGTGTGAAACAAATAATGGACAGCATTCCCCCTACACCCATCCAAATATTAATTCCCAGCATCATGCCGATCAGCGTCGCTGTACCTTTTCCACCCTTAAAGTGCATGTAAAACGGAAACACGTGACCGATGACCGCTAAAAAACCTGCTACGTATTGAAGGCCAATCTCTCCAGGAACCCACCCTTTCGCCAGTATAACGGCGAGAGTTCCCTTTAAAACATCCACGAGCCCTACGATTAAGCCGAACTTAAAGCCTAGGGATTCGAGGGCATTGGAAGCGCCAGCGTTTCCTTTGCCTAGCGTCCTGATATCGACCTTATAGATGAGCTTACCCAGAAGATAGGAGGTTTGCACGTTTCCAAGTAAGTACCCTAACAAACAGACGATGATAATTTCAACCATACTTCCCCCACTTATCAAATAAAAAATTGGACACAATTTATTTACAAAATGACCTGTTGACTTTTATCACTATATAGTGATATATTGAATGTAATAAATCACTAATTAAAGATAATTTAGGAGGTCATTATGTTAAAGATTGGAATCATCACTGGCACAACAAGACCAGGAAGAAATAACATTGCAGTAGCAAACTGGGTTAAAGAAATTGCAGATCAAAGAAAGGATGTCAGCTTCGAACTCGTGGACATATTAGACTATGAGCTACCACTACTCGACGAAGCAATTCCAGCATCCATGGGACAGTACATGAACGACCATACGAAAAAATGGGCTTCAAAGGTAGCTGAGCTTGATGGTTTCGTATTCGTGACACCAGAATACAACCATTCATTTTCGCCTTCCCTTAAAAACGCATTGGATTATGTCTATGCCGAGTGGAACAATAAAGCAGCTGGATTCGTAAGCTATGGCTCTGCAGGCGGCGTTCGTGCGGTAGAACAGCTCAGACAAATCATGGCAGAGCTTCAAGTGGCTGATGTAAGGGCGCAAGTTATCCTTTCACTGTTTACAGATTTTGAAAATTTCAGCGTCTTTAAACCAGATGCGCGACATGAAAACAATGTGAACGCGATGCTCGACCAGCTTATCGCATGGAGTGGTGCATTAAAAACGCTTCGATGAGCCATACCGATAAAACTGGACATCATCATCCATGAATCCAAACCGCTCCACTAAGTAGTAAAACAGCTCCTGACAAGCTTTTGCATCTGAAAGTGCCTCATGATGGCGATCCATCAGGATTCCCAACGTGGCGCATATATAGGCTAAATTATTGCGTTTATATTTTAAATGCTTTTTCGCTAGCCTTACCGTATCGATATATTCAAACCCATAATTGCCAAGTCCGTAATGTGCGAGCGTCGCACTTAGGACCCCTAAATCAAAGGTGGCGTTATGGGCGACGATAATGGTATCGACGAAATACGGTTCGATTTCAGGCCAAATTTGCTTAAGTGTGGGGGCTGTTTTTATCATTTGTGGTGTAATGCCCGTGAGTTCGATGTTAAATGCGTCAAAGTGGACTTCCGGATTTAATAGGTATGACTTTTCATGCACCGTTACACCGTCCACGACATGGATGATTCCCATAGCGCTCATTCGGTTATTGAATCGATTTGGGGTTTCAACATCGAAGTAAGTAAATACACCCATATCTACCTCCATTTGAAATGATTTGATATAATAGGTTTTGAATCGACATTCTATCGGAGGTCCTATGCAACCCATTCACTATAAAATACCCATCAAGATTAGAAATGAAAATGTCACCATTAGTACAACCGTTCATAATAGCCCACACCCAAATGGGCACACAATCCTCTATCTTCACGGGGGTGGGCTCATCTATGGTACGCGACATGATTTACCGAGACATCATATCCATCACATGATGGCGCAAGGCTTCGATCTCATAAAACTGGATTATCCACTTGCCCCTAGCGTTAGTCTCGATGAACTTTTCGAGTCGCTTTATGATGCCCTTTTGTGGCTGATGTCCGATCCTATCCAACTGAATCTCAGCCAACTGATCCTATTCGGCCGCTCTGGCGGTACGTATCTCGCGCTTAAGCTGTGTGATCTAATGATGACTCGTCTCAACACTTCCCCTAAGGGGCTACTCTTATTCTATGGGTATCATACATTTGAGATTCCTTCTTTTTTTGAACCAACACCGACACTCGGTGGCAAGCGCCTTATTCATCATGACCAAATTCAGCAGTTTTATACCCCGCATATCGTCGTGGATGACGCTACCATGATCCGCGCCTTGCTCTATTATCATTTGAGACAGCACGGTACCTGGATGAACGCACTTGGTATTACCTACGAAAACTGTGCTAGCTATGCCATTTCTGAAGAACAGCTCAAGTTATTCCCTAAGTCTTTTATCGCAGCGAGCACATCCGATGATGATGTTCCATATGTAATGAGTGTTAAGCTCAGCCATTTGATTCCTGATGCCACGCTATTTACAGTCCATGATATGCCTCATGATTTCGATAGTCAAATAAAAGCACCTCAAACAGTGGCACTATTTGAAGCACTTGATCTATGGTTCAACGGTTTGACAAAAGGCGTTGTTCAATCCTTTCCAGAATAAAGATGATTTTCTCAGTTTTAAATGGTTTGGTGATAAAATCGATGGCACCCTCCATGATCGCATCTCTTATTAGCCATTGCTGTCCCATGGCAGAGCACATGATGACCTTTGCATTTCTGTCTAACGCTCTGATGTTTTTCAAAGCGTCAAATCCAGACATGTTCGGCATCGTTATGTCCATAAAAACGAGATCCGGCATAAACAACTGGTATTTTTCCACAGCGGTCTCACCATCTTCTGCTTCGGTGACCACTGTGTGACCCACGGATTCGACCACATCCCGAATGACCATTCGCATGTATTTTGAATCATCAACAATCATTATTTTCAAGATAACCTCCCAAGTGGCACCCATATTATAACATATTCAGAGGGTGACGTCACTTCTTGCCTTTGAATCGCTTCATCCTGAAAAAATCCTCTCGTTCTCGTTCTTCAAGTGATTCTAGTATCCAGCTAACCAGTGTCTCATACTTTGGAATTTGAATTTTTTCAAGCGCATTGGCGCGTTTATTGGTACTTCTAATTTCTAGAGCTAGACGATATACGGCGTTTTCGACCTCAGCCATCCTAAAAATCAACTTCTGCGCTTCGTTCATCTGAACGAGCACCAAATCGACCGCACTATTGGTTCGAAAGAATCCATAATGCGGTTTTATTTTTTCCGCCTCATATCGAATGAGTGGGATCTCGACATTCATAATGCTTCGGCCCAGTTTTTCAAAGGTGGATGCGTAAGGAACCGAATACGATAGCTCCTCCATGGTATCACTGCCGATCGTCACATTTGCATGCTCCAAGGCGATGTACACTTCCCGAAAGACCTCATCGATTTGTACTTGAAGCGCATCCACTTCATCAATCATCATCATAATTTCTCGGATGAGCACCGCTCTTTTTTTATCCAGCAAAACATAGCCTTGTTTAGAAAAATCTAGCAGGCTTTTCGCTTTGATTAAGTTGGATTTGGTCGGCGTCAAATTTTCCATAAGTACCTCGCTAATTGATTAGGCAGGCTTTACATACCGATGATACCGTTTAATCATCTCATCATCCAGTCGATCCATGGCTTCTGGTGGTAGCTTCGATAATAGCGTCCATCCTAAATTCAAGCTTTCAATAATCGATCGTCTCGTATTAAATCCTTGCGCGATAAACTGGTCCTCAAACAACCTGCCAAATGCCATATACGCTTGATCAAGTGGCGACAAGTCGGATTCGCCGATAATTTGTGCGAGAGAACGTACTTCCAATACCTTAGAGTACGAAGAAAACAGTTGATTAAACAACGCTGGATGATCTTCTCTGGTATATCCCTCGCCAATACCATCCTTCATAAGTCTGGAAAGGGATGGCAATATGTTCACTGGTGGTAAAAAGTCTCGGTTAGAAAGCTCACGGGACAAAACGATTTGCCCCTCCGTAATATACCCGGTCAAATCGGGTATCGGGTGTGTAATGTCGTCGTTTGGCATCGTCAGAATCGGTAAAAATGTAATGGACCCGTGGTGTGCCTTTAAAACGCCCGCACGCTCATAAAGTAACGCCAGATCAGAGTATAGGTAACCAGGATAACCCTTACGACTGGGGACTTCCTCCTTTGCTGATGAAATTTCTCTTAAGGCTTCACAGTAATTGGTCACATCAGTCATCACCACGAGCACATGCATGTTCTCCTCGAAGGCCAAATACTCAGCAGCAGCCAGTGCACATCTCGGCGTGCTCAGCCGTTCGGCGATTGGATCATCCGCATAGTTGATGAATAACACCGAATGCCCCATCGCACCGCTTTCCACCAATCGATCGATGAAATACCCACCTTCATCCTTCGTAACACCGATTGCCACGAAGCAAACGGCAAAATCATCTTTTGAATCGTTCAGCAAACGCGCTTGAGAGACGATTTGAGCCGCCAGCTCCTTATGAGGTAAACCATTGCCTGAAAAAATCGGTAATTTTTGCCCCCTGATTAGGGTCATCAGCGTATCGATACTCGAAATGCCCGTTTCAATCATATCTCTCGGATATTGTCGTGCGATCGGATTAATCGGTGCACTGTTGACATCCACTTCATGAGGGGAATAAATTTCACCCCCGCCATCGATGGGTTTCCCAAGCCCGTTGAAAGTGCGTCCCAATATGTTCTTAGATAATCTGATGGTCATGGGCTCCCCTATAAAACGTACGGTAGCATTATAGGTCCCTATGCCACTTGTTCCCTCAAACACCTGAATAATCGCCATTTCATTTTCAAGCTTAATAATTTTCCCCAGACGATTACCCGTCGTCAATCTAACCTCGACCAAATCGCCAAATCGTGCTTCGCGAATGCCTTTTATAAATATCAAAGGTCCTTCGATTTTATCGATTTTTAGATAATCCCTATTCATCTTCTGCTCCTATGGTTAAGTCACGTGGTATCGTTCTAATAACACATCGTAAAAAGCATCTACATCATCCTTCAATTGATTGAAAGCGTTTGAAAAATCGTTCGGTATATCGTATTTCATCTTTATATGACGGTCAAAAAGCTCTGAAGACCTCACATTTGATAGTGGAATGCCTTTGGACAAACACGCATTTGCACGGACATAGAGATGCCAAATGGCACCGAGCATTTGATATTGTTTGTTTAGTGGCACGAAGGTGTCCTCCGGATGCATGGCATTTTGCTGTAAAAAACCGATCTTAAAAATTCGGGCGATTTCCAGCACAAGTCGTTGGTCATCAGGCAAGACATCCTCACCAACCAGCTGCACGATATCTAGTAGCTTGCTCTCTTCCTGAAGCAATCGCATCATTTTACCTCTAAGCAAAAAAACATCCTCAGCGACATTTGTTTCATACCATTTACCCAGTGTATTCAGATAGCCACTATAGCTGGCGAGCCAATTAATCGCGGGATAATGTCTCGCATACGCCAGCTTGCGATCAAGTGCAAGAAAGACATTAATATATCTTTTCGTATTTTCAGTGACGGGTTCCGAGAAGTCACCACCCGCGGGAGAAACCGCACCGATAATCGTGATGGACCCTTCCTGATGTGACAGCGTTTCGACATAGCCCGCACGCTCATAAAACTCTGCTAATCGATAGGACAAATACGCGGGGTAGCCCTCTTCCGCAGGCATTTCCTCAAGTCTTCCGCTGATTTCCCGCAAAGCCTCCGCCCAACGAGAGGTGGAATCCGCCATGATAGCGACGTGATAGCCCATGTCCCTAAAATATTCAGCCATGGTGATCCCGGTGTAAATCGACGCTTCTCGCGCGGCTACGGGCATATTCGACGTGTTCGCGATTAAGATGGTGCGTTCGATTAACCGGTGGCCTGACTTTGGATCGACGATTTTAGGGAACTCCTCTAAAACGTCCGTCATTTCATTACCGCGTTCACCACAGCCGATATAGATGATCAAATCCGCGTCTGACCATTTTGCAAGCTGATGCTGTGTCATGGTTTTTCCAGTTCCAAATCCACCTGGAATCGCGGCCGTTCCCCCTTTCGCGATGGGAAAAAATACATCCAATATGCGTTGCCCCGTTATCAGCGGTTTATACAGCCTAAGCCTCTCATTCACTGGCCGAGGCGTTCTCACTGGCCATTTTTGCATCAGTGTCAGCGGATGCTCACGCCCCTTATCATCCAATAATCTGATGAGGATATCTTCTGCAGTGTAAACGCCCTCTTTAGCGCAAAAAATTACTTCCCCTTCAATACCGATCGGAACGAGGAGGGCATGCGTAATGAGCTTCGTTTCTTGAACACGTGCAAAACACTCTCCGGCCCTGAGCTTCGACCCCATATCCACACAAAAGGTCACTTCCCACGGTGCCTTTCGATCGATGGTCAGTAAACCATAGCCGGTATTAACCCGATCGCCTTCAAACCGACTAAGAGGACGCCCGATCCCATCGAAAATATTGCCCACCATACCAGGCCCTAAATAAAGTGAAAGGGGTTCTCCAGTTCCTTCTATAGGCTCGCCGAGCATTAGTCCGTCCGTGTCTTCATACACCTGGATGATGGCCTCTTCATCCTTTATGCCAATAATCTCGCCGATTCGTTTTTGATGTCCCACCAAAACCATTTCTCGCATATGCGATTCAGAAAGATTTAAACCTTTAACCACAGGCCCATTGATGGAGTAAATGTGCCCGAGCGCTTTATTTCTGTTCATGACAAGCCCCTCCATCCGAAATCAAATGATCGATCATGCACCCAAGCTTAAGGGACATCTCTTCCAGTTGCCGATTGATGGTATAATCCACCTGTTGGTTTCCTTCGCATCTTATAATGAACCCTCCGATGATCTCCTCTGAAACGACTGGGTTATATAGAACCGGGATCAACTGGAAATCCATGGGTGATACCCATACCGATTGAATTTTACTAGAGATGTCAGCGGTTAATCTCTCGAAATGCATTAAGAAAGCTTCCTTATAGCGTTCGCTTTTAATGCGTTCTTTCCATTCAGCTTTCACAGCCTCAACCAATCGCCTTACCAGCCAGGCTTCGTTTTCTCTGATTTGGCGCTGTATACTGACCTTCTCTCTGGCCTCAAGTTGCGACATTTCCAGTGTGACTTTTCGCTCGAGATGCACCAATTTTTCACGGCGTTGTGCTTCGTATTTGACCGCCATTTCGTCTAACAGCTGTGCATATTGAATCTTCAACTGCTCAAGGTGCTGTCTGCGCTCGACCAAATGACGCTCTTCAATCATTTTTTCAAATAAATCTATTTTCATTTCGATGGTAATCATGACATCACCTCACAACTTGATCCCGATGGAATTTTTGATGGTCTCGATCAAATAATTCTTCTCTTTTAGTCCACTGGGCTCAGGAATCATGGTAATCAGTTTCTCTTCAGACTTGAGCCTGACCTCTAAAAGCTTCTTTTCATGCGCCATGTAAAGATCCTCAGACACGAGAACAAGCCCAATCTCCTCTTCCGATAATCGGGCTATAATTCGATCGTACGCATGGTCAACATCACATCGTTCGCCCTCTATACCAGCAAATCTTAAGGCCTTGAGGGTTTCATCCCTTTTGCAAACCGCAAATACCTTCATTACAGATTACCTAAAATTAAGATGGATATGATCAACCCGTAAATGGCGATCCCTTCCGCTAGTCCTACGAATATAAGCGTTTTACCTAAGATTTTAGGATTTTCTGACACCGCGCCTAAAGCGGAAGACCCTACACTACCGACTGCATAGCCTGCGCCGATGGTTGCCATACCGGTTGATAATGCTGCTGCGATATAACCGAGCCCCGAAGCGCTTTGTGAAGTGACCTCAGCTGTCGTCTGCGCCGCTTCTGAAAAGGCAAGTCCTGTAAAGGCTTGAATGGTCGCCATGACCATTAATGCCATGAAAGATAAGGCATTGGCACTCAGCAACCACTTCAACTTCTTTTTCCCTGCTTCAATGCTGGGCTGATAATAATAAAAAATTCCGACGCCGATGGTCATGCATACGAGTCCGGCTAACACTACAACGATTCCCATAACTGCCTCCTATAAATGGTCAGGTTCAAAGAGGATTCCCTCACCTAAATAATACTTGCTGAACAACTCATAATAAAATAGTCTCAGGCCCTGAATAAAGACCACCAGCCCCTCTAGGCCGATTATAATGGCATTCCCGAGGATAAACATCAGAATGTTGCCGAACGTCGTACCGATCATTTCCGACAGCGTATGGAATGCGATAAATAGCCCCACATGGTTCAGTGCAAATGCCCCAATCCTAATAAAAGATGCCGTATTGCTGAGCATGCTGAGTAAGGTTTCAAAAATGTCAAATCCCGCTTCCACGTAATAGGCCGATAGGGTTTCTTCATAGAGATGCTCTTCTTTACTTATAAAGCGGCTTAACGGTTGCTTGATTAAAAGAAGCGTAACACATAGCAGCATGACGGCCAACAGGATGCGATTACTGATAAGAGATGTTCCAGCAGCTACGCCGTAGCCATAGAGTAATAGTGCACTGAGTAAAATCGTCCCGTTGATGCCATTCCTGCCAAAAAGGCCTTCTTGATAATCGCCTTGCCTCAGCTTGTTGATGATACCATAGACTAAGCTGATATAGACGAGGATGAGTCCCATGATAATGGATAACAGCAGTATCGTCATGATGTTTTCAATTGGACGAAGATAGATCGGTATCGGAAGCCAGCGTGAAATGAGGTTTTCATATCCGAAAAACGAGTCATATAAAACACCGAAAAGCATCGCGCCAAACCCGATTCTCACTAATACGCCTCCCATATCATGTCCACCGCGTTTGCTAATAATCAGACCGGCTAAACTGATGACGAGGCCTTGACCCAGGTCCCCAAACATGGCACCGAACATCAGGATATAGGCGACACCGAAAAATGGCGTCGGATCCAGTTCCGTGTGCGAGGGGACGCCGTACATCTTTATCAATGTCTCAAATGGTCTGAAAAACCAGTGGTTTACCATCAACGTTGGCGTTTGAATTCGCTGTGACACCTCATCTTGATGTTTAAAGGTCACTAGGGCATCCCTGTAACCATTCATCACCGACGTAACCATCGTAAGTGAAGCCTCTGGTACCCAAGCCGCAAAATAGGCGAGTTCCTCTGTTACTGCTACGTAACGCTTGATTTCATTCACTTTTGAACAGGTGGTAAGCTGCGTCATCAACCGATCGATTTCTGCCTTTCGCGGTTCAAGGCCTTTTCCCATTTCATCTTGAAGTGCTTGCTGCTGCCCCAGATTGCGTTCAATTTCCATTTCTATCTTCATCAGCATATTTTTAGGCGTATCCAATAGGTTCGAATCGATATTTAGTTCATAAAAATCCGTACTCCGCAGAATTCTGGACATCTCCAAATCAAGTGATTTGGGGGAGATGATCATGTATAGCTCCTTCTCCTCTGCCGTTCCTATATGAAAGACCAGCGCTTTGATATGGTCATAGTTTTGAGAGATACGCTTTGCCTTTTCTCGTGTTAAATAGCCGAACTTCATGGTGAAAAAATTCATCTCCACCAATCGCTTAAAGTCGATTTCAATATGCTTTGCGCATTCAAGTACCTTTAAACGTTTTAAATAATCCAGTCGTTCTTCAAGCTGCTTGAGCGTATCGCGCTTGAGGGAAAACGCCTCGCAAAACGCCTCGGTTTCCATAATGACCTGTTCTACAACCACGTCATGAGCGATGGTTTCATGTTTCATGTTAGGTGTATACTGAATTGCCTTCATTAGGTCATCAAACGACTCCGAAACCCGCTTTAGCTTTTTATTTTCCACTAAAGGGGTGATATCCTCCATATCGAGAATCCGATCGGCATTCTCTTCAGCGATCCCTATACTGAAGTCGCCTTCATCAATTTCCAGAAATGCGTCGATGAACCCGCAGTTGCCATCGGTTATGAGCTCACTTAAAATGGCATCTAAAGAGGAACGTTCACAAACGGCATTCATCATTCTAAGTTTTTTAATGGCCATGTTAATCCCTCCTCAAATCACGGATGAGGTAACTCTCAATCTCAGTCGATTTAAATCGAATGGCTTCTAGAATCGTCAATACGTCTCTGATTTCGTACTCGAACTTGAAAAGTAGTGCGACGGGTGTTGCAATCGTCTGAGCGTTAACCTTAAGAATTTTATCGATCTCATAATAGAGATAGCGCTCCATCTCCCGCTCCATCAAATATTCACGTGTATTAAATACGATGTTATATTCACTTTTATCAAGTTCTCTTCTAAACGCTTCCAGCGAATAATAGCATAATGCCTTTAAAGCTTTATAATCAAATTTTAAGCCTCCGGATAGCGTAAAGTTAAAAATTTCCTCTGGTGAAATATTAAAAAAATGGATGCCTCGATAAATCCATTGAATATTGAGTAAATCAATATTCACCCCCAGCAACTTCAGCATCAGCTGTCGGTCCATTTTATTAAGCTGACCCATCCGGTCTCTTAGTACATTAAAATAATAACGGTCTAACACCATTTCCATATGAAACAGCATCTTGGCGGGTTCCTCATCGATAAACGGCTTAAGCAACTCTCTATAGGGAGTTCCCGAAAGTGCCTCTATAAGGGTGCTTAATTGCTTTGCTTTCATGAGGTTCTCATAAGAAATGGTCTTATATACACTTGGGATTAACAGTGTCTTAGGGCTTATATTAAAATGGGAAAGGTTATGGACACGACGGATTAGGTATTTGATGTTCTCTACTTCATATCGTAAAAGAAGGGCTTTGAAAAAATCGCGGTATGCGCCAATGTAGTAATGGTACAGCTTTTCATAAACATTGAAAAAAGCCTGTTTAATCGCCATTTCCACAGGTTGACTCGCCAATTGCTCTTGTGTCAGAAACGATTGATATTGCGGTCGTGTCGCTAGGGATCGTATGACATCTTCCGCAGAATCAACCTTGATTAAAGTCTCGAAGCCTTCTTTATCGATCAGATATCCCATCATCACATGCGCTTTTGCCACTGGCGCTGCATGTATACTGCTGTTCGTCATTTATTTCCACCAGTCCATTTCTTCAACCACTTGATTTACCAGCTGAATCTCAGCAGAATCATAAGTGCTGTTGTGCTTTTCGATCAACGCTTGGCCTTCCTGTCTAAGCACTTCAAGTTTCTGTGTCCATTCCGTCTGAACACGGTCCAGAATCCTCTGCGCATTTTCCTTTTCTAGTCGATGAGAACCTTCATCAATCTCTTTTAAAAGGACCTTCAACTGAAGCTCTCTTTCGATGATTTCACTCTCTATATGGTCAAGCTGTCGCTTCATGTCTTGGTCAATGGTCAAAACTTCCGTTAAAAACCGTTCAATCATTTTAGAATCCATAAGCGTATCCTCCATTGTTAATAATTACCCTTATTTATGAAAACATCACCATTTCTTAATAATAAAAAACTGCTTGATTACTCAAGCAGTTTCTTACATTCGTCCTTACATAGCGGTTTTGCGAAGTAATAGCCTTGAATTGCATCACAATTCAACGTTTCTAACATGCGCACTTGTTTTTCGTGTTCCACACCTTCAGCGACCAACTTTAGCTTTAAAAGTTTGCCGATTTTTATGATGACCTTCAATAAAGGATCACTTGAATCCTGTTCGAGCAACTCATCTACAAAGCTTTTATCTATTTTGAGTATGTCCACAGGTAGCTTCTTTAAATAGCTTAAAGATGAATACCCCGTACCAAAATCATCAAGTGCAATTTGAATTCCTTTGCTCCTCAATCGCTCAAGCTTTGCAGAGGAAGCCTCCATGGTCTGCATTAACACCGACTCGGTAATTTCAAGTACTAACCGATTGGGTTCTATGCCATTTCGCACTAGGGCTTCTAGGACATACTGTTCAAAATCCTCTTGAATTAATTGAAGCACTGAGACGTTAATACCCATATGAAGATCAGGCGAGTTTAGCTCACTAAGAAACTGTAGCGCTTCATCAATCACCCATTTTCCGATGGGCATAATCATTTGCGTTTCTTCGGCAATCGGGATGAACTCATGCGGTGGCAATTGTCCCATTTCTGGGTGATGCCATCTTAGCAATGCCTCGAATCCTAAAATCGTCTGCTGATTTGTATCGTATTGTGGTTGATAAACCAATGAAAGCTCGTCGTTTTCCATGGCGACTTTCAATGCTTCTTCTCGTGTTACACGCCACAGAATTCCTTCAAACATGTCACTTTCGTATCGAACGGCTCGGCCTCGGCCTTGCTCTTTCGCACGGTACATGGCTAAATCTGCCTTGGTTAGCAAGGATTCAAGAGAATCACCATCGTGAGGATAAATTGCATAGCCTATACTGATGCTATTTGAAAACTTTCCATATTCCACTTGGATGACACAGTTGAGCCCTACTAGTAACGCTTCGCATAGGGATTCCAGCTCATGCAAGGCTTGAAACTTAAGGTGGATCACAAATTCATCACCGTTGATCCGATAGACACGTGCTTTAGAACCCAGCTGCTGTTCAATCAAACTGCCCACCGCCTGAATATAGCGATCACCAAAGTGATGCCCCATGGTATCGTTAATGCGTTTGAAGTGATCTATATCGATTAATAACAGGGCGTATTGATGAAGGCTTCCCTTCACTTCTTGGTTTAGATGGGATTCAAGTGCCGTTTTATTAGGTAATCCTGTGAGTTTATCGTGAAATGCTGCATATCTCAGCTGATCTTCCATTTGCTTAATCGCATCGATATCCGTATAGGAACTGATCATCCTTGTAAGGTTTCCTTCAGCGTCTCTTCTAATGACACCTTTTACAAGAAACCACTTATAATTGCCGCCTTTTGTTCTCAAGCGAATCTGTGTGAGAAAATCATTAGCGATATTCAGTCTACGAGAGTCGAAATAGCTTTTAATCTGAGGTAAATCCTCTTCGTGGACAAAATCGAAAAAGAAGGTAGGTGAATCGATGTGTTTAACGGGAAAACCGATGATCTTTTCCCATCGGTCAGAAACAGTGAACGTTTCCTCTTTGATATTCCAATCCACAATCGTGTCCTTAATGGCGTCGAGAATCAGTTCGTTTTTTTCCTTTATGGCCTGTAGCTCATCGTAAAGCTCATTTAATGCGTCAAACTGTGCTTTAAGCTCTTCCTCGGATGCAGAAAGCTCATCATACAAGTGTTTCAGCTCGTTTTTCAGCTTTACTGATCTACGGAGAGCGATGCCTAGGATGATTAAGAATATTACTAACAAGCCCATCACTAATGCCACGGTTAAAATAACCGTACGATAGGTTTCAAAAATGGAGATGGGCCGGTTAATCACCTGAACAGAATCAGGGAGCCGCTCATAGTCGAGATCAAATCGTTCAGCCGCTTGATAATCGATGCCATTCATGTGGATATTTTCTGAGACTAAAGGAATTTCATCTGCAGGAGTGCCATTCAATATCTCTGTGGCCAGCAAGCCTGCCTGATTTCCGATTAATTTTGCACTTAATAAGGTCCCACCTAAGGCACCATTCCCTAACGCAAAATCATATAGCGAAAACACAGCTGCAGGCGTAGCATCACTCACTTTTTCAATCATGTCCTCGAAGTTGATGTTTCTGCCGTTTACGTCAGTATAATAAGCCGTCATCAGTACACTGTCGTTCGGACTCAGCATGGAAACGAAATCGACGATGGCTTCGATGGTCTTGTCTGTTACGATGACTGCTTCAATCTGGGGATAGTGATCGGCGATTTCAGAGGCGGCCGCTTCGCCCATGGCCTTTCCACTTTCGGTCTGATCGTGTACGATATAAAACCGTTTCATATCCGGGTTGACCATCATCGCTACCTCTAAGGTCGCCTTGATGTCTACGATTTCAAGTACACCTGTCAAATTTTTATCAGTGGACTTTACCAATGATGCATAGCTAGATTCACTGATGCCATGGAAGATCACAGGGATGTTTGAGAACAGCTTTGCCCTATTCTGCAAGACAAACGATAGCGCGGCGTCATCAGAAGCGATGATCAAATCGATGGATGTCTTTTCGTATTTAAACGCCATCAACTGCGCAAATAACGCCAGGGTCTCGTCAGTTGGGTGTTCCTTCCAATCGAGAAACTCCACATAAAACCTGACGTCCCCACTGTAAGTCTTCTTGATCGTATCTATTTCAGCGTTAGTCGAATCATCTGTCCATGATAATCCGTGATGATATGAATTAATGATTAAGACACTTTTTTGCTCACCCGTTTGCGCCTGTGTAAAGGCAATCGGGCTATAAAAATTAATGACCACGATTAACATCATGATGATGATTACGTTTCGATTTCGAATGGCTTCGTGCGATATTCTCATAAATTCCTCATAAGTTGATAGTCTTTGATGTATTATACCATCATTCATAAAAATTAAACCCCCGTATCGTTACGGGGGTTAGTTATATTCTTACAACTTGATGTAATCCACAGCACGTTTTGAAGACTCATTAATGGCGTAAAGACCCACGCCAAAGGCAGATCTAATATTGCGGTCAACCTCGAGCTCAAGCCCACAAAACGTGATATTTTCTGTGGTGGCTACACCATCGATTAACAGTGGAAGGCCATTTTCATCAAATATCGGACGCTTGATATAGCTATAATTTCGTCTGAAGCCTGTGGACCAGATAATATTCGTGATATGATGGGCATGGATATCCAGCTCCGCTAAAGGCATTATAGCATCCAAATCGACACGGTCCAATCTCAAATCAAACTCGTTACCTCCCGTGGTGATATGCTCCTTCTCGATAAGTGAATCAATTTTCTGTTTCGCTGTATCAATATACTTGTCTGCCTCTTTAAAAACACTGCGAATATTATCATTAAAAATCAACTTGTTTCCCTCTCGATCAAGCAACCTTCCCACGAGATGGACGCCGTTTTTCTGGCATTCCACCATGTTTTGCCCCATTTTATGAAGGATGTTAGGATTGGTAAAATCCTCTTTTTTGTAATTCAATATGGGGTTTACATTGGCGTAGCCGGAAAGTCGATTTAACCAGTAAACGCCATGCACATTTTTATAGACCACGGGCAGTGGTGATAGACTGCCAATCGAAAGATAGACTTCATTTTGAAGGGCTTTTTTCAGCTCAAGTGCGATCTGCACACCTGACCATCCACTGCCTACCACTACGACATTTCCTGGCGTCATCTGGCATGGATTCTTATAGTCTGAGGAATGCATCTGATTAACTTCTGCTGGAATCTTTTCGCTAACCTTCGGTATAAACGGTTCACTATACATGCCCGAGGCGACGATAATATGATCGCAGCAGTAGTCTCCTTTATTTGTGTAGACCTTATAAACACTTCCTTCCAGGACGATCTCCTGAATCACGGTGTTCTCCACGTAGACCGGATTTACTAACTTTTGATAACGCTCCAATATGCCTAAAATTTCAGACTTCGACATATATTCGTTATTATAAGGGATTTCATTTTCCAGTCCCGGTAGATGGGTCATCCAATTGGGAGTCACTAAGTAAAACGAATCCCAGCGCTCATTTTTCCAGGTGTGTAGCATTTCTTCCTTTTCTATGATGAGGTAGTCAAGACCCCTTTGTTTTAAATAATAACCACATGTGATTCCGCTAGGGCCGCCACCGATGACGATTACCTTATAATGTCTCATCCATTTGCTCCTTTATGATTTCCATTAGTTGAACACGTTGAATTATACCCGCTTATCCCATCTTATAACAGTTCTGCATTAAAACTATTGTTTTTTTTATTAGCAGGACTATAATATTAGGGTGAAGTGTTTTGACAAATAAATAACAAAATTAAATCGTCAAAACAAAGGAGGGTTTATGTTTTTATTCGAAGCCATACCATGGTATTCGGCACTGATGTGGTTTGTTGTACTCGGTGGACTCATCGCGCTCAACGAACTCGCAAGAATCAACAAATGGATTTCTTTGGCATTATTTCTCGTACTCCCCGCAATACTCACCGTTATGGTGTGGCCGAAAACCGCTGGTGAAGGCACCAGTGTCGGCACTTGGTTTCACTGGGCAAAGGTATACTCAGCACTCGCTGGATGCTTAGGCTTTTTAGCACTACGTCATATTAAAGGTGCTGCCTCTAACAAATGGGTACTATTCTTCCCTGCACTGATCCTGGCTGTCAATATCATGGAAGCCGTGGTGAGAGATTTTCAGTGTTTCGGTTACAATGGTTTAGTCGATGGCGTTATCATCATCGGTGGACCGTGGAACATCATGAACGGCATCGCTGGACTCCTCAACATCATTACGATCTCTGGTTGGATCGGGATTACGGTTGGTAAGGATTCAAAAAAAGATATGTTATGGGCTGACCAGCTTTGGTTTTGGATCATCGCATACGACATTTGGAATTTCGCATACGTCTACAACTGTGTCTCAGACCACGCATTCTATGCAGGTGCAGCGCTCCTCATTTCGTGTACGATACCTGCGTTCTTTATTAAGAAAGGGGCTTGGCTACAGCACCGCGCTCAGACCTTGGCCTTTTGGATGATGTTTGTCATGAGCTTCCCGGCATTTGTGGACACCTCTAAGTTTGCGGTTAAATCATCTCATAATGAGACGGCTTTGTTCGTGGTGAGCGCATTGTCTTTAGCGGTTAACGTTGCTGTGTTCATCTATCACTTCTATAAGGTCATCAAATACAAGCGCAACCCAATCAAAACTGAAGTCCATTCTGATTTGGCCGCTTTTAAGGAAATCAAAGCACTTTAGTCTAATTGTTACGATTTTATAGCATTTATATAAAGGATTTCCAAATTGACTTGTATAAATTTTTCTGCTGATTAAACTAAGTTTAAAAGGTTTTTTCAGGAGGAGTATCATGGAGTCATTTGCAAGATTATATAAAGGCATGTCCTTAACTTTACAGAAGAAAATCACGATAGACGATACCGCTTTGAACTACGGCTCAGGAAAGATAGAAAATCTATTCGCAACGCCTAGGCTTGTTGCCTTTATGGTAGAAGCCTGTGCACAGCTCATCGACCCCACACTACCGGATGGTTTCGTCTCCATCGGTAACAGCATTAACGTGGAACATTATAAGCCGACACTGTTAGGGTCGACAGTAACCGTGGCAGTAACCATCTCTGGATTTGATCATGGTAAATACCAGTTCGAGATGAAAGCTTATGACGAGTATGGTCAAATCGGCGATGGCACCCATTCACGTAGCCTCGTTCACTATGAGAGCTTTATGCATAAAGCGCAAGCAAGAGAGTATGCAAACTTTAAAGCCGTGTAAACCACCCTTATAAAAACGAAGTCCTTCCAAATTTTGGAAGGACTTTTGTTTTTTCGCTACTTGAGTTTTTCATAGGCTTCCAGTAACGTTCTGAAGATTTCAGGATCACCACCCTTATCTGGATGATACTTATGGGCAAGGGAACGAAACCGGTCTTTTACCTGCTGTGGCGATGCACCCACATGTAAGCCTAATACACTTAACACGGATGGATCATATAGAAGCGAATAAGATAGTCCCATTTCTTCATAATGCTTGATGGTCACTGTAAAAAAATACTCTTCAAAAACCGTTTTACGTTCATCGGAAGCCATCTGATAAAGCTGATCTACACTATAACGCGGCCCTTTTAAAGACTTTTCAGAGAAAAAGGCGTCCCATACGAGAGCACTTAGCGGAATTGGCCTTGCACCATACTCCGTGCGCATTTCGACTTCTCTTTTTTTTAAATCTCTGAGCTTTTTCTTAATCGCATCCTTCGTCATTTAGGACCGCTCCTTAATTAGCTTCGCTGGGTTTCCACCGACGATGGTGTATGGTGCAACCGATTTGGTGACGACACTTCCTGCAGCGATAATCGCGCCATTACCTATGGTAACGCCAGGGAGTATGATACTGCGTGCGCCGATCCAGACATCATCACCTATGATGACGGGCTCTGATATCGTATCCCCCTGATCAATCATGGGAATATCGCGCCTAGAAAAATCGTGATTTCGTGTATAAATGTGGACCTCAGGTCCCATCATCACATGGTCGCCGATGCTCACCGGTCCTTGGATTCGTGCGTTTAGTCCGATCCCTGAGCGATTTCCGATGGAAAGCTCATTCCCTTTCCCGAAATACGCGCCATGCTCGATATTGACATCACGCCCCGCTGATTTAAATAATCGCTTACATAAGAATCTTCTAAAAGACTTCGCTCCAAAAGCATAAGGGCTATCTGACGCTGGCAAATGTCTGCCGATGCCATAATATAAAACCAAATAGACTTTGCTGACCATGCCCATACTGTACATCCTCTCATCCTAATTGTATGTCTGAATGCTCTCTTCCCCACTTTATAAAAAATGCTTCATCATAAAAAATGCTTCATCACGTGTTTACTTTCCTCAATTTGAGCCTTCTGTACCACCACATAACGCTCAAGCTTAGCCAGTGCTGAGGCATCCTGGCACTGTTTTAAGTAAGACATGGTCATCTCTCCATCAAAGCTTGCCAAATCCATCACATACGGATAATCCATCTGTTCACACAAATAATGAATTTTAGGATCATAGGCAATCCCCACAAAAGGCGTATGACTTAAGGATGCAAATATCATCCCATGTAAACGCATGGATATCAGTGCTTCGAACCCGCCAATATGACGAATCACTTCTCTGTAATTAGGTTCAAACGGCAACGTCACACTGTTATGCTTCATTTGCTGTTTAACGAGTTCAATCGCGTGCATATCTTCATCTTCAAATGGAACAAATATGATTTCCTTTCCCGCATCTATAAGGGCGTCAAGTGTATGGGCCAGGTCGTAGTAAACAGTTTGCGCATTGCTCCACTTCCTAACGTTAACCCCAACGCGATTTTCACGAACAGAAAGCGGTTCGTCCTTTCCATCAAGTGCGTAAACGAAGTCCGTGGTGACGTGTATTTGAGGATTGACGACACCTAGCTTCTCCATATAAGCACGTGATCCCTCATCTCTCAACAGGATAAGGTCTAGCATACTCAGGAGCTTAGCTGTCACTTTTCGACTAATGCTGCCATTGATGGGTCCGAAACCGTTCCCAAGCATCATGACTTTCTTCTTCAGCAAGGTTTTACTCATCCACACGAAGCTTAAATAATACCAGAGTGAGCGTTTACTTGAGGCGGTTTGTAGCAATGTCCCCCCGCCGAGCACGAGCACATCGGCACTAAACAGGGCTGCCATGATACTCCAAATTCGGTTACGACTAACGGCTTCAACATCAGAGCGCAGGCGTGTCAGGTGCTTTTGATAGCTTAGCGCTTTGATACTGCTTCGTGGGCTTATTTCCCTTATAAACTTGACTGTCATATCCAAAATGGCTTCATCACCTAGATTGAAACGGCCATAGTACCCGATGATAAACACTTTTTGCTTCTCAGATAAGATTCTTTCGTAGATCTCCAAATAGTTGATTCCCATTTGCGAACGGGAAAAATGGGTTTTCGCATAATTTTCCATCTGTTGACCGTAGGTGAGATAGATCTTATGAGCGCACATTTCGATGAGCGCTTTCGCAAAGGCCTCATCATCTCCCACGGGGATAAGTCGACCTGTAACGCCTTCGATGACGATTTCCTTGAGGCCACCAGTGGCCGTTGCCAGCGCAGGCTTAGAATACACGGCACCTTCCATCAGGGCATAGGAAACGCCCCCCTCATGGAGTGAAGTCAAAGCATTGATGTCGATCATTTGGAAGAAATCACTGGGTTCACTTAGATGACCCATCATAAAAACATGGTGTTCCAGTTGATGTTCAACGATGAAGGCTTTCATGCGGTGTTCTTCTTCGCCATCGCCACCGATTAAAAACCTTAATCCACTGTCGCGTTCTATCGCGCGCTTCGCCCCTCTAAGAAAGGTCATATGGTCTTTAACAGGAGCAAGTCTTCCTAATATCCCAACATAGGTCGCTTGAGGATCATACGGTAATTGGTACTTTTCAAATAAGACCTCTCGAGGGATTGAATCGACTTTTTCGAACGAAATACCGTTGTAAGCCACGTGTGTTTTATCCAGTGGATAACCGCGTTCGATTAGTTTTTTCCTCATTTCGGCACTTACGCAGATGTAACTGTCCAGTCTCCTGATCGACATGGAATTCATCATTCGAAAAAGAATGGTAAACATCTTTCCCATGGTAAAGTCGTCCAGCATAAAATCACTATGAATCGTCGTGATTACTGGCATTTTCAAAAATGGCTTCAAAAACACCCCAAATAGATTCGCCCTTGGTCCATGACAATGAACGATATCAACTGGGTTGTTCCTTATATAGCTTAAAATTTTAAAGATCACCGTGAAATCAAATCGCTTCTTTTGCAAAAACTTGACGACTTTGAATCCCTCTTCTTCTGCAGCATGCGTCAGATCGCCTTCAGCCAGGACAGCTAGCTCGATTTGCATCAGTGGTGCAGATTCCCTTAATATATTCATAACGCTGACTTTTCCACCGTGGCGGTCCTCACCACTGGTGAGATGTAAAACGCGCAATTTATTCATGTGTTCACCAAATCCTTCAAATAGCATGACTTTATGGTTCTATCTTATCAAAAAAAGGGGCCACACGCTACCAAAAACGGCAGGAAACCTGTAAATTCCTGCCGTTAAGACCAATGAATGCACAATTTAGTTTTATTAAACCTCAATCCCGTAAATCGCCTTTAGCGCGGCGATATCCCTTTCAAGTGCTTCATTAATAGGGACGCCTTCATTTGAACGTTCCAGACTGGCCAAATGCTCTTTTTCACCAGCAGTATAAATGCGTTCCTCCCCTGGGGCTTTCTTTGAGCTTCTTAGGGTTCTTAATATGTCTCCTGTGATTTGCTTAAAGGATTCTAAGGTTGTGAAGGCCTCCACATCGATGGCGATGAAAAAATGCCCCAAATGGTATGGCTGTTTTACACCCTCTGAAATCCCTGATAATCCTTTTAGAAAAGCACCACCAGCAAGTGCAGCTGACAGGATTTCCACCACAGTGGCATAGCCATAACCTTTATAACCCCCGAGAAGCTCACCCATTCCTCCAAGTGGTGTCAACGCTGCACCACCCGTTACCAAGTCCTTCAGGACCTGCTCTGTATCGGTTCTGGAGGATCCATCTTCACCGATTACCCATCCGTCTGGCAAGTCCTTACCGAGCCTTTGGTACACTTCTATCTTTCCGCGTTGGGTGACTGAAGTGGCGCAATCCAGAACAAATGGAAAGGGTTCATCTGACGGCATGCCAAAAGTTAATGGATTAGTGCCTAGCATATTCTCAACGCCAAAAGTAGGTGCGATGGAAGGTCTTGCATTGGTACCCGTGATTCCGACCATCCCCTGCTCTGTGGCCATGGTAACGTAATATCCCGCGATGCCATAATGGTTGGAGTTTCGAACAGCCACCATCCCCATTCCGAACTGCTTCGCCTTATCGATGGCAAGCTGCATGGCGTATTTGGAAACCACTTGCCCCATACCATTATTAGCATCTAAAACCGCTGTGGTTGGGCCATCCTTGATGACATCGATTTTCGTAATGGGGTTGATAATGCCTTCACGAATACGGTCGATATAGATTGGTTTTAGACGGCCGATGCCATGTGAATCGATCCCACGCTTGTCTGATTCGATTAATACGTCTGCGCTGATTTCAGCATCCGGTTCCGGTAATCCTGCTGCCATCAAAATCTGTTTCATATACGTCTTCAATGGTTCAAAATGAACTTTCCTCATAGTCGCCTCCTATTATCCCATTACTCCATCTCTACCCTGAACGCGTGCGCCTTAAACCCACTCTTAACATTGACTTTTTTGATGAATTACGCTAGTATTAAGCCAGTAAACACTTAAATTCACTTGAAATGAGAGGACTATGGGTTCATTGATCTCAGATTTTATAACCCCTTTGCCATTAGTAGGATTGTTCCTGATCGTAATGGTAATTTTTTATTTCTTAAGCAAAGGCGCAGATATCATCGTTAACGAGGCTGTCGCCGTATCCACCCATCTACGCATACCGACTTCTGTTATAGGGGCTACCATCGTTTCTCTGGGAACCACCCTTCCTGAAGTTTCGGTGTCGGTATTAGCTGCCATGAAAGGCAATTATGATTTAGCCCTGGGAAACGCTATTGGCTCTGTGATGGTGGATACAGGCTTTATCTTAGGATTGACCTTGCTGATTAGCCCCATTATTTTTGATTATTCTGCCATACGCATTGAGAGCTGGATCCAGTTTTTTACGGGTTTGTTCATCGTTGTTATCGCGATCCCTGTAGCATCTGAAGCGTCTATAGGCGTCATCAGCAAAACCACTGGAATGATGATGACAGTGCTGTTAATTGTTTACCTCGTCTGGTCGTTTAGAAATGGGATGAACAAACTAGAATACTACTATGATGACTACACTGAGAAGTACCGCACAGAGAGCTTGATTAAGCAAGTATTTTTCCTTATCCTAGGAATGGGCATCGTCATCATATCCTCGGATTTGTTGATCACGGTGGTGGAAACCATCGGATTAAAGCTCGGTGTGTCACAAACGTTTCTCGCCACCACACTGGTCGCTTTCGGTACCAGTATTCCTGAACTCGTGACGTCCATTAAGGCGATTCTAAAGGGACACGGCGATTTAGCTTTCGGCAACATCATCGGTGCTGATATTCTCAATATCTTATTCGTCACTGGACTTGCAGCGGTTTTCGCGAAAAACCAGCTTTTGGTCAGCGAAGTATTCTTTAATCTACATTTCCCGGCCATGCTTTTTATTTTAGTGGCGTTCCGCTATTTCACCTTAGTGAACAAACATACCATCGGTAGAATGGAAGGTGGGATATTGCTTGGAACCTATCTCGTCTATCTCGGTTTGACAGGAATGTAGTTAAAAGGTCCTGATGGTAATAAATACCGTCAGGACCTTATTATTTGGTTCGTTATTTGATCGTTCTTTTAACTTTCTCTAAAATGGCGACCACTTCTAAAGAATCTTGGTCGATTTCATGAAGGTATTTCTCAGCTAAATCCAAATTTCCTGAGTTATAAGCACTAATTGCCTTCTTTGCAACCTCATGTAAATGGGCATGTGGCCTGGAAAGCTCATTAAATAACTGAGTGATTCTTGAATCGGTAAAATGCTGTGATTCTATCCACTTGCCTAATCGACAGGTATGATGGGTTCCCACTTCGGCCTCGGATAATTTTACATAACCGAGAATCATGTTATAGACCTTCCAGCGCCAGATCAAGTGATCGCACATGAGAACTTCCATTTGGATATCCATGTTGATGGCAGGATTCTTTTTTAATATTTCAGCTCTAAACGCGTTGAGTTTTTCTGAGATGGTATTGATCGCTCGCCCCGTTTTATTCGTTTCCTGTGCTAGCTTTTTCGTCTCTTCATTAATGACCATTATTGAGCTGGACATTTCCTGTGAAGCCGCTGTTTGCTCCTGGACGTTGGCACTGATCTCCATGAAAGCCCCACTGATTTCGTTCAAATCCTGCTCCATCGTGGCTAGCTCATGAACCGCTGAAGTCAAATGCTCCTTGCCTTTTTCAAAAACGACATTTGCGTTTGTTAGCGCATCGCCTGTATTCTCGATTTCACGTGTCAACGTCGATACGGTGTTTTGGATAAAAGCCACCTGCTGCTTGGTGTTTTCTGCGAGCTTTTTAATTTCATCGGCGACGACAGCAAATCCTCTACCGTGTTCACCTGCTCTGGCCGCTTCTATCGAAGCATTTAATGCTAGGAGATTGGTTTGATCAGCAACGCCTTTTATGATCGTTACCATGTCATTAATCTTCTGTGCTTCATCGCTGACCTTCGCCATAATGATCGGAATGGAGCTGCGTGTCGTTCATCGTATTCAAAGTTGTGAAATCCAGTTTCTTATCTACTTCTGCCGTGGGTTCTATCGTCGCCTCTTGCTTCTTTCTCCCAAACATATAACCACCTCATCGTGTATCGTATGAGTAATTATACCATAAGTTTGTGTATTAAATCATGAAATTGCTTTAGATGCGCGCAATCTCGGAAGAAGTGCCACAGAAATGGAAACCGCTACCAGCATTAAAATCAAATCCTTGATAGCATAAGGCATCATGATTTTAAAAACGTCCATTAGACCAATCGGGCTAGCAAGGTATAGGTTTTTAATCGCATAAAAATACACGTTACCAAACAAATACGTAAACGCAAATCCAACAGAAGCAATCGCGGTGAGTTTAACGAAGGTCATCTGACTTATTTTTTGAGTTAAAGCACCTACGATAAAGGCACAGCCTGCAAATCCGAGAATGTAGCCAAAGGTCGGATTAAAAACATACTGAAAACCTCCACCATATGAAAACACGGGTAATCCAACCAGTCCCATGAATACGTATAATAGTTGTGACATTAAACCGTTGCGGGCACCTAATAAAAGCCCCGCGAGTATTGCGAAGAAGAGCTGGAAGGTTACAGGTACTGCTGCGAGTGGGATACTTACCTTTGCACCAACAATCATCAAAGCAGTAAAAATAGGAATCAGTGTCAAATCTCTCGTGGTGAATTTCATATAAGGCTCCTTTTAATGTAAATTTCAAATCCAGTATAAAATTAAAACTACCGATTGTCAACCTGTAATTATTCACAGGTTGACAATCGGTAGTAATCCATTACGTATTGCTGTATAAATCCGCTGTCGAGATAAAGACCTAATGCGGTGTCATTCGTGGCAGAAACCTGTAAAAATGCGCGGTCACATCCAAATTTTTCGATTTCCTCCATCGCGGTAACCAGGAGTGATTTCCCGAACCCTTTTCCCCGAAAAGCTGGCTTGATCCCCAGTCCGTAGAGTCCACCAGAATTTCCTGATACCTGTAGATTAACCTTGCCCACGACTTCTCCCTGGTATTCAGCCAGATACATGTATGAACCCAGTCTCTCTTCCTCTTCAACGTCGATTTCGATTACGATGTCTTCATCACCAAAATACAGCGTATTTTGTGACTGAATCTCCATAGCATCCGACTTTACCGCTCTACGCAGACTAAAACCTTCTACTGGCAACATCTTTTTTCTATTCTTCAGATCACACGACATTTCGTATTCCGTGTTGAAATAAGTTGCGCCTTGCTTCTTAATAAAGGCTATTCCAGCTTCCGATCGCCTGTCACTTAGCAGTAGCATCGTATGACTAGAACGACTTTTTACTTCCTCACACAGTTCATTAAATAGATGGCTGAATACCCCTTTGCGTCGATGTTCAGGGTGAACCATGCCATTTATTTCCAGCTCTCCGCCACCAAAAGCGCAAATACCTATATAGCCAACCAATTTTGACGCTTCATAACATAAAAACTCATTCATGTCCTTAAGTTCATTTGAATGTTCTTTAGCATAAGCCAGCTTATAATCGAGTTCCAATTTAAATGCGATAGGCTCGTATGACATGCATATGCGTTCAAGTTCTTTAATTTCATCACAAATTGCGTCATTCAGGCCTTCTTTTTTTGTGTACTGATAAAGATTGTTCAAACCAATTCCCCCTTTACGATGTCTATAATTTAAGATATCATTTATTGTTCCTTCTGACTATTTCTGTTTTAAATATTTAAATTTCGTAACATCTATTGACAGTGCTATTGCTTCTATGGTATCTTAAGGAAGTTGTTTAAATTCTATGATGAAAACTTATGAACATGTTTTAGAAGATGGTATCATCCTAATAAAATGTATCAAGGTTTGAGCAGGTTTAAAGATCAAAAATATTAGGAGGTACACATCATGATGAATGGTACAGTAAAATGGTTTAACTCAGAAAAAGGCTTTGGTTTTATTACAGGAGATGACGGCAAAGATGTATTTGCTCACTTCTCACAAATCAACGTTGACGGTTTCAAAACTTTAGACGAAGGTCAAAAAGTTAGCTACACAGTTGCTCAAGGTCCTAAAGGCCCACAAGCAGAAAACATTACAATCGTAAGATAGTAACTAAGCGCTGGATTCCAGCGCTTTTTTTATTTTTTGTGGTAAACTAGTAGTATCAAAATGAAAGCAGAGGTTCATTACTCATGAAAACGACCACGTCACTTGAAACAGCCTATTTTCTTTCGATTGAAAACAACTGGCGCACACTTGACGCATCAAATATTTTCGAAAGCGACCTATCAGCACTTGGAGAACATCACATAAAGCTAACACAAACCGTCATCGACCTGTTAAAGAAAGAACATAGTGAGTTTAACCAGCACAAACTCGCCAAACACCTTTCTATAAAAGGCATCATAGAAGACCTTGAAAACGGAAAATCCAGCGATGGCATCCTCATATTAAACGATTACGACCTGATTTATCTTATAGGAGATCTTCACTCCGATGATCAATCGCTCGACCACATTTTAAAAGCCACTGATTTCTTTAATCGATTGGAGAGAAAAGAGCGTTTTCATATGGTCTTTTTAGGCGACTATGTGGATCGCGGTTTAAACCATCTTAAAACGCTAGAAATGCTACTGACATTAAAAACCATGTTTCCTGATACGGTCCACCTCCTTCGTGGCAATCACGATGGTGGTATCCTGTTACCTGACGATACCATTAAACTTCCCTATAGAATTCCAGAAAATGATGATCCCATGGATTACTTCCCGACCTACCTTCAATCGCTAATAAGAAAAAACACTTCCCTTTCAAAGGAAGTGTTATCAGCCTATTTTAAACTCTTTGATACCCTTCCCTATATCGCCTTTCTAAACACTGACCTCGGGGTATACAAATGTGTTCACGGCGGCATTCCGAAGCCTGCCGAAGCACCCGCCGAGCCGTTCAATCATCTAAAATCACTGTCAGCATTAACCACTTATCCTGAACGCGATAATGCCGGTGCGACGATTCTGGAAAACCTCCTATGGTCAGACCCTTATCGCGGTGAAGGCGATCTGAAAAGGCATATGAAGCGCTTTTACTTTACTGAGGATGACTTTTACGCCTATGCGAAGCGATTTGGAATCGAAAAGCTATTTAGAGGGCATGAGGTTGTAGAGGATGGGCTTAGAAGTCACTTTGATGGCAAATTGTTTACACTTTTCTCTTCTGGCAAAAGTACTACCACACACTACACTTGGGTAAATCCAGCAATTCTCGAGGTTTCCCCTTCAGGTGCTTATAAACTCAAACGACTTCTTTAAGAGCGCACGTCAGCCGGTTATAAACGGCCTTCCAGAAACTGTTTAACCTGTAGCATGTAGCTTTCAGGCGCCGTCTCAAAGGCTTTTGCGTGACCCGCACCAGGTACTGTATAAAGCACTTTAGGCGTGTGACAAGCGTCGTAAAGCGCGAAGACCATCTTATATGGCACGTAAGTATCCGCTTCTCCATGAATAAACATCATGGGGAGGCGGTTTTTTTTCACTTGCTTGATGGTGGATGCCTCGGTAAAATCATATCCCAGGCGCCATTTCGTTAAAAGGTTTGTGCCTGGAAGTGCAATCCAATCTGGGAAAGCGTATTCCACTTGATAGCGGAATTTAAGTTGCTCGTAGGCAGAAGTATAGCCACAATCGGCGATGACCGCTTTTACCTGCGAGGGCAATACTTCTCCACTGGTCATCATGACAGTTGCAGCCCCCATAGAAACCCCGTGTAATACGATGCGCGCATCACCCGCTCCATTCGAAATAACCCTTTGAATCCAAAGCTGGTAGTCGATGCGCTCCATCCATCCAAAACCGATGTATTTTCCTTCGCTCATACCATGTGCTCTAGCATCTGGCATTAAAACATTAAAACCGAAGCTTTCATGGTAGGCTTTTGCCAGGTCGCTCATCCAAGTGGCATCGACGCTATAACCATGGGCTAAAATCACCGTTTTTTCCGTTTTTTCACGCGCCGGTATATAGTATCCCCTTAAAGCCAGACCGTCTTCCGATTGAATTTGCCATACGTCATAGCCAACCTCTTCAAGCCATTCGACGCCCGATTTGTCAGAAACAGAATTTATAGGCGCTTTACTTTCCTTAATCGGCGTTTGATTGTTTCGCAAGACTGCAGTCCGAAAGAAATAATCACTTATGCCGTACGCTACAGCACCTGTCGCTAGCATGGCAAGACCCGTGTAGTTTTTAAGTTTTTTTTGCCACTTCTTTTTCATGGGTACCCCTCTTTATGACACCACTTTATTCGCCTTTATAAGCCGCTTCAAGTGTAGCCAAATCAAATTTTTTCATTTTCAAAAACGCTTCTGTTACGCGTTTAAGCGCTTCCGGACTTCCTTCACGCATCATATCGTTCATACGGTCAGGCGTGATTTGCCATGATAAGCCATATCGATCCTTAATCCAGCCACATTGCTCTGACTCTGGAACAGCAGAAAGCTTCTCCCAGTAGTAATCGATTTCTTCCTGTGACTCACAATTAACGATAATGGAGATTGCATCATTAAAGTAAAAATCATGCTCATAAGCGCTGTCCATCGCAGAAAAGTGTTGGCCTTCCAAAACAAAATCCGCATAATTGAGCATTTCGGGTGTATTCGGTTCCATGCCATCACCATACCTCGAAACAGCGTTGATCCGCGCATGTTTAAAAATTTCAGCATAAAAGTGAATCGCCTCTTCTGCATGCCCTGCATTTTCACCTACAAACATGAGTGCTGGCTTGATTTTAGCAGTGATCGGTCCATCCTTAACCCACATGAGCTGCCAAGAAACACCAAAACGGTCTTCAATCCAACCATATAACGGACTAAAAGGATAGGCATCAAATGGCATCAATGCATTTCCACCTTCGGATAGGCGGTTCCAGTAATGCCTGATTTCTTCTTCGTCCGCGCTACTGACCATAAAAGAAATCGATGGATTAACCTTGACGTATGGCCCAGCTGACAAAAGCATGAAGCGATGGTCCTCAATCTGAAGTGTAAACGATTCAACAGTACCTGATGGTGTTCCACTAAGCTCAGTTCTATCAATTAACCGGGAGTTCTCAAAAACGCTCAGATAAAACTCGGCTGCATCCCCTGCCTCTTTATCAAACCAAAGATGTGAGACGATTTTATGACGATTCACATGATTTTTTTCCACATGTCGTTTAAAATTATTGAGAATCGATTGCCATCCATCGCGCTGCATATCGAGGCTATTTTCACCCTCTGCATCAAAGATTTCTACCAGCTCGACCGAATCGCCATGAGGGATGAATTCGATTCTAACACGACGTTCATCACCTAAAGCATACGCGATCTTCTCGTGTTTAACCACTTCTTCATAAACCCCTTCAAAATCAAATGAAAAACTGCCATCTTTCGCTGCCATCTTATAGCAAAAACTGCCGCCTACGCTTAAATCATTTTTTGCCTCTGGACAATGCCAATCCTCGGAAGCGAAGTTCCATTTCATCACGTGCTCAGGTTCAGTAAAGCATCTCCAAACCAAATCTAAATCCCCTTTAACCACTGTTTTAACTGTAATCGGTGTAAATTTCATTTCCTCACCTGCTTTCTTCTCTCTAAAAAATGAGTTCAACTTATGGGATGCTTATACCCCGATTTGACAATATCTCTCAATTAAAAAAGCAACCTTAATAGACTATTTTTAATCCTACACCAACCTCTTTTAATTCAACCACAGCGGAAAGGGCGATCTTAGATCGAAGGTCCGTACAGTGACAAGCGTGTAGGACCGCGACGGACTGTTTGGATAAATAATGAACGGTTTCCTCCAGTTGTTTCGCTTCAGGATCAAGCAGGTGAAATCCTCCGATGATATCCAAAATGCGATTTTCATGACAGACCTTTTTTGCGTATTCGATGATGTTACAAATTCCCGAGTGCGAGCACCCTGTAATAATGACGAGTCCGTCATTAGCCATATAACAGAGCGCACTGTCATCGATGCTAAAATCCGGTACTTGATTTCCTGAGACGACGATGTCTCCGATAGCCGACAAAGCTTCAAAGTCATTTTCTCTGGGTATTTCGCCTAAAAAGACGAGTTTATCCGTAATCCATACCGGAGACTTGGACAATCCATCTTCAAGGTATTTGAATACGGTATCGGAACTGATATTCATGCCAAACTCATCTCTTCCATTAAAGGAACGCGGCCTAAAGATTTCTGGATGTGCGATTAAGGTCGGACGTTTATAATGAAGTCCTTCCATCAACCGTTCGTTAAAGTGCTTCACAAGCGGCTCCATTCCCCAAGTATGGTCAAGGTGGCTATGGCTAATCACGACAGCATCCAGCGCTTCAAACTGAACCCCTAATTTACGTCCGTTTTCCAGAAACAAATCACTATATCCTAAATCAAATAGAATTCTTTTATCTGCCACTTCAATATAATAACTCACCCCTGGTTCTCCTTTAAAATACCGATCAATCAATGTGTGGTTATCCACGAGCACAGTTAGCTTCATCCTCGGCCTCCTTCTAATTGTTTGTCATCCTTTAGTATGTTAAAATATTATTAATTAACCCTTTCACTTGGAGATTACCCTATGGTCGAGAAGTTTAGTGCCTACACCAAATTTATGATTATAAAGCATGCCATGATGCACAAAGACGTCACCCTGACCTGTGCATTATACGGTGTTTCTCGGACCTCTTTTTATAAATGGTTAAAGGCCTATCGAACCTCTGGAATGGATGGACTTGAGCAAGCACCTTCAAAGCCGCCTAAAATGCCTAATAAGGTAGGCAAGGCCATCGAAAAAGAAATTTTATTTCACGTGGCTGAGTTTCCAGAGGATGGTCCTAAACGCATCTACTACGCCTTAAAATCTGAAGGCATCCACATCGGCGAGACCGGTATTTTTAACGTTTTAAAACGCCATGATTTGACCAAACGAAAAGATCGCATGGAGTATGCAAAGGATCCACGTCATAAGAGTAAAAAAAGAAAATCGAGTCCATCCTCCTATGCACATTTGCTTGATGCCCGGGAGAAATACCCTGGCTATCTACTTCTTCAAAGAATCGATTATATCGGCAACTTTGATGGTGTTGGTCGAATTTATCAACATATTCTGTTTGATGCCGCTTCAAGATGGGCATTTGTCAAATTATATGGGAGCAAAACCGAAATCGAAGTCTGGCATTATTTTGAGCAAAAACTTGTCTATCTGATGAAAACGTTCAAGTTATCCATTGATACGATCATTACCGAGAAGGACACAGCGTATACGCCTCAGTATTTAAAAGGACGCAAACTCGAACAGCTGACGACGCAGTATGGCATGATGCACCATTTCATCCCCGATGCGCACGATGAATTATTTTTTGACCTAAATCAATATTATGATGAGCTCATGAACGCTTTTTATGAGAAACAAGTGGCTCTCGGTCACTTCAACTCCCTTACTTCAGTTGAACGCTTACTTCAAGGTCACTTAAGACAATACAACTTTTTCACACGAATCAAGGATGGCCCTTATAAGGGATTAACACCCGCAAAGGTCGTTCTAAACAAAGCGGTAGAAAATCATGCCGACCTCGAAACCTTGCCACTATGGCTATTAGCCATCATCGATGCATCCAACAAAGGTGATCCCCATGAAGACTAGTAAAATCGCCATTATCGGCGGGGGCATTTCAGGCCTCGTCATCGCTGAACAACTCAGGGCTAAAGGCTATCAAGAGATTACGCTATATGAGAAACATCATACCCTAGGCGGAAAAATTCACTCGATCCAATACGCAGGCAAATCCTATGAGCTGGGGACGATCTTCGGCCTCCCCTCGCAAGAACGCTTAAAAGCATTGATGAAGCGACTTGGCATTAAAGGCGATGGCCCTAAACTATCCCGGGTAAACTACTCGGCGAATGGGGAAAAAACCATACAGCTCCCCAAATCCTTACTGAGTGATTTCCGAGTTGAAATGGAGAGACTTCCCGAGGTGCTTGCTGAGTACACCGCGCTGAACGCACCTCGAATCCAGTATGTAGAACCTCCTTTGATGCTACCCTTTTCACAGTGGTGTGATTACCATGAATTTTCTGTCTTAAAAAAAGTCATTATTCATTATTATACTATTTTTGGATTAGGAGAACTATCCCTGATCCCAGCGCTCTTTGTCCTAAGGGTGCTAAACTATGATAATCTTATGACCTTCATGGAAATGCCTGATTTTGTGACATGGAAAAGCGGCGCTATAACATTGGTACAAAAACTGGGACAATCGGTGAAGGACGTTAGATTGGGTCAAGCGGTGACCGATTTAAAGCAGCTCGAAAACCAGCAGTGGCAGCTTACGACAGCTTATGAATCCGCGCTTTATGACCAAGTCATCATCGCCGCTCCACTTGATGAAGTTTCACATTTTGCTTGCTTTGATTCGGCATTAAGCAAAATGCTAAATCAAATCAAGGTGGAATCGTTTAATGTCTACGCCATTTGTGCCGAGAACATCCCTTCCGGTGTGGGATGCCTTCTGGATAACCTAAAACCCGAGCGAAGAGGCCACATCACGTTGTTTGATACGCGCTGGGAGGTGACTTCGAAAGAAGCGCTGGTCATCGCTTATGCTTATGATGCCCCAGATGGTAACCCCCAGACGACGACACGACTGGTGATGGAGGATTTGGTGGCACTCGGTGTGAGTTCGCCACGAATCTACCAAATGAAGCGCTGGCGACATTCTCCCCATGTGGACAGCGACCAGCTTCAGAATGGATTTTTCCAGAGAATAGAGGCGTTACAGGGTAAAAACGGCTTGTTTTTAGCAGGAGAATGCCTCAGTGCACTATCACTTGAAAATTGTATCCGTTTTTCCGAGTCCTTAGTCAGTGATTTTTTCTAATTAATTTTACTTTCAAGTCCAGTTGACACTTGTATTTGCGTGAGTCGACTGGATTTTCTTTATTTTCAGACACCTTTTCATCAACAGAGTGTAAACTTATCTCGAAAGTGTTTTCCATGAAAGTTAGCATTTATAATGCTTTCACAATTTTGACTTATTGTTTCTAACACCATACAATTATATTGACAATATAATAACAATTTTAACATCTGCGATAAGGAGGAAGACGTGAAACCCTTTAAAGTGATTGAAGTGAAGGAAAGTATTTTCGAGGATAATAACAAACAGGCTGATCTTCTCAGGATGCAGCTTAAAAGTGACAAAACATTTTTACTAAACCTCATGTCCTCCCCCGGCTCAGGTAAAACCACCACACTCGTAAAGACCATGCATTCGCTAAAGGATGTGCTAAATATCGGTGTGATGGAGGCAGACATCGACTCTGACGTGGATGCGAGGACGATTTCTGAAACGGGTGTAAAGGTCATTCAGCTCCATACCGGCGGTATGTGCCACCTCGATGCGGACATGACGAAGCAGGGGCTAAACGAACTTGAGCACGAAGGACTAGATCTCGTCATTTTAGAAAACGTCGGCAACCTCGTTTGCCCTGCGGAGTTCGATACTGGTGCTTGCAAAAGTGCAGCGATTCTCAGCGTTCCAGAGGGAGACGATAAGCCACTTAAATACCCGCTGATGTTCAGCGTCATCGACGTCCTGCTCATCAATAAAATCGACACCCTCCCCTATTTCGATTTCAATTACGAAGCAGTAGTGGAGCGCGTTAAAAAAATCAATCCTAAAATCGAGATTATCCCGATATCTGCGAAAACAGGCGAAGGGCTTGATCGGTGGACCAACTGGCTCCAGACTGAAGTAAACAACTGGAAAAACCAGTCATCATAACGCATAAGGAGAGGATTCAATATGGCGAAGCAACCTGAAAAAACCAACTTCAACAAATCGAAGAATTTCAATTTCGCATTGACCTGGGCGGATGTGGAAGGTAGACCCTATCGTCAAAGCATCGTGGACCTGGCGAATAAAATAGGACGTACCAAAGCAGGCACCAGTCGTGAAGCGATTCCATTCGGACCAGAGTATTATGCACTGGACCCAATCATGGATGATTACCAAGCAAAAATCGCCATGCACTTGGCATTTCGTGAGAAACGTAGCGCAGATGACGTGGCGAAAACTTCCGGAGAACCCTATGAGAAGGTGAAGGAAGCCCTCGATTATATCGCTTGGGCGGGTGTCGCCTTCGTCAATACCGTGGATGGCGTCGATCTGTATTGGCAAGACATCTTCGTACCTGGCCATCTGGAGATGATCAACAATAATAAAGAACTGGTTGCAAAATACCCTCAGGTGGCAGAAGCGTTTTACTACTTCGGTAGCAAAAAAGGCCCTATGGCTGCGGGCATCATGCCTATCGGTGCTGGTCCAATGCGTGTGCTTCCCATCGAAAGAGCGCTTGATGGGGAATCGAAGCATCTCAGCTACGAGGAGGTCTCCTATCATTTAAATGAAGCCTCCATTTTTTCCGTATCCGACTGTTCCTGCAGAACCTCTAGGGAAGCCATGGATGAAGGCTGTGGACACCTCAAGGAGGAGATGTGTATCCAGCTGGACCACGCGGCAGAGTACTACATCAAGACAGGAAGAGGTCGTGAAATCACCAGAGAAGAGGCCTTCGAAATCATCAAACGCGCCGAAGATAACGGCCTCATGCACTCGGTTCCTAACCTGGATACACCTGGTCATACACACGCCATTTGTAACTGCTGTGGCTGTGGCTGCTACGCCATGCGCCTCGCAAACGAGTTTATCAATAACGACATCGTCCGGTCCAACTATAAATCTGTCATCGACGAGAGCAAGTGCGTCGCCTGTGGCGAATGCGTGGACGTCTGTCCGACCAATGCTCTCAGACTTGGCCAAAAGTTATGCACCAAGACGCCTATCGATGAAACCATCATTAAAGCCACACCTCGAAATACGGAGTGGCCAGAAGAAAAGTGGAACAGCGACTACCGTATCAATCGTAAGAACGCCCTTGATTCAGGCACAGCGCCATGCATTACCAACTGTCCTGCCCATATCCCAGTTCAGGGCTACATCAAGCTGGCTTCACAAGGAAAATACACCGAGGCGCTTGAGCTGATCAAAAAACACAATCCACTGCCTGCTGTCTGCGGCCGTATTTGTCCACGCCTCTGTGAAGAAGACTGCACCAGAGGCGACATCGATGAAGCGGTTGCTGTAGACGATATTAAGAAATTCATCGCCGAAAAGGATTTAGAGCAGGCTAGTCGCTTTATTCCTGCGAAACGTCATGACTACAGCGATAAAAAAATCGCCATTATCGGATCAGGACCATCCGGTCTGACCTGTGCCTATGATCTCGCACTGGATGGCTACGACATCACCGTCTTTGAAAAGGAGCAAAAGCTAGGCGGCATGCTTACCTTAGGTATTCCATCCTACCGTCTGGAAAAAGACGTACTAAATGCTGAAATCGAAGTCATCAAAGAAATGGGTGTCAAGTTCGTCACCGGAGTAGAGATCGGTAAGGACCTTACCCTCGAAGACCTAAGAAAGCAAGGCTTCAACGCATTTTATGTAGCGATTGGTGCACAGGCTGGACGAAAACTCGGCATAGAGGGCGAAAATACGCCTGAGGTTTTAAGTGGTGTTGATTTCTTAAGAGACCTCAACCTCGGAAAACAAAGCGCAGTCGGCGGAAGAGTCGTCGTCATCGGCGGTGGAAATGTGGCCATCGATGTGGCGAGAAGTGCTGCGAGACTTTCCGGTGTCATTCAAACCGAGCTCTATTGCTTAGAATCCAGAGAAGGCATGCCAGCCCATAATGAAGAGGTTCACGAAGCCCTTGAAGAAGAAATTGGCATCGAGAACGGTTGGGGACCTACGCGTATCATCACTGAAAATGGTCGTGTAACAGGCGTGGAGTTTACAAAATGCGTCTCCACAGTAGACTCAAATGGAAGATTCTCACCACAGTTTGATCATGCAAACAGAACGGTGGTCCTATGCGATTACGTAATCCTCAGTGTCGGCCAAACCTACGATTACGGGTCCTTATTAGCAGGTGAAGGTGTTAATCTCACGCCTAGAAACACCATCGAGGTCAATCCCATTACCCTACAATCCTCAAAAGCAGATATCTTTGCTGGGGGCGATGTCGCGAGCGGACCTAGACTTGCCATCGATGCCATCGCAGCAGGAAAGGAAGCAGCCGTCTCCATCCACCGATTTGTTCAAAAGGGCCAATCCCTTCTGTTTGGTAGAGACATGCACGCCTATAAAATGCTAAGCAAAGAGAACCTGGCGGAAGCGATAGATTACGACGGAACGGAAAGACAACGTCTGAACCCGATAGATGGTAAACTCTCAAAATCCACCTTTAAAGACCTCAGAGGGATTCTAACGGAAGAGCAAATCGCGAAGGAAACATCACGCTGCCTCGGCTGTGGCGCAACGAAGGTTGATTCCTATCTTTGTGTCGGTTGTGGCGCGTGTACCCTCAGATGTAAATTTGATGCCATCAAGCTTGAGCGTGTCTATGATGTAAAGGGCTTTGAGATCGACGCCCTACCAAAGCACGTGATGAAAACAGCATTGAAGCGCAAAGCGAAAATCACACTGAATAAGATCAACCCCTTCTCTGAAAAGAGATAATCATCATCTATGAGGAGGAACAGATGCACGAGCTTGGCATCGTCTTTGAAATCATAAAAATCGTCGACCGATTCGTCGCCGAAAACGACCTTTCACAGGTGGAAAAGATCGTACTCGAGGTGGGTCAGCTTTCATCAGCCGTCCCTAAGTTTCTTGAGTCCTGCTTCCCCGCCGCGGTGAACGATACCCCCTATGCACATACCAAACTGGAAATCATCATCATCCCTGCCATGGCGGCTTGTAACAGCTGCCATGAGCAGTTCAACCTAGTGGAACACCGGAGAGTTTGTCCGAACTGTCATTCTGACCAGTCAACACTCCTCACCGGTCGTGAGTTTAGCATCAAAGAAATCGTCGCTTGCTAACAATAATGTTTCCTAGATAACCCCATCAAAAAGGGATCAGACACGCTTCCTCATCGAAGCCCATCTGATCCCTTTTACTATTAATCAATTTCGAAATGCTTACTCGCCAAATGACGAATCAAATAGTGCTTTTAATGCCTTCGCAGCATCATCTGCATCTTCACCATTTATCTCGACCGTCAATTGATCTCCCTTAGAAGCTGCGAGCTTCATCATGCTTAAGAGGCTTTTCGCATTTGCTTTGATTTCGCCTTTTAGAATGTTGATCTCACTTTTGAACTTTCCGCTGGTTTGAACAAGCATGCCAGCTGGCCTTGCATGTAAGCCATGCGCGTTTGTTAATACGACCTCAAATCTCTCCATTGCTTTCGTCCCCTATCTAAATCTTCTTTAAACGCTAAAGTTTTCAAGCAGATAGTTTTCTGCTTCTGTGTTCCATAGGCCACTATGCTTCACTACAAGTTCGTGAAGGTGTTTGAAACGTTCATCGGTTTTTCCGAGCTGTTCAAAGTCATCGATGGCTGTCAGTGGCATTTCGATGAAGTTGTAGATGAGCTTTTTACCACCTGGAATTTTTGGTAAATCCTTAATAGCGTCAATCGCAGCATCCATGCCGCCGATATGCGTCAACATGACAGAAGGATTGATTAAGCCTTTCGCCGACATCTCCAGCGCTTCCTTAAGGTCATCTGTATTACCACCTGTTGAGCCCATGATATGGGTATTGCTATAGTGGACGTTATACAAGTTGATGGCTGCGCTGAAGCCGTGGTCTGTCGGACCTGCGAAGAAATTCATGCATCCGTCCTTCGCTAAAATTTTGTCTCCCTGAAGCACCAACTGCTCCACTGGTGCATAGACGAAGACGTCATCATATCCATAGCCATCCGTTAGGCGCATGAGCTCAGCGATAGGATCTTCATAAGCCGCTGTGTTCACATAATGCAGTTCTACACCGGCAGCCTTTGCACGTTCTTTCGTGATGAACTGTGATGCGCGGCTGAGGCGCTCATCATTAATGTCGGTTACCACGATCATAGCCGGTCTGTCCTCGATGGCCAATGCATAATCCACTGCGCCGAGGCCCATTGGACCAGCGCCACCCATCACCACGAGATTCCCGCCTTTTTTCGTCCCCATGATGTGCTGATAAGCACCTGGTACCGTGTGATAATTTGCATGGAAGCCACCGATGATACACGACATCGGTTCACCTAATGAAGCCCCGAAGTAGCTGTCGCCTTCGTAAACAAGTAAGCAGCCGAGTTCCATGACCTCTTGAGGGATGACATTATACGTGGCATTTCCGCCGAAGTATTGGTAAGAGTAACCTGGAGCGTATGGACTCCCTTTATAGTTAAGGGCAGGCTGGAGTGAAAACTTTTGACCTGGTTTGAACTCGCCTTCATATTTCGCGCCGACTTTTACGATTTCACCTGCCATCTCGTGACCGACGATTACAGGCTTTTCATGCACATCGTCAGGTACACGTTTATGGTTGGCACCTTGCTTTAATGCTTTATAAGTAGACATGCAAACGCTATCGCATACCACTTTTACTAATATTTCATCCTCTTTGATTTCTGGTAAATCAAACACTTCTAATCTCAGGTCGTCTTGACCATACATTCTTACGGCTCTCGTTTTCATCTAATCCTCCTGTTAACCCATGCGCATAACTAGCCCATAAGTTTAATTAGCTCAACTTTTCGTATATGATTTAAAATCCATTCTTTACTTGCAGGATTGGTCCCGATAGTGGTCACTGCGCCTGCACTGGAAGCAACGCCATATCGTAGCATCGTTTCAACATCAAACCCACAGCTTAATGCATGAACGACGCCTCCGACGAATGCATCCCCCGCACCAACCGAGCTATGCGCTTCGATTTTAAGCGGCTTCAGTCGATAAGCACACCCCTCTGATCGATAATAGGCCCCTTCACTACCAAGCGTCACGAATACATGCTTTACGCCTAAGCTAATGAAATGATTCATGGCTTCTAAAAGGTCTTCCTCTGTATCGAGGGCACTGTTGAAATAGCGTATCAGTTCGTCCCTGTTGGGCTTGATCATAAACGGTGCCGCCTTAATCGCCGCTTTAAAAGGGGCTCCATCAGCGTCGAGAACGGCTAATGCGCCTTGCGCCTCGATGATTTGAATAAGCCTTGAATACGCATCTACGCCCACGGAAGCAGGGATACTGCCGGATAAGATCACCAGCATGTCCTTTCTTAAATGGAGCGACACTTTATCGAGTAACGACTGAAACTTATCGGCCTGCACTTCAGGCCCTGGTTCGTTTATTTCCGTGATGGTTTTTGTTAAGCGATCGAATACCTTCAAATTGGTTCTCGTGTCATGCGGCAGGTGGACAAAGTCATTATCGATCCCGAGCTTGTCGATGGCATCGATGATGAAGTCACCTGTGCGACCGCCGATCAGTCCAGTAGCCAAGCTATCTGTCCCTAAGCTTTTCAGCACTCTGGAGACATTGATCCCCTTCCCGCCTGCATCTGCACGTGAGGCAGCGACTTTATTAAGTCCACCGACGTGAAAGCCTTCAACCTCTAAAGTCTTGTCAACTGCTGGGTTTAAGGTTATCGTAAGCACATTCATCAAGCGTTCTCCTCACTTGAGAAGATCTGATGGATCCATTCGATGTCTTGTGTGGTGTGAAGCTTCTCTAGAATCTCTTCTTCTTCGATGGCTTCAGCGATGTTCGCTAAAATTTGAATATGCTCATTTCCAAGGCCAGCGATACCGATGACGATTTTTGCCAGTTTACCCTCTCCAAAATCAACCCCATCCGGGTATTGAACCACTGCGATGCCCGATGCTTTAATTAAATCTTTCACCTCGTTCTCGCCGTGTGGTATCGCGACGCCATTGCCGATATACGTACTGAATTTACGCTCTCGTGCTAGCATGCCATCGATATAACCCTTTTCAACATATCCGCTTTGGTTTAGTAAATTTCCCACATGGATGATGGCTTCCTCCATCGTTACGGATGGACGGCTTATAATAATGTTGCTTTTCATTAAAATTTCATTTGGTTTACTCATCATTTTTTCCTCCCTAATGATTTCAAACTTATCCCTGATCAGCTCCAGCAGTTCCATGTATTCATTTTTGTCCATGAAATCCTTAAGACCGATGTGAAGTGCATTCGGGACGCGTTTTTTTGCATGCTTTGTAAGCTCGGTGTATGTGACGACGATTTCTGCATCAAGCGGTATATCATCAATGGAGCAGTTTTCAACAGGAACGTCCATGCCGTGTTCCTTGATGAGCTTCGTTAATATGGAGCTCCCCATAGCGCTGGAACCCATGCCTGCATCACAGGCAAAGGTGATGCGTCTTAGTGTGTAATTTCCCTTATAGCCTTCTATCAGGTTCTTATTGGCCTCTTCAAATAAAGCGGCCTTACGGCGTATATCCAGGGAAGCTATGGTAAAGGTGACGACTGTGGAAACGAGAATCGCTAATAGTACGCCGATGAAATCGTCACGATGGGTAAGCGCCAGTATCGCAAACAGACTACCTGGCGACGGCGTTGCCACTAAGCCGATATTAAAAAACTGCCCCGTTAAAATACCCGCCATTCCTCCGAGAATAACGGCGATAAACAGGAACGGATTCATGAGGACATACGGAAAATAGATTTCATGAATGCCGCCGAACAAGTGAATCACCATCGCTGCTGGAGAAGATTGCTTGACAGAGCCCTTGCCCATTAACCAGTAAGCTAGTAGGATCCCCAGTCCGGGGCCTGGATTGGTTTCCAGTAGAAAGAAAATGGATTTTCCTTGAGCGAGGACTTCATTGATGCCAAGCGGTCCTAATATGCCATGATTCATGGCGTTGTTAAGAAACAACACCTTCCCAGGTTCTATGAAAACGGAAGCTAAAAACAGAAGATTCGAATCGACGACCTGGCCGACGCCCACTTCGATAATGGCGTTAAGCCCAGCCAATAGTGGACCGATTACTTTTAGACCGATAACCGCTAAAATAGCCCCTAATATCCCAGCAGAGAAATTATTACTAAGCATTTCGAATCCTGTGGGAATGCGATTCTTAAGGAGTTGATCCATACGGGTGGCTAGCCAACCGCAAAAGGGGCCTACAATCATCGCGCCTAAAAACATGGGCACATCCGAACCGACGATCAGTCCAATTGTCACCACCACAGCCATGACGCCGCCACGACTGCTTTCAAACGCTTTTCCACCTGTATAGGCGATCAATAACGGTAGGGCATAAAATATCATGGGTTCGATTAGTTGACTGATGGACGCATTTGGAAACCATCCATTGCTGTGAAAAAGGGTCGTGATGATCCCCCATGCGATAAATGCACTAATGTTAGGCATCACCATGCGGCTAAGAAAACGACCGACTGTTTGAACGCTAGAATTCATAACCGTCACCTCGCTTAATATTCTGTCTGAGCCAAGCATGAAGGATCGACTTGATCGCCTTTATGACTTCTGGGGATTCGCCGGACTTCAGCAAGCTTAAGAAGGCATCCTGTTCGATCAACGCCTTACTGATGCGTCCCATAAGCTCCATTGAGACTTTTGAAGCATTTTCTGGTATCAACATGACGATCGCCAGCTTGACGGGTTCACCTGAATCATGCTTCAAGGGTTGATCCATTCGCCAAAGTGCGAGCTTGGCCTTCTGAACAGCATTTGTCTTCGTATGAACGATAATGGTTTGCTCTCCGTGTATAAGCGTACTTCCAAGCTTCTCCCGATACAGCAGTTCCTTTTGCAAAAGAACGGCATCTACAAATCGATCTGACATGTGGGAAGCGATGGTCTTGATAAGCGCTTTCATGGAAGCAATCGAACCGATTCGAACGATTTCAAAGTGCTCTTCTATGGAGAGAATCACTTCAGTGATGTCTCTAATCCGCTTAATTTGCTCCGACGACTCATCAGATTCAGGTCGTTGAAAAACACGTGGCTTGCTCTTGATCATCGGGAGGAGTTTGCTGATTTTATCGATATCTGTCCCTAACAATAAGGGATTAACCTGTATCACAGGAATGGCTTCACTCTCAAGTTGTATCGTGGAAATGAGAAGCTCCAACCCCATGTCTTCTGCCTCACCTTCCAATACCGCTTCCTTTGAGAGCTGAGAAACCAACTCCATATCTGGAAAGGTCTTTTCGAGTCTGGATAATAGAAGACTCGAGGTGCCTATGCCGCTGGCACAAACGACGCCTATGCGTACTTTTCGTTGCTGGAGTGCTTCCTGTCGGTTACGTTCCATGGAAGCGCCAAAATGCATGGCCAAGTAGCCAACCTCGCCTTCTGAAAGTGTAATTTCATATTGGCTTTCCACGATCTCCGAAGCAAACTTTGTTAATGAGAAAATATCGGGATACATTTCTTTAATTTTTTCAAGTAAGGGGTTTCTAATTTCGAGTCCCATGGAAATTCGAGAAATCGCAGGCCTCAAATGTGTCACCAAGCCGATTAGGAGTTGGTTGTCTTGCTTTAGGTTAAGCCCACTGAGGGCATCGAATTTTTGAACCATCCGAGAAGCCAGACGTGTCATTTCAAAATTAGAAATCAATACGCCGTCAGATTCAGTGATGCTACCCGTTTTGAGCTTCGATCCCTTCAAATGCATCGTGATATAGCCGATCTCATCCTCAGGAAACCGAATATTGAAATCGGATTCGATTTTAGCGCCGATTTCGTAAGCGATCTTAAAGAGCTCATCCTTTTTTAAGGACTGTAATAACTCGCCTTTCATGGTGATGGCCTCACCGCGTTTAACCCTTTGAATGGCGATGGTGAGGTGTATGGTAAGCCCCATATGGGCATTTTCTGTGAGGTGGTTGATGAGCACACTTCCGAAAGCCTGTAGGATATTTCCTACTTGTATAAGTGTATTCTTATCGAGCACCTCACCCATTATGGTGTCCTGCGTGCTAAATAAGTCACGAAGGGCTTCATGATCATAGTTTTGGTATAAAAAATCGACGATGGCTTTTCTGAACTGTTTTTCGGTGCCTTCCAAAAAGACACCATACCCGGGTTTTCTGACGAGTTTGATTCCCTTTGAATCAAACCAGGGCTCAATCTTATCCATATCGTAGGATATCGTGGCCTCTGATACATCGAACAGCTTTGAAAAATAGTAGAATTTCTTTGCCTCTCTCGTCTTCAAGAGTTCGATAATCAATTTTTTTTGCCTTGTTTCTTGATCAAGGCCATTGTCCGTACAGTTTTCTGCAAATTTCCTAAAAGCGTCGATTTGACTCGAAGTTGCTATGAGCTTCACACCGAGACGCGTCTTCTTATCAAGCTTCATGCCAAAATGGGTCAGGACATCCTCCACAACATCCATTTCCCTGAAAATGGTTCTTTTGCTGATGCTTAACTGGTCAGCCACATCGGAGACGGAAATATAATCAGTACGCCCTACCAGCACACTTATGATTTCGATGATACGTTTCGTGCAATTCATGGCAACCCCCTAATAATTAGCGACGGTATTTATCATTCAAATTTTCAGATAACTTTTCTAATATTATTATATCCTTAAAATTCAAATGTTTCGCTGGTAAGTTGCTCGTTAATGTCATTATTTATTAGTGCCAAAACTGAATAAGCCCATAAATGTTGAAAGGAGTTGCTGTAAATCCTTCGAAAGACTTACAACAACTCCAGTGCTGTCTTAACTGCTGCGATTAGGGTTTAATTATTTTTTTAATCTTTCCACCAAGCTATCATAGATAGGATTACCTACGAATTGATCGATGGTGATGAGTTCTGCTGAAGCCACTTTTGCTTTTGCACGGTCCGCCAGATTCAAGTGAGTGATGACGATATCCGCATCCGCTGGAATATCTTCGATCGAAGTGTTAACGACTTCGATGTCGAGTCCAGCGTTTTTAACTTTTTTTCTAAGCGTCGTAGCGCCCATTGCTGAAGAACCCATACCAGCATCACAAGCAACGACGATTTTTCTAACAAATGTTTTCACTTGGCCTTTTGCTTCTGCCTTCATGGAAGATACCGCTGCTCTTGCTTGATCTAAATCATCATCGCCACCTTTACCCTTGATAAAGAACGAAGCGACTAAGAACGATACCACTGTAGAGACTAAAACGCCTGCTAATACTGGTAATAAGCCACCTTTAGGTGCCATTGCCATAAGTGCAAAGATACTTCCTGGTGATGGTGTAGCGATTAAGCCTGCATCAAGTAATCCAAATGTGAACACACCACTCATACCACCTGCGATAACGGCAAGCACTAAGATCGGTCTCATCAACACATATGGGAAGTAAATTTCGTGAATACCACCTAAGAAGTGGATGATGATCGATGTTGGAGCCGATTGCTTAACCATGCCCTTAGCAAATACCCAGTAAGCTAAAAGGATACCGAGACCTGGACCTGGATTTGTTTCGAGTAAGAAGAAGATCGATTTTCCAGCTTCAGTTGCTTGCTGGATACCTAAAGGTCCAAGAACGCCATGGTTCATGGCATTGTTAAGGAATAGGATTTTACCAGGTTCGATGAAAAGTGACGTTAACGGAAGAAGACCCGCATTAACGATGCCTTCAACACCGACCTTTAAAACGTTGTTTAATGCCACAACGACTGGACCGATGGCCACGAAGCCGAAGAGCGCTACGAGCATCCCTAAGATACCCGCTGAGAAGTTAGATACGAGCATTTCGAACCCTGCTGGAATTTTGCCCTCTACTGCGTCATCCCATTTCTTAATAACGAAGCCGCCTAAAGGACCCATGATCATCGCGCCGATAAACATCGGGATGTCTACGCCCACGATAACGCCCATCGCTGCAACCGCACCAACAACCGCGCCTCTTCCGCCGCCTACGAGCTTACCACCCGTATAAGCGATCAGTAATGGTAACAAGTAAATAATCATCGGACCCACGAGCTTCGATAAGCTCTCGTTCGGTGTCCAGCCTGTAGGAATAAATAATGCCGTGATGATACCCCAAGCGATAAAAGCGCCGATATTCGGCATTACCATACCACTTAAGAAGCGACCAAATCTTTGAACGCCACTTTTAGACGATCCACTCGTCTTTAAAACATTCTCCATAGTTTCCCCCTTGGAATAAAAGTTTCATCGAGGATGCTTTCCTCATGCCCAAATTAAACCATGCAGTCAAACATTTTTCAAAACAAAGACCATCGAATTTGGCAGAGGTGAATGGTGACAAAAGTTAAAATAATGACATCATCAGGGTTTAAGCCGAATTTAATTGTTTCATTAGTGCGATGATTACGGCTCTCATTTATGGGTAAAATGACCATAGTCTCGCTAAACGATGGGTGAAATCACCCGAAAGGAGTTATTATGAAAGTCGTTCCTTATCTCTATTTCAATGGCAACTGTGAAGAGGCATTCAATTTTTACCATAAAGTGCTCGGTGGAAGTCAAAGCGAAATCATGCGTTACGGTTCACAAGGGCCCGAGATTCCTGCCGAAATCGCTAATCGCGTCATGCATGCTGAGCTTGTTCTCGGCGACGACCTGATGTACTTCTCAGACACATCTGAGGAAGGCGAATACCAACCAGGAATGAATGTTCAAATCAACCTCAATATCGATACCGAAGAAGAAATCAGACGCATATTTGAAGGCCTCTCTGCGGGTGCCAATATCACCATGCCATTACAGGACACATTCTGGGGTGCGATTTATGGTGCACTCACCGACCAATTCGGTGTCAACTGGAGCTTTAACCATCAAAAACCTGAGAATTAATGCCTAAACAGTTGACAAAGCACGGTATTTTATGCTAAAATCCGATATGTTTAAAAGTAATGATAAGCCCAGTAGATGTGTCTATGTTTCAGAGAAGAGGTGGTCGGTGAAAGCCTCTACAGATGATCCATCGAACCTAGCTTTGAACTGTGAACCCATGGTTAACCCCGGAAAGTTCAACCGGCTTCCCCCGTTATCGGGATACGATATCAACTGCAGGCAGAATGTACTGACAGTTTGTATCCAAGTGCAGACCTCGTCTGAAATTAGGTGGTACCGCGGAGTCCATTCGCCCTAAGCTATATGCTTAGGGCTTTTTTATTTTAAATTCATCACCCATCATATAATAGGAGGAACCCTTATGAAACTTGTAAACCTCGTCGGTGAGCGCTTTAAAGAGAGACCATCCGACTGTGTCGTGGACAGCCACGCACTGATGATCAAAGGCGGATACATGAAGAACGTGGCAAACGGTATCTTCTCCCAATATCCATCCCTTAAACGCATCACCCACAAAATCGAAAACATCATTCGTGAGGAAATGGATGCCATCGACGGACAGGAAGTCCTCTTCCCAGTGGTCCTCCCAGGAAGCTTATGGGAAGAATCTGGAAGGTACCAAAGCATTGGCAGTGAGCTCCTGCGTTTTAAAGACCGCGGTGACACGCCTATGGTCCTCGGCATGACGCACGAGGAAGCAGCCGTCCACCTCGTCAGAGACTATGCAAACACCTATTCCCGTTATCCATTTATGATTTATCAGATTCAAACCAAATTTAGAGATGAAGCGCGCCCACGCGCAGGGCTGATCCGCGTTCGCGAGTTTACCATGAAGGACGCTTATTCCTTCCACCTCACACAGGAAGACCTCGAAGCGTATTATGATAAGTGCCTCGATGCCTATAACCGTATCTTTAAACGCGCGGGCATCCCAGAGGTCATCACTGTGGCATCCGATACAGGTATGATGGGCGGCAAGGTCGCACACGAGTTCATGCTACTCACACCTATCGGCGAAGACTCACTGGCGATTTGCGATGCATGTGACTTCAGTGCAAACATGGAGGCAGCAGAAACCATCATCGTAAACGATACCGTGGCAGCCGCACCACTTACTAAGGTCCATACGCCTGATGCGAAAACCATCGAGGAAGTCACCGGCTTCTTAAAGTCCAGCATTAAACAGTCCTGTAAAGCCGTCGTTTACCAGCGCAACGCTGACGATAGCTATGTCGTGGTCTTCACGCGTGGTGACATGGACATTAATGACATCAAGCTCGTCAACCATCTAGGCGACCAAGTCTATCCAGCAACCATCACCGAAAACTCTGGCATCGTCGCAGGCTTTATCGGTCCTAAAGGCCTTTCAAAAGACGTCACTGTCTTATTCGATCGCTCTTTAAAAGGCATCGACAGCCTCGTCGTGGGTGCCAATGAAAAGGACTACCACTACACAGGCTTCAACTTCGAAAGAGACTACGGTCCCGTCAATTATAGTGACCTATCAAAAATCCAAGAGAGCGGTATCTGCCCTAAATGTGGTAACCATAGCATCAAGCTTTCTAGAGGCATCGAGGTGGGTAACATCTTCCAGCTCGGCACCAAATACTCTAAAGGCATGGGCATGACATATCAAGACGTGAACGGCGAACCACAGCACCCAATCATGGGCTGCTATGGTATCGGCGTCGGCCGACTGGCTGCATCGGTCTGCGAAGCGAAACACGACGACTACGGTCCAATCTGGCCGATCACTATCGCGCCATGGCAGGTTCACCTTTGCTGCTTACGCGTTGATGACGCTGAAGCAAAAGGCTTTGCAGACAACCTCTATAAAACGCTTCAAAACCAAAACATCGAAGTCATTTACGATGACAGAGACGTTCGACCAGGCTTCATGTTTGCAGATGCCGATTTACTCGGCGTACCTGTACGCGTCATCGTCAGCCCAAAAAATCTTAAAGAATCATTGGTAGAAATCGTTACACGCGATAAGCGCGTGAATAAAAAGGTGGCAGCTGATTCAGTGGTCGAGGAAATTAAAGCATTAATCTCTGAGCTTTTCGCTGAAATCAACGGTTAATCGAAAAAAACTAATAAAAAAATAAGGCGTGAGGATTCTTTACGAACCCTCACGCCTTGCTTTTTATGTGACTGTTACTTAACCCTGCTACTGTTTCTTTATCCACTCCACTGCTGTATCGATGCCCTTGATGAAATCATCAAAGGATTCCGTCACTTCATGATCCGGATAAAGGGAATCCTTATCATAGCCATCGATCATTTCGAAATATTTGACCGAATAAGTGACGATCATGGGTGCATTTGGGAGTTCGAAGCTTTGAACCTTTCCAAAGTGGTTCACATTACCACCCGTCGGCGAACCCACCAGGATACTTCCCAGCTCATCCTTCAACTGGACTGCGTTAATAATCGCTGAGGAAAACGTCTTTCCACCGATTAACGTATAGAAAGTGAGATTTCCCTTTTCCCGTTGCTTTTTAAGCATTTCAAGCAGTGGTTCGATGACATCAGAGTTGCCGCCTGAGTTATATCTGAGATCGATAATCACTTTTTTATAGGCATTCGCTTCGAGCTCTGAAGCGATGGAGGCTGCGAAGTCTTTAATCGGCAGGTCGCTTGAATCCTCACAGACGTTATACTGAATATAAAAATGGTCGTTATCCAGTGCTTTTGCACTGTAGTTTCCATTTTGAAGCCAGGTCGGTGCATAGGATTCGCCATCGAGCACATCGATTTCAGCACTGGCGAGATCGTTCCAGCTCAGCGGCTTCACCTCGATTTCACCGTCGACTCCCCCCATGGACTTGACCGTAAGCTTAATCGGCGCATCCTTTTCCACTACACCGATGGCTTCTAGTGCTTCCTTGAAATTGATGGTATTTGAAAACTGCGTCGTCGCCCATGCTTCATTTTCGTAAGACATAATTGCTTTAGATTTTTCATAGACATCCGCAATTTTAACCCCATTAATCTCAAACACCTCTGCACCCATATAGAAGTGATTTTCTTCATCCAGCATCATCAAATGCCACGCATCCCCATATTTGTCCACCGCAAACGGCAGTGCCATCAAATGCTTATACACACTATCTGAATAATAGACGTTTGTATGGGCATCACCAAGCTTACTGACGAATCGCTTTAGTTCAAAATAAAACTCAGCATCCGAAAAGCCTTCAAGATTACTCTCGATGCGCTGTTTTTCAGCCAGCAATTCCGCCTCACTCACTAATGCAAAAGCATTCTTATGCTTGCTGACGAGGTTATCATATACAAAATTCAAGTCTTCCAACCTCTGGGCAGTTGAATCCTTTTCTTCAGCCGAGCCGCTTTGCTCAGAAGCGTTTGCTTGATCGGTTGCGTTTATTCGATCCGTTGGATCGGTTTGATTCTTTGTACTACATCCTGTCAGTAAAAACAGAAACAACGCAAAAATCAAAACGCCAGTTCCCTTTTTTAACATTCAATCCTCCCACTAACCAATAGTATTACCTATTTCGCTAAAAATCATAAAAACCCTTTATTTTCGCCTAGGTATTTTGTACTGTTCGCATGTCGACTATGCTATAATTTGGGGTATAATCACTAAACAATCTTATGCAAATCAATATGACAAAAGGTGAACCCATGAAAATAAAAAATACGCTGTTAATTTTCCTACTATTTGCATCTACCATCGCCCTACTTCTTAGGCCCCTCATCAACTTCCAAGGGTCTTTTAGTCCTGCTGCAGAACTAAATTCGGGGGTTTTAGATGTTTCTACTCTTGATTTAGATCAGGTGATCTACCAGCTGACAGGCGATATAGAAATCTATCCAAACACCTTCATTCCCATGCGCGGTTTTAATGCTGAGGACATTAAGTATGGTGCCATGCCATTCACATGGAAAGTTAGCTCCGGTGTTACACATGCCTCTTATCGTTTGAACATCACTGGGTTGACGCCTGGAAAACTCTATGGTTTTCACCTAATGGATGCCTTAACCGCCTATGATTTTTATGTAAATGGAGAGAAAATAGCCAGCCTTGGCGTTCCATCCACCGAACCACAGTTAACCATATCCGAAGCAAAAGTAAAAACTGCCTTCTTTAGACCAGATACCAATACTGCTGAAGTGGTGATTCACGTGTCCACTAATAGCAGTCATTTAATGGGGATTTGGCAAAAAACCCTTTTCGGCAGTGCAAGCTTAATCCATCAATACGAAGTGGCCTCTAAACGATCAGATGCATTTATGATCGGAGCAATTTTCTTTATGACACTTTATCTATGGATTCTATTTTTCATCATGCGAGAAGATAAAGCCGTTCTCTACTTTGCTTTAGCATGTACTTTTGTTACTGTTAAATCGCTGTTTGCCGGACACCAGTTAGGCTTTGAGCTCTACTCTTTTGTCAACTATGATATGGGGCTTCGTATCGCCTATTTGATGATCCCTGGCATAGCGGTTTCTTTTATGAAATTTGCATCCGAATGTTTCCGACCACTCGTGACCTCACGCTATGAATGGTTTTTTTATTTGGCCTCCGTGATACAAGCGTTCTTAATACTCCTACTCCCACAAAGATGGTACCAAGAGACCTTTATCGTCTATCAGTTACTTATTTTCGTCTCTGCCGCGATGATTCTCTTCTGGGCACTTAAGGGGATTTGGCTTCATATAGAAGGTGCCATCATCTATACTTTAGGGTATATCGTTTTTTTCGTAGTCGCCATCAATGACATCCTTTATAGCATGCTTCTCATAAAAACCGGTTATTACCTTAGCATGGGGCTTTTCGTTCTCATATTATCTCAAGCAGCTGTTTTGGCCATGAGACTCCATCGCGCGCTACGTACAGAGGCCTATTTAAAGCTCAACATGGAACAACTCGTGATTTCCAGAACTCAAGAGCTCGAGTCTGAGAAGAATAAATTCGAAAATCTCTCGAAAGTGGATAGCTTAACCCATCTCTTTAACAAAGGGTATCTTATGGAAACACTCCAAATCGAGCTAGAAGGCTATAAACGTTATAACGGTGCGCTTTCCATTTTGATGATTGACTTAGATTTATTTAAAATCGTAAACGACACGTACGGCCATATGATCGGTGACGAAGTGCTTAAAAAAGTTTCTGAAGTTCTTATCGAACACTCAAGACGTTCAGATATCGTCGGTCGTTTTGGTGGCGAGGAATTTTTAATCATCCTTCGCTTTACTTCTCTCGAAGATGCCATAAGACATGCCGAGCAACTAAGAAAACAGGTTGAAGCCATTGAGTTTAGCTTCCCGGCTGGAGGCTTCGGCATTACCGCCAGCTTCGGCGTCGCAGCCGTTCACGATGGCATCCTCGATGAAAAACAATTAATCCACGAAGCAGACGAAGCACTTTATCAGGCAAAAGAAAACGGCAGAAACCGCGTCGTTAGTTCAAAGGAGATTAATAGATGAAGAAGATAGACGACCTGATGACGATCTCAAACGGTCGATTATACACGGAAAAAGACCATGTCAAGGCGGATACAAGTGGCTGCGTCCTCTGTCATGCCTGCTGTTTGGGAATTGATGGCATGGTTGAATTGAATCCATATGATGTCTTTCAGCTGAGAAATGCCACAAATTTAACCTTTGAGGCGCTTAATCACCAGCATGTGACCACTATCCCCGATGGAAAACTGATGATTCCCCATCTAAAAACAATCGGAAGCGATGAACGTTGTACCTTTCTAAACGTAGATAATCGGTGTGATGTTCATGGGTTTAGACCGAGCACATGCCGTCTATTTCCACTGGGAAGGGTTTATACGGACATGCCTAATGATTTTAAATACTTCCTACAAATCGGCGCCTGCGTAAAGCCCATCTTAAAACTCATCCCAGTAGATAAGTGGATCGCTATCGACGACTATGAGGAAAATAAAAAATTCATCCTTTCTTGGTACCAGATCGTTAAAGCACTGAAATTCAGGCTCAAGTTTGAGCATGACACCCAAACCGCAAATAAGCTTTCACAGTACTTTTTAACCACCTTCTTCAGTATAGACCCAGGGGCAGAAGAAACATTCTATGATGCTTACTACCGCCAGCTTCCAGAAGCAAAAAAGACGCTTGGCATCCTATAATATCAGATAGGAACCCTCGACATCTCTCCGATGTCAGTGTATAATTTATGTATCTTAATTTGAGGTGAAAAAATGTCTGAAATCAAAAATGAAAATAACGGTTGCGGCTGTGGCCACGACCATGACCATGATCACGATCATGAGCACGTACACACCGTAACGCTTGAGCTTGAAAACGGCGAAGAGCTGGTTTGTCCGATATTAGAAATCTTCGAAGTGGAAGGCAAAGAGTACATCGCGCTTCTCCACCCTGAAGAAGAAGTGGCACTCCTTTACGGCTTTGTTGAGCACGAAGATGAGTCCCTTGAGCTTACAGAAATCGTCAGCGACGAAGAATACGAGCTGGTAGCAGCTGCATTTAACGAACTCGTCGAAGAGGATGAGGAAGACGAAGCATAAAACAAATGGGCATATGCAATCTCTTACTAGAGGTGCGATGCCCATTTTTCTTTCCGTATTTTAACCTTGGCGTGTTATGCTGTGGATGAATAATGCAAAGAGGTGACTTATGAACAACAAAACCAGATTAATCACCATGATCTTTACGATTCTTTTCGCCTGCAGCATCATGGCCATCGTCGATATCCTCTGGGAACCCAGCTATATAATCCACTCAACCGTTAAGCTACTTCTATTTTTGGCGATACCACTTCTTTATGCGAAAATTACGCATGATGTCTCCTATACACATCTTTTAAAGACGAGTAATCAGCACCTTAAATCCTCAGCATTACTAGGAAGCTTACTATTTCTCCTCATTTTAGGTGCATACTTCTCGATTGGACGATTCTTCGATTTTTCAGCTGTGGAGGCTTCTCTTAGGCATGACCTGGAAGTGAACAGAAACACATTCGTCCTCCTGGCACTCTACGTTTCCTTTGTAAACTCACTGCTCGAAGAGTTCTTCTTTAGAGGCTTTGCTTTTATCGAGCTTCGCCGTCTTTCCACGAAACGCTTCGCCATGATCTTTAGTGCCAGTATCTTCGCCGTTTATCACCTCTCCATCATCGCCAATTGGTTCTCACCCTTGCTCTTCGCACTGGTGATGATTTCGCTGTTTGTGGGGGGCCTGATTTTCAATCAACTAAACGAGCACACAGGCAATATCGTCGCTTCATGGATGGTGCACATGTTCGCAAACTTCGCCATCAATATCGTGGGCTTCCTATTGCTTCTTTAAATAGCAATCGAAGCAGTAGACATCGCCATCTTGGCGATTCGCCATCAGCTTTATAGAGACGCCACATCGCGAACAAGTGGTCATCATAAAATCCTCTGACCCTATGTCGCTGACATAATGATCACAGGTTAACTCGCAGCCTTCCAGTTCACAGGTCTCACAATCCTCAGATGGAAATCCAAATTCACATGACTCGATAATGCCGTTGCCCTCGATATCCTCTTCGTCGGCAACGCTTTTTAAATTTTTGCAGGTACTACAAATGCATGAACTCATAAAAACTCCTAATTCTTACTAAATGATGGGATTACTTAACCTTTAATACCAGTAATTCACAGACCTCGTCCGTCTCGTTTGAAAGTGCCGAATCTGTGCCCTTCTCAATCTGGAGCACTTGCCCCTTGATGATGTCGATAGGTGCGTCAGAGGATGCCATGGCGGTAAGTGTGCCGCGAAGCACGATGATGGTCACCTCCGCGTCTGTTGGGTGCTTTGGAAACTTTTTACCAGGTGCCATAACCACGTGGTTCATTAAATAACGTTCGTCGTCAAATACATTTTCAAAAATTTCTTCATCAGTGAGTGCATATTGGTATAAATTCGGCATATTTATTCCTTTCTGGTGTGTTTGACGTTTCTTGCATTATCAAGCGTAATTGTATGATTACCCATATTATAATTTAAAACGTTAATTTCCACCAGCCTCAAGTTCAAAACGCTAAAAGAAAACGCCCCGAGCTTATATTGCTCGGGGCGTTTCCATACCATTTGTTCCGTCTGGGAGATTGGACACAAATTATTGCGATGGTCATATAAAATGACTAGGAATTATTACATGATTTCATTACTGATGATGCTGCAGATGGACTCAAGTCCACTGACGACATCTTTACAGTTCGTGAGCACCTCTTTTGATCCGATTCCGATGGCTTTCATGCCTGCGGCATGTATGCTTTCAATCCCTGCATAGGCATCCTCGATGCCGATGCATTCTGCCGGCTGAAGTCCTAAAAGTTCACAAGCCCGAAGGAAAATGTCCGGTGCGGGTTTCCCGTTTGCGATTTCACCTGGATTCACCACGGCATCGAAATAATGATCGATTTCCATGGCCTTTAAAAGAAACGGGGCATTTTTACTGGCTGAAGCCAGTGCTAGCTTTAGTCCTTTTTCTTTTAGGAAGTCTAGAAGCTCCCTCGCACCCGGAGATAAATCCATGGGGTTATACTGCTCGATTCGTTTCAGATACATCTCATTTTTCTGTGTGGCTAAAGCGACCTTTTCATCATGAAGGAGGTTTTTTAATGCTTCAGATTCGCTATATGCCAGAACACATTCTAAGGAATCCATTCGTGATATGCCCCGAACCTCATCCTCAAGTCGATGCGGCACTTCAAAACCTAAGCTGTGCGCAAGGTCTCGCCACGCTTCGAAATGCGCTTTACTGGTTTCGGTCAGCACCCCATCTAGATCGAAGATGACGCCTTTAACAGGATGTGATTCCTTAGTGAGTTCGTAGGCGCTATCCCATAGCTTAATGGTTAATGGCGCCCCTTTTAAGAGATTCACTTTCGTCTCTTCTCCGATGACCACTTGTATTAAGCGCCCATGGTACTGGATTTTATATGAAAACTGTTTCCACGCTTTCGGTTTAACCGGTCTAAGCTGGAGCCCATCTTCTGTGATACGAAGACCACCGAATCCCGCGGTCACACTGAGGATGGTTCCCGCCATATTCGCCATGTGAAGGCCGTCCTTGGTGTTTTTATGGGTATCCTGGAGATCCAGGATTACAGATTCTTTAAAATAATCATAGGCTTTATCATGTTCGCCGATGCGAGAAGCCATGATGCCATAAATACAGCTCGATAGCGATGAGTCGTGGGTGGTGATTTTTTCATAATAGGCAACCGCACGTGTAATGTCGTCCAGACTTGCGTATTGTTCCAAAAGCATATGCGCCAGAACAGTATCCGCTTGTTTCAGGACTTGATGCCTGTATATGTGGAGCGGGTGATAGTGAAGGAGAAGTGGTTTTTTATCAGGATCAGCAGATTCAAATGGCCATATCGGTTTCGAAAGAAAAGCGTCATCTTGCGCATATAGCTTTAATTCCGAATCGTAGGGAAAATACATCTGATCAGATGCTTGTTTCATCCTATGAATTTCGTCACTGGAAATCTGTAGGCGCTGGCACAAATCTTCTGCTTTCGCGCGGATGGCGGCATCAGCTGGCTGCGTTAACATCTCATAAAAACGGTGTGCCCAGTCGAGATGATACTTCGCCATGGCATTCGTATAATAGTTATTATTAACGATGGCGGTATACTCATCCGGTCCTGTAACGTCATGAATATGAAATGCACCTTTATAAAAGTGGCCTATTTCCATCCAGAGTCGCGCTGTTTCCAGGATAACCTCTGCTCCCTTATCGACGATGAAATCAAAGTCGTTTGTATAGAGATAATACTGGATAAACGCATAAGCGATATCTGCATTGATATGATACTGCGCTGTCCCTGCTGGAAAATACCCCGAACATTCGATGCCCGAGATCGTACGCCATGCATAGGCTGCACCACGGTTGTGTCCAAGCTCTAAGGCGCGCTCTTTCGCATGAGGTAGGATATGATAACGGTACTCTAAAAGGCGTTTCGCTTTTTCAGGCTGATTCATAAGGAACACGGGGATGACATAGATTTCAGTATCCCAGAAATAATGGCCTTCATAGCCCTCGCCGGACAATCCCTTTGCTGCGACGTTTGAGTACTCGTCTGTTCCAATCGATTGAAGAAGGCTAAACTGCATCATTCTAATGGCATTTTGGTCTTCAGGTGCGCCTTCGATTTCGATGCCCGCATTAATCCAAAAGTCGTCGAGTATGAGCTTTTGATGATAGACATATTCTTCATAATGATAGGCACGCGATTCGGACATCAACTGTTTTGAGGCTTCAAGTGGAAAACGCTCCCTGAGGCCATCTGTAAAAAAGCATCGCTTTTCAAGCACGATTTGATTTTTCGATTTAATAACGGTTGTCAGTTTTCCATCGGAACGATGATGACTAACCTGATAGGGGCCACTGGCATGAATATTATGAAGGATCGATACCGCCTGCTCGATTTGTGTTTGCTTCGTCTGCATCAGCGCATGCACGTGATGTCCCTCTGATTCTAATGAAACCAGCTTCATTAAACGGCTATGCCCCTGTCCTGTCCGAGGGTCGTTCGGATTTGTATAGTTTTCAATCTCTGTGTCACAAACGCTTCTCAGTTCGATATCACCCTCGAACTGAACCTCGATTTTATAAATCAAGGTGTTTTTTTGATGAAACGATGCGAGTCTATGGAAGGACACATAAGCATGCTTTCCCTCTCGTGTAATATAGACATAGCTTCTTACCGATTCGCCCGTTTGAAAATCGATACTGCGTTCATAATCAAGGGTTTGGCCAGGCTTTAGCTGGACCATTTCACCATCAACATAGATTTCGCAGGTTTGCGTATCAACGATGCGAGGCTGCTTATCTTGTTCCACAGGAAAACCATAGGCCATCTCTGCATGAACCATCGGTACACGGTCATAGAGCCCGTTAATATAGGTTCCACGAATGGACGGTCCTTCAGGGTAACCCTCTTCAAAGCTGCCACGAACGCCAATATAGCCATTACCAATCATATATAGACTTTCATCCAGCATCTGACGGTCCACTTGGTACAGATTTGTCTTAAGCTTCCACATGTGTTGCGCCACCTCACTAATATAAAAGGGATTTTTCTGTTTCTGAATCAAACAAATGAAGCTTATTCATGTCGAATACCGGATAAATCGTGTCACCGATTTTCACATCAGATGACGATTCCGTCTTCATAATATAGCTTTTTTCCCCGATCTTAAAATAAACGTTAAGGTCGCTTCCCAGAAGCTCTGTGACTTCCACCTTTGCTGGTAAGCCCTCAGATGAATTTCCGAGTTTAATATCTTCAGGTCTAATGCCGACGATGACTTCCGCATTAAATTTACCTTTATTTTTTACGACTTCCGCCATGTGATCACTTAATTTAAACACGTGTGATGCGACTTCAACCACAGGGGTATCTGCAATCTTTCCTTTAAAGAAGTTCATTTGTGGTGCACCGATAAAGCTCGCCACGAAGACGTTTGCTGGTGCATTATAAATGGTACGTGGGTCTGCGACCTGTTGAACGACGCCGTCGTTCATAACGCAAATACGCGTTCCCATAGTCATGGCTTCCGTTTGGTCATGGGTAACATAGATAAAGGTCGTTTGCAGCTCGTTATGGAGTTTAATGAGCTCAGCACGCATTTGTACCCTTAACTTCGCATCGAGGTTTGAAAGGGGTTCATCCATGAGAAACACCTCAGGTTTTCTAACGATGGCACGTCCTAAGGCGACACGCTGTCTCTGACCACCAGAAAGCTGTTTAGGTTTTCTTTTCAATAAGGCTTCGATGTCGAGGATTTTCGCCGCTTTTTTTATGCGCTCATCGATTTCATCCTTCGGCGTTTTTTTAAGTTTGAGACCAAACGCCATATTATCATAAACCGACATATGTGGATATAAAGCGTAATTTTGAAAAACCATGGCGATGTTACGATCCTTTGGGGATACTTCATTCACGAGCTCGTCGCCGATGTACATCTCACCTGTGGTAATATCCTCAAGTCCCGCAATCATTCTGAGTGTGGTGGTTTTTCCGCATCCAGAAGGTCCGACGAGAATCATGAACTCTTTGTTTGCTATGTCCAGGTTGACGTCTTTAACCGCGTGAAATCCGTTTGGATAAATCTTATTCAATTTACAAATTTTAACTCCAGCCATCATAAACCTCCCAGTTTACTTTCTTGAACAACCTTTTGAAGTGCAGTAAGTGCCCCATATTCGGTGCATACCTGTGCGGCGATAGAATTGGCACCCTTAGCAAAAATTTTCATAATCGCTTCGTCGCGAAGACTTTTTTTCGGGTCCTCGGTCTCACTTAAAGCAAAGATTAACGCCCCGATAAAAGCGTCCCCTGCACCTGTGGTATCTTTAACCGAAACGACAGGGGCCGAGGCGATGAAGTCATAGGTCTTGCAAAATACGCGGACACCTGCCGCGCCTAAAGTGATGGCAACCACACCCTCATAATCATCTTTTAACCTTTCAATCGCATTTTCTAGCGCGGTCTCACCCGTGACGATCAACGCTTCCTCATCACTAAGCTTAATCAAATCGGCTACGCTAAGAAAGGACTGCACGGCTGTTTTAAACCCCTCCTGGTCATGTGCCCAAAAGGCGCTGCGATAATTCGGATCAAAGACGATGCACTTATGATCCCACTTTGCCCGATAAAGTAAGTCCTTATAAGTCTTTTGTAGGTCACCTTCTAAAAATGCAGTGGCTGCGCCAAAGTGGAGAATGCCACATTCCTTATAGAAGGTCTCATCTAAATCGGAGAGCACTAGGTCGGCATCTGCGCCGCGAACGAATACGAAATCGCGATCCCCGTTTGCATCCACAGAAACAAACGCTAATGTCGTCGCCTTAGCAGAACGCTTTAGATTCACCATGTTGACCCGAAACGCATCAAGGGTGCTCACTAAGAAATCGCCGAAGCCATCACGCCCTACCGCTCCGAAAAAACTACAATCTCCGCCGAGTGTACTAATCACACAGGCGACGTTTGCAGGGGCACCTCCCGCTTTCATAAGGAAGGAGGTCTGAGCCGCCATTTTTTCATGAGCGTTCTCACCGATAAAATCAATTAACAGTTCACCTGTACAAAGTACCGAAGTCATTTTTTATGAGCTCCCTTTGTGTATTTCACCGTACTGTCTCGTACGATAATCTGATGCGGTAAAATTTCACTTTGAAACGAAAGATTTGCATCCTTGCCCTCGATCATCTTCACCAGTGTCATGATGGAAAGTCTCCCCTTCTCTTCGAAAGGCTGTCTAACGGTCGACAATGAAGGGCTGTACATCCGCGCAATGTCCACATCGTCAAATCCCATCACAGAGAGCTGTTTCGGGACATCGATGCCTTTTTCGTGAGCGCATTTCATGGCGCCGACCGCCATAAGGTCACAGGCACAAAAGACGGCGCTCATTTCCCGTTTGGTATTGAGCAGCTGTTCCATTCCTTCAAATCCATCATCGAAGGAATACCAGCCTTCCACCACTAAGTTTTCATCGTAAAGTCCCGCTTTTTTAAGCGTATCTCGATACCCGTGAAAGCGCTCGAGTCCTGACTGAGGGTCGTCCAGTGGTCCTCTGATCATACCGATGTGCTTATGACCGAGATCGACGAGATACTGCGTCGCCTCACTGGCGGCTTTGTAGTTGTCGATTTTAACCACCGGAATAGAATCTGCCGCACTATCAGAGCCAATCATAATGATGGGCTTTTTAAAGTCGATCATCGCCTGAAAGAAAGCGTCATTGCCGTGGTCAGTGACTAAAATCAGACCATCGACACCCTTGTCTTTTAAAATCTGGATATGCTGAATTTTCATATCGATGTCAAAATCGGTTGCCGTAATCAATAAAGAGTAATCAAGGTTTCGAATATAGGATTCGATGCCTGCGATAATTCTGGAAAAAACTGGATTCGAAAGGTCTGGAATGATGATCCCGATCAAATGAGACTTTCGCATGGACAAACTTCTAGCCACTGAGCTGGGTTTAAAATTGTTGCTTTCTATCACTTCTAAAACGCGCTTTCTGATATCCTCGCTCACGGGCTTTGAATCATTTAAGACTCTGGAAACCGTGGCTTTTGATACGCCCGCTTGTCTTGCTATCTCATTGATGGTAGTTTTCATGCTGACCTCCAAACTGTATTGATCAATGGCTTAGAATTTAAGCCACTTATAAAATCATATCATTTGATGGAACCAGACACCATACCTTTAATAATGTGTTTTTGACCGAGAAAAAATCCGATTAAAATAGGGGTTGCCGCCATCAATACCGCAGTCATGATTAAGTCCCATTTTTTAACGAAGGAACCCGCAAATGCTGCGATGGCCAGTGGAATGGTTTGAAGCTCCTGTCCAATCCCAAGTATAAGCGAAGGTAGCAGAAAGTCATTCCATATCCAGATCGCATTTAATATACTGATGGTCACAAATATCGGTTTTAAGATCGGCATGACGATTTTAAAGAAGATCTGAGGTTTTGTACACCCATCGATTAGCGCTGCTTCTTCTAGCTCCAGCGGAATGGATTTAATAAAACCGTGGAACATGAAGACGGCCATAGGTGCACCAAAACCGATGTACGCAAATATCATACCGTGGAAGGTCCTTAGCATTTGGATGCCAAAGGTTTCGTTTATGATTCTAAACAGAGAAACCAGTGGGAACATAACCACCTGGAATGGAATGACCAATCCGCTGATGAAGATGATAAACACAATAGTGGATACCTTGGTTTTTCTTCTTACCAGCACCCAAGCCGCCATGGCCGAAAACACAGAAATCGTGATGAGCGATACGATGGTGATGATCGCAGAAGTATAGACACTGGAAGCATAACGAATACTTGGACTTGTCCAGATGGTTTTTATGTTTGCGAAAAGCTGTGACCACTTATCAGGAAGTGCGATCGGGTCTGTGATGATTTCCAGTGAGGATTTAGCGGCGTTAATGACGACGATAAAGAAAGGAAACATGGTTGCTAAAAATAAGACCACTGTTAAGAGCGTAATTAAGGCACGTGTAATTTTCTTTTTTGAGGCCATTACATCTCCACCTCCTTCTTTTTGTTATAGTAAACTTGAGCAATCGAAACCACAGATAACACTAAGAAGAATATAATGGCTCTCGCCTGACCTTCCGCCATGTTATTATACTTGAAGGCGACATTATAAATGTGCATCGCTAGAAGTTCACTGGAGTTGACCACCTGTCCTTGATAGAGATCTGTAGGGCCTCCATTCGTCAAAGCGACGATGATATCGTACTGCTTAAATGAGCTGACTAACGTTAAAAACGATGTAATGGTAAAGGCTTGGGCAATCATCGGAATCGTGATGCTGATTAGCTTCTGCCAGAAATTGGCGCCGTCGATTTCACTGGCTTCGAGCAGTTCTTGTGGCACATTAAGTAGAGCTGCCACATAGATCATCATGATGTAGCCTGCATACTGCCAAGTAAAAGCAAAGATGAGACCAAATAATGTCAGGTTGGGATCCGCTAATAATAAAAGGTTTTCTATGAAGTCGATTCCCAGGAGTGCGCCTATAGAGGGAACCACACTTTTAAAGATGAACTGCCAAATATAACCGAGAACTAAACCGCCGATTAAGTTGGGAATAAAGAAACCTGCACGATAGAAATTTTTAAACCTTATTTCCCGTGTTACCAGGAAAGCAAATGTCAGTGCCACTAAGTTAATGGAAATGACGCTCAGAACGCTGAATAAAAAGGTTCGTATAAATGAATATTTAAAAGCAAAATCCGAAAACATGGATTTGTAATTTTCTAGTCCAACCCACACTGGTGTACTATCAGCAACTGCAGTCCAGTCTGTCATCGAATAGTAAAGCCCCATGAAAAACGGTATGATGACCACCACCACGAAAGAGATGAGTGCCGGTGCTAGAAACAACCAAAATACCAGATGGTCCTTCGTCTGTTTTTTCATAGCTACTCCTTCACAACCAAATAATTTTAGTAAAAAAAGGGTGTTTTTAAGCACCCTTTTTTAGTTTTAACCGTTCACTATTTATTTTCTGCGATTTTTGCTGCCACTTGATCGATGAATGTTTGTTTATCGATGTCACCTTTTGCAAAGCTTTCATATAAAGGTCCAAGTGTGTTCATACCAAAACCATCTGGCATGTCATTTTGTAACCAAGTGTAAGCTTTTCCTGAAGCAACCCATTTAGCAACGTCTGCAGAGAGTGGTGCATCTGGTGTCAATGTTACATTCGTAAATGCTGGAACCATTTTCGCTTCATTTACCATGTAAGCATGGCCTTTTTCGTTAGTTGCCATATAGTTTAAGAAATCTTTCGCTTCTTGAGTGCTAGCGCTGTCTTTGTTGAGTACGTAGAATGATGGTGCACCGATGAAGATACTGTCAAATTCGCCCGCAACAGACGCATGTGGTGCAAATGCCATCGGGAATGTAACGCCATTTGAGATTAACCATGGATCAATCCAGTTTCCTTGATGAATAAATACAGATTTACCAGTTGCAAACTGACCAACTTGTGCATCGTAGTTACCAGTAAGGAGAACTGATTTATCAGCGTATTGGAATAATAACTCTACCCAATCAGCATACTGAGTTAAACGGTCCATATCTGCTTCACCATTATTTAACTTGTCAATAACGGTTGTATCACCATATGGTAATCCCGCTGATAAATAGCCATTGAAGTTGTGAAGTCCTGTTACCCATCTCATATCTGGGCCAGCAGCCATCGCCACAGCTGAATCTACACCGAGTTCAGCTTTCATGCTTTCGATTTTTTCAAATGCCGCTTTGTAGCCTGCTTGAGAAGTAAGGGTTGCAGGGTCGATACCCGCTTTGTTTAGCAAATCGACATTATATGCCATACCCCAAGCTTCAACAGCCACTGGGAATCCGATGACTTTACCATCAACCACAAACTCAAGCGCTGTTAAATCAATCCACTCGTCACCTTCGAAAGTGCCAAGTTTATCTGCCCAAGTGTTGTAACCACCCATACCTTCGATAACGAAGATGTCAGGCTGACGATCTGATTGAAACTCTGCTTTAAGTGCTTCAGCATAAGGTGAGTCACCACCTGAAGTCTTAATCGTTACTTTAACGCCAGTTTCTTCAGTGTAAGCTGCGGCAAATGCAGTGAGTTGTTCACCAATTTCAACCTTGTTTTGATAGATAACCACTTCTTTTGCTTCTTCAGTTTTACCTGCGCAACCTGCGAACATCGCGCCTACGAGCATCAGTACTAGTAATAAAGCCAGACTCTTTTTCATTTTAATCCCCCTTTGGATTTTATGAGTTTAACCGCGTGAGTCGTCACATGATTTAGACGACCTGTTAACACCATTATAGGAAACCGGTTTCACATTTGCAAGTCTTTTTTTCATTTTTGTAATAAAAAAATTTCATAAGAACCGAGAAGCAGTTTCTCTTCATCAAAATCGACACCCTTCCCAGTCAACTGTTCCTTCCAAATACCCGAGCTTACATTGCGTTTTAACTCCGCGCTATAAATCCACTGTCGATCCTCCGATAGGTTGAATAGTAAAACGATATCGTCATCAGAGCCGGAAACCGTTTGCTTGAAGCCCAAAACGTGATGATTTGAAAATACGATCGCATGCTCATCCGTCACGATGACATCACCGTAAACTGCCTTTCTCGCTTCAATCAGTTTCGTGATGTCACTGTTAACGATGGTTTTAGGGTCATCATGATCCCCTAGCTGTTCAGCATCTTCCCATTTAAAGGGTGACCGGTGAAGCCATCTAGAATCATGTTTTTTATGTTCAAACCGCTTATAGTTATGATCATTGAGTGCAGCGATTTCATCACCACTATACAGCATCGGAACGCCGCGTTTGAACATGAACATCGCATGGATTAACTGAATGCGTTTTATGGCGAGCTCCCGCTGATACCTGTCGGATTTTAAAATCGCTTTTTCAAGGCCAGCCAGGCTCGCTAAAGTACCAGAGTTTCTGGCATCCAGCGTTTCCGGATTAAACTCGTAAAGCTCCCCTAAAGCAAAACTATCCTTTAGGATTCCATGATAAAAATCGATAAGGAACATCTTATGTGCGTGTGGATCGAAGCCCAATTCACGAATTCTCCCCTCATCAAGTCCCCATCCAATATCATCATGGCACCTTGCATAGTTTATCCAAGTGCTCTCACTGGGAATCGGATAATAGGGCATATGGTTAATATGACGTGCATCTCGCGTCGCCAGTGCGTTCCATATTTCCACCATGAAAGAGGCATTATAAAGGGTATGACATTCTTTCATTTGCTCAGTTCCAAAATATTTCACGATGATTTCTGGCTGAACGATGGCTTCACCGAGTAATGCGGTTGAAGGTGAGCAGTAAGCGACGACCTCTCTGAATATCGCCATCACTTCGTGCACCTGCGGTAAATTTCGAGAAGAGGTGCCAAGCTGTTTCCAAATATAAGGAATCGCGTCGAGCCTAATCATGTCTACCCCCTTGTTCGCAAGGAATAGCAAGTTCTCGATCATCTCATTAAGCACCCAAGGGTTGCCATAGTTAAGATCCCATTGAAACGGATAAAAGGTGGTCATTACCCATTTATCGAGTTCAGGTAAAAAAGTGAAATTTCCCGGCGCAACATTTGGGAACACTTGATTTAATGTGTTTTCAAACTGATCTGGTATACGGCGGTCATCAAACATCCAGTAATAGCTTTGATATGTCGGATTGCCTTGCTTCGCTTTTATCGCCCACTCATGGTCATCTGCCGTGTGGTTTAACACATAGTCGATACAGATGCGTATGCCCTTTTTATGATAGGCTTTGACGAGCTTTTCAAAAATAGCCATATCACCAAGCTTCGGATCAATCTCTCGATAATTCTTAACCGCATATCCGCCATCATTTTCACCCACGCGCGCTTCAAGAACAGGCATCAAGTGAATTAACGTTATTCCCAGTTTTTCAAAATAATTCACTTTTCCGATTAGCTTCTCTAAGGTTTCAGAGAACAAATCCACATAGAGCATCATCCCCACGGTATTTCCTGAAGTCAACCATGCAGTGCCTTCGTCATCAAGTTTCTGTAACGCTTTAGAACGGTTTTTTTTGTATTTGTTCAGTAGTTTGATTAATCCTTCATAAGCCTCTGTTTCACCTGGATAAAGTGAATTGTAATGCATTTTGATACGCTTTTCGTGTTCAGAGATCATGTTGATACGAACACCTCCTAATCGTTAGGTTTCTACTCTCATAATAGGAAACCGGTTTCATAAAGTCAAGTGAATTTTGCATATCGAACGCAAATAAAAAAGCAGATCTCAAATTGAAATCTGCTTTCGTTAGCTACATTGCCATTGGAGCTGGTGCTTTGACCACAATCAGTTCTAATGTCACGTCGTCCTTGTTTCCCACATTCATTTTAATACCTTTTGGAATGCGCAGTACGGTACCTGCTTCGTACACATGTGTCCCTTGATCATCTAACTGTATGGAAAGTACGCCCCTTAAAACGGTCATGTACACATTTGAGTTTGAAAAATGCTCCGGAAGGCCTTCATCCTTATTGAAAGTCATGTGAATGTAATGGACATTCTCATCTTGAATGACGCGTTCCACAGAACGTTCATCACTAAAGGTCATCTTAAAAATCGTTTCAATCATCTGTTCCTCCTAAATATTTCTTTATTTTTGATACCTGATGGCATCTACTGGACATATGGTTATGCATGCTGCACATTGATGGCAAATGGATGGATCAATACGCGCTTCTTTTGATGGTGATTCAAAGGTAATGGCATTTGCATCACACACTTTTGCGCATTTTTTACATCCGATACAGTCAGAAGCATTTACTGTAGTGGCGAATTTTGCATATTTTCCTGTAAGTCTTAATAATGCACCATAAGGACAAATATGGTTGTGAAATGCCCATGGTTTTAACCGCAGCGTCACGAAAAAGGCGACGAATAGTAGAATTAAAAGCACTGGAAATTCTCGTTGTAAGATTCTTTTCGAAAAAATAGTGGTTAAGATCATGAGTACCAATACAACCCATGGCGTCACACGACTTTGAAGCCATTTGGGCACAGAATTGCTCTGCCAGCCCATTTTCATAGATATCATTTCTGATAAACGCATGAGCGTATTCATCGGACAAATATACCCACAAAAATAACGACCAAAAACGGCTGCTGTTAGTAAACTTATGACGAAAATAGTGAGCCATAACATCATTTTACCACTGGCAACTAAAACGATGAAAATCAACAGGAATAATAGCTCCATGCCAACTCTTACTTTTTCCATAACGACTCCTCTTTAATTGTCTTCAAATCAAGTATATACTATTACCAAAATGAAATGAGTTACTTAAGTAACTCATTAGGAGAAAATCATGAAAAATTTAAGCAATATATTAGATGGTCTTCCATTAATCAAAGTGATTCCCCAAGATGTCCTAAAGCTATTGCTAAAAAACACACAAATCATGAAAAAGCACTACGCGAAAGATGAAATCATCCACATGGATGGCGATCGATGTAAACAGATGGAGGTCATCCTATCCGGTCATGTGGCGATCGAAAGGATTGATCAAGAGGGCAATTTACTCACGATTACTGAGTTCTTTTCAGGGGACATCATTGGTGGTAATCTGCTCTTTTCTAAAAATCCTCATTACCCACTGACGGTTACAGCAAAAGCACCTGTTGATCTACTTGCGTTTTCAAAAGAAACAACGTTCAGCCTCTGCACACATTATCCGGATTTTCTTGCAAGTTACCTTGAGTATGTTTCAGACCACACGCTTCTACTGGGTGATAAAATTAAGCATTACGTACAGCGCACGATTAGAGAAAGCCTGTTGACTTATTTTGAGAGCGAACTAAAAAGACAGGGGGTGAACCCTATTGAACTACCGATGTCAAAAAAAGCCCTCGCAGAGCGAATCGGTGTCCAGAGGACGTCGCTGTCACGAGAGCTTCAAAAAATGAAGCATGATGGGCTTATCGATTATGATGCAACACATATTAAACTACTTTAAAACTCATTTTCATGTTTCTTAAAGAACTGTTGATAAAGCTTTACTGTTTTTAACTCTGTCCACCGTTTAACATCCACGGGGGACTCATCCAGATCGTAAATCTTAGCCCCTCGAATGGCTAACAGGAATGGCGAATGGGTAGAGATGACAAACTGGCAGCCTTCATATCTGGCGTACTCCTCGATAAAGGAAACGAGTTCAAGCTGCCTTTCAGCCGAAAGGCTATTTTCAGGCTCATCAAGCAGATAGAGTGCGCGCCCTTTAATGCTATCGGTGAAATAACGATACGCACTTTCGCCATTGGAATTGCCTTTGACGTTTTCCATCAGATTTGCTCTTACGAATTTCGATTGCGTTTTACTACGTGACTGGTTAACTTTTTTTAGCTGATGATAGTCTTCTAAAGAGCGCATTTTAAAGTTGCTATATTTCGCATCCAAATACTCTTCAAACAAATCCTCGCGTTTCATATCGATGCCCTCATTTAGGGCACGAAGATTCAGCATAAAATTAAAGACATCATCGCTAGTAATTATCTTACTAGGCGAAGGGGCTTCTTCTTCCATTTCAAATCGGCAAAGCGCCAAATAGTCCTCAAAAAAACTGGAACGGTTATACATGGATTCCCGGTCTATCTTCAATTTTTCGGCGATGACGTTTAACACAGTGGTCTTTCCAGAGCCATTTCCGCCATATAGGATAGTGATGGGCTCAAAGTCTAATTGAGTAAGTCCCTTACGTGGCATTACCTGAAATGGATAAAAATTATCATAACATTTTCGTTTGATGGAGAGAAAAAAGTCAAACTCCCGATCGCCACTGGGAAAGTAAAAACGATTCAAAAACATCAGGGTAAAACCTCCTAAAACAACTCATCAAGCATGATGTAGTAATCTAGTTTTCTTTCATCCATTGGAATTTCGATTATTTTGAGAAATAGTGCAATCAACGCTTCACTTTTGTACAGTTTTCTTAAAGTCCTTATACAAAGCGCTAAATCCTGCCACTGGTCTGCGATTCCTGCACGCCCTAAATCGATAAACCCTGTCACCTCGGGTCCCTCTATAAAAATATTCTCTTTTGTATAATCGCCATGTGTAAAAACAAGTTCTTCTTCAGGTCGATTATTTTCTAAATACTCTAGAAGTGCTTCGGGCGATTCAAAGAGCGTGTTTTCTTCCCAATCCTCTGTTGAAATTTGATTATTTTCTAGAAGCTTTCGCGCTGAAGTCAGCTTCATGTCGAGCGTATTTTCAAAAGGGCAGTCCGTTACATCGATGCTATGAAGTCTATTCACACCATTTGCAAGTGCTTTGACGATTGATTCTGGAGAATGCGCCTTAATGACTGATTTGACCATTTGGCCTTGTACCGCTTTCATGAGCAAATAGGTCCGGTCGCCCATTGAGAACGCCTCAATGACTTCTGGAATGGGTAGTTTTCCTGTCAACCAATTGATGATGGCCACTTCCCTATTGAGTTCACTACCTGTATGATCAATCTTCAAAAAAATTGAATCTTTATTTGTAAAAAATTGATAAACATGCGCCGACGATTTTCCTGTTTCATTTTGATATTTCTGCCGATTTCTGACATGACGATCAATTTTGCCGATAAGTTCATAGCAAACGCGGTCGCACCACTCTCCCTCCAAAAGACTATGCGCCTGAAGGTGATCGGTTTTTATCATCCCAAGTTTATTCATGATCCTTTCGGAAGCGATGTTTTTCGCATTGCATCCAGTGATGATTTTCGTGACACCGACCACATCAAATGCGAAGTCGAGGACCGCTCTAGCCGCTTCGGTGACATAGCCTTTTCCCCAAAACTCAGGCTTGATGAAGTAACCAAGCTCGGCAACCGAAAACGCATGCGTATTCTCTAAAATCGTGAAGCCTATTTCTCCGATATATTTATCCTCTTTAGTGATGGCGAAAAAATATTTTGACCGGTTTCCTGACGCGGCCTCTTCCATGGCGACGCGTAAATTTTCTTCTGAATCTGACAGTGATGTCGAAAACAAATCCGGGATAAAGCGCATGGCCACAGGATCTGAAAGCAAGCTATGTAAATCCAAAATATCAGGTCCAATATGGTCTCTAATCACAAGGCGATCGGTCGTTAGCTTAATCATCAAACACTCCCAAGAATCTCTTATATGAAAACCCTAAAAGCCGAGGATTAATCCTCGGCTTTAACTTCTACCGCTTGTAATGAAACGCGCTTTTTACCACCAGCAACCGCCTGCTGCCCCACTTCTTTAAAACCAAATTTCTCATGAAAAACTAAGGATCCTGGATTAGGTGGCAGTATGTCGATTTCTGCGGTGACATGACTAACACCTGTCTCTTGCGCATGATTAAAGACCTGCTTATACAATGCCGCGCCTAAACCTTTTCCCTGTGCATTATTAGAAACGACGATACGATCCACGTACAGAAACTGTGGATAGTGTTCTGAAAACCAAGTATAGTTCACACTGTCATAATCTTTTCCTTCTCTAATACAAAGGGCAAAAGCTTCTACATTTCCAGATAACTCAGCGACATATAACAGTTCTGATTCTTCATGTAGATGAGAAAGCTTAGCTTCATCCATGGGTGAAAGAAAATGAACCAACGATTCGTTGAGTTCTAGTATTGCTGGATAATCGTCTTTTACTGCTGGTCTAATCACTAATGATGTCATAATGACTCCTCTTCATGGCAAACAGCCACCACCCTAGTCGGTGCACCATCTGCATTAATATAATTTAATGGTAACGCATACAGCGTAAATAATCCATCCCCGATTCTACCTAAATTTCTTAAATTCTCAATGATTAAAAATTTCCCCTGAGATAACAGCCGCTTGTGCAAAGGAAGTTCACCATCGCTGATGGCATCCAGTCCGATGACATCAAATCCGATTCCTTTTTTACCGCTTTTGACCACGAAATCGATGACATCCTCTGTTACGGTTGGATAATCATCAAAATAGGCATCTGTTCCCCAAAAACGATCCCATCCCGTATAAAACAGTAAGAAATCCGCACTAGACGCAAGGGGTTGCGTTTTCAACACATGTTTTAATGAGATTCGTTCCCCTTCTTTAAATCCTGTACAATCGATGACCACCGCCGAACCGATAAATTGCTCGATGGGTAATGCATCCAGTGTGGCATGACCATAAAATAAATGAGCTGGTGCGTCCATATGCGTCCCTGTGTGGGAAAACATCTCCAGCTTCGTTTCTTTAAAGCCGTCCCTGGCGTAGGTATTGGCCTCCTGAAGCTTAGGCGGCTCAGTGCCCGGATAGACTGGCATGTCTTCAGTGATTAAATGGGTGAGATCGATGATGCGCATAAGACCTCCTCGATGGCCATCGCCACCATTTTTGCATCGGATAGTTGTGGAAAATGACCACTGTGATGGGCGATGACCAGTTTCCCTAACGGGCTCAGTCGTGATGCCGTTCTCAAATTTTCCAGCCGATTGAAAATCACTTTGGTGGGCATAAAGTGCTTCGCTACTGGATGTGTCCCTGCGAGAACCGTAAGCGGAACAGCTGGAAAAGGTGGACAGGACTGAATTTGTTCAACCGTCTCCTCCACATGGAAAATTTCATTATAGGGGTTTTCGTTATTTCTAGGTTTTCTCTGTTTTCTCTTTTTATTCGACAGCACATCTGTCACAGTGGAAGGCTCAAGCATGACGATGCCTTTTATCTCCTCTGGATAATGGCAGGCGAAAAGCTGTGCGATGAATCCTCCCAGCGAATGCCCAACCAGTAGATAGGGCGGTTTCATGTCAAGTGTATGCAAAATCTCCCTCAGCTCCGAAACCATTTGAAGGCCGTTTTGTGGGCTTAAGGGTGCAGAACTAAGTCCCATCCCAGGTCGATTATAGCAAAACAACCGATGGCTATCCCTTAATCGTCGCCAAAGCTTCATCCAGCCATCGATGGGCCCTCCAGTACCGTTGATTAAAATAATCGGCGTCCCTACGTGTTCGGTTATGGCGAACTCGTAAACGCGGTCCTCAACTGTTATCGTCTCCGTTTTGATTTTTTCCACGCGTTCAAAAATCGCTGCCCTTTCCGACATAATGCCCCCTAAATAATAACGCCCTATCAAATAGAAATTCGATAAGGCGTCTAAAAACCCTTTAATTTTTGAGACTTATTTTATAAAACATGTCTTGTGATCAGTGACGAAATTTTCAAACGTTTTAGGCTGTTTGCCCGTTAACTTGAAAAATGTGTCTGTTACAGCCTTCGCAGTTCCTAGTCGCGTCATCAAATAAAGCGCTAAGGTCACGTTCACATAACCCTTATCAAGTTTTCTCACCTTAATATAGTGGCTACGGTACTTTAAAAAACTAGGATTTTTATAACGTATGCGTCGCCCTGTCACCTTAGATAAAATCTGAGCCACCTCATCATAATCCAGTGCTTCTGGACCAGTGATGGTATAGGCGGTATTCTTATGCATCGAAGCATCAGCAAGCACTGTCGCTATAACGGTTCCTATATCTTCCGCATCGATGAAGCTGGTCTTGCTTCGACCTGCCGGTATCCAGATCTCATCCAGCTGCTTTATCTCCTCAGCATGAATCCCCGAAACGTTTTGCATAAAAAAACCTGGCCTGATATGCGTATAAGGAATACCCGCCTTTTCGATGGCCTTCTCGATTTTATGATGCGGCGGAATCGTATTGTTTTCAACGCCCATCAGCGACAGGAAGCTCATAAGTGCGATATTCTTTTCCTTCGCAGCTAGAATAAACGGATAGAGATCTTCTGGTTTTCCCAGATGTGGCGGGCGCATGAGGAAAATACGATCGACATCCGTTAATGCAGTCTCAAATGTCGAGGCGTCTAGGAAATCGAACTTCACCACTTCCACCCGTTCACCTAACATTTGCTTAAGCCTATCTGTATCCGTTCCAGCTGCCAAAACGCGCTGGTCACGTTTAAGTAGCTCCATAACCACATATTTACCGACATTACCAGATGCCCCTGTTACTAATACACGCATATTATCGCCCCTCCTGAAGAATCCCGTTCACACGACCTAACAGCTTCATAAACGCTAGAAAATCCGCCTCACCTAATCCGGATCTGATTTGGGTAAGTTCCGTATAATAAACATCAAAGGTCTCCCTAACTAGCTGCGCTCCCTTTTCTGTAAGTTTAACGGAATAGCTTCTCTTATCCTCCACAGATGGCAGCTTTTCCAGATACCCACCTGTCACTAAAGCACTGACCATCGTGGTCACAGATGGCTTCGTAATCTTAAAGAATTGGCTGAGTGCCAATGGCGTTACCGGTTCATTTTCTCGGCTCACATAGATTAAGAGTCCCATTTCACTGGCTCTGATGGGTAAATTTCTCCGTCCATTCATCTGTAAGCGGCAGAATAAACCAATCGTTTCGGCTGACTCGATTAAAAATTGATCCATGAAGTGCTCCTCTCAATAAATTTGTTAGTTAGTTTAACTAACTATATTTTACCACAAGCACTTTCATTGTCAAATAAAAAAAACACAGCCAGGCTGTGTCTCAAAGGGGAGATGCATCTATTAAATGAAGTGGATTAACCTGCGACTAAGTTCTCTTCGAGCAGATACTCATCGAGAATCATAAACAGATGATTCGGTACTTTCAGCACCCAGTCGGGTTCGATGGCGAATACCTGACTTTGAGACAGATGCGTCCAGCCTACCATGATACTTTGAATCTGTGCTGCCTTTGCAGCCAGCATATCACCAGCCGTATCGCCGATGTAAACACAGCGCTCTGGTGAAACGTCAAGCTGTGCCATGACCTTTATCAGTCCTTCTGGAGAAGGTTTGACTTCTTTCACATCATTACGCGTGATGATCATCTCGAAAACATCCTTAAGACCGAGATGTCTTAAGCCTTGCTCTATGGAGGCTCTACTGTTGTTACTAACGAGCGCCAGCCTATACCCGAGCATTTTTAGGTGCTTTAAAAGATCTACCATCCCTGGAAACGCACTGGTTTTCGCATCGTGATTATGGTTGTACCAGATGCGAAACTGTTCGATCATCAGCTCCGCTTTGTCTTTTCTAATAAATGCCATCTGATCCTCCAGCGTCTTACCTGTCAAATCCGATAACTCCTTTTGCGTTAAATACCGTCCTCTATATTTAAGTGCGAAATAGTTCAGTCCTTCCTCGATTAACAAATTCGTATTTATAATCGTACCGTCAAAATCAAAAATGATCGTGTTTACTGGTTTACGTTTTTTTGTCATGCTATTCATCATTGCCTCCTGTTCTTTTTTAGCCTTCTGAAGATAGCATAACATCCGCATGTAAGCCCTGAATTAAGAACAATTTAGGTTTATGTGAAGTCTTTTCCCCATTCCGCCAGCATTTTAAGTGCAGGAATAAGCGATTTTCCGCCGATGATGTTCATGGTTTGTGTCAATGGACACGCTTCATATTTACTCATCACTACACTCCAATCGTTCTAATTATCGACACTCTGTTTTTTCTGCCTTACTCTGAATAATATGCATACTTGTGATTTTGTGTCTTTGATATAAAATTATATCGGATGCGAAAGCATTGTCAACAGGTTAAGAGAAGAACAAATGTGATTACTGAGAAGGGAGAACACCATGAATCTAAAATACGAAGTCCTCGCACTCGCAGATTTAGAAATACTTAAGCCTCTATGCAACGCTTTGATGGCCTTTCAAAAGTCAAAGGCGCACATCACGCCAGAGCGCTTCGATACCATGAACTATGAAACGCGTCTTTTACCGTCTGTAAAAGGCGCTAGGGATAATCACATCATCGTGGCTAAAGATGGCGATCGCGTCATCGCCTATGCCTATTCGAACATTAATAAAAAGACCCACTATGCAGCGGGTCCGTTTGGGTGCTTCTTCGATATGGATTCAGTGGTGAGTGACTATGTCGGATGCCTCTCCCAGTTCTACATCGAGCCAGAATACAGAGGAAATGGCATCGGCAGCTTCCTATTCAACGTCGCCATGGACTGGATGAAAACCTTCGATGATGTGGAAGATCTGTTTATCTACGTCTCAAATGGCAACCTGGATGCCTTAAAATTCTACGAATCAAAGGGCTTTAGGGTGAGCCATGAAATTCTGGATGGCTTTATAATCGTGATGCGCCATAAGAAAAGTGAAATCAGCTTCTGACGAGAAGCGCCATACCATCTGGGTGGATGCCCACATCGATCCTTCCCACCTCTTTAAGTGAGGTCATATCGATAATGGAAATGTCGTTCGTTTTATTATTGGCCACATAAGCAAAAGTGCCTGCTGAGTTAAAAACAGTACCGCCAGGCCATTTTCCAACCGGGATACGTTTGATCTCCCATGGTCTGGTGCTGCCATTTAGCGTTTGTTCGGTTAAAATTACGGATAAATCGTCCGACTCACGATTAGGGATGAGGGCATATTTACCATCAGGTGAAAACACGACGCGAATCGGGCACGCACCAATTTTTCGTTTCCATAGGATTTCATGATGTGCTGTATCGAGTATCATTAGGTTATTATCGTGCTGGTTTGCCACATAAAGCCATTTGCCATTAGGATGAACAGCAACGCCTTCAGGTCCGCCACCCACTTCGATATGACCACTAATTTTTCTCGTCTCGGTGGAAACGATGCTAAGGTTGTCGCTACCGATATTAGGCACATAAATTGTCTTCTCGTCAGGCGTAAGGGCAATCATATGTGAATGCTTTTCGCTTGTATCGATTCTAGCGACGATTCTATCCGAAGCCGTATTAATAAAAAACACTTTCGAGCTATAAGTCGAGGCCATATAAAGCATCCCGTGATGGTCGATTCCTACACCATGTGGAAAATCGAACTCCGGATCGGTAATCCGATCGATGATTTCAAACGACCCATTATCGATGACATCGATGGTATTCCCCAGCGAGCAAGTCACGTAGGTTTTCAGCCCATCTGGTGAAACCACCACCTCATGGGGGTTATGGTCAGAAGGAATCGTCTTAACGACTTCATTCGACGCCAGTGACACCAGCGAGAGGGTATCCTCATCCTTATTTAATACGATCAAGTACTCGCCTTTCATCACTCGTTCCATATACATCCTCCTCAATAGATGGTTATTTGCTTTGCGGTTTAAACGCGATCGATACTGACTTCACATGTATAAGTGATTTCTCCGAGCATCTCCAGATAATCTTCTATGTATCTCAGTTGATTATCGATAAAATTTTCTGACTCACCCAGCAAGGAAACCACACAATAAAAAATCTGAGCCTCTTCCTCATAGTCGAGTTTAACAGATGCATTGAACTGATTCTTGATATGATCTCTCACCTTTTGTGAAACCTGCCTTCTTTCTTTAAGGGTGCATTGCCATTCGACGCGCAGCTTGAATACCGCAACGCCATTATACATGATCATAGGATTACCTCTAAAGTTTCTTCACAAACTCCGATTTAAGTTTCATCTCGCCGAAGCCTTCGATTCTACATTCGATGTTATGGTCTGCATCCACGAGCTTAATATTTTTAACCTTTGTGCCAATCTTAAGGGACGACGAGCTTCCCTTTACCTTCAAATCTTTAATGATGGTGATGGAATCGCCGTCAGCGAGAATATTCCCGTTCGCATCCTTCACCACAAAGGCTTCTTCTGTTTCACTACTGCCGTCCATAGGCCATTCATGCCCACACTCAGGGCAAATAAACATCACACCATCATCATAGGTGTATTCATAGTGGCATTTTGGACAATTTGGTAAACTAGACATTAATTTTTCTCCTCATAATATATTTATAGCCTATAAACAGATTTCAATAATGCGATTCCCGTCTTGGTTTTAAATACGGTCTCCATCATATGACGGATATGATCCTCAGGTAATTTTCCTTCATCCGCATTCACGAGATAGTCTGCCTCGATGAGTATCTGATAATCTAGACCTTTAATCGCCTCTAACGTGTGGTGGTGACCCACTAAATAAACGACACGATCGATTAGTGAATCAGGGAGTCCGAATCCACTAAGTAAACCCTTAGCGAGAATTGCACCCTCCTCCTGTTGACATTTGGCATTTGTGTTTCCGTATTTTATACGGCATAATGGACAGGCGATATCATGTAGTAAAGCCGCTAGTTCAAGCGACGTCTGAACTTCATCTAAAAGCCCTTCGCATTCACCGATGATTTTTGCATAGGCATGCACTTTTAATAGGTGGTTGATATCGTGAAGGTTCCCTTCTGAAAATTCAACCATTTTCTTCGCTACTGCTGATACGATCATGTGGATACCTGCCCTTCAATTATTTTATGCTGACTTTTCATCGCCTTATCTTAACATAATGCAAGGCAGATTTCAAATCCAGCGCAGTGATTATTCCACATTTCTCAGTAACTGTATCAATGCACCTGCCGCAAGTAGATCAAACGCTAAAAATACTGTCACTTCCACAGGTGAAATCGTTACGCCGCTTAGTGCCATATTGATCATCATGGCCGTTATAGCCGTCAACATGGTAATTGCTTTGAATATGACCACGCTACTTAAGAGATAGCCGATAGGCTTTCGATTAAGGATTGCTAAACCTGATAAAAATGCCGTGGGGACGATAAAACCCAGGTCCATGCCCTGAATCACCAGTGTCGTGTAGTGCTCAAGTCCAACGGGTGCAGTTACAGTAAGCATGTCATCATATGAAATAGTGGGTACGATTTTCCCGAGCCATAAAAACAGTAGCATGATTCCGATAAAAATTTGAAAACCGCCGAGATATTTGACAGGTAGACTCGCCTTAAAATGTGCTCCTATCGAATTTAATTCAAAAGAGGTCAACATTAACACAAAAGCGTAAAAGCTTAAGGACATCAATGCAACATAACCTAAAAATAACGGGTTATACATCCATAAAAAAGTATAAGACATGTAGGTGTACAGAAAGTAACCAAGTGTACCCGTAAGGGCAAGCTTCCCTTTAAAACTCCCTTTAAAGGCGAAATAAGTACTAATTACGAGCATTGGCACAGCGAGAACGATGGTTACGAAGTCAGAAGCAATCCCTTGCGCAGCAACTGACACAGAGTCATTTTTATAGAGTCCAGTGCCTTTTAGTTGAACTTGCTCATCAAACACCGACACATGGAGCCTCTCACCAGAAACCTCCGAATATAATAATCCAGAAAGTGATGCCACAGATGAGAGCAAAGTAATAAGTCCTAATAAAATCATCATCATTTTTACATTTTTCATATCAAGCTCCTTAAACAATAAAAGGTAACACATTACATAATCAATCGATTATATAATATGTTACCTTAAATCATTTGTCAAGCTTTTATGGTTAGGCTAATATTTTTTCTCAAATGTGCCAAACACAATTGGTTTAGAATCTCTCACCATCCACTTGCCCTTAGCCATTACGGCATCTATCGATAAGGTTGCCGCATCTAAAAGGCATAAATCTGCATCGTATCCTTCATCTATCCGACCCTTTTTAGAAAGTTTAAGAATACGTGCCGGATTGGTTGTGACCGCCCTTAAAACCACTTCGAGCGGAAGATCTGCACGTAAAACGCTGTCTTGAATTTCCATCAACAAGCATTTTGCGGAACCCACCCCCAGGCCGACGAACTCCTTTTTCTCATTAAACATCGGCAAACTACCTTGCGCATCGGAAGATAAAGTGAAAAGGTCTAATGAAACCCCCTCCTCCATCAATCGCTTAATTCCTGCACTAAATCGCACCTCGCCATCTAAAGATTCCCAGAATTCCGGGTCTTCAGAGCCTGTGAAATCGATGGTACCACCCATTTTTGCAAACGTTATACAGGATTCGAAAAGCTCCGCGTTACGATTGACATGTGTAGGAAGATATTGCGTCACTGGAATTTCTGATTCATCGATGGCTTTAAAGAGGAAATCAAGCTTTCTGGCCCCATCTCCTAAATGAATATTGACGATGCCTGCCTTACCCGCCAACATGCCACCCACACGTGCATCCGCAACCGTTCTGACGAACTCATCGTAGGTCGGTTGGGACGAACGATGATCTGATAGGGCGATTTCCCCGACACCGATAATCTTATCGATGGCCAGCAAATCCTTTTGTATCCCACCCGTCAATGTTTTCACAGGTATTTGATACGAACCTGTGTAAACATAGGTCGTTAATCCTTCTGTCTCAAGACCACGTGCTTTCGCCACTAATGACATCATATCACGTGTGACGCCGTCAGTTCCAAGACATCCCACAACTGTGGTTACACCCGCTGTGGTTAAGTCCGTCAACTTTATTTCTGGCGTTCTCGTATGATAACCGCCTTCTCCGCCGCCGCCCAGTAGATGCACATGTGAGTCGATGAATCCAGGGGTTAATATTTTCCCAGACGCGTCTACGATCTCACACTTCGCATTTAACCAATCTCCTGAACCCGATAAAAACGTTTCATGCAATTGTTTACCATAAGCCCATATACGGCCTTCAACGATCAAAACATCGTTAATGCCCTGGTCATCAGGGTTATACAACCTTGCATTCTTAATTAATACCATCATGACAAACTCCTTTGCCGAGAAAATTTTCGGCAGTTGCTATTATTGGAAATTGATTAAAACTGCTGCAATTACGAAAATTGAACCTATTGCAAAGAAGAAACCTTGCATTTTGATTTGGAATTTTGCCCAGTTCATCCAATCAATTCTCGCCACACCTAAAACACCGATTAAGCTAGCAGAAACTGGTGTAAACGCATCGACGAAACCTGAACCTAACTGATAAGCAAGAACCGCTACTTGACGGCTGACGCCTACGATATCTGATAATGGTGCCATGATCGGCATCGTTAAAGCCGCTTGTCCTGAGTTAGAAGTAACCACTAAGTTAAATAAACTTTGGAAGACGTACATGATCCATGCAGCAACCACTTTAGGAAGACCGTTTAACGCTGTTCCAATGCTATGCAGTACAGTATTTAAGGTCGACGCCACTGCAGCATCTGCCCCGCCCAGTACAAGTAAAATACCTTTCGCCATACCGACGACGATAGCCGTACCTGCTAAATCAGAAGCTCCACTTTGGAATGCACTTGCCATACCGTTGATGGTCATGCCATTGAGTTTAAAGATGACTGCGATAACGCCTGCCACGAAGCCCATTACGAAGAATTGTGAAGCGATTTCAGGAATATAGTATGCTTTTTCTGTTACACCCCAGATGATCCAAATTAAAACGATTAACATTTCTAAAAGGATTAACTTGTCGCCTAAGGTAAATTTCTTTCCACCTTCGCCTGTTTGAGCGATGCGGTCTCTGAAATAACTGTCTGCATGATGCATTACTGATTTTTCTGGATGTTTACGGATACGCTCTGCATACACCATCATGTAAGCAGCAGCTGCAGCCGTCACGACAAACCACATGATCAATCTGAAACTTGCTCCAGATAATACCGGAATACCCGCGATACCCTGAGCTACAGCCACGCTGAATGGGCTCATCCATGAGGTCGCATTACCAACCTGTGAAGCAACAAAGGTAACTGTTACTGCGACGATTGAGTCATAGCCAAGTGCAATTACAAACGGTACCATAATCATGGCAAACGGAATGACTTCTTCCGACATACCGAAGGTTGCGCCACCTAATGAGAACATAAAGAATAATAACGGAAGTGCTAATCTTTCAAGTCCTCGTGTTTTTGAGATAAATGCATAAATTCCAGCATCGATGGCACCTGTTTTCATGATGATACCAAACGAACCGCCCACTACAAGAATTAAAGCTACGATTCCAACTGCAGAACCATATTTGCTTCCAGTGACCAATCCTTCGAAGATATAGTTCATGAAACCAAATCCGTCATAGTCATCTGTGCCCCAGATTTTCGCAACTTTATGATTCTTTTGGCTCGTGTCAAACACTGAATTGCCATAAAGATCGAAAATGACTGCATCCGTTAATCCGAGATCATCTAATTGACCTTGATCCCAAGTGGTAGGATCTGTTGCTAAGAATTCTGTTAAAGCGGCTTGATCCACGCCAAGTGCTGTCAACTGATCAACATCCTGGACGAGCTTGTTAAGCTCAGTAGATAAGAGTGCATTATCAAGTGCGTAATCATATCGGAAAGAATCGGAATTTAATACGGTTCTTTCTTTGATGTCACCATTTGAATCCTCATAGCTAATAGTTTCTGTGTTGAATTTACCCGCAGGTACGATAAAAGTTAGTGCCCAGCAAAATAATACGACGAAAAATATAATTGCGTAGGTATGGGGAGTTTGAAAACGTGTCAGACCCTTCCCAATTTTTTCGATGCCTTTTTCTGACTTTTGCTTCGCCATTGCTTTCCTCCTATATGGATTAAAAGTATTTGGTACCATCCATATAATTCGCATAAATCATGCCAAAATGAATAAAATGTAAACAAAATTCGATTATTTTTTTAACACGTTGAAAACACATGGTTCTATGTATCGAAGTTCAAACATAGTTCCATGTGTTTCTAATTTGAAAGATGGATTTAGGGTGTGGCACCTGTCTATCTGGCGCAATATGGATTTAATTGGCGTTTTATGGCGCCAGTTTTAACCAGATAATAATTCACTTCTTAAGAAATCAGTGCCATGCCCTTTTCTGTAAGATGCATTCCCGATCGACCTTGCGACTTCACGATCAATCCTTTTACCGCCAAGTGATCAGAAAGGAACCTCACGCGATGAGGCGTCATTCTGGGAAACTGTTTCTGCATATGGCGCGCAACGGCCTCTCTCCCTACACCAACACCCTGTTGATTAAAAAATTGGATCGCTTCAAGCGTCGCCCTTTCTTCTAAAGAAATGGCGTCAAAGACTTTTTCAGTCGGTAAGCTTTCTATATTCTCAAATTGTAAAGGACGTTGCATTTCAAAAAAATCATCAGGCAAATCGCGAAGACCAACCTCATCCTGCACGCATACCGCTTGAAAATAATCCATGAGATTTTGCAGCTCTCTAATATTTCCAGACCAAGGGCTACTTCTAAGCGTATTCATCACTTCATGGCTGAATACCAGACGTTCGCTACCATTGATCCTTTTAAAATGGGCAATCAGTTCATCGATATCTTCAATATGGTCACGTAACGGTGGAATCTTAATATAAAGCTTACGTAATCGATGATATAAATCTTCCCGAAACTGACCCATCTGACACATTTTAACGAGATCGCGGTGTGTTGCAGCGATGACGCGGACATTAACTGGAATAATTTCAGCACCACCAATTCTTCGGATTTCCTTTTCTTGTAACACACGTAATAGCCGCGCTTGTAACCGTGGTGAGATGTCACCTATTTCGTCCAGAAAAATCGTACCGCCCTCAGCTTCCTCAAAAAGGCCTTTTTTACCACCCTTTCTCGCCCCTGTGAAAGCACCTTCTTCATAACCGAAAAGCTCACTTTCCGCTAACTCCTCAGGTAAAGCGCTAAAGTTTATGGCTAAAAATGGACCATTTAACCTTTGAGACGCATTATGAATCGCACTGGCAAATATTTCTTTTCCCACACCACTTTCGCCTCTTATTAAAATGCTGTGGTCTGTCGAGGCTAACTTTTTCGCTGTCTCCACTGTACTTCTCATTTGAGGCGAGCTGCCGATGATGTCGGACAAATGGTACTTAGCCACCAGTCCCTTTTTCATCATCTGTCTGAGTTTTTTTTCGATATCCAGGCTGTTTCTTGCATCTTTAAAGGTACATACAAACGAATGGGTCTTATCGACTGCCATTCGACCGATAATGTATTGGTTTTCACCGATTTTTCCCACCATCTCATCGCTTCCCTTAACAGTACTTAAAAACTCGCGGATGGTGTGATCACGAACAATCTGATGAATTTTTTTGCCGATGGCAAAGGATGACCTCATGCCAAAAATGGTTTCACAGGTTTCGTTAAATAACGTAACCGTGCCATTTTCATCATAAGAGATGATTCCATCATTAATGTGATTAAGCACTTTATTTAAATGTCGATTATAAACCGTTGCCTCCGAGATGGAGTCATATAGTCTTTTATTTAACCTGACGATGGTTTCTACATAACGTGCGCTGATAAAATGAGCCTTCGCATCCAAAAGATCTAGCCTGCCTAATATTTCTATAATCGTCGTGATGTCTATAATTCTAGCGCCTAAATCGATACAATTGGGAATGGTTTTGGGGATTAGCGCTACCTCAGCAGGTGTCACAGCATACTTGATCTCCAAATCGTAGTGACTACCAGGGGCATAGGCATGATAGTTCAAATGATCGACGCCAACCTCCGTAAGGAGCTTAATCACTTCGTAGGCATTATTCAGCAAATCGTTTACCACGAGTACATCCGTACCATCAGGAATATTGAATAGCTGATCAATCTGCGACATGTTGAGGGAACGATTCGCGATGACCACAGGACAACTCGGATCGACGACATCCCGTGCAATTTCATACATCTCCATGGAGCTGAACACCACCAAATCTGCGACGACCAAGCCATCAATCCCCGATTCTGTGGCGTAGCCAACCACTTGCATATACCCTTCTAGTAACGATCTCAATTGTAGGCACAAATCGTTTTTAGTGGCTTCGGATTCTGTTACCAAAGCTAGAATTTTTGAGTTCATGTTTATACTCCTTAGGCGTGCGTATGGGTATGCCGATGATGCAAATCTGGTGTATGTGCATGTGTGTGTATCATCGCTTCATGCTGATGCTCATGAGAGTGTTCACCGATTATCGGCGTGTCATGTACATGATCATGGTGACCATCGTCATGACGGTGCTTATGCTCATGGGCTTCAACAGCGTGTGCGTGACTGTGTCCATGATCTTCTGTAACGGCATAATAGGTTCCGAGTAGCATAATCCCTAACGCGATTAAGAAATTAATCGTAATGGGTTCTCTTAAAAACACCCAGGAAACAAGCACGCCTATAAATGGTGCTGCTGCATAGTATGCACTTGTTCTGGCCGCCCCCAGTGTTCTTTGAGCTGTGATATAGAAATAAATGCTCATGCCATAGGCGACGAAACCTAGTAATAATGCCATGATTACATATAAAAAGTCAAAGGTCACTGCTTTTATGGCGAAGGCGATGATAAGTGCACCGAATCCAGAGCCAAGCCCCTTTACCACGACGATTTGTAAAGGATCCTTTAGCGAGAGCATCCTTGTACAGTTGTTCTCGAGTCCCCAAGAAATGCAAGCAAGTAAGACAAAGATGGAACCAATGGAGAATTTCAGACTTGTAATGTCCGAAAACGATAAAATCATACTAGAAAGGGTTATGAATGTGATAGCGGTCCACATTCGTTTTCCGATGGCTTCTTTGAAGATGAACAGCGCTATCAGCGAGGTGGCGACGATTTCGAAATTATTAAGAAGAGAAGCATTGCCAGAAGTCGAGCTTAATAACCCAATCATCAAAAATATAGGCGCCGCAATATCCAGTAGAATCATCCCAATAATGTAGGACATCTCTTTTTTCGTCATCTTCGCTTCATTTTGCTCGACTCTGCGAATACGCTTTAAAATATTGATAAACAGCATGCCTAAGCCAGCGCCTAAGTACAGTAGGGCCGCCATCATCGTAGGGCTGAGCTTTACGAGAAGAAGCTTCGAAACAGGTGCACTGATCCCATACAGGAGCGCAGCCAGTATCGCATAACCGATGGACATATACTGGAGATTATGGTTTGATTTATTAAAAGGTTCCATGATTAGTCTGCCTCCGGTATAAAGTTACTCTAACAGCTCATCTATAAAAGATTTTGGTTCATCGATGAGGATAATCGCTTTCTCGATTCGTTTATCCGTCACTTCGATAACGCGAAAGCGCACATGATTAAACCTTATCTCGATGATTTCATCCTTTGGTGGTATGTTTCCAATTAGACTAATTAAAAAGCCATTTAATGTATCAAAATCGTCAACTGGCAAGTCTGCATCCAGAATTTCATTTAACTCATCTAAACCGATTCTACAGCTTGCTTCATACGTGTAATCATCTAATTGTTTGATTTCTCTGTCTTCTTCTTCATCATACTCATCAAAAATATTGCCCATGATTTCTTCGACGAGGTCCTCGACTGTTACGACGCCTGCCGTTCCACCATATTCATCGATGACGATGGCCATATGCGTTTTCGCATTTTGTATATCGACGAAGAGTTCATCAATCTTTTTCTGCTTCGGAATAAAGTAAGGCTTCCTCATGTAATCTTCAATCTTAAAATTGATTTCCGAATCCACATTGATTAATGCCAGTAGATCTTTTACATGAAGGATTCCCACGACATTATCGATACTTCCGTCATAGACGGGGATCCGTGAATAACGCTCCTCTGCAAGTCGGTTCATAAGTGTTGATAATTCAACCGTTACAGGAACCCCTACCAACTCCATTCGGTGAGTCATGATTTCTTCTGCGGTCTTATTATTGAACTCGAAGATGTTGTTGATCATGATTTTCTCGCGTTCGTCGATGGTGCCCTTTTCCTCTCCAACGTCCACCATCATACGAATTTCTTCTTCAGTGACATCGTCTTCAAGTGAATGCGGGTCGACACCAAACAGCCTAACGAAAACATTCGTTGATGCAGTGAGTAATTTAACAAAAGGGCCCGAAATTATTGATAAGATCAGTAGCAATCCAACGACGCGAAATGAGATACTTTCTGCTTTTTTCATCGCTACACGCTTAGGTACTAATTCGCCAATCACTAAAGTAAAAAAAGATAATACAATCGTAATGGCTATAACCACAGCAACCTTTAAGACGCCATCTGAAACGGGAATTTCATAGTTATTTAAAAAACTTACTAAGGGATCTGCAAACGATTCAGCGGCAAATGCACTGGCTAAAAATCCAGCCAATGTGATGCCGATTTGAATCGTCGCTAAGAACCGACTTGGTTCTCCAAGCAGTTTTAATAATTGCTTTGCCTTTTTATTACCGTCCTCAGCCATGAGTTTAATTTTATTATCATTAAGTGAGATTAAAGCCATCTCAGATGCTGCGAAAAATGCATTTGCAGCAATAAGTATCATTATTAAGAATAGTTGCTTTATCAAAATAGTTTCCTCCATAGATTTACAAACAAAAATAGACCAAATAAAACAGAACTATAGCTTCTGCTTCACGGTCTTCTATGGTAAGTCCTAAATTTGCGGTTGAACATTTGGAAAATCGTGCAATTATAATGCTTCGTTTCCCCAGGTTCATCGTCCATGCTCGTTTTCACTCCCTTTCATTTATTCAGTTAATATTTTATCTCAAATACAGTTGTTCGTCAAATAATACAAACCAATTCATGCTATAATGAGGTGGGTGAAACTAAGAAGTCTTTATGGAGGTATCAATTGTTCATTAAACAAAGTTTAGAAGAAAAAGAGCGATTTATTCGTGAAAACTATAAAAGAAAATGCCGTTTGTCCGGTAAAAATGCGGCTGTCATCAAGAAAATCCAAGCTGTCGTCAACAACACAAAATCAAATCCAGAGAAGCTGGTTGGTGTAGAAGGCATATGGGGCTGCCAGCAGCTCATCAAAAACAACGTGGCTATTCAAGCGGTGGTTTTAGATCTCTATGGCATCACAACACCTGAAGCCTATCAAATTATGATTTCACTTTGCGACCTTGCTGAGGAAGTGCATATCGTCTCCAGTAGCACCTTCGAAAAAATCGTAGAAGTGGGGACATCATCCGGCGTTTTTGCCTTAGCAAAATTCCCTCAAAAACATCTGGATAACCTAAGTCCGAAGAAGCACGAAGTCATCGTCGTTTTAGATGGATTGGAAATTCCCGGCAACATCGGTACGATTATCCGTTCCTGTGATGGAACCGATACAGACGCCATCATCATCTGTAACCGTAAAACCAGAGTGACCCATCCGAAGATTCTCAGAAGCTCACAGGGTTCCTGCTTCAAGGTCCCCATCATCGAAGAAGAGACCCAAAAGGTCATCTCGTGGCTTCAACAGAATCGCTATCAAATTATCCTAACCGATACCGATGCAGAACAGTATTACTATGAGCAGGATTACTCAGGGAGGATCGCCATTATCATGGGCAGTGAACGATATGGCATCTCAAAGGACTGGTACCAGATTCCATCAGAAGCAGTAAAAATACCCATGCGTGGAGATTGCGACTCGCTTAACGTGGGAATCGCTGCGACGCTTATTTTATACGAAGCACTCATCGATCGTAGCGGTGACCGAAAACAAAAATAACCAGACATTAAAAAAGCGCTTATTCAGCGCTTTTTTTATTTCCCAGCCGTTGAAAAATGTCCTTTTTTATTCTAGCACTTTAAAGGTCAATCCAGGATAAATCATGGATTCGCAGACATCATTAGGGTTATAGGCACGTGTTTCTACGATTTTATAGTCATCAAAACGATAGATGATGGCGTTGCCTTTTATGGGATCCATGAGCCAGTATTCTTCTATCCCCGAATCGCGATAAAGGTCGAGCTTCGTAAACATTTCCTTATTTGTATTACCCGGAGAAAGCACTTCGACCAATAGTTTCGGGATGCCATTATAATGACCCGTTTCATCTGTGTCCGAACGCCAGTTGCACAGCACCAGTAGATCGGGCTGTACGATGTTTGTGAAGGCCTTATTTCCCCGTCTAAGAAGTGTCGCATCAAACGGCGACTCAAAAACATCACATGGTTTCCCCGAGAGATAGCGGTCCATCTCAATATGAAGCCGTGAAACCACACGCTGATGAAATATACTAGGTGCACCCAGTAGATAGACCTCGCCGTCTATATACTCATAGCGATTTGTCGCATCCTCATTCATCTGCTTAAACGCTTCTAATGACATCTTCACCCGTTCAAGATTATAGACTTCGATGGCTTCTGCGACCCGATCATAATCATAATCGCGACGCTCGATGGCATCCACATCGAACACCTTCCTAAGGTTTCCTGATTGCTCGATAATCTCATCCTCAGGTGTATGATTCAATAGTTTAGCGATCACCACCCCGTTTTTAGTGATGTACACAGGCTCAGTTGCACATAGCCTAAGGTATTTTCCAAAAGCGTTTTTAATTTCCGTCGAGGGTATTTTCATAATAAACCTCCCATTCTCGTACATGTTCGTGAGTAATTTCCAGCATTTCCTAATTTTATTTTAGCTATTTTAGCTAAAATAGTCAACATTGTTCGCAAGAATGCTCCAAAAAAATAGACGCATCCTTTAATCATTAGATGACTTGGATGCGTCTTCATTTTTTTACTTGATCAATCGCTAATCGGCCATTCGTTTGCTGGAATTTTTACATAGGTATAGGTATTATAGGCATCATTCAATCCCGCCAGACTATAATACTCTGTAAGAACTAGCTGATCCTCATCGTCGAAGGAAACGACATAACGCCCTCCCCATGGAGAATCAATGGCATTTTTATAATTATCTTGATTGATTTCGTCATAATCATAATAGCAGTATGCACCGTCCAAAACGTAGAATTTATCTGCGGATGAATAACCTTCATTTTCATTTAAAGAGGTCGTGATGATATAAAGACGATTTTCAGTTACCTCTAAAAAGTAGATCGGATAATCAGAAACGTCCTTGACCTCTCCATTTTCATTCCTTTCCACCATACGCCAGTATCCGACAAACTCCTCGGAATCAACAGGTGGCAAGTCTTTTCCAGGATCAAAAACAGTCTCTTCAGTTGCTTCTGCTTCCACCGCTCCAGCAGTGGTTTCTTCTGCCAATGTCGTTTGGTCAATTGTAGCTTCGGTATTCGCTTCCGTATCCCCACCATTTGAACAGCCGCTCAATGCTAAGATACCAACTAATAAACCTAACATGAGTAATAACATGCCCCACTTTTTCATCATAACCTCCCAAACCTAAAACTTGTGGAAACTGCAAATTCCTTATGTTGTTGACTTGCTCATATTTTACCATAACAACCTCGGTTGGGGGTATTTTTGTCACTGACAAATGCCGTTTCAAATCTAGCAAGCTATAGGAATCTATAAATTTTTTGGTCTCCCTTATGCCAGAGTCTATAAAGGATTGCAAAGGGTCTAACCCAGCTTTCTTCTGCCGCCATGATTTCATAATCAATCACGAGAAAAGACTCATAATCGCCGATATATGCGCGTTTCCAAGGTGCATCAAAAACCACTTCGTAATCAAAGCTCATCATCTTATGTTCTAGGTTAATCTCATATTGATCGAATATTTGCCCGTTGAGATGCGCCTCATAAAAGGCTTTAATCGCTGCTTCATCCGTCAGAACATTCACTTCATGCTGCTTTTGATCCGTAATATTCTTATCAAGCTTCGTCACCGTTAGTTGTTCAGGATAAGTCGAAATCGGCATCAGCTGTTGTTCGTAGGTTTCAATTAGAATATTCGTCCCCATCACGAGGATGCCTGCAAGCATGACCGTTACCGTCACGCCTTTAAACCATCTAATACCCATCGAATCTCTAGGAATTTCATAAGGCTCGACTGCCTCACGAATGGTTTCGATGATGGGCTTAATTATAGGACCTTTATGTATGGTATGGAAGCCTAGTTTGACGATCGCTAAATCGGTTGGGAATCGATTCGCATAAACCAACGAAAGGGTCGCTTTTGATTTTGAGAAGCGGATAACTTCCTTTAATTCTTCTTGTTCACTGGTGATCGTCACCTCACCGAGATCCAGTTCTCGGCATGCTTTAAGGATGACATTTTTAATGGACACTTCTGAAATGTCGACGACTTGGTACACCTTCGGTCCGATAAAATTGCCTATCAAGGCCGCCATAACAAGCACTGCCGTTGCGATGGCTATCTCTTTAAGCCCTCGGTCCGTCATGTACCACGTAAGCACATTGGGACCAAGGACTATAAATAAGGTCAATAGCAGTCTTTGACTTTCATAACTAATCTTTCTACGGCTTTTTGGTCCATACCACTTTTCTATGGTCACCATCGTTAAGAGTAATAAGGGGAAAAAAATGATCATCCATATACTTAGGTTCATGACACCCTCCCATCTATCCGATGATGTCGCGATTCTTATAGCGAAGTGCACCGATTGCACTTATCCCCATCATCACTATTAATAATATCATAATATTTATTAGATTTGGATTAGAACCGCTGGTGTCTGCATAGCTAAATGGCGTTAGCCACTTAAGGAGCTTCAGACTGCCCACCATTTCTAGGATGGTGTTCATAAAATAGAAGATCAGGCTGATCAGCATGGCGATTTGACCGCTCAGCTGCGCATGGATGGTAACCGCAGCGATGCAAAGTCCGAAGGTGCCTAGAGCGGATACCACACCCCACATGTTGAAAATCACATACGCAAAGCTACGCCAGTTCACCCTTTGAACGACCTCAGAGAGTTCAGGGTGCACCGCTATCATCAAAGGTATTTGATTCGACGTGATCATTTCTTCGAGGAAAAACTCAGGGGCATAGGAAAAGTAATGGCCGATGACATTTTTACCTGTTAAAAAATCGGCTTTCATATCTCGGTATTTCGCCTGTTCCTCCTTAACTGCCTCCGCAAAGGTCGCTTCATCCAGTTTTAAGGCCTCAGAATCACCTAAATATCGCTTAAATGTCTCTAGATACTTCTCTGGGTTTTGAAGCATGTTGTCGAACATCACCTCCGGATTTTGAAGTTCATCTCCTATGGATGCGATAAGCCCCTGAGCATCGATGCCCGCAGCTTCGATTTCTGCTTCGTTTCCTGTAAACTGGCCAAACAGCATTTCCATGGTAAATGCATCGAACAAGGCTTCGTCCACCTTTAAATAGGGCGATAATGCCTCCCCATTTTCAGCGATTCGGTTGACACGCTCTTCCGTAAGCGCCTCAGCGTTGATGGTCCACGGCGCATATCGGCTCTGCATGCCTACGGATAGCACGCCTACCAGTGAAATACCCATAAAAAACGCAAGAATGATGCCTTGTAGCGCCAGCCATTTGGAGAGGAAAAGCGCACGTCGCGACATCGGTTTGATCGCCAGGTAACTGATGGTATTCAGGCGTTCCTCACGCGCAATCATCTCTGCACCGAAGTAAGCGAAGTAAATCCCTCCCGCCATCATCACCCACATGGTGGAATAACTCGAAAAGAATCCGACCACGCTTTTCATGGCCGCCACATCTACCCCAAACGCCCCTAATATCCCATTCATCATATCGGTAGAGAGGAAGGTATCCAGTAAAATCATGTTTTCCATGATGGTTTTATAAAATTGCATGCTGATGAAAATCATGCTCGCTACGATTAGCGTAAAAATCATAGGGGCCTTATATCGCCTCAACCATTCATTTTTCACGAAAGTGAACATCACTTCACCTCTTTCTGTTGATAATAGTGCATAAACAAATCCTCTAAAGTGGGATCAAAAATATTCACATCCCGCGTAGCGACTTGAGAAAGGGTTTGCATCACGTCTGTAATCGCCGCTGCCGTCTTAAATAAAACGACCTTACTGGCACCACTGCTCCTAGCAGGCTCTGATTGTACAGCACCGATTCTATTCGCCCAGTTTAATAGGCTCTGAAGTTCAGCTGGGTCAATATAAACCTCAACGTGTTTCAGATTCATCCGCTTCAGCCTAGAAATATCGTCTTGCATGATCATTCGGCCTTCTTTGATGAGTCCTACAGTGATACAGTTGTTTTCCACTTCACTTAAAGTATGGGAGGATAAAAGAATCGTCGTTCCCGCCTGATGCCTTTCACTCAGCAGCTTCATCAGCTCATCCTGGATCAGCGGATCGAGACCAGAAGTGGGCTCATCAAGAATCAGCACCTCCGGTTCATGGGCTATGGACATTAGAAACCCAACTTTTTTTCTGTTTCCCAGTGATAACGCTTTAAAACGCTTCGTAACATCGATTTCTAAACAGTCGATGACCTTCTTTTCATAGGCCTTCATTTGATCTTGCTTAACCTGTCCGCCACGTTTCTTATAGTAACTCCTGTTCATCTGCAGAAGGCCTTCCACCGTCAAATCTTCATAGAGATTGACCTCTGACGGCATAAAGCCGATTCTGTCCTTAATTTTATCGAGGTGCTTAGCGGTATTGGCACCCAGTATCCTTACCTCTCCAGATGTCGGGATGAGCAGGTTTACCAGTGTTTTAATCGCAGTGGTCTTCCCGGCACCATTTGGACCGATAAACCCATAAAAATCGCCCGTTCTTACGGACATGGATAAATCCTTTACCCCTATGTGTTTGCCATAATATTTCGTTAACTGATCAATTTCGATGCTCCATGATGCTTCTAATCCTTTATGACACATAGTTGCCTTCCTTCGGCACCACCATGCCGGGTGCCTCTTCATGTATAATGGTATCCACCATTGCAGATACAAACTGACTGATAAATGTTTCAAAGGGTGATTCCAGTTGCGCTTTAACAGGTAATATAAAAAAAACGCTTCTCAACAGGTCAAGTGCCGTTGCCCTGTCTAGCTTTAGACTGCTTTCATCAGCGATAAGCTGCTCGAGAAAGCGCCTGTCTGCGACGAGCATTTGCTCCCTTTGAGCGTCAGTGGCCTTAGAAAGAATCGCAGCCTGGATGATAGGATCTTCAAAGGATTTAAATAAATAACCCTTTTCGAAGGTATGGATCGCCTCGATGAGGATGGTCTTCAGCTGCTTTCTAAGTGTAGACTGTCGGGCTATTTTTTGCATGATCTGCTGTTGCATTTCTTCCTCGACTATTATAAGGACGTCGATAAAGAGCTCCTCCTTAGATTTATAAAAGGTATAGAACGCGCCTTTTGAGATGCCCGTTTCCTTCGTAATCTGTTCGACCTTTACTTCGTTAAACGGCTGTGATTCAAACGCCTTTCGCGCATTTTGAACCATAAGTGTCCTAAGCTTACTTCTCTCTTCTTCAGTAAATGGTTTTCCCATAACACCTCCAGCTATGACTCACGTTTCCATTCCAGTCATAGATACGATAAAAACTATGACCGAATCCGGTCTTTCAGTCATAGTATATTCCTATAATGAAAACTTGTCAAATCAAACTTACAAGTCAGTGCCTTTTTGCATGATCAGGCGTAATCAGATATACTTAATAGGTAGTTATCACTTTTTAAGGAGGATGAAATATGCATTTAAGTGGTCAAACGCCTCTATTCCGGGCGAAAAATTTAGAGAAACACTTAGGGATAGATTCAATCTACTTAAAACTGGAAGGCAGTAATCCCTCTGGCCATAAGAACGATCGCATCGCCGAATCTCTGGTACAATTTGCTTACGACCAAGGATTCCAAAATATCTTCGTCTATGGTTCTGAGCAATATGTAAAATCCATTTCCCATTTCGCTTTAGGAAAAGAGATGACGCTGTATGGGCATAAATCGAAGGAATCCACGCTCCTTCAAAAAAAATATCCTGAAATCAATTGGATATCCATAAAGCGAAATCAAAGTATGGACACGCATGATCAAATTGAACAATATGCCATTTCTCAAGGATACTTCTTAATGTCCGAATGGGAGAAGAAGCCCTTCATCAGAAGTCTCGCCATCCAGAAAATCACCGAGGAAATTCTCGAAAGGGTATCTGAACCAGCCACTATTTGGACACAGATCAATGGTGGCTATACTTTAAAAAGCATCTACCACGAGCTAATGCGTAGCTGGGTTAACGGGAAAATCGTTAAGATTCCGCAGATCAATTGTGGTGTGCATTCACTCACTTTAAAGCGTCTAGCCCATGATGATGCGCTATCAGAAACGATTGCAAGCACAAAAGCTACTCTTTACGATATCGGTACCGAAAAATTAAAAGAAGCCGCTAGGCTCCTTAAAAGACTTGAAAATATAAGTATCAGTGCTGGTGAAGCTTATGCCCTTGCCGCGTTAATTGAAAATGGCGCTTCATTACCTAGTCCCCATATCGTCATTTTAAATGATGGAAGGAACGACATCGAAATCTCTGAGATCTCAAAGCATCCAAGCACAGATAAATCAGAAATTGTTACACATGTCCGTAAACTCCTTGAGCCTTATCACGACAGCATCGAAGAGACCTCTGATGCCGTTCAAAAGGCCATCGATGTCGGTTTCATCTTTAAAGCAACTCATAATGGAGAAATCCAAGGCATCTGCGTGGTGGTACATATGGGATTTTCAGATTTTATCCCTTCATACCATCTCGCTTATATCGGGGTAAAAAAAGGAAACAAAGGTCGTGGTATCGCCACCGAACTCATCAACCAAGCCATTGACAAAACGGGTGGTAATCTTTCTCTCCATGTGGATATTCCTAACGGACGCGCTAAAAAACTCTACGAAAAAATGGGCTTCGTCCACATGTACGACCGCATGCTTTATAAAGGATAAACAACTCATTTTTTATCTCGTAGCTTTCATGACATCGACATCGATGTCTGAAAGCTTTTTTACATAGATGCGCCTCACATTTTGGGAGGATATCCTGTAAACGCCTCCTTTGATTATCGTTAGGGAGTATAAATCTTATGTTACTTGTCTTAAACGATTAAAGACTTTCAGTAGAGCCCCCAGTATCACTACGATACAAAAACCAACGGTGGCGATAACCAGTGGATATTCACGACTAAACCCCGTTTCTGACAGGTGTTTTAAAAGAATTCCGCCATAAGCCCATATAATCACCATTCCATAAGGTATGTCCTTTTGTCTATAGATGGTAATAATCCCGATTAAGGCCCCAATGATTAAAATCATAATCATCCAAACCTGATTGGATATTCCGAATCCACTCCAATCCAGACTAACCAACAAAGTCGTTACATTTGCGATGGTTGCAACAGTAATCCATCCGAAATCTGACCCGTACCCAATCCATTGATCGGAAGGATATTCGCAAGTGCATTTAAAGTGATCATTAAACCATATGAAAAAAGTATCGTCAGTTTCATCGCTATTCCCATGGTTACCTCCTTGTAATCATTGTATTATCATGAATACCCATAATCATATCGTGCTCACGATATAAATAATCTTCCATTGGTATTTTGCTTATAATCCATTTATGCTATACTACTTAGACAGTCGAAGTAATATTTGTAAACACTAGGAGAAATTATGCAAAAACTATTTGAAAAGCTAACAGGTAAAAAGGCGCTCATCTTAGCGATTCTCGCTATGGCGGCTCCTGCCATCATAGAAATGGGGCTTAACACCCTACTCGGCGTCGCTGATATGATCATGATCGGACAAATGATTGGATCCGGAGCCATCGCTTCGGTTGGTTTCTCGAACCAAATCATGTACTTTTTGATTTTCACCTTCTCTGCCTTTAACACCGGTGCAGTGGCCATGATTTCCAGAGCCTATGGTGAAAAAGACTCCCATAAAATGAAGCATATTGCAGAGCAAAACGTCGTTCTCAACCTGTTGATTGGTCTAGGTGTCATGGGTTTGGCGTTCGTCTTTAAAGAAGATATATTCAGAATCTATGAGATTGAACCTAAAATATTCGAAGACGCGATACTCTATTTTAATTACATCCTAATCGGATTTGTGCCCATGTTCCTTTCGTTCGCTTTCGCTTCCATATTAAGGGGCTCCGGTGATACGAAAACACCCATGTGGATTACAGGTTTTGCAAATCTCCTGAATATCCTCGGCAACTACGTTCTCATCACAGGATGGGGCATCTTTCCCGAAATGGGCATAGCGGGGGCTGCTCTGTCAACCTCACTATCGAGAATCGTCGCAACAGCGATTTATATCTATGTCCTCTATGTTAAGAATTCCATGATCAAACTAAAAGCCAAATGGATAATGGATCGACACATACTGGGTCCATTATTTAGAATCAGCCTCCCTGGCGGAATTGAGCAGTTTTTCATGCAGCTTTCTTTCGTCGTAGTGGGTGTCTTCATCGCTAAGCTTGAAACAGATGCAGAGGCATTATTTAGAATCCTCATTCAAATCGAATCCTTATCGTTTATGCCAGCTGTAGGCGTCAGCATCGCAGCGGCCACCTTGGTGGGGAAATCTCTCGGTGAAAAGGACATTCATAAAGCATCTGAAATTGGACTTACCTCTTCCGTCTTAGGCATCCTATGGGGAATTTTCGTCGGGATCCTTTTCGTAACGATTCCACTTCCACTACTTTATGCCTTTACTACAGATCAAACCGTCATCGCCTTAGGGATTCCAGTAATGGTTTACATGGCGATCAATCAGCCTGGACTTAACTTCATGATCGTCATGGGCGGCGCTTTGAGAGGGGCTGGAGATACCTATAAACTCATGATTTATACCATGATAAGACTCTGGGCACTTTTTGTTCCACTCTCCTATTTGTTTATCCTCACACTCAATCAAGGTGTGGCAGGTCTTTGGCAGGCAGAAATTCTTTCCATTTTCGCCACTGCCATCATTATTTTCAGACGCTTTCACAGCAAAAAGTGGGCGCTGCTCATGCTTAACTAATTCTGCATAAAAGCAAATCCGGATCACCTAAAAAGGCTGATCCGGATTTTTTACTGCCGCTATGATTGCATCTAACCCCTGAGCGCCAATTATGCGTTTAGTGCCATTAATAATCAGGGTGGGTACACTGGTGATGCGATAGTCTCTTGCTAACATAAGGTCATCTTCAACCGCCAACAGTGTAGCGGGATCTTCAAAGTAGCGTTTCCATTCTTCGAAGTCTACTTGTGTCGACTTCACTACCTGCTCGATGATGGTCATGTCGCCGATATTCTGACTTTTCATAAAAAACGCCTCCTGGAGACCGTCGAAAACATCCCAGTAGCCCGCTTCACCTGCCACCTTTGATGCCGCCTTACAGGCTCTTAAGCCTAGCATGGACTCCGGAAACGGAAAATCAGCTTTCCGCATCCCGTCGATATTAAACCGATGGTAATCATCATTTTGATTTGCATGCACCCAGTGCCCTAATACCTCTGCCTTTGCCCTTTCACGAGATCCAAACATGTCATCAAAATCACGCACCTCTTTAACTAAAGCAAACGAACGGTGCACGATTTCCAACTCTGGAAACTGCGCTTTAAGCTGTCGCATGCGATATGACATGGGAAAGCAAAAGCTACAAATCACATCGTGAAAAAATTCTATTCTAATTTTGCTCATATGATCTACTCCTAAATCGACTATTCTTTATGCCAACCCCTTCGCTATACAGTGGCATTCCTTTATTAAGCTTCTAATACTAATATAATACTAATTAGTGATTATGTCAAATTTCTTCATTTTATTTGACCTTTATCACCTCAAAATCTATAATCGAGTAAGGTAGTGTCAAATAACCTATGAAAAAAGGTTTTAAAAAAAATCAGCGTTTTCTTGTGAGTCAAAGGTTGATTAAGACCATTTGATTATGGATGAATGCAGAATTCACCCTTGGTTGACTCAGAAATG
>JAIUOA010000013.1 GCA_020161295.1 Bacillota bacterium | reverse complement strand
TCTCGCTCGACTTGCATGTGTTAGGCACGCCGCCAGCGTTCATCCTGAGCCAGGATCAAACTCTTAAATAAAATCTTAAGGGTTTGCCTGCTAACTCATAAATGAGCTAACTAGCTCGTAACTACTTAGTAGTTACGATCGATGCATCGCTGCATCTTTTTTTGAAATGTTTTCACATTTCCGTTATCACTTTTCTTTTTTCAAAGAATTGCGTTTTTTGGTTTTTTTCATTTGCGCTATTCAATTTTCAAGGTCCTGTGTTAAACTCTGTAACCGCAATCGCTTGCGGCGACTCTCTTATGATAACACCGATTATTTTTCATGTCAACATTTTTGTTGGAATTATTTCATAAATTCTTAACGCAATATTTACATGATTTTGCTACTCAATGTCATAAGCTTTAGTGCTTGTTTATAATACCAAATTATAAATTACTCGTCAACAGGTAAATTAAAAGAAAGAGTTTTCAGTTTTTTCCAATTGTATGCCCTCAATTTATTCCTACTATATATAGTAAAAATCCATCTTGTCCATTTTAAAAGATTCACGCAAAGGTTGTTTAAGCCTGCCTTTTATGTTACTTTATTATTAGGGTTTCGAAATAAAGGAGCAGGTCATGAATAAAGAAGTATCAAACAAAATCATCACTCAAATGCCTAAGCTAATGTTTGGCTTTATCGTCATCGCCATCGGTACTAACCTTACGCGTTATTCTAACATGGGATTGAATCCATGGGGCACTTTTCACGAAGGCGTTTTTCTCGTCACTGGTGTCAAATTTGGTGTCGTCTCCCAAGTCACGGGTTTGGTCATCATCGCTTTGTCATTACTCATAAAAATATATCCAGGAGTCGGTACGATTCTCAATATGTTTTTCATCGGTTTTTTCGTCGATCTGTTTGATGCGATGAATTTTATACCGCTAACGGATTCTCTCCCCATTAGGATTATCTATTTATTAGTCGGTACATTTTTCTTCAATTACGGCATCTACTTATATTTAAGCTGTGAACTTGGCGCTGGACCACGGGATGGCTTGTTGGTCGGTTTAGTGAAGCTAACGGGCATTAGTGTATCGATAATGAGACCCCTGATTGAAGTGACCATCGTCTTTATCGGAATCATGCTTGGTAGTGCGTATGGCATTGGCACCCTTCTAAATGCTTTTGGTGGAGGGTACATTTTAAATGCGATCTTTAAATATCACGGTTTTAATCCCAAGGCTACCAAACAAATGGTCATCACCGATTTAATCGCCAGTAAAAATAAAGCTTAACGAGATCCCAAACTGAAAAAAAGCCTTATCACTTAACCGCATTTAAGCGAGTAGGTGATGAGGCTTTATTTATTATCGTTTATTTTAAGTCGCCTGTTATCTGCGTCACCGAGCTGTAACCCATCTGAACCATGTAACGCTGGATTCCCTCTAAAATTTCCACTGGTGCTTTCGGATTAGAAAAGTTAGCGGTTCCAACTGCGATTGCTGATGCGCCTGCAAGTAAAAATTCGACGGCATCTTCATGTGTGGCGATCCCCCCCATTCCTAGAATAGGGATTTTAACGGTATGATAGACATCGTTGACAAGCTTTAGGGCGATTGGCTTTATGGCTGGTCCTGAAAGCCCACCGGATCCGCGCTTTAATACCGTCCTACGCTTATAGATATCGATGGCCATTCCACTTACCGTGTTAATCAAGGATAGGCAGTCTGCCCCCTCGGCTTCGACGATGCGAGCAATTTCCTTGATATCTGTCACATTCGGCGATAGCTTCACCATCAAATGCTTGCTAGTGGATTTTCTAACGCGGGAAACCACTTCCTGCACTACTTTCGGATTCGTACCAAAGGCGAGACCGCCATTTTTAACGTTTGGACAGGAAATATTTAGCTCAATTGAATCCACATCGGCATGATCGAGGATCTGCGCCATCTCACAATACTCTTCTATCGTATTGCCATTGATATTGGCGATGATTTTTAAATCATGTGATCTTAAGAATGGAATTTCATGTTCAATAAAGGCATGAACCCCTGGATTTTGAAGGCCGACACTGTTTATCATGCCCATGGGCGTTTCAGCGATTCGGACCCCTTCGTTTCCTTCTCTCGGTTCCAATGTAAGGCCTTTAACCGAGATAGCACCTAAAAGGCTCAAGTCCAAATACTCTCCATACTCTCGGCCAAATCCATAGGTTCCTGAAGCGGTGGTTACAGGATTTTTAAGCACGAGGCCATTGAGGTCAACACATAGATTAGTTTTCATCAAAGATCACCTCGCTTCCATAGAACATGGGACCGTCTTTACACATCCTTGAAAGTTTAAAGTTGAAATCATCTTTTTTAGTCTTACAGGTGCACACGAGACATGCACCGATACCACACGCCATTTTTTCTTCCATCAATAACTGGACTGGAACGCCTGCTTCATTAAGGGTTTTCGCCACACGCCTTAGCATGGCCAGTGGGCCACAAGCATAAACCATTTCGTATGCGGTGGTTTTGATCCATTCCTCAAGTGCTTCTGTTACATATCCTTTTCGAAAACCACTGATCGTTTCAGAGAATAAGGCTAACCTTTGACATCTTGTTCTGAAAGAATCGGTGAGATAGGGGTGATCCTTAAATCCAAGGATGACATCGATCTCAGATGAGGGCTGCTCGAGTTTTTCGATAAGTCCTTTCATAGGCGCTACACCGATTCCGCCTCCGATGATTAGAACTTTCTTTGCCTTCACTCTCTCGAAGCCATTTCCCAGCGGCCCCATCAACTTGATGACCTCTCCCACTCGGTGTTCTGAGAGTTGCTTCGTTCCTGCCCCTAGAACTTTAACTGTAAATGTAACCGTCTTTTCGTCATAACCACTGACAGATATAGGGCGTCTAAGCATGGGGTATCCCGCTGCGGATGCTTGTATATTGAAAAACTGACCTGGGATGATTTCTCCCATCTCTGCTACCCTTTCAATCGAAATCATGACGACATCGTCTTGAATCCAATCTTTATCCACAATTTTCGAAAAGCCATCAAAACGCATGGAATTCTCCTTACCAGTATTTTTTTCCTGAATTTACGAGTGCTTGATTAATCGCTTCCTTCATATTTAACGTTTGTTCTCTCGCCGCTTCCTGATAGCCCATCCCCGTCCCTTCAAAAGCATAAAGGATCCCTCTAGAGTTGTTGACGATGGCACCTAAACCGTCTTCATTAAATGCACCTACGATGTCTTCTGCCTTTCCGCCTTGAGCACCGTAGCCTGGCACGAGGAATATGGCCCTCGGCATAGCCTTTCGAAGCGTTTCCAGCTCTTTTGGATAGGTCGCACCCACCACTGCACCTACTGGTGAATACCCCGACTCTCCGATAATTTGCTCGCCCCAATTTTTAACCATACGCGCCACATGCTCATACACCTTACCCTCGCCAGTTTCGATGTCTTGGAGCTGACCCGATGTAGGATTCGACGTTTTTACCAGTATAAAAAGGCCTTTATTATGAGATTTTACCTCATCCATAAATTCCTTATGGCAGTCATCGCCCAAGTACGGATTTACGGTTGCGTAATCTGCGCTAAAGGGTTCATATGTGTTTTTTCCTACTTTGACCTTCCCTAGGTGTGCCAGTGAATAGGCTTTAGAAGTTGTGCCAATATCTCCGCGTTTTATGTCCGCGATGACGATCAGTCCCTTTTCTCTCGCATACTTGCAGGTTTCGCTATAAGCTGTTAGTCCCGGGATACCATATTGCTCATAAAATGCTATTTGTGGCTTAACAGCGGGGACCAAGTCCGCCACTGCATCGATGATTCCTTTGTTGAAGTTCAATATGCACTCGGCTGCACCTTCAAGTGTTTCACCACATTGCTCAAATGCGGCTTCAAGTAGCGCTTTCGGCATACTTTCCAGACGTGGATCGAGACCAACCACTATCGGACTCTTTTTCTCGATTATCTGCTTAATCAATTCATCACAAATCATTTATTGACCTTCTTTCTTATAGACTACGTTCCCTTCGCACAGGGTCATGACGACTGTACCCAGCCCTTCAAAGCCATTGAAGGGGGTATTTTTTCCTTTTGATATGAAGCGATCACTTGAGATGATCTGAACCTCGTTTAAATCTATAACCGTTAAATCCGCTTTCATGCCGACTTGTAGCTTACCACGATCACTCAATCCACCAATTTTAGCGGGATTGACCGTAAGCATTTCAATTAGTCGTTTTAACGAAATGATTTTCCCCATAACCAGCACTTTATAGGCGATGGTAAACGCCGTTTCAATCCCACTGATCCCGAAGCTTGAATCACTGAAAGATCCTTGCTTGCTTTCCATCTCATGTGGTGCATGGTCTGTGGCGATTGCATCGATGGTTCCATCCGCGATAGCCTCTAAAATTGCTAATCGATCATGCTCGCTGCGTATGGGCGGATTCACTTTACTGAGCGGCGACATGGGGTTTATATTGGCATCCGAGAGCGCAAAGTGATGCGGTGCAACTTCGCAGGTTACATGTAATCCCATTTTTTTAGCTTCCCTAATGGCATCCACCGAAGCTTTCGAACTCACATGCGACACATGGAGATGCCCACCATAACGCTTGCAAAGTTCGATATCGCGAATGACGATATCCGATTCAGCTTCTGTTGGAAATAACGTTTCCTTATACGTTTTCGTCACTTCGTGATCTTCAGAGTGGGTCATGACGGGTATGTTTAGTGCTTTCGAGTTCTCAAATGCCGCTATCATAAAGTCGGAATTCATAGTGGTTTTTCCATCATCAGAGAGTGCACCTGCCCCTGCGTCGATTAAAGCTTTATGGTCTGTAAGCTCGTGACCTGCGATGCCTTTCGTAATTGCTCCCACTGGGATGACATGGATACAGGCTTCCTTTTTGATGATCCGCTGAAGGTCATTTAACACCTTTGCTGTATCCAATGCTGGTTGTGTATTCGGCATACAAAACACAGTGGTATAGCCACCTTTTGCACAGGCTTTCGTTCCCGTGAATATGGTTTCTTTATGTGTATATCCTGGTTCCCTCAAATGCACATGCAAGTCGATGAAACCTGGAAAAACGTGTCGTCCCAAGGCATCAATCACCACATCTGTTTCTCCTGATGTTTGGTTATCATCAATTTCATCTTCACTAATTGCTGTGAATAAGCCCTGTTCAATTCGGAGATCCCTTCTAATGAAATTGCCTGTGCCTTCTTCAATCAATGTCGCATTCTTAATGATGATCACGAAAACCTCCTCTTTAATGGCATAAAAAAACGCCCTGGCACCTGCCAAGACGTAGAACAACCCTAATAACGCATCATTCACCTTGCAGGTCTCTCGTACCTGTTTAAAGGTTTTAACTTTTCTATACTCTATCACACAGGTGATTTATCTGTCAACTGATTATAATTTTTGTTGACCATCCGTTTTTACGTGTGGTATGATGTACACGATAAACAGGAAATTTCATAACTGAATACCTTTAACTTGATCCGAGAGGTCGAGAAGGCAAGTACACTTTCGTATAGTGATTTACGTGGTTTAATACCTTTGCGCCTCTGCAAAGGTATTTTTTATTTCCAAACTTTAAGTTGATTCTGTGGGATCAAAAGGAGGAAAAATGAGACATTTAATTGAACCTGAAGACTTTACACTTGAAGAAATCGAAGAACTGGTGGACACTGGTCTAAAGATTTATGAAAATCCGCGTGACTATCAAAAAATCTGTGATGGCAAAATCCTGGCCTCACTGTTCTTTGAGCCAAGCACACGCACGAAATTTAGCTTCGACAGCGCCATGATGCGCATGGGCGGCAATGTCATCGGGTTTGCCGATGCAGACACGAGTTCTACCAAAAAAGGTGAGAGTTTAGCAGATACCATTCGTGTGATGGGCTATTATGCAGACGTCATCGTCATGCGCCATCCGAAAGAAGGCGCACCAAAACTCGCCTCCCAATACTCCAGTATCCCGATCATCAATGGCGGAGATGGTGGGCACCAACATCCAACTCAAACATTAACCGATCTTATAACCATAAAACGCTTTAAAGGCACGATTAGTGGACATACCGTCGCGTTCTGTGGTGATTTGAAATATGGACGTACGGTTCACTCCCTCATCAGAACCATGGCACGCTTTGGAACGAAGCATTTTTACCTCGTCTCGCCTGAAGAGCTTCGTCTCCCCGACGCACTAAAGCGTCAGTTAGTAGATAAGTATGGCGTAGAACTAAAAGAAGTCGTCTATCTAGAGGAAGTCATCGAAAATATCGACATCCTATACATGACGCGCATTCAGAAGGAGCGTTTCTTTAACGAGGCAGACTACCTCAAACTTAAAAACTCCTTTAAAGTCACACGTGAAAAAATCAAGACCGCTAAACCAGATATGATTATCATGCATCCACTGCCACGTGTCAATGAGATCGCTTATGATGTTGACGACGACCAGCGTGCCGTCTACTTTGAACAATCGGAAATGGGTGTTTATGTAAGAATGGCATTGATCGCGAAATTATTGGAGGTGGGTCCATATGCTAGAGGTTAAAGGAATAGAAAACGGCTTGGTTATCGATCATATCAGCGCAGGAAATGGACTAAAGATTTTCAATCGCCTATTTGCAGACACGGAATATCCAGTGGTTCTGCTCATGAATGTCAGCAGTCAAATCATCGGAAAAAAGGATATCATCAAAATCGAAAATGTCTTTGATGTGGACTTAGATTTATTGGGGCTTATCGATCCTCGAATCACTGTAAATGTGATAAAAAATGGCGCATTAGTGGACAAAGTCAAAGCGCGCATCCCCAAAACCATTAAAGGGGGCCTTCAGTGTCAAAATCCTCGATGCATCACACATACTGATGATTACGCTATTCCTGAGTTTAAGCTACTAAAAGCCAATGGTAAAATGGAGTACGAATGCTCTTACTGCGAGGAAATAACCGTATATAAACTTTAGCATCGATATTAAGTTCAAAAAATATCCGCAAAAGGTCAAACTAAAAAGGACGCTTCCTTACGGGAGCGTCCTCGCTTTTACTATAAAAACATTCTGTTGTGTCTGATGCCTAAATACGCTGTTAGCATACCAGCAATGAGCATCACTGCTGCGAGTATATTCATGGTTGTCAATAAACCACTTGCAAACTCAAAAGAAAAGCTATAATTTGCCGCGAGCTCAGCGATATATTCATCATAACCTGTATTGAGAGCTATAAAAATACTTTTGAAATGGACGACACCTACCATAATGGCTAGAGGGACTACCGAGCAACCCGTAATCAAACCATTTAAACTTCGCTTCTTCATCCCTCTCATACCGATAAATACTGGCACGACCATGATTAGTGGTAAAACGTATCCAAAATATTGAGGGGTTAAAAGGTAAAAGAACATGACCGTCATCATATATGCGCGCATAATGAGCGTAAGTGTCTTCATGTCGTCTCTAAAATCATAGAGTGCGGCATCACAATATCTTAAAAAGTACTTCAGCTTGTTTTCATCCTTAAGATTTCCTGGTTTCAATAATTCTACGCCTCTTTTTGCAAGACTGTCATAAGTCAATACATGGCGCTCTTCTATCTCTAATGCTGAATAACTGACGACTAATCGGTTAACTTGGTCTGTATACTTCGTCAGCTTTTTATCCTTATAGTATTTACCTAAATTTCCCTGGAGCTGTGTAAACACATCCGTCAGCGCCTTTCCCATGAAAACCTCCAAAATAAGCCCCCACCACAAGTGGGGGCTTAACTTTATTTATTTGCTGTGTTTTACAAGTTGAGATAATGATACTACTACTGCCACGAGGATTACGCCCCATGCGAGCACCATAAAAGTTAATGCACCTGCAGACATAAATTACCTCCTTATAAGCGGATGATTACTTCATTCTTCTCAAGCTCTTCTTTATAAGAACGCTTGATAGAATTGTAAGTAACCCAGCAGCCAATCGCTACTACGCCGAATACAACTACACGACCTGCTTGTACCCAAGGAATGAGGACGTCATTACCTGCAACGAAATCTGGAATAAACTTATAATATCCAGCTTTAGCTGTATCAATCGTATACATAACGAGTACGACAATCATGAGGACAGGTGTTAAGAACTGAATGAAAGCTTTGTAGAACCAGCTAGGAACTTGCCAGTATCCGCCACGGTTGATTTCTGGTAATCCTTTTTCTCTAAATAACCAGCCCGTTACGATGATTTCGATCAGACCTAATACGAAGAGGAAGTAGTTACCTACCCAGTTATCAACCTCAGTAAAGTACATGAGATCTGCTGTCTTCGTTAAGATTGGCTCGAGAGCAACTGGTAAACCTACGATGATGTAACCAATGAATACTGCGATAGAAGCATTTTTTCTGACCATGCTTGAGTTTTCCATGATCAATGCAACCAAGTAGTTGTACATCGCAATAGCAGAAGTTAAACCAGCGAATGAGAGAAGCAAGAACCACAATGCGCCTACGATATTACCGAAGCCCATTTCTCTAAAGAGACTTGGAAGTGCGATAAATGAAAGACCGATAGAAGCGCCAACGCCATCTGGACCTAAGAATGCATAAGCAATCGGAATCGCGATCGTTCCGCCGAGGATAACTTCAGCAAGCTCGTTGAGTGCCACTGTCGTAAATCCAGAAAGAACAACGTCATCATCTGGCTTAAGGTAAGAAGCGTAGTTACAAATGATACCCATACCAATGGAGAGTGTGAAGAAGATTTGACCACAAGCTGCCATGGTAGCTGCCCAGTTGAGATCCGCCCATCTAGGTGACCAGATGAAGTTAAGACCTGCAATCGGTGTCCAGTCTGGGTGAGCTGGATTTGGTGAACCAAGTGTTAATGTTCTGATAATAAGAATAATACCGAATACATAAATCGTAGGCATTAAAATTTTTGCCATACGCTCTACGCCTTTCTGAATACCACCCATAGCGGTAAACAGAAGCACTGTCAGTGCGAGAAGCCAGAAGCCGAATACCAATCCAGGATTTTGGATGTAATCAACGAAGAATCCACCTGTGCTGATTTCTGGATCCATGTAAGCACCTGTCAATGAAAGTACAGTGTAGCCCATCGTCCAACCGATAATGTGGTTGTAGTATGAGTTTACCAGCAATGTTACGCCAAGTGCCAAACCGCCTGCTAATGATCCTAAGATAATAGCTGTTTTAGGTTTAACGCCTTCACGCGCTTGCAAATAAACCATAGGTCCAAGTGTACCATGACCGTACTTACCACCCATTCTACCTAAGCTCCACTCGACGAGCATGAGTGGAATACCCATAAGGATGAGTGCTCCAAAGTAAGGAAGCATGAATGCGCCGCCCCCATTTTTTGCGGCTTGGTATGGATATCTCCAGAAGTTACCCAAACCAACGGCATTTCCTGCCATCGCGAGGACTAAGCCAAGCTTACTTCCCCAATTTTCACGTTTTTCTGACATTATATAACCCCCTTTCAACGTAATTTTATATTATTATAATTGTTACGAAAACGCAACAGGAAAAATTAAACTTTATGGTATTTTCTTAATTATTTTTGCAAAAAAAATAGCACTCTTGCAAATTTTTTATAAAACTTTACAAGAATGCATACATCATGTTGTGTTTATTTTAAGACTGCTATACTATTTGTACTTTTTTCTTCATTATAATTGCTTCAGCCACCTTTACACCATCAACTGCAGAAGATGTTATGCCACCAGCATAACCGGCTCCCTCACCACATGGATAGATCATTTCATGAGAGATTGAATGGTATTGTTCCGGGTTCCGAATAATTCTTACAGGAGAAGAGCTCCTAGATTCGACTGCCGTTATTTTGATACGTGGGTCGTCAAATCCTGGTATGATACGACCAAATCTTACGATCGCTTCAACTAAGGCTTCTTTCATAAAGGCTGGTAACACTGTTGTTAAGTCCGTCTCAACCGTTTCAGGTTCATAAGTTATGTTGTATCGCGACATCACTTTTTCATAATCGATATCGAACTGTTTATAATAAGCGACTACCGCATCCTTATCAAAGCACTGCTTTTCTGCCATAAAATCTGACAGCTTTTGGGTCGGTGCTTTATATCCACCACCACCAGCAAGAAAGGCCTTTCTTTCAAGAGTTCGTTGATAAGTTACGCCTGCTAGAACCTCTTTAGATGGGAAGTCTTCAGGCATAATATTCACTAGTAACGCACTGTTTGCATTCTCTAAATCACGTGCGTGGTAGCTCATACCATTCACGACTAAATGCCGCTCTTCTGAAGCTGAGCCGACCACTTTACCACCAGGACACATGCAAAACGAATAGACGCTACGACCATTACTCGTGCCATGTGTCAGTTTATATTCTGCAGCACCCAGCCGACTGCTTTTTCGATCCTCACCGTATTGAACCGCATCGATCAAAACTTGAGGGTGTTCAATTCTTACCCCCATTGCAAAGGGCTTTTGCTCCAGAGCCATCCCCATTTGTTCAAGAACTTCAAACAATCCCCTTGCACTATGTCCTATGGCTAAAATCATTGCATTTGTTTGATAGGTTAATCCATTTTCTACGATTACCTCGACGTGGTCATTATCAACCTTAAGTGCTACTACCTCTGAGTTGAAGTGCACTTCACCACCAAGACTTATAATTTTTAGCCTTAACTGCTTTACAACATCACAGAGAAGGTCTGTTCCAATATGCGGTTTATTCTGATACCTAATTTCTTCAGGGGCGCCTGCCTTTATGAGCTCATCGATGACAAACTCTATTCTCGGATCCTTGATTCGGGTGGTTAATTTTCCATCAGAAAATGCACCTGCACCGCCCTCTCCGAATTGAACATTTGATTTTGGATTTAGATGTCCCTCTTTCCAAAATCGATCCACTGTTATTTTTCGATGCTCCACCGGCTCACCCATTTCTAGCACCACTGGGTTTAAACCTGCATAGGCAAGTTGCAGCGCAGCAAATAATCCTGCTGGTCCCATCCCGACAACTATAGGGCGATGCTGATTTGCACCAGTGGCCCCTATTTGAAGTCTTAAATGTATGGGCTCAAACGGTTTTGGCGCCTCCTTAAATCCTTTTTTCAAAAGGAAGCTCTCCTTAGTAGTTCGGATATCGATGACATAAGAAAAATTGAGCCCCTTTCTCGCATCGATTGACTCACGAACAATTTGAAAATCAATTAATTGATCGCTTTTAAGACCCGTTTTTTTAAGAATTTTTGATATGATCTGAGGTTTTCCAAAGGGTTCTTTTATATCGAACTTAACTTCATTTATTCTAATCATTTGTCTTTTCCTTTAATTGCTCTGTAATTTCCACCAATCCAAGCGCTTTTGCTCGAATGATGACTTCCTCATCTGTAAGTCTTTGTTCAAATAATCGTTGCTGCTCATAGTAGCTAATCGCGCTATAGAACATCAACGTTAATCCGATGATGAGAAGTATAAAATATCGCAACATTTTTTTAGTATTAAAAACCAATCCAATCTCTTTCATCTGTCCCTCATCTAATCAAATAACAGTTTAAACACTGGCCATATATCCGGTGTTTCAAACCCTCTGCGCCAAGTTGCGACACCTTTGAGATTCAGCGTATCCACGAGCTTAGCCTTTTCCTTAATGGTCACTGCATTCTCAATCCAAATTTTCACTTGGGCATCGTTTTCAAAAAATGTCGCATAAAAAAGACGATCGACTTCATCCCAAATGGGTTTAAGCGCATATTTTTCTATCAACGTATTTTGAGCTTCCATTCCAATCGCAGTGGACTTAACGCGCTCTTTATTTGCCACATCTTCAGCTGGATATTCTCTCCAAACACGCGTATAAAGCGGAATCCCCAAAACAAGCTTACGAGAATCAACCACCTCCGCAAGTGCTGTCATATGTTTTTCTACCCAATCATAAGAAGCCACAGGACCACTAACCGGACTAGAAGCCCAATACTCATCATATGCCATGATGACGAGAAAATCTACAATTTTCCCTAGTCTCGGATGATCATAGCACTTCGACCAGTTGTCAGAGCCCCCCATAACGGTCACATCCATGGAAACCATCAGGTTCTTTTGATGCGCATAATAGACGAATTCGTTAACAAAATGGGTCAACGCATCACGATCCGCTAAATAGACATTCTCAAAGTCGATATTGATGCCTTCATAACCCTTTAAAACGGCTTCTTCTATCAGCTTTTCAATAAATTGCTTCCTCGCGAAAAAGTCGTGTAGAAAATCATGGGTTCTATCGATATCAAATGCATTTGATACGAGAGGCCACAGGTGAAACGACTTTCCAGTTGCCCATGCGATATAATCATCTGAAGGTTTTCCAGTAATACCACCACTTGAATCGGCGAGTTCATACCAAGTCGGTGAAACGACATTGACATACGGCATTTCTGGTAGAACCTTTGGATCCGGATTATAAGAATAGACCGCTTCCCATGTCATTACGATAGGGTCAGAAAACGAGAGGTGTCTTGCATTTGGTAATTGCGTTTTCTCAGGAGGTCGCGTGTTTAACACCATATTATCCGTCTTCGCAACATACCCTGCAGTATTGCTTTGATCAACGATGAATAACGTATCATCCCCTAAGTCATATGCCACAACAGATATCCGTTTGGATTCATCGAGGATTCTCGTCTTATTGAATAGATTACCGATTCGATATAAAAAATCGATTTCATAATCATTCTTTTGACGCTCAAGTAGCGCATCGTGTGTCTCAAAAATCCAAGTGCCATCATTTAATGTCACCTCGCTGATAGGCCAATAAGCGTTCATGATGATGACATTTCCGCCCTGCGATGCATTAACTTGTGAAAAACCGATTTTATCGCCAATGCTTAATCGATTGAGGTCGTCTAAACTAATGTAAATTGCCTCTCCTAGATTTATGAGGGCTACATTGATATCGATTTTTTCTCCATTTAGAGTACTTACACCTGATTCTGTTACCGTTAGATGTTCTTCACCTGCGATAATGCTAAGTACTTTGTTTTTTTGGTCATAGTGGCTCGATACCCCATCAAAATTAAGATGCACTACATTTAGAAACACCTTTCCTTGGGTTTCATAAATCGACATCAGTTCCTTCGATTGCTCATCAATAATAGGCCCCGTTTCAGTGAGTAGAATCTGCTTAGGAGCAGTCGCCACAATCTCAAAGGGCCGAATCATAGTGCTCAGTTTTCTTCTAATCTTAATGTTAAGCTCTAGGTTGACTGCCAGTACAGCTGATGCTAAAAAAACGGCGATTAGTAGAATGCTGATGACAGCCGTAAGCGTTTTTTTCATTTATCCATCCTCACTGTGGATAAGTAACAGTCACACCACACGTTTTTTCCGTGTGTTGGTGGTTTCATCCACATTGTCCACAACTTATCCACATTCTCAATAAAATCTTTCCACAGTAAAAGTTTCCATATCGTCTATTTCTTCCACAGAAAATCCACCTTTATTTGATGCGATTTTCATCTGCTCCTCAATGGTGTCTATCCCTTCCAAATTGGGGAGTAGAACGCCCATGCGACCCTTTGAATGTACGATGATGCCATTCTTCTTTGGGGACAGACTGTGGATATCTTTTACGACTTCCAGATCTGATAACACATCAACTGATACTGTCAATTCGTCGAGCTCATCTGGCGTTATCGGATCAAATCGGTAATCCTTGGAACAGGCAGACACGGCATTCTGAGCGATCTCATAGATTACATTCTCTCGTGTCGGCATGATGGTGCCAATGCAACCGCGTAACACGCCATTCTTCTTTATCGATACAAAAGTGCCGTTCTTTTGCTTAGAAAGCGCCATGCACCCCTCAAGCGGAATATTTTGATTATCCATGATGATGCCATGCGCATCAAGTGACCAGTTTGGCAAGTGGTGATGGCGAACGTAATGATCGATGATCGTCTCTGCAAACTTCACAAATGGATGGGCATGCTTTATCCTTTCGGAGTGGTCCCTCTTAATTTTATTCTCAATGATCGAGACCGGATCCTGCTGGCTTTTTCCTAAAGGCATAAATCGTGCGACGAGATAGCCGACACCAAAAGGTCCCTCGTAGCTCACGACGTTAGACTCCAGCGCATATTTGCTTAGCGCTCCCATCATGAGTGCATAGGATTTAAACCCACACTCAGCAGCCATTTCCAGCTTCTCATGAGGTAGTGTAAAAGCATCATATGGTTTTTGATTTGAAACACATTCTTGCATAAGCGAATCGAACCACGGGCCATTTTCATTATAATTATAGGGACCATTATTACTAAGGGCATGCGACATGTCGCCGCTGGCGATAATCACTGTTCGCTTTCCCATTTTCTCTATGGCTTCAGACAAAATTTGTCCATGCTTTAGCAGGGACACGGGCGAAAAAGTACCATAGCTCATGGCCAAAAGTTCAAAATCCTGATAATGCTGCGCTATGAAATGTAAAGGCACCAGCACACCGTGGTCTAATTTCGGGTCATGCTGGAACTTTCTGAATTGCTGCTCAGAAAGGGCATAATAAAGCCCCTTTTGTTTTGCACTATCTGACATCAATTGAGAGAGTAAGCCTGTCGCTTTCTTAAAGCGATAATTCAACGTAAATTCGCCAAACCGATGAAAATCACCGGAATAATCTTCGAAATCGTAAAGGGAAATGGCATCGGTAAAAATCGGACCGTGCGGCGAGATGACCACAATCAGTTCAGGCTTTAGTGCTGCGATTTCCTTACCCACATCATGCATCGCCTGCTGTGTACTCTGTACCTTTCTCGCTTGTCCACCTCCAACCTCTTCGATGAAGACTGGCGCATGAGGCATTAAATAACCTGCAACTATCATTTTTATCCCTCCCATCTCTTTACATTATATCAAAAAAATTAAAAAAAGTCCCCGAAACACATCGTGTTCGAGGACTCTGTCATTATCTCTTAGAGAATTGTGGTGCTCTTCTAGCAGCTTTAAGACCGTATTTCTTTCTTTCCTTCATTCTTGAATCTCTCGTCAAGAATCCAGCAGTTTTTAAGATTGGTCTGAATGTTGCATCGACTTGAAGAAGTGCTCTAGATAAACCATGTCTTACAGCGCCTGCTTGACCAGTGTATCCGCCACCTTCAACTTTAACAATTACATCGTACTTGCCAGCTGTATTTGTCATCGCGAGTGGTCTTTGAACTTCTCTTCTAAGCGTTTCAAAGTTGAAGTATTCATCTACCGATCTACCGTTTACGATGAATTTGCCAGTTCCAGGAAGTACTCTTACTCTAGCGATTGATGTTTTTCTTCTTCCAGTACCTTGATATTGAATCGTCTTAGCCATGAGTAATCCCTCCCTTATCCTTGAATTTCCAGAACTTCTGGTTTTTGAGCTTCGTGCTTGTGCTCAGCACCAGCATATACTTTCAATTTGGTGTACATTTGGCTACCCAAAGAGTTGTGTGGCAACATGCCTTTAACAGCAAGTTCAATCACTTTCTCAGGTGATCTTTGGTTCATCTCTCTGAAAGTTCTCTCTTTTAAGTTACCAATGTAACCTGTATGCCATCTGTATATTTTATTATCCATTTTCTTGCCAGTAACTCTGATTTTTTCAGCATTTACTACGATTACAAAGTCGCCGCAATCAACGTGTGGTGTATATATTGGTTTGTGTTTTCCTCTTAAAATCTTTGCAACTTCAGCCGCCAAACGACCTAACGTTTTGCCATCAGCATCTACTACATACCACTTTCTTTCAATCTCAAGTGGTTTAGCAACGTAAGACTTCATTTGAATCCTCCTTCAAAATTATTTCACCGTTTTTATCTCAAAAACCCGGGGCAGGATTTCTCGATTACATCATTAAGGAATGTAGAAACTCTACAGACCACAATCTATTTTATAGTATATCTCATATTCTGTCAACAAAAACGTGACCACTCATTTTATTTTCTCCCAGAAACGCATTTAGAGTATTTTCGTCATAATAGACATCTTTGAGGTAAAGTCCGCAAGCAGGTACTGTGAATTTCGCCTTGCTTCGCTCCTTGCTTAAAATGATCTCCGTTATAGCATCCTTAGAAAGTTTCCCAGCACCAACATGTAATAACGTCCCCGTGATGATTCGGACCATGTTATATAGAAAACCGTTCCCCGTTATGGTCAGAATTATTTCCTGATCATGATGATCCTCATCTAACAAAAGCTGATACAGGGTTCTTACGGTCACTTCTTTATCACTACCAGACGCCATAAACGTTCTGAAGTCATGTGTGCCAATAAATTGATTCGCTGCATACCGCATCGCTTCTAAATCTTTCACATGTGGATAATGATAGCTATAGAGCGCTTTGAAAGGATCACGTTCACGTCCTGTATAAATTCTATATTGATAGGTTTTTCCCACCGCATGATATCTGGCATGAAAAGAATCTTCTGCCAAAGCCGCTTCAGTAATGTAGATGTCAGTCGGCAGTAATCGATTGACGACAAACTTAACTTGCTCAATAGGAAGTGTCATCTGCGCTTTAAAAGAAGCAACTTGACCAATTGCATGGACCCCGGCATCCGTCCTGCCAGAGCCTTCAACCGTTATCGTCTGGGAAAAGGCCTTGGATAACGCGCGTTCAAGCTGTTCTTGTACGCTGTTATGATGCTGTTGCCTTTGCCAACCATGATAACGACTGCCATCGTACTTAATTTTTAGGACGACTGTTCTCATGTCACACCCTAAAGCGCGATGCATGCGGCCATATAAACGATCATCACCAGGCTGCCGATGATATCAAGCGAGGTATATCTCAGAACCTTCATACGTGTACGACCTTCACCACCTTTATAACATCTGGCTTCCATAGCCATAGCGAGTTCGTCTGCACGCCTGAACGCACTTATAAATAGCGGAACCAACAAAGGAATCAGCGCCTTTGCACGGTTCATAAGATTACCGCTTTCAAAATCAGCACCTCTCGCCATCTGCGCTTTCATAATTTTATCCGTCTCTTCTAGTAATGTCGGGATAAATCTTAAAGCGATGGTCATCATCATGGCAAGTTCATGCGCTGGTAGCCCGATTCTCTTAAATGGATTAAGTAAATACTCAATCCCATCAGTGAGTTCAATCGGAGAAGTCGTTAAAGTCAGCAGTGATGTGCCTACAATCAACAGAACAAGTCTTATGGCCATAAAGAAGGCACGCTCAACTCCCTCTGAATAAATCGTAATAAAACCGATATCAATTAACGGGTCAGAAGTCCCTCGTGTCAAAAATACGTTGATTAAAAAAGCGAAGATAATCAACATGAACACCGGTTTTAATCCCTTCATGATGAACTGAAAGGGAACTTTTGAAACCTTAACGACGATTCCTATAAATGAAATAACCACTAAATAAGCAACCATCTGATTGATTAAGAATAATGAAATCAAATACAGCATCGATGCAATCAACTTAAATCGGGGATCCATTTTATGGATGGGAGACTCAACGCTGTAGTATTGTCCTATCGTAATATCTCTAATCATTTTTCACCTTTTGTTTCAACAAAACATTAAGAAGTGCATCCTTTGCTTCGTCGACTGTTATAATGTCAGGATCAATTTCAAAGCCTTGCGATACTAATGCTCTGGTAAGATATGAAATTTGAGGAACCGCTAAGCCAATTTCTTCTAATAGGTCGATATGTCTAAAGACTTCCTTTGGCGTGCCATCAAGCACCACATTGCCTTTGTTCATCACGATCAAACGCTCAGCGATTTTGGCCATATCTTCCATGCTATGAGAGACGATGATTACAGTTAGCTTTTCCTTTTCATGAAGGGCTTTAATTTGTGCTAAAATTTCATCTCTACCTTTTGGATCCAATCCGGCTGTTGGTTCGTCCAATATTAACACTTCTGGTTTCATCGCAAGTACACCTGCTATGGCAATTCGCCTTTTTTGCCCTCCGCTTAATTCAAATGGCGAACGGTCCTTAAACTGCTCATATGGCATACCAACCGTTTGCATGGCATCGATGACACGTAACTTTACTTCCGTCTCATCTAGACCTAGATTGATTGGCCCAAAGGCGACATCCTTTTCGATGGTTTCTTCGAACAGTTGATATTCCGGGTATTGAAAAACAAGACCCACGCGTTTACGCACTTCAATCAATCGCCGTTTACGTTCATTTACCTCTGATTTACTTACACGCTTACGTTGATTTCGAGGTAAATCTAGCCCTTCAGTGATGTTATAGCCACTGACGATAATTTCACCGTCTGAAGGCTTAAGCAAACCATTCATCTGTTGTATCAGAGTTGATTTACCTGAGCCAGTGTGGCCAATTAAACCAATAAATTCACCTGTTTCTATCTCTAAATTTATGTGATCAATTGCTACGGTCTCATTAGGTGTCTTTTTATCATAAATGTGCGTTAAATTGACTATTTTAATCGACATAAGCTCTCCACCAACTCTTCAACAGTTAAATTTTCAGGGGATACCCTTACCCCAGACTTTATTAATTCATAAGATAACAGTGTGACCTGAGGCACATCTAAGCCAATTTCCTTTAAAACATCCACTTGAGAAAATACTTCTTTTGGCGTTCCTTCAAGTACGATGGCCCCCTTATCCATGACGATGATCCGATCGGCGTGTACCGCTTCGTCCATGAAATGCGTAATATGAACCACGGTCATTTTCTCTGATCGATTAAGGTGCTGGATTGTATGGATGACTTCTCTTCTACCAGAAGGATCAAGCATCGCTGTCGGCTCATCGAATATAATACACTTTGGTCTCATGGCGAGAATACCTGCGATCGCGACGCGCTGCTTCTGCCCACCAGATAAATGATGTGGGGGTTTACGTTTGAATGCCGTCATTTTTACACTTTCTAAAGCTTCATCAACGCGTGTTCTGATTTCTTCAGGTGATAAACCTAAATTCTCTGGTCCGAAGGCGACATCCTCTTCGACAATCGTCGCCACAAGTTGATTATCTGGATTTTGAAACACCATTCCAGCGCGCTTTCTGATTTCCCAAATAAGGCTATCATCAGATGTATCAAGTCCATCAATGATGATTTTACCGCTGGTTGGATGATATATACCGTTAAATAACTTTGATAAAGTAGACTTGCCTGAGCCGTTATGGCCGATGATGACCACGAACTCTCCATCCGCGATATGCAGATTAATGTCCTTTACTGCATACTTTTCTGGATCTTTTTCATCTTCATATTTAAAAAACAGATTCTCTGTTCTAATCATTTTTCCACCCGTCCTTCTTATGGCCTATATGTATTATATGACGGTTTAGAGCGATTTGCACTAACATATTATGTAATAAAGGGACGTAAGCCGAAACTTAGTCCCTCGTTAATTATACTAATTCTAATTTGCACATAGGTGCTGCGTCGCCTCTACGAGGACCAGTCTGAACAAGTCTCGTATAACCGCCATTGCGCTCTTTGTAATTAGGAGCGATTTCATCGAATAATTTCTTTACAACTGCTTCTTCAGTTACAAAAGAAAGAACTTGTCTTCTTGCATGAAGATCGCCTCTCTTTGCGAGTGTGATCATTTTATCAGCAAATTTCTTAGTTTCTTTTGCTCTAGTAACAGTCGTTTCGATGCGTCCATTTTTAAGAAGCGATGTTGTAAGGTTTCTCAACATCAACTGTCTATGAGACGATGGGCGTCCAAGTTTACGATATGCTGCCATCGGTTTCCCTCCTTTACTCGTCTTCAGCTCTTAAGCCTAGGTCAAGCTCAGCGAGCTTGTACTTCACTTCTTCAAGTGATTTCTTACCTAGGTTACGAACCTTCATCATATCATCTTCGCTTCTATTAGTCAGTTCTTCCACCGTATTGATGCCAGCTCTCTTAAGACAATTGTATGAGCGAACTGATAAGTCAAGCTCTTCAATGGTCATTTCAAGAACCTTCTCTTTGATGTCCTCTTCCTTTTCAACCATGATTTCAACGCCATTAACGCTGTCAGTCATATCGATGAAAAGGTTAAGGTGCTCTGACATAATTTTAGCGCCTAATGAAGTCGCTTCATCAGGTTTGATCGTACCATCTGTCCAAACTTCAAGTACTAATCTATCGTAGTCTGCAATCTTGCCTACTCTGGTTTTATCCACAGTAAAGTTGACTTTTCTAACGGGTGTGTAGATCGAGTCTACCGGAATGATACCGATTGGCAAGCCAGCCTCTTTGTTGTTTTCTGCTGTGACGTATCCACGACCTTGACCGAGTGCGATTTCCATGTAAATTCTTGAATTCTCTTCAAGTGTACAAATATGGAGATCTGTGTTCAAAATTTCAACGTCAGCATCAGCAATGATGTCACCTGCTGTAATCTCTCCCGCTTCTGATGCTTCGATTCTGAGAATCTTTACATCTTCATCTGAATGAATTTTCGCAAACAATTCTTTCAGGTTTAAGATGATTTCAATGACATCCTCTTTAACACCTGGAATAGTTGAAAACTCATGAAGAACGTTTTCAATCTTAATCCAACGAACCGCAGTTCCCGGCAAAGAAGAAAGTAAAATACGTCTTAAACTGTTACCAAGTGTGGTTGCATAGCCTCTTTCGAGTGGTTCAACGACAAATTTGCCGAATTTACCATCACTGCTCATTTCCACACACTCAATGGTTGGTTTTTCAATTTCAATCACTATTTAAGACCCTCCTTCTCTTAAATCACAAAACAAAAACTTGAGGGCAATAATACTAATACCTTATCTAGAGTACAACTCAACGATTAAGTGTTCTTCGATTGGTAAATCGATATTATCTCTTACAGGCAATGCTGTAATTTTCCCTTCCATCTTCTCAAGGTTGACTTCTAACCAGCTTGGAGCTGTTCTAGCAGCTTCAGCGAAAGCTTTAAACTTATCTGAAGATTTGCTTTTGTCCTTAAGCTGGATCACATCACCAACAGCAAGCGTCATCGATGGAATATCTGCTTTGCGACCGTTCACAGTGAAATGGCCATGTGTTACAAATTGTCTAGCTTCTTTTCTTGAGTTTGCGAAACCGAGTCTGTAAACAACGTTATCGAATCTCATTTCGAGTAATTGAAGTAAGTTTTCACCTGTGATGCCGTGCATCTTTTCAGCGCGCTCATATGTCGTTCTGAATTGACCTTCTAAAACACCATAGAATCGTTTTACTTTTTGTTTTTCTCTTAACTGAGTACCATAACCAGAAAGCTTGCCTTTTTTAGCACCATGCTGGCCAGGAGCAGTTTGTCTTCTATTTAATGCACATTTGTCGCTGTAACATCTGTCACCCTTTAGATAAAGCTTTTGGCCTTCTCTACGACAAATTCTACAAGATGGTCCTGTATATCTTGCCAATTAAAACACCTCCTAATACTGAATAAACTACACTCTTCTTCTTTTTGGTGGTCTACAACCATTGTGTGGAATTGGTGTTACATCAGCGATTGATGTAATCTCAAGTCCTGTAGCTTGAAGTGCTCTAATAGCAGCTTCTCTGCCTGAACCCGGTCCCTTAACGAAAACCGAAACAGATTTTAAACCATGCTCCATAGCAGATTTAGATGCAGCTTCAGCAGCCATTTGAGCGGCATAAGGAGTAGATTTTCTAGATCCTTTAAAACCTAAGCTACCTGCGCTAGACCATGCTAATGCATTGCCGTCATTATCCGTCAAAGTAACGATTGTATTATTGAATGTCGCTTGAATATGAGCTTGGCCACGTTCTACGTTTTTGCGTTCACGTTTTTTTCTCACTTTACGTGCTTTTTTAGCAGCAGCCATGTTTTACGCCTCCTTTGTCACCTATTTTTTCTTCTTACGGCTAACAGTTTTCTTAGGACCTTTTCTAGTTCTCGCGTTTGTTTTTGTCTTTTGTCCACGAACCGGAAGACCTTTTCTATGTCTGATGCCACGGTAACAGCCAATTTCTTTTAATCTCTTAATGTTCATCGCGATTTCTCTTCTAAGGTCACCCTCAACAAGATGATCATCTTCGATAAGTTGTCTTAATTTACTTACTTCTTCTTCAGTAAGATCTTTGATTCTCGTATCTTCACTGATGCCAGCTTTTGCTAACAAGTCTTGAGAAGTAGGTTTTCCAATACCATAGATGTAAGTCAAGCCGATAACAGCTCTCTTCTCTCTAGGCAAGTCAACACCTGCAATTCTTGCCATTAAATTACACCTCCTAATGTGTATAAACTAATGCTTTAAGTCGGTAATATATTTCAAATATAAAGTAGTTCAGCCGCGCTTTATATTTGGTTACACGGTTTTAATTAACCTTGTGTTTGTTTGTGTTTCGGATTTGCACAGATCACCATGATTTTACCTTTACGTCTGATGATTTTACACTTTTCGCACATTGGTTTCACTGATGGTCTAACTTTCATTGTTATCCCTCCTTATGACTTTCCACGCCATACGATTCTACCTCTGGTAAGATCGTAAGGCGATAAATCTAACGTGACTTTATCTCCTGGTAAAATTCTGATGAAGTTCATCCTCAATTTACCGGAAATATGAGCCAATACTATATGTCCATTTTCTAACTTTACTTTAAACATCGCATTTGGCAATGCCTCTACAACAACGCCTTCTACTTCGATTGAATCGCTTTTTGCCATTAGAATCATCCCTCCTTACTCGGAACCGTTCAGGTTGTCTTTTATCTTTCGTCTAATCAACGCATCATTAATGGGTTGATTTGTTTCAAGAAGTTGTTTTAAGTCATGATCGATTACTTTCAAAGATTTAAGGTGAATCACCTTCTTCTTTTTAGGTTTATCGATTTTGCGTCGTTCACCATCCACAACCATCACATAATGATCATCGAGAATGCTAACAACTAACAAGACATCACCCTTGTCGTGTCCAGCTTTAGACTTAACAAGTTGACCGACCTGGAAATCACTTAACATGATTCCACCTCATCATTTGAAAACGTTATAATCAGTGGATCTCCATCAGTGATAATCACTGTGTTTTCGTAATGAGCAGATAAAGAACGATCGATCGTCTCCACTGTCCATTCGTCATCCAAGACTCTAACTTTAAAATCACCAGAATTGATCATGGGTTCGATCGCAAGTGCCATCCCTTTTTCCAAACGTGGTCCCCTACCAGGTGCACCATAATTTGGAATCGGAGGATCTTCATGCATTTGTCTACCAATTCCATGACCGACAAAGTCTCTTACGACACCGAAGCCTTTTTCCTCCGCATATTTCTGAATGGCGTGCGATACGTCAGACAGTCTATAACCGACTCTACAATACTTCAATCCTTCAAAGAAACTCTCTTCAGTGACTTTAATCAATTCCAAAGCTTTATCGTTCACTTTGCCTACCGGATGTGTTCTAGCAGCATCAGCATGATAACCGTTTTTGAATGCGCCGATATCAATGCTAATGATGTCGCCTTCCTTGAGGGTTGTCCCTCCTGGAATGCCATGAATGACTTGTTCATTCACTGAAGCACATATCGAAGCCGGATAACCATGATATCCCTTAAATGAGGGTGTCGCTCCGTTTTCTCTAATAATCGCTTCAGCGATTGCATCAAGTTCGCCTGTTGTAATCCCAGGCTTTATTGCATTTTTTATCATTTCGTGAGCCAATGCAACAATACGTCCTGACTCTTGCATAAACTCAATTTCTTTGCTCGTTTTAATAACGATCATGTCTTAGCCCCTTAGTGCTTTCACAATATCTGCTGAAACAACTTTGATATCTTGTTCACCATCTATGTTCACTAACTTCCCACGCTCTTCATAATAATGAATGAGTGGCGAAGTTTCATTTACATAAATGTTGATTCGATTCGCAACCGTTTCTTCAACATCGTCGCTTCGCTGATACAATTCACCATCGCATTTGTCACAAACGCCATCTTTCAAAGGTGGGTTGTTCTTAACGTGATAGGTTGCGCCACAGCTTCTACAGATTCTTCTGCCGACAGCTCTTGAAACCAGCAGTTCCGGATTGACCTTGATGTTAATGACCGCAGTCAAGCTGACACCGCTTTTCTCGAGTACTTTGTCAAGCTCAACTGCTTGGTATTCCGTTCTCGGAAAACCGTCCAGCAGGAAGCCATTTTCGCAATCAGCTTCCTGTAGACGCGCTTCGACAATTTCTACTACAAGAGAATCTGGTACAAGCGCACCTTGATCGATGAAAGATTTTGCTCTCAGACCTAAGTCTGTGCCTTCTTTAATGTTCTTTCTAAAGATATCCCCAGTCGATATGTGCGGCACTTGAAATTGATCCACAATAAATTCAGCTTGTGTGCCTTTTCCTGCACCAGGAGGTCCTAGTAATATTAATCTCAAAGCAGCCTCCTAATTCAAGAATCCTTCATAGTGTCTCATCAACATTTGTGCTTCAACTTGCTTCATGGTTTCAAGTGATACTGATACAACGATCAGGATTGATGTACCGCCGAAGCTGAATTGAGTACTGGTAATTGCACCTAAGAAGTTTGGTAATACAGCGATGACAGCTAAGAATAATGCGCCGACAATCGTAATTTTGTTAAGTGATTTGCTGAGATGCTCAGCAGTTGGTCTTCCTGGTCTAATACCTGGAATAAATCCACCGTTTGTCTTCAAACGATCCGCCACATCAACTGGATTGAATGTGATGTTCGTATAGAAGTAAGTGAAGAATATGATGAGAAGTGCATATAACAAGTTATAAATGATACTTGTTTGTCCTAACCATTTTCCAACAAAGATTGCAAATCCGCTTCCTGGGAAGAAGGCTGCAACAGTAGCTGGAAACATTAAGATCGAAATTGCAAAGATTACTGGAATAACACCAGCTTGATTTACTTTTAACGGAATGTGCGTTGTTTGTCCACCGTACATCTTACGACCAACAACTCTTTTTGCGTACTGAACAGGAATTTTTCTTTGTCCTTGTTGAATAAAGATGATTCCCATGATAATGAATACAGCGAGTACACCGAAAATTAAAACTTGAATAATATTCAATTGACCCAAAGTAACATTCGTATACATGTTTAAGAGTGTTGATGGAAGGCTTGCGATAATCCCTGCAAAGATAAACAATGAAATACCATTGCCAATCCCTTTGTCAGTGATTTTTTCACCTAAGTACATTAAAAACGCTGTTCCAGCTGTCAATGTTAAAACAGCAATGAATGTTGACCAAGCACCTGGATTGATAAAGAATCTTTGGAAATAACCTAAGCTAAAGCCGATTCCTTGAATCAATGCTAATACGACTGTCAAGTAGCGCGTATATTGAACAATTTTCTTTCTTCCAGTTTCGCCTTCTTTTGCAAGTGCTTCAAGAGCTGGAAATGCAATCTGAAGAAGATTGAGAACAATTGAAGCTGTAATATACGGGCTGATGCCTAGTGCAAAGATGGTAAATGTCTTAAAGTTACCACCACTCATGAGGTTGAATAGACCTAATAAACCATCTTCAGAGTTTGAAAATGCTGCTGCTAACGCTGCACTGTCTATTCCTGGTACTGGTACTGCCGATCCTAATCTAAAAACGACGATCATCAATAATGTGAAGAGGATTCTCGCTCTTAAATCTGGAATTTTCCAAGCGTTTCTAAGTGTAGACAACAATTAAATCACCTCTGCCTTTCCTCCAGCAGCTTCAATCTTGTTAATCGCTGACTGAGTGAATTTGTTAGCCTTTACTGTGAGCTTTTTATTCAATTCTCCATCGCCTAAGATCTTAATTCCGTAACTGAGTTTGCTTACAACACCTGTTTGTAATAAAACTTCTGGTGTAATTTCTGTGCCGTCTTCGAACTCGTTTAAGATTTCAACATTGACAACAGTCCATTGTTTCTTAAATTTATTATTGAATCCACGTTTAGGAATTCTTCTGAATAATGGCATTTGACCACCTTCGAAGCCTGGTCTTACACCGCCACCTGCACGTGAATTTTGACCATTCATACCGCGGCCTGCAGTTGTTCCTAAACCAGAACCTGTACCTCTACCGACTCTCTTCTTAGATTTAGTCGATCCTTCTGCTGGTCTCAAATCATGAAGTCTCATGGTCGCACCTCCTTTATGTTGATTACTCTACAATTTTGACTAAGTGATTTACTTGTTGGACCATGCCTCTCATTTGCGCATTGTCTTGCTTTTCAACCACTTGACCGATTTTTTTAAGGCCTAAAGCTTCAACAGTTAACTTGTGCTTTGGAAGCGCACCAATTGTACTTTTGACCAATTTTACTTTAATAGTAGCCAAGGTTCATACCCCCTAACCTAGAATTTGTTCTACAGTCTTACCTCTTAATTTAGCCACTTTTTCAGCTGTTTTAAGATTAGTAAGACCATCGAGCGTTGCATTAACCATATTTCTAGGATTATTACTTCCTAAAGATTTCGCTCTAACATCCTTTAAACCTGCTAATTCCAACACCGCACGAACAGGACCTCCAGCAATAACACCCGTACCTTCTTTAGCTGGCATGATTCTCACGCTGCCTGCACCGAAGTGACCTTCGATGTGGTGTGGTACAGTTGTTCCAACTCTTGGTACATAAATCAATCTTTTCTTAGCATCTTCTACTGCTTTAGAGATTGCTTCAGGAACCTCTTTCGCTTTACCAGTACCGATGCCTACGTGGCCGTTCTCATCACCAACAACAACAAGTGCGCTGAATCTGAAATTTCTACCACCTTTAACAACCTTAGTAACACGATTTATATTAATAACCTGTTCTTTGAGGTCTAACTTACTCGCATCAATCAATTGACGGTTCATCAATATACCTCCCTATCTAGAATTTTAATCCTGCTTCTCTAGCACCTTCAGCGAGCTCTTTAACTCTACCGTGGTAAAGATAGCCACCTCTGTCGAAAACTACGTTCTCAATGCCTTTTTCAAGCGCTTTTTTCGCAACGAGTTCACCAACTAATTTAGCAGCTTCTTTGTTACCTGTATGTGAAACTTTTTCTTTTATAGAAGTTTCAAGGCTAGAAGCAGCAATTAAAGTGTTTCCAGTAACATCGTCAATGATTTGTGCGAAGATGTTTTGATTAGATCTGTAGACGTTGAGTCTTGGTTTCTCAGCCGTTCCAGAAATGTTTTTACGCACTCTAGCATGACGCGCTTTTCTGTTATCATTTCTACTTGTTTTAGAAGCCATTTTATGCTACTCCTTTCTTATTTTTTCTTACCTGTCTTACCTTCTTTTCTGATGACAGTTTCATCAGCAAAGCGGATTCCTTTACCTTTGTAAGGCTCTGGCTTTCTCCACTCTCTGATCTTAGAAGCATAGTTTCCTACGAGTTGTTTGTTAATACCTTTAACAACAATTTCTGTTGGTGTATTACATACTGTAGTGATGCCTTCTGGATCTTCCATTGAAACTGGATGAGAATGGCCTAAAGATAAGTCAAGTTTGTTACCGTTCTTCGCAGCTTTGTAACCAACACCTACGATGAGGAGTTTTCTTTCAAAACCTTGAGTTACGCCGATAACCATGTTGTTTAAAAGTGCTCTCGTTAAACCGTGTAAAGCTCTGTGTCTTTTATTATCAGATGGACGCGTTACTGTTAACGTGTCGCCATCAATTTGAATGCTAATGTCTTTGTCTATTTGCTCTGACAATTCTCCTAGAGGTCCTTTAACTGTTACTAAATTAGTAGCAGAAATTTTGAACTCAACCCCTTGAGGTATTGTAATAGGCAATCTACCTACTCTTGACATTGTCACACCTCCTAGTTATTCATTATTACCATACGTAGCAAATTACTTCGCCACCAACGCCAAGTTTTCTAGCTTCTTTATCTGTGATAATACCATTAGAAGTAGAAATAATTGCCAAACCTAATCCACCTAATACTCTAGGGATTTCAGTTTTCTTTGCATATACTCTTAAACCTGGTTTAGAGATACGCTTGAGGCCAGTGATAACGCGCTCTTTGTTCTCACCGTATTTAAGTTCGATTCTGATAAGGCCTTGCTTACCGTCTTCGATAATATCGAAACCTTTAATGTAGCCTTCCTCTAAAAGGATTTCTACAATTTTATTTTTCACGTTTGATGCTGGTACATCTACCGATGTATGCTTTACCATATTCGCATTACGTACACGCGTTAGTAAATCAGCAATTGGATCTGTCATTGCCATGAGTAATTACCTCCTTCCGATTTCTTACCAGCTAGCTTTCTTAACACCTGGAATTTGTCCCTTGTACGCCAATTCTCTGAAACAAATACGGCAAATTCCATATTTTCTTAAATAAGCATGTGGTCTTCCACAGATTCTACATCTATTGTATTCTCTTGTTGAGTACTTCTGAGTTCTTGCTTGTTTTACCTTAAGACTGGTTTTAGCCAATGTAAATCCCTCCTTACTTCGCGAATGGCATTCCCATTAATTTTAATAATTCTCTTGCCTCTTCATCCGTTTTTGCAGTTGTAACGAAAGTGATATCCATACCTCTAACCGTTTCAACTTTATCGATGTTGATTTCAGGGAAGATTAATTGTTCTTTAATCCCTAAAGTATAGTTACCTCTACCATCGAAAGAATTTGCATTTACGCCTCTGAAGTCTCTTACCCTTGGTAATGCAATGGTAATGAATCTATCAATGAACTCATACATTCTTTCACCTCTAAGTGTAACTTTAGCACCAACGTTCATGCCTTCTCTTACCTTAAAGTTTGCTACAGATTTCTTAGCTTTTGTAACAATTGGTGCTTGTCCAGCAATCGTAGCGAGTTCATCAACAGCCGCCTTAACTACCTTTGGGTTATCTTTACCGTCACCAAGACCCATATTGATTACGATTTTTTCGATCTTTGGAATCTCCATAACGCTTTTATAATTGAATTTTTCCATTAACGCTTTAGCAACTTCGTTATTATACTTATCTTTAAATCTTGCCATGAGTCAAACCTCCTTTCTTACTGAGATTAGTCGAGCACTTCGCCAGTTTTTACTGATACTCTGACTTTCTTTCCGTTTTCCAAATCTTTAAATTTAACTCTAGTGCCCGCTTTTGCTTTCGCATCGTACATAAGGACATTAGATACATGGATTGCGGATTCTTTGTGCACTCTACCACCTTGTTGAACTTTCATAGATGGTTTTTGATGCTTCGTTACCATATTTACATTTTCAACAATAATTCTGTCTGTTTTTGGGTTTACGCTTAATACTTTACCTTTTTTGCCTTTATCTTTACCAGCAATTACGATAACAGTATCGCCTTTTTTAATATGCATTACTACACCTCCTAAGTTTAAAGAACTTCTGGAGCTAGAGAAACGATCTTCATGAACTTCTTGTCTCTTAACTCTCTAGCAACTGGTCCGAAGATACGAGTTCCTATTGGAGATAAATCGTCTTTTATAATTACAGCAGCGTTTTCATCAAATTTGACATAGCTACCATCAGGTCTTCTAATACCAAATACACTTCTTACGATAACTGCCTTAACGACATCGCCTTTCTTGACAACTCCGCCAGGTGTTGCATTTTTAACACTTGCTACTATAACATCTCCGATGTTACCATACATTCTCTTTGAACCACCTAAAACGCGGATACAGAGTATTTCTTTCGCACCAGAGTTATCAGCAACTTTTAAACGGGTTTCGTTTTGGATCATGCTTGTTTCCTCCTCTCGCTAAACTACTTAGCTTTTTCCACGATTTCAACTAGTCTCCATCTTTTGTCTTTGCTAAGTGGTCTAGTTTCCATAATTCTTACTTTATCGCCAATGCCACATGTGTTTTCTTCATCATGTGCTTTGAATTTTTTAGTTCTTTTTACTCTTTTACCGTAGAGTGGGTGACGGATGAACTCTTCAACAGTAACCACGATGGTTTTATCCATTTTATCACTTGTCACATAGCCAACTCTAACTTTTCTACTGCCTCTTTCCACAGCGCAACCTCCTTTGCTTATGCTTGGATCTCTTTTTGTCTTAAGACCGTATTCACACGAGCAATATCTTTCTTAATAGCTTTGATCTTCATTGGGTTGTCTAATTGCCCAGTCGCTAATTGGAATCTCAAGTTGAAAAGCTCGTTTTTCAACTCGTTCATTTTCTCACTCAGTTCTTGAGAAGTCATTTCTTTCATTTTGTTTGCTTTCAACTTTATTCACCACCCTTTTCGATAGCGTCGTCCTTTTTAACAAATTTACATTTGATTGGCAACTTGTTTGCAGCGAGTCTCATCGCTTCTCTTGCAAGTTCTTCATCAACACCAGCAAGTTCAAATAATACTCTACCTGGTTTTACTACTGCAACCCAGTATTCTGGAGAACCTTTACCGGCACCCATACGTGTTTCAGCAGGCTTTTGAGTGACAGGTTTGTGTGGGAATACTTTAATCCAAACCTTACCGCCTCTTTTAATCTTTCTATTGATCGCAATCCTGGCTGCTTCTATTTGATTCGCGGTAAGCCAAACTGGCTCCATCGCTACTAATCCGTATTCTCCGTAAGATACTGTGTTTCCCTTTTGAGCAGTACCTGTCATTCTACCTCTGTGAACTCTACGGCGTTTTACTCTCTTAGGCATCAACATGGTTAATAGCCTCCTTTCACAAAACTTGAATTAATTATTGTTGTTTCTAGGCTTTCTTGGGCCTTTGTTAGGACCAGCGTTAGCATTTCTAGGCTTTTGTGGACGTTTGTCAGTCGCTTTTCTAGCTTCTTTTCTTCTAAGTCTAGTCTCTTCGCTTACGCTTGGAAGTACTTCGCCTTTGTTGATCCAAACCTTAACGCCAATCTTTCCGTATGTTGTATCAGCTTCTGCAAAGCCGTAATCAATATCAGCTCTTAATGTAGATAATGGCACATTACCTTCAGAATATCCTTCAGTTCTCGCCATTTCAGCGCCGCCTAAACGACCAGAAGTTTGAACTTTAATACCTTCTGCGCCTGATTTAAGTGCTCTTCCGATTACTTGCTTCATCGCTCTTCTGAAAGAAACCCTTTTTTCAAGCGAAAATGCAACGTTTTCAGCAACGAGTTGTGCATCAACATCAATATTGTCTACTTCAGAAATGTCCAATTGGATAGATTTCTTAGTGATTTTTTCGAGTTCTTCTCTGAGAACTTTAATGTTCTCTCCGCCTTTACCAACTACCATACCTGGTTTAGCAGTAAAGATGTTTACATGAACTTTATCATTTGCTGTTCTATCGATATAAACTCTTGAAACACCAGCAGTAAAGAGTCTTTTCTTTACATATTTACGAATTTCATGATCTTCGATTAATAAATCAGCAAAGTTTTTCTTATTTGCGTACCATTTTGAGTCCCAATCTTTAATGACTCCAACGCGGAGTCCATGTGGGCTAACTTTTTGACCCATTTAGTAAACCCTCCTTCTACTCTTTATCAGCGACGATAACGCCAACGTGACTGCTTCTTCTCAATACTGGGTTTGCTCTACCCATCGATCCAGCGTTCCATCTTTTAAGCGTTGGTCCTTGGTTTGCGTAGATATCCTTAACGATTAAAGTGTCTACATCCATGTGGAAGTTGTTTTCAGCATTTGCAATTGCTGAATTTAAAACTTTCAAGAATATTTCGGCACCTTTTCTAGGTGTGAATTTTAAGATATTTTGTGCATCTTTCACGTTTTTTCCTCTAACCAAATCAGCGATTGGCTTCATTTTACGAGGAGAAATTCTAATGTGCTTAGCTTCCGCTTTAGCTTGCATTCTGTAGTACCTCCTTTCGGATTATTGAACTTATTTGCTCTTCTTATCGCCTGCGTGTCCTCTGAACGTTCTAGTAGGCGCGAACTCACCGAGTTTGTGGCCAACCATGTCTTCAGTTACATATACAGGTACGTGTTTTTTGCCATCGTGTACTGCGATTGTATGACCAACCATTTGTGGGAAAATAGTCGATGATCTTGACCAAACTTTGAGAACTTTCTTCTCGCCGTTTGCATTCATCTCTTCGATTTTTCTCAACAGACCTTTATGGACAAAAGGACCTTTTTTAAGAGATCTACTCATTCTATATGTCCTCCTTTCAGTTTACGAAATTATTTCTTTCTACGAGATACGATATATTTATCGTTTGGATTGCTTTTCTTTCTAGTTTTGTAACCAAGTGCAGGTTTACCCCATGGCGTAACAGGCGTTGGTCTACCGATTGGCGATCTACCTTCACCACCACCGTGAGGGTGATCGTTAGGGTTCATTACAGAACCTCTGACTGTTGGTCTAATACCCATGTGTCTAGTTCTTCCCGCTTTACCGATGGTAATGTTTTCGTGATCGATGTTTCCAACTTGACCGATAGTCGCTCTACATTCTTTTCTTACGTATCTGGTTTCGCCAGATGGTAATCTAAGAAGTGCATACTTACCTTCTTTTGCCATAAGCTGAGCAAAGTTTCCTGCAGATCTAACGAGCTGAGCGCCTTTGCCTGGCTTCATTTCAATGTTGTGGATAATCGTACCAACAGGCATGTTCATTAACGGCATAGCATTACCGACTTTAATGTCTTGTTGCTCACCAGAAACGATTACATCGCCAACTTTTAAGCCGTTTGGATGAATGATGTATCTCTTTTCACCATCAGCATAAACAAGTAACGCAATGTTTGCAGATCTGTTTGGATCGTATTCGATTGCAGATACCTTTGCAGGTACATTGTCTTTATTTCTTTTAAAGTCGATCATTCTATATTTTACAGTGGTACCGCCACCTCTATGACGAACAGTAATCTTACCTTGATTGTTTCTACCTGAATTCTTTTTCAAAGCGACAACTAAAGACTTCTCTGGTTGTTTCTTTGTAATTTCTTCAAAGGTAGACATAGTCATCTGTCTTCTAGCAGGTGAAGTCGGTTTAAATTTTTTGATACCCATTGTTTATACCTCCTTCGAGTCTTTAATGATTACATGCCTTCAAAGAATTCGATTGTTTTACTATCAGCAGTTAACTTAACAATCGCCTTCTTCCAGCTTCTTGTGTATCCTTGTGTTCTACCTTGTCTTTTAAGCTTGCCTTTTACGTGCATCGTGTTTACGTTTTCAACTTTTACGCCGAAAACTTCTTCAACAGCTTTTTTGATTTCGGTCTTGTTTGCATCTTTCAATACTTCGAACGTATATTTACGGTCAGAAGTTTGAAGCATAGAGTTCTCAGTTACGATTGGTCTAACAATCACATCATAAGAGGTTCTCATTATGCATACACCTCCTCAAGTTTTTCAACAGCGCTCTTGGTCACGACGAAATAATCGTGGTTCAAGATGTCGTATACATTGATTTCACCAACGAAAGTCGTTTTAACGCCTTCGATGTTGTTTGAAGCTTTAACAACGTTTTGCTCTACATCGCCAGTAACGATTAATACTTTTTTACCAGCAACTTTGATGTTGTTAAGGATGTTGATCATGTCTTTAGTTTTTGGAGCTGCCATTTTGAGCTCGTCAAGCACGATCATTTCGTTATCCATCACTTTAGCACTGAAAGCTGATTTTAAAGCTAATCTTCTAACTTTCTTAGGTAAAGTGTATCTGTAGCTTCTTGGTTTTGGAGCAAATACAACACCACCACCGATGTAGTGAGGTGCAGTGATTGATCCTTGTCTTGCATTACCAGTTCCCTTTTGTCTGAATGGCTTTCTACCACCACCGGAAACTTCTGCTCTTGTTTTAGCAGATTGTGTACCCTGTCTTTGGTTAGCCAAGTAGTTTTTTACTACTTCATGCATTACAGGGATATTTGGCTCTATGCCGAAAACGAGTTCGTTTAATTCGATTTCACTGACTTTTTGTCCTGAAACGTTTAATACTTCTAACTTAGGCACTGTGCTTCCTCCTTTCATCAGCTATTACTTGCTTGCTTTAATAGCTTTTCTAATTGTGATACGACCATTTTTAGGTCCTGGCACTGCACCCTTAATCAACATAAGGTTTCTTTCGACGTCGACTTTCACGACTTCGAGGTTTTGTACAGTAACTTGCTCGTTACCCATTCTACCTGCCATTGGCATTCCTTTAAGAACTCTTGCAGGAGTAGAGTTGGCACCGATTGAACCACCACCTCTGTGGTATTTAGAACCGTGTGTCTCAGGTCCTCTTGATTGGTTGTATCTTCTGATCGGACCAGTTGTACCTTTACCTTTTGAAGTACCAGTTACATCAATCTTTTGACCATCTGCGAAAAGATCAGCAGTAATCGTTTGTCCGATTGTGAATTCAGCTGGGTTATCAACTCTGAATTCTCTTAATAATTTTTTGAAAGGAATACCTGCTTTTTTAAAGTGTCCTTTCATTGGCTTGTTTACGTGTTTTTCTTTCACGTCACCAGTTGCAACTTGGATTGCATTGTAGCCGTCAGTTTCAACAGTTTTGATTTGAGCAACAACCATAGGCGTTACTTCTACAACTGTAACTGCAGTTACGATGCCGTCTTCATTGAAAACTTGGGTCATACCGATTTTTTTACCGATAATTCCTACCATGCGTATCGCACCTCCTAATATTCTTACAGCGGATTGCCTCTTGGACAATCATCCTAAAAAATCAGGTTTATCTATTTAAACCGAAATCTTAGTCAAATAATAATTAAAGCTTGATTTCTACGTCAACGCCTGCTGGAAGCTCAAGTTTCATTAACGCGTCAACCGTCTTTTGAGCTGGATTGAGAATGTCGATCAGTCTTTTGTGTGTTCTGATTTCGAACTGCTCTCTAGAATCCTTGTACTTGTGTACCGCTCTTAAGATTGTTACAATTTCTTTTTTTGTTGGTAATGGGATTGGGCCTGCAACATCTGCACCTGTCATTTTTGCTACTTCAACAATTTTGAGTGCTGTGTTGTCGAGGATTTTGTGATCGAATGATTTCAATCTGATTCTGATTTTTTGCTTGTTAGCCATTGCTAAACCTCCTTTTTTATCGCATGTTTACCGTGATCATGCAATCGAGTTTTATCGTCCACCGCGCCGGGTGTTTCGCAGTTAGGTGAGCAGAAAAAAACTCGTCGCTCATATCAAGTATGAACAATTCTCGGCGAAAATTCTCTCACAGTTAAGTAACTTTTCGCGTCATCGCATTAGTGCACCACAATATTATATAATAACCCCTTGAGATTATCAAGGGGTTATTTGAGCAATTAAATATTTCTTTTTAGAAATATAACTATGCAGTAATTTTGATAACTGAACCAGCGCCTACTGTTCTACCACCTTCACGGATAGAGAATCTTAAACCTTCTTCTACCGCGATTGGTGCGATCAGTTCGATGTTCATTTCGATGTTATCGCCAGGCATACACATTTCAACGCCTGGTGCGAACTCGATTGAACCTGTTACGTCAGTTGTTCTGAAGAAGAACTGTGGTCTGTAGCCTTTGAAGAATGGTGTATGTCTTCCACCCTCTTCTTTTGTAAGTACGTAAACTTGCGCTTCGAACTTAGTGTGTGGCTTGATTGTTCCTGGCTTAGCAAGTACTTGGCCTCTTTCGATTTCTGATCTTTGAACGCCACGGAGGAGTAAGCCTACGTTGTCGCCTGCTTGACCTTCATCAAGAAGCTTCTTGAACATCTCTACGCCTGTTACAACTACTTTTCTTGGTGCTTCTGCAAGGCCAACGATTTCTACTTCTTCTTGAACCTTGATGATTCCTCTTTCAATTCTTCCTGTAGCTACTGTTCCACGACCTGTGATCGAGAATACGTCTTCTACTGGCATAAGGAATGGCTTGTCTGTTGCTCTCTCTGGTTGTGGGATGTACTCATCGATGATGTTGAATAACTCAACGATTTTGTCTGCCCATACTGGATCTCCCTCGAGCGCTCTAAGTGCTGATCCTCTTACGATTGGTGTATCATCGCCTGGGAAGTCGTATTGTGAAAGAAGATCTCTTACTTCCATCTCTACGAGTTCAAGAAGCTCGTCGTCATCTACCATGTCACACTTGTTAAGGAATACGACGATATATGGTACGCCTACTTGTCTAGAAAGAAGGATGTGCTCTCTTGTTTGTGGCATTGGACCATCTGCTGCTGATACTACGAGGATTGATCCGTCCATTTGTGCTGCACCTGTGATCATGTTCTTAACATAGTCAGCATGGCCTGGGCAGTCTACGTGAGCGTAGTGTCTTGCTGGTGTCTCGTACTCTACGTGTGCTGTAGAGATCGTGATACCTCTTTCTCTTTCTTCTGGTGCTTTATCGATGTTGTCGAAATCTACTTTTGCGCCGAGGCCGTATTTTTCGAATAATACTTTTGTGATTGCTGCTGTTAATGTCGTTTTACCGTGGTCTACGTGACCGATTGTACCGATATTACAATGTGGTTTGTTTCTTTCAAACTTTTGCTTTGCCATTGTTAGGTTCCTCCTGAGGTTTATTTTTTACCAATAATTTCTTCAGCGATACTTCTTGGAACTTGTTCATAGTGACTGAACAACATTGTATAAGTACCACGACCTTGTGAACTTGATCTCAAAGACGTAGCATATCCAAACATTTCAGATAACGGAACATGTGCTTTGATGATTTGCGCGCCATGTACCATCTCCATACCTTCAAGCTTTCCACGTCTAGAGTTGATATCACCCATAACGTCACCGAAATACTCTTCAGGTACTGTAACTTCAACTTTCATGAATGGCTCAAGTAAAATCGCATCACCTTTTCTCATCGCTTCTTTGAAAGCCATAGAAGCAGCGAGTTTAAACGCCATTTCGTTAGAGTCAACTTCATGGTAAGAACCATCGTAAAGATTTGCAGTAACGTCGACAACTTCGAAGCCGCCTAAGATACCTGCTTTAAGTGAACCTTGGATACCCTCGTCAACTGGTTTCCAGAATTCTCTAGGAACGCTACCACCAGTAACAGTCGATTCAAAGGCATAACCTTTACCTGACTCGTTTGGAGCAAATTTAATCTTAACGTGACCGTATTGACCTTTACCACCCGATTGCTTCGAGTATTTATAATCAATATCTGTCGCTTTAGTAATCGTTTCTTTGTAAGCAACTTGAGGCGCACCGATGTTCGCTTCAACTTTAAACTCTCTTAAAAGACGATCGACGATGATTTCAAGGTGAAGCTCTCCCATACCAGCAATAATAACCTGACCCGTTTCTTCGTCAGTATACGTTCTGAATGTAGGATCTTCCTCAGCAAGTTTAGCGAGCGCAACGCCCATCTTCTCTTGACCGGCTCTTGTTTTAGGTTCAATCGCAACACGGATAACAGGCTCTGGGAACTCCATAGACTCAAGAATAATGATGTTGTCAGGATCGCAGAGTGTATCTCCAGTCGTAGTGTACTTCAAACCAACAGCAGCTGCGATATCGCCTGAGTAAACTTTGTTGATTTCTTCACGCTTGTTCGCATGCATTTGAAGGATACGGCCAATTCTTTCTTTTTTATTCTTCGTTGAATTGGTAACGTATGAGCCTGAATCTAATGTTCCAGAGTAAACTCTGAAGAACGTCAGTTTTCCTACGAATGGATCTGTCATGATTTTAAATGCAAGTGAAGAGAATGGAAGATCGTCGCTTGCAGGTCTTGCAACTTCATTACCATCTTCGTCAAAGCCTTTGATAGCCGCAATGTCAGTTGGAGCAGGCATAAAATCAACAACTGCATCTAACATTCTTTGAACGCCTTTGTTTTTGTATGATGAACCACAAACTACAGGAACGATAACGTTATTGATCGTCGCTTTTCTAAGCGCAACTTTTAACTCGTCGACATTTAACTCTTCGCCTTCAAGGTATTTCTCCATCAAGACTTCATCGGACTCAGCAATTGATTCCATCATATTATGTCTGTACTCTTCTGCGAGTTCTTTCATATCTTCTGGAATTTCTAACTCTTCGATTTTTTCGCCGATATCATCTCTATAATAATATGCTTTCATATTCATTAAATCGATCATACCTTGGAATTTATCTTCAGAACCGATTGGCAATTGAATTGGAACCGCATTTGCTTTAAGTCTGTCCTTCATCATTTTAATAACTCTGAAGAAGTCAGCGCCTGTGATATCCATTTTATTGATGTACGCCATTCTAGGTACACCGTATTTATCTGCTTGTCTCCATACCGCTTCAGATTGAGGCTCAACCCCACCTTTAGCACAGAAAACCGCTACCGAACCATCTAATACACGAAGTGATCTTTCAACTTCTACTGTAAAGTCAACGTGACCAGGCGTATCAATAATATTGATTCTCTTTCCTTTCCAGACACAAGTCGTAGCAGCTGAAGTAATGGTAATACCTCTCTCCTGCTCTTGCTCCATCCAGTCCATCGTCGCGCCGCCGTCATGTACTTCACCAATTTTGTAGTTGATACCTGTATAATAGAGGATTCTTTCGGTAGTAGTCGTTTTTCCAGCGTCGATATGCGCCATGATGCCGATGTTTCTGGTATTCTCAAGTGAATAACCCCTACTCATCATTTATCCTCCTTTCGATAAACGGTTTAAGCTTAGTCTAACTAAGCTTAAACGCAAAATTATATTGTTAGAATCTGTAATGAGCAAACGCTTTGTTCGCTTCAGCCATTTTGTGAGTATCTTCTCTCTTCTTAACTGCCGAACCTGTGTTGTTAGCTGCATCCATAATCTCTTTTGCAAGTTTTTCTTGCATTGTGCGCTCACCGCGCTTACGAGAATACGTAATTAACCATCTAAGTCCGAGTGTTTGTCTTCTTTCAGCTCTTACTTCGATAGGTACTTGGTAGTTTGAACCACCCACTCTTCTCGCTTTAACTTCGAGAACTGGCATGATGTTGTTCATTGCTGTTTCGAACACTTCACCAGGATCCTTACCAGTTTTCTCCTTAATCATCTCAAATGCACCGTAAACGATACTTTGAGCAACGCCTCTCTTGCCATCATACATAACAGCATTGATCAGCTTTGTAACTACCTTGCTTCCATACATAGGATCAGGTAATACATCACGTTTTGGAACGCTTCCTTTTCTAGGCACTGTTCTTCCCTCCTTATAATGTCTTTTGGTCATTCATCGGTACTCGACATTTTACTGTCGCTGTGCGAATTGCTATTGAATTGTTTTACTATATAAAGCCCCTTCCTTTCGGAAGAGGCCGGCTAAATCACTATTTTTTCTTTGGTCTCTTAGCACCGTATTTAGATCTTGCTTGCATTCTGTTGTTTACACCAGATGAATCAAGTACTCCTCTAACGATGTGATATCTACAACCTGGTAAGTCTTTAACCCTTCCACCTCTAATAAGAACAACGCTGTGCTCCTGTAAGTTGTGGCCAACACCTGGGATATAAGCTGTAACCTCAAAACCGTTTGTCAATCTAACCCTTGCAACTTTTCTAAGCGCCGAGTTTGGCTTCTTAGGCGTTACAGTCTTAACACTTGTACAAACACCTCTTTTTTGTGGCGAGCTCATTTTGACTTGTTTTCTCTTTAAAGTATTTAAACTTCTTTGTAACGCAGGAGAAGTTGATTTTTCTTCAATGTCAAGTCTTCCTTTTCTCACTAATTGATTTATAGTAGGCATTCCTTTTCAGCACCTCCTTCCTTTTATTTATCTATTTTTCAATAACCGCTGTCGCAGCACCAACGTCAATATTACATGCTCTCCCGAGTTCTTTCATCGTGTCGACGTAAACGATCTCAATGGATCTCTCAACTGCCAAATCAATCACTTTTTTAATGATGTTTTGATCGGCATCGTTCGCGACAAACAAAACCGAAGCTCTGTCTGTTGCAATCGCCTTAGTAGACTGTTTTACGCCAACATTGATTTTTGAATGCTTTGCGAGGTCGCATAATTGCATACTGTGTCCCTCCTTGAAGTCGCCAATATGCACTTCATCATTTTAACACCATCGAATTTTACTGTCAATAAATTTTATGTTAAATACTATTAATGGATTCAATGTCTGAAAACTCGAAATCATCAGCTGTTCGCACGGTCATGTCCTTGTAATAGCGCATCCCTGTACCAGCTGGGATGAGTTTTCCGATGATGACATTTTCCTTAAGACCTAACAATCGATCTTCCTTACCATTGATGGCCGCCTCTGTTAACACGCGTGTCGTCTCCTGGAATGATGCAGCAGACAAGAACGATTCAGTGGCTAACGACGCTTTCGTAATTCCCAGAAGTGAACGCGTACCTACTGCAGCTTCACCGCCTTCAGCTAATAAAGCATCGTTGATGCGGTTAAACTCTTTAAGGCTTACGACGCTACCTGGTAATAATAAGGAATCTCCAGATTCATCAATCTTAATCTTCGACAACATCTGCTTCACGATGATCTCAATATGTTTATCATTGATATCAACGCCTTGGAGACGATAAACCTTTTGAACTTCTTTGATGATATATTCACGCACACCGTTAACGCCAACGACGCGTAGTAAGTCATGTGGGTTGATAGAGCCTTCCGTAATGGACTGACCTTTAAGGACACGCTCGCCGTCTTTTACCTTTAAGCGTGCACCAAAGACGATGAGAGAAGTATGTTGCTCACCGGTTTCTTCGTTAGTGATCACCACTTCTTTTTTCTTCTTTGTTTCTTTAAAGGATACTACCCCATTTACCTCAGCGATAACAGCGAGACCTTTAGGTTTTCTGGCTTCGAAAAGTTCCTCAACACGGGGGAGACCTTGCGTGATGTCGCCACCAGCAACACCGCCCGTATGGAACGTTCTCATCGTAAGCTGTGTACCCGGTTCACCGATCGATTGAGCAGCGATAATGCCGACTGCTTCACCTACGTGTACTGGTTTACCAGTCGCAAGGTTAAGTCCGTAGCACTTCGCACAAACGCCGTATTGTGTGTCACAAGTCAAAACAGAACGTATTTTAACTGACTTATACCCAGCTTGAATGATTTTATCCGCAATTTTTTCGCTAATCATTTGGTGCGTCGAACAAATCACATCTCCTGTTTCAGGATTAATCAAATCTTCAACTGGATAGCGACCTAAAATTCTCTCCGCTAATGGTTCAATCAGTTCGTTACCTTCTCTAAATTCAACAACTTCGATACCTGCATTCGTTTGGCAGTCGATTTCTCTTACGATGACTTCTTGACTGACGTCTACAAGTCTTCTAGTCAAATAACCAGAGTCGGCTGTTCTAAGGGCTGTATCGGCGAGACCTTTACGTGCTCCTGTGGTAGAGATGAAGTACTCGAGTACCGACAGACCTTCACGGAAGTTCGAAATGATTGGAATCTCAACCGTCTTACCAAGGGCATTGGCCATGAGACCACGCATACCTGCAAGCTGACGAATTTGGTTTTTAGAACCACGGGCACCAGAGTCCGCCATGATTTTGATATTGTTGAGGTTTGAAAGGTTTTTCATGAGCGCATCCGTTACGTCTTCAGTTGTCTTCGTCCACGTTTGGATAATTTTCTCATAACGCTCATCTTCAGAGATAAGACCTCTTCTGAATGCTTTTTGATATTGATCAACGGTATTTCTAGCAGTGGCAATCAGTTCCTTCTTTGCTTCTGGAATAACCATATCCGATACGGATACTGTGATTGCGCCTCTAGTCGAGTATCTAAAACCTATATCTTTCATGTGGTCTAAGAGCTCTGCAGTAATGGTGTTGCCATACTCATTAAAACATTTTGCGATGATTTCTTCCAAATCCTTCTTTTTACAGAGGAAATCGATTTCGAGTGAGTACTTATCTTTTTCACGATCAACAAAACCAAGGTTTTGCGGAATCTTTTCATTAAAGATGAAACGACCGACCGTACTTTCTACTCTGATATATCTCTGTTCATCAGGCAAATATTTTTTGAGGATTACACGGGTATGAAGACTGATGGCGCCGTTATAGTACGCAAGATTGAGCTCTTCGAAGTCTTTAAAGACTTTTTTAACTTCAGGTTGCTCTTCACTTTGATACGTCAAGTAATAAGCGCCGAGAACCATATCCTGTGTAGGTGTCGTAATCGGACGACCATCTTTTGGTGCAAGGATATTATTTACAGAAAGCATTAAGAATCTAGCTTCTGCCTGTGCTTCTACAGATAATGGTACGTGAACCGCCATCTGGTCACCGTCGAAGTCGGCGTTGTATGCCGTACAAACAAGTGGATGGAGACGAATCGCTTTACCTTCAACAAGTACTGGCTCAAACGCTTGAATACCCAGTCTATGAAGTGTAGGTGCACGGTTAAGAAGTACTGGATGCTCTGCGATGACTTCCTCTACGATATTCCAAACTTCTGGTTTGACACGCTCAACCATACGCTTCGCACTCTTAATGTTGTGTACGAAACCGTCATTGACCAAACGCTTCATGACGAATGGCTTAAAGAGTTCAAGTGCCATCTTCTTAGGTAATCCACACTGGTAGAACTTGAGTTCCGGACCAACGACGATTACTGAACGGCCTGAATAGTCAACACGCTTACCAAGTAAGTTCTGTCTGAAACGGCCTTGTTTACCTTTTAAGAGATCTGATAACGATTTAAGTGGACGGTTACCAGGCCCAGTTACTGGACGGCCTCTTCTACCGTTGTCAATTAACGCGTCTACTGCTTCTTGGAGCATACGCTTTTCATTTCTAACGATGATATCAGGAGCACCCAGTTCAAGTAAGCGCTTCAAACGGTTATTTCTGTTGATTACTCTTCTATATAAATCATTTAAATCGGCTGTGGCAAAACGTCCACCATCTAATTGGACCATCGGTCTCAAATCTGGTGGAATAACTGGAACGACGTCTAAAATCATCCATTCAGGATCATTACCTGACTGTCTAAACGCTTCAACGACTTCCAATCTTCTAACAATTCGGATCTTTCTTTGGCCCGAGCTGTCTTTAAGCTGTGCCTTCAGTTCAGTGGCAAGCGCATCGAGATCAACGTGTTGTAAAATCTCCTTTACTGCTTCAGCGCCCATCATCGCTCTAAACGTATTGCCATACTTCTCTCTATATTGTGAGTATTCACTCTCAGTTAAGAGTTGCTTGTACTCAAGGCTTGTTTCACCTGGTTCGATGACAATATAAGAGGCAAAGTAAAGTACCTTTTCTAAAGAACGTGGCGACAAGTCGAGCAAGATTCCCATTTTTGAAGGAATGCCTTTAAAATACCAAATATGAGATACAGGTGCAGCGAGCTCGATATGGCCCATTCTCTCGCGTCTTACCTTAGATTTGGTAACTTCGACGCCACAGCGGTCACAAACGACCCCTTTATATCTTACCTTTTTGTATTTACCACAATGACATTCCCAGTCTTTTGTGGGTCCGAAGATCTTTTCACAGAAAAGACCTTCTTTCTCTGGTTTCAATGTTCTATAATTGATCGTCTCAGGTTTCTTAACTTCTCCTTTTGACCAAGATCTAATCTTGTTTGGTGAAGCTAAACCTATTCTAATGGAATCAAAATTATTGAATTCGATCAAGGGCTACCTCTCCCTTCTCTAATAAAAGTTAGTTACTCGTCATATTCCTCGTCATCAGCGTAAAAGTCTTCATCGGACTCAAAAGGTTCTTCTTCCTCTTCAGATTCCTTGATATCTTCATCATCAGCCAAATCATCAATAAATGCGCCTTTTTCGACATCATTTGTAATCTTTTGCTCTCTGAGCGCCGTGTTATAATCCAAACCATCATCGTCATCATCGACGAGTTCGATTTCAATTTCACCAGCATCATCACGAAGTACTTTTACATCAAGCGCAAGTGCCTGTAATTCTTTAATAAGAACTTTGAAGGACTCTGGAATACCAGGTTCAGGGATATTCTCCCCTTTGACAATCGCTTCATAAGCTTTAACCCTACCGACGACGTCGTCAGATTTAACAGTCAGGATTTCTTGTAGCGTATGCGCAGCGCCGTACGCCTCAAGTGCCCAAACCTCCATCTCACCAAAACGCTGTCCACCAAACTGTGCTTTACCGCCCAGTGGCTGTTGTGTAACCAATGAGTAAGGACCGGTGCTTCTTGCGTGGATCTTATCATCTACAAGGTGGTGAAGCTTTAACATATACATGTACCCTACGGTAACATTGTTATCAAATGCTTCGCCTGTGCGGCCATCTCGAATACGTAATCTTCCGTCAGCTGGATAACCGGCTTTTGCAAGAATATCCATGATTTGAACCTCGCTTGCACCGTCAAATACAGGTGTAGCTACTTTCCAACCATTTTTCTTAGCAGCGAGTCCCAAGTGGACTTCAAGTACCTGACCGATGTTCATACGCGAAGGTACGCCAAGTGGGTTAAGAACGATTTGAAGCGGTGTGCCGTCTTCTAAGAATGGCATGTCTTCAATCGGAGAAATTCTGGAAATAACGCCCTTATTACCGTGACGTCCCGCCATTTTATCGCCGATGCTGATTTTTCTTTTCTTAGCGATGTAAACGCGGATCAACTTGTTTACACCTGGGGAGAGTTCGTCGCCATTTTCTCTTTCGAACTTTTTGACGTCGACAATAATTCCCGATTCACCGTGCGGTACTCTTAAAGAAGTATCGCGCACTTCACGCGCTTTTTCGCCGAAAATGGCGCGAAGCAGACGCTCTTCAGCCGTTAACTCAGTTTCACCTTTAGGCGTTACTTTACCAACAAGGATATCGCCTGAATTAACTTCAGCGCCGATTCGAACGATTCCCTCTGCATCGAGATTTTTAAGTGCATCTTCGCCGACATTTGGAATATCGCGTGTGATTTCTTCAGGGCCTAACTTTGTATCTCTAGCTTCCGATTCATATTCTTCAATATGAATAGAGCTGAGTTTGTCTTCCATAACAAGTTCTTCACTGATGAGAATCGCATCCTCATAGTTGTATCCTTCCCAAGTCATGAAGCCGATCAAAAGGTTTGTTCCTAATGCGATTTCACCATTATCGGTTGAAGGACCATCTGCGATGATTTCATCAGCAATGACTTGTTGACCTTTTTTTACGAGCGGCTTTTGATTGATACAGGTTCCTTGGTTGGAACGCTTGAACTTGAGTAATTTATAACGGTATTTCTTCTTATCTGCATTTCCACGGACGACGATTTCATCTGCAGAAACGTATTCAATTACGCCATCCACAGGTGATTTTACAACCGATCCAGAATCCTTCGCAGCTATATGCTCGATACCTGTACCTATGATCGGCGCTTCCGCTCTAACGAGTGGTACAGCCTGACGTTGCATGTTCGAACCCATGAGGGCACGGTTGGCGTCGTCATTTTCAAGGAATGGAATCATCGCCGTTGCAACAGAAACCATTTGGAGTGCAGAAACTTCTACGAGATCAATTTCACTAGCAGGAAACTCTTTAATATCAGAACGACGTCTCGCGACGATTCTATCATTTACGAAGAATCCATCTTCCGTTACGGGCTCATTTGCCGGCGCAACTGTATACTTCTCTTCAACGTCAGCCGTGATATAGATGATCTCATCTGTGATATGATTATTTTTTTTGTTGATTTTTCTATAAGGAGACTCTATAAAACCATATTCATTAATGCGTGCGAATGTACTGAGTGAACCGATAAGACCGATGTTTGGTCCCTCTGGCGTTTCAATCGGACACATTCTACCATAGTGGGAATGGTGAACGTCACGCACTTCGAAGCCCGCTCTCTCTCTTGAGAGACCACCAGGTCCAAGTGCAGAAAGTCTTCTTTTATGAGTAAGTTCAGCAAGCGGATTTGTTTGGTCCATGAACTGGGACAACTGTGAACTACCAAAGAATTCTTTAATGGCAGAAACCACAGGTTTGATATTGATCAGCGCCTGAGGTGTAATCGCTTCCATGTCTTGGATCGTCATACGCTCGCGAACGACACGTTCCATTCTAGAAAGTCCAATTCTGAATTGGTTCTGAAGGAGTTCACCAACCGAACGAATTCTACGGTTACCCAAATGGTCGATATCATCCACGTTACCAACACCCCAATTTAAATTGAGGATATAGCTGAAGGATGCTAAAATATCGGCTGGAATAATATGTCTTGGTACGAGCTCAGACATTCTCGCTTCTACAGCAGCCAACTGTTCAGCCACGGTGTCACAAGTATCTAAAATCTCTCTAAGTACCGGATAGTAAACTTTTTCTTTTACCTTTAACAAATCGGACTGGATATACTCGTGGATATCTACGAAATGGTTACCGATGACACGCGCGATTTTGTCGTCATCTCCATAGACATCTACTTGCTTAACGCCAGCATTTTCTATGATGGCTGCCATATCAATCGAAATTTTACCATCCTTCTCAACAAGGATTTCGCCTGTTAATGGATGGATGATGTTCTCAGCTGCAACACGCTCTTCAATTCGATTGGACACGCCAAGCTTTTTATTGAACTTATAACGTCCAACCTTAGCAAGGTCATAACGCTTCTCGTCAAAAAATAGTGAATTTATTAAATTACGCGCACTTTCAACAGTTGGGGGTTCACCTGGTCTCAGCTTTTTATAAATTTCAATTAGACCTTCCTCTTGATTAACCGTACTATCTTTATCAAGTGTTTTGATAAGCTTCTCATCTTCACCAAACATAGAGAGGATCTCATGGTTAGAATGGTGACCTAACGCTCTGATTAAAGTAGTTGCTGGAAGCTTTCTCGTTCTGTCGATACGAACGGAAACAACATCGTTCGAGTCTGTTTCGTACTCGAGCCATGCGCCTCTATTTGGAATAATCGTACTTGAAAATAATTTAGTACCCACCTTATCGATTTTTCCATCGTAATAAGGACCTGGCGATCTTACTAACTGGCTAACAATAACCCTTTCAGCACCATTAATGATAAAAGTTCCCTTATCTGTCATTAATGGAAAATCACCCATGAATACTTTTTGCTCTTTGATTTCGCTCGTTTCCTTGTTAATGAATCTCACTTGTACCCTTAATGGTACTGCATAATTCACATCGCGCTCTTTACACTCTTCCACATCATACTTTGGATCTTCATCGAGTTCATAATCGATAAACTCCAAACTTAAATTGCCAGTGTAGTCTTCAATCGGCGAGATGTCTTTGAAAGCTTCTTTTAAGCCTTCTTCGAGAAACCACTCATATGATTTTCTTTGGATCTCAATCAAATTCGGTTTCTCAAGTAACTCATTAATTCTGGCGAAACTCATTCTTTTCGTTTTTCCGAGCATTACAGGTTGTGGCATTAAATTTTCACCCCTTGTGTAATAAAAGTCGTTGTATTATAAAAGGACAAATCCTTTTCTAACATACCCATCTTTTGTTTAGAAACGCAGAAAACTCCATTCTAAACATACTTATAGCATTATAAAATAGTATCACACATGTCGAGACGTGTCAACCACCAATTATAAGTTTGTTTAGAATGAAGTCTTCAATTTTTTGTAGCATCTTAAGTTATAAAGCACTAGAAATAATGAGTCAAAATAGCCACCATGTGATTGGTGGCTATTGTTTGAAACTATTTCAATTCGATTGCTGCGCCAGCTTCTTCTAAAGCCGCTTTGATTTTCTCAGCTTCTTCTTTAGAGATACCTTGCTTTAATGTTTGAGGAGCGCCATCTACGAGATCTTTCGCTTCTTTGAGTCCTAGACCAGTAAGCTCTCTAACCACTTTGATTACGCCGATTTTCTTAGCGCCAGCATTAGCTAAGATAACATCGAATTCAGTTTGCTCTTCTACAGCTTCAGCAGTAGCAGCTACAGCGCCAACCATTACAGGAGCAGATGCAGAAACACCAAACTCTGCTTCACAAGCTTCAACTAATTCTTTAATTTCTAAAATGCTCATGCCTTTAATAGCTTCAATAATTTGTTCTTTAGTCATTTTAAACACCTCCGGGTAATTTTCATTTCATATTTTTACGTCAATTAAGCGTTTGCTTCTCTTTCTTTGATAAGATTCGATAAGAAATAAGCAAAGTTTGAAACTGGAGCTTTGATACTTCCAAGGAATCTGCCGATAAGCACTTCTTTTGATGGAAGATCTGCGATTGCGATAATTTGTTCAAGGTTGCAATAAGAACCTTCAACAACGCCCGCTTTTAATTCTAAGTTTTTGTGTCCCTTAGCAAAATCTTTAATGATTTTTGCAGGTATAACAGCATCTTCGATACCGAATGCGATAGCGTTTGGACCCGTCAAATCTTGAGAAAGAGCTTCGAATGGCGTGTCTTTAATCGCGATCTTTACAAGGTTGTTTTTATAAACTTTGTAATCAACACCCGCTTTTCTAAACTTACTTCTAAGTTCAGTCACTTCTTCAACAGTTAAGCCTCTATAGTCAACTAAAACAGCTGATTTTGCGGTCGCGAACTTTTCTTTAATCTCTTCTACAGCAACTTTTTTCGCTTCTAAATTATTTGACATTTGTCCACCTCCTTATTTAAAAATAAAACCTCTCTTCCGTAGACAAGAGAGGTCATAATTTATCTAGATAAACTATATATCCTTACCTCGGTAGGAAATTAAGCGTTAGCACCTACTGTCTACGGTTTATTTACTTTTTTAAGACAAAGCAATTCTACCAGAGAATTGACGCGTTGTCAATTATAATTTCGCAGCGTTGATTTTGATACCAGGGCCCATCGTGCTAGTAATTGTAACACTTCTGAGGTAAGTACCTTTAGCAGCAGCAGGCTTCGCCTTAACAACCGCTTCAACAAGTGCGTTCAAGTTCTCAGTCAACTTAGTTTCATCGAAAGATACTTTACCGATTGAAACGTGAACGATATTCGTTTTGTCCAATCTGTACTCGACTTTACCAGCTTTGATTTCATTAACAGCTCTCTCAACATCGAAAGTAACTGTTCCTGATTTAGGGTTTGGCATTAAGCCCTTAGGACCTAAAACTCTACCTAAACGACCGAGTTGACCCATCATGTCTGGTGTCGCTACGATAACATCGTAATCAAACCAGTTTTCAGCTTGGATCTTGTTGATGATGTCTTCAGCGCCAACGAAATCAGCACCCGCTTTTTCAGCTTCGTTTGCTTTTTCGCCTTTTGCAATTACCAACACCTTTTTAGTTTTACCTGTTCCGTGTGGTAATACGATAGCACCTCTAACTTGTTGATCAGCATGTCTACCGTCAACACCGAGTTTGATGTGTAATTCAACCGTTTCGTCAAACTTTGCTTTCGCAGTTTGCTTCACTAATTTAATCGCTTCATCGAGCTCGTACAGCTTGTTTCTTTCAACAAGCTTTGAAGCTTCTTGATAAGCTTTACCTCTTTTTGGCATTTTTTCCTCCTTCGTGGTTACGCGGATAATCCTCCCACTACATTACAACTGATCCGAAATGATCAGCCAATTAATCTTCAACAACGATACCCATACTTCTCGCAGTACCTTCGATCATACTCATCGCAGCTTCTACGCTACCTGCGTTAAGATCTGGCATTTTGAGTTCAGCGATTTCTCTGATTTTAGCTCTTTTAACAGTCGCAACTTTTTTCTTGTTTGGTTCTCCTGAACCGCCTTTGATACCTGCAGCTTTAATTAATAAGTTTGCAGCTGGTGGCGTTTTAGTGATAAAAGTATACGATCTATCTTGGTAAACAGTGATTACTACAGGAATAACCATACCTTCTTGATCAGCAGTCTTCGCATTGAATTCTTTTACGAATTGCATGATGTTAACACCTTGTTGACCCAATGCAGGACCTACTGGTGGTGCTGGCGTCGCTTTACCTGCTGGAATTTGCAATTTTACCATACCAGTTACTTTTTTTGCCATTGACATTCACCTCCTTAAAAATTCTTTTTAACTTGATCGAACTCGAGTTCCACAGGCGTCTCGCGACCAAACATCGAAATCATCGCTTTGATCGATTGTCTTTCCATATGGATTTCCTCTACCGTTCCAATAAAGTTCTCAAATGGACCGGAAATTACAGTGATTGTATCACCGACTGCAAAATCGACATGCACCGATCTCTTCTCAAGACCCATGTTTTCAACTTCTTCGTCAGTTAACGGAATCGGCTTAGAGCCAGGTCCGACAAACCCTGTTACTCCTCGTGTGTTACGTACGACATACCAAGATTCGTCTGTCATAATCATTTTAACCAATGCATAACCTGGGAAGATTTTTTTCGATTTGTCTTTTCTTTTACCAGCTTTGATTTCGACGACCGTTTCCGTCGGCACGACAACTTGTAAAATAACGTCTTCCATGCCTCTGTTTTCGACGATTTTTTCGATGTTCGCCTTAACTTTATTCTCATGACCGGAATACGTGTGTACTACGTACCATTTTGCGTTACTAGCATCTGCCATGTCTCAGGTTAAACCTCCTCCCATAGTTGCTGAATCAGTTCTAAGCAAGTAAGTTGAAGAGAAATTTAAAAACTAAATCTAGCACACCGATCGTCGCTGCGGAAAAAGCACACATAGCTAGTACAACCAATGTGTAATTCCATACATCTTTACGAGTTGGCCAAGTTACTTTTTTGATTTCACTTTTAACACTTTTGAAAAACTTGCCTGCACTAAACTTGTTTTCTTTCACATTACTAGAAGCCATTTATCTCAACCCCTTCAAATAGTATTTGAAACCTATTACTTGGTTTCTTTGTGATCTGTGTGCTTTTTACAGAACTTGCAGTATTTGCTCATTTCAATTCTGTCTGGGTTGTTTTTCTTGTTTTTCGTCGTATTGTAATTTCTGTTTTTGCACTCAGTACATGCTAACGTGATGTTAACTCTCATCTCGACACCTCCTAAACCAATAATGTCCGTGCCTGGCAATGCACACTATACTCCACTATAACATTACTAATCTAACCTACCATAAAACAAAATGCATGTCAACAAAACCACGTCAGTTTACGCGGGAAATAATATTAACAAATATTCATCTTAAAAAGCAAGTTAAATAAGGACTAGTTGCCACTAGTCCTTATCTTCTAAATAACATTAGAAAATATAGCATTTGTTCTTAATTAAATTACCTATAGTATTCTACAACACTTTTAGGTAAAAAACAACTACCGATTTTCACTTATGCAGTAATTTTGATAACTGAACCAGCGCCTACTGTTCTACCACCTTCACGGATAGAGAATCTTAAACCTTCTTCTACCGCGATTGGTGCGATCAGTTCGATGTTCATTTCGATGTTATCGCCAGGCATACACATTTCAACGCCTGGTGCGAACTCGATTGAACCTGTTACGTCAGTTGTTCTGAAGAAGAACTGTGGTCTGTAGCCTTTGAAGAATGGTGTATGTCTTCCACCCTCTTCTTTTGTAAGTACGTAAACTTGCGCTTCGAACTTAGTGTGTGGCTTGATTGTTCCTGGCTTAGCAAGTACTTGGCCTCTTTCGATTTCTGATCTTTGAACGCCACGGAGGAGTAAGCCTACGTTGTCGCCTGCTTGACCTTCATCAAGAAGCTTCTTGAACATCTCTACGCCTGTTACAACTACTTTTCTTGGTGCTTCTGCAAGGCCAACGATTTCTACTTCTTCTTGAACCTTGATGATTCCTCTTTCAATTCTTCCTGTAGCTACTGTTCCACGACCTGTGATCGAGAATACGTCTTCTACTGGCATAAGGAATGGCTTGTCTGTTGCTCTCTCTGGTTGTGGGATGTACTCATCGATGATGTTGAATAACTCAACGATTTTGTCTGCCCATACTGGATCTCCCTCGAGCGCTCTAAGTGCTGATCCTCTTACGATTGGTGTATCATCGCCTGGGAAGTCGTATTGTGAAAGAAGATCTCTTACTTCCATCTCTACGAGTTCAAGAAGCTCGTCGTCATCTACCATGTCACACTTGTTAAGGAATACGACGATATATGGTACGCCTACTTGTCTAGAAAGAAGGATGTGCTCTCTTGTTTGTGGCATTGGACCATCTGCTGCTGATACTACGAGGATTGATCCGTCCATTTGTGCTGCACCTGTGATCATGTTCTTAACATAGTCAGCATGGCCTGGGCAGTCTACGTGAGCGTAGTGTCTTGCTGGTGTCTCGTACTCTACGTGTGCTGTAGAGATCGTGATACCTCTTTCTCTTTCTTCTGGTGCTTTATCGATGTTGTCGAAATCTACTTTTGCGCCGAGGCCGTATTTTTCGAATAATACTTTTGTGATTGCTGCTGTTAATGTCGTTTTACCGTGGTCTACGTGACCGATTGTACCGATATTACAATGTGGTTTGTTTCTTTCAAACTTTTGCTTTGCCATTTTCTTAATTCCTCCCTTGTTTTTTATGCACCTATTTCACAGCCCAACTAAGCTGTTTCAGCCGTCAATTCACGTTTGTCAAATACTTCTCTAACTTCTTCTTAACCCTTTGGAGCGCATTATCCACCGACTTGACATGTTTGTTCATTTCAATGGAAATTTCATGATAAGACTTGCCTTCAAGATAGGCATTGAGCACCTTCCATTCCAGATCACTCAGCACTTCACCCATTTTCTCTTCGATGTGACTAAGCTCTTCACGCTTGATGATCAGGTGTTCGGGATTGAGTTCCCTGCAACTACTGGTCATGATATCATAAAGTGTTCGGTCAGATTCTTCATCGTGAAGGGGTTTATTAAGTGAAACATAGGAATTGAGCGGGATATGCTTTTGCCGTGTTGCCGTTTTAATCGCTGTGATAATCTGACGTTTAATACACAGCTCTGCAAAGGACTTAAATGACGTCACCTTATCTGGTTGATAATCTCGCATCGCTTTAAACAGACCGATCATACCCTCTTGCACGATATCCTCACGATCTGCGCCGATGAGAAAATAGGAACGGGCTTTAGATCTGACGAAGTTCTTATACTTTTTTATCAAAAACTCCTGTGCCTTTGGATCACCGCTTCGTGCTTGCTCGACAATAAACTCATCATCAAGATGTTCTTCTCGTATCGCTTCAACCAACTCCATCTAAGATGTCCTCCTATGCGGGATAAAGAGTATTTGATGATGCCAATTCATAAAAACATTATATATGAAAAAAACTTCAAACGTCAAGTGTACAACATTTGGCACACTTAAGATTTTAATTGTCTTTGACGGACAATTTCGTACATGACGACACCTGCCGCCACAGACGCATTTAGCGAACTCACCTCACCTAACATCGGCAAGGAAATCATGAAGTCACAGGACTCCTTCACCAGACGACTGATCCCGTCTCCTTCGTTCCCGATGACGATGGCGATGGCACCTGTCAAATTAGCCTTATAATAAGTAGGCGCGCCCATGTCCGTTCCGGCGATCCAGACACCCGCCTCTTTAAGATAGCCAATCGTCTGAGTAATGTTCGTGACGCGGGCCACTGGAACATATTCCACAGCGCCACAGGATGTTTTGACCACCGTTTGGTTGATGGCAGCACTCCTCCTTTTAGGGATGATGACACCATGCGCCCCTACAGCGTTCGCCGTCCTAATGATGCTACCCAGATTATGGGGATCTGTTATTTCATCGCAAATAATCAAAAATGGCGGTTCGTTTTTCGCGGCTGCCTTGGCAAGCAAATCCTCAACCTCATAATACGCATAAGGTGCTACATAAGCGATAACACCTTGATGATTCTCGCCTTCCGCTAACTTATCGAGGTGTTTTCGATCGCTGAACTGCATCACGATTTTTTTTAGTTTAGCCGCATCGATGATCTTCTGTAACGCTTTATCCTTAGAGCCTTCTAAAAAGACGAGTTTGTTGATTTCGCGTCCTGATTCGATGGCTTCAAAAACTGGGTTTCTACCATAAATTATATCTTCCAAATCATACCTCCTCATCCATACGGTATTTATTTCTAACCACCACGATTTTTCCACACGTCATTTTCCCCTCAGGGCATGGTCCACTCACGCATTTTGGCCCTGAGTGTTTAAATATGGTGGGTGCGATTCTACGAACCAGAAAAAGCATTTCATCTGCTAAGTTTCTTATTTCCCACTGAGCGCGGTTGCAGCATCGGTGTTCAAAAAAATTGATGAGACTACGTGCATTCATGGTCACGACGATCTTGCTTTCACAGGCATTAGGAAAAACAAAGCGCGCGTCTTCGATTGCCGATTTCTCAGCTGCAGCCTTTGCGCGTTGCATATTCATCCCTTCAGACAAGTACCGCTCAGTATAGGAGGCTTCGAGCAGCTCTACCAACTGATGATAGGTTTCTTGATCAGCATTCATCGCTTTTTCAAAAATAGCTTTTGCTTCGGCATTCTCCGAAATCGCCGGCGGGGTGATGTACTCAAACTGTTCGAGTTTTACATAGCGTTGCGATTGCTGGGAATAGGACGCGATACGGTGTCTAACGAGTTGATGGGTCAATACACGACTTACGCCTTCCACAGCGAAGGTAAATGAGATGTGTTCCAGTGGGGAATGATGCCCTAAATCCATTAGCTTATCGAGAAAAGTCATCGTCTTTAGCGGATCTAAATCATCAAGTAACGACACCGCACTAACGGGGGAATAGCATAATTTCGCCGATGCTGCGACGATGCGTTCTGGCTCTGGCGTATGTGCAATCAGTTCAACTCTCAAAACGGCCTCCTATCTTTTACGTTCAACGTACCCGTCACCAAACGGGAGCACGCCTAATAAATACTTTCGGACTTTCGCGATTTCTACATCTTGTTCTACTTTAATGTCGACGATTCTGATCACGACGATGTTCTTTTCATACAGAAAGCCATCATAGAAAGTGTCGATGGTTTCTTCCATCGCACTTAAGGATTGTCCTTCTACGGGTTTATAGGGATCTAACACGATGGACTTTATACATAACACCGTGAACAATATCAGTGTAACAGTGATGAGTATCCAGTCCTTAGTTGAAATTTTTTTGAATGGATTAGTCATTGGACACCTCATTTTCAATATTGATGATGGCTCTAGAGATAATTTGACTCAACCTAACATGATTTCCTATCAAATGGAGGTACCCAAGTAACGTCTCGAATCCGGTGGCATAACGGTAATCGCTTAAAGAAGCATTTTTAGGGACCGTCGGCGTTTTTTGATTACGCCCGCGTTTGATGAGATCCCACTCTTCTTCCGTGAGGTAATCCTGAAGACTACGCACAATCTGTGCCTGTGAGGAGGCTTTGACGTATTTAAGCGCAAGTTTATTCATCTCATGCGGGGTTTTGTTCGCACGACTGATCATAAACGTTCTAATGTAGAGCTCATAAACGGCATCTCCGATATAAGCAAGCTTGAGCGGATTCATCATACGCACTGCTGTTTCATCTAGAGGTTTTATCTCCAGATGGTTAAGAAATTCATTCATGTGTTCCTCTTTCTGCCGATCGTACGGAGTTCAATATCACCAATTACATTTAAAACTCGGAGTCCAATGAACCCCGAGTTTTACCTATTTACAAAAGTGTGTAATAAAGTAACTCACACGCGTTTTAAGCGTTTCTTTTCCTAATATTTCAGAGACCACTGCGATATCTGGGCCATGAACCTGTCCTGTTATCGCCACGCGAACCGGCATAAACAGGTTTTTACCTTTATGTCCCGTCTCTTTCTGAATTTCCTTGAGCGCATTTTTCATCCACTCCGCTGTAACTGCCTCTGCTGCTTCCAGTTTTTCCAGGAATAGCTTCATCAAATCGGAAATATGCTCTAGAGATGCGATTTCTCTCGCTTCATCATCCTCAAGCTCGACATCGGTTCTGGTGAAAAACGTGCTATATAGGCTTAAATCTTCCAGTTTATTTAGACGCTCACGCAGAACATCGACGATTTTTTTCAGCCAGTCAAATTGTGAATCAAAATCAGCTTCAGTGGTGAAGCCCGCTTTAATCAAATGTGGTTTGGCAAGGTCTGTCAACTGGTCTAGGTCATGTTGACGAAGATAATGGTTATTCATCCAGTTAAGCTTATCCACATCGAAAACGCCACTGGACTTCGACACCCTGTCAAATGAAAACTTCGAAATGAGCGTTTCCATAGACATGATCTCCTCACCATCTTCTGGTGACCAGCCTACCAAGGCGATATAGTTGATGAGTGCCTCTGGCAGATAACCGCGTCTTCTGAAATCTTCCACGGCCACATCGCCTTCACGCTTACTGAGCTTTTTCTTCGTGTGGCTGAGAATAACCGGAAGGTGTACGAACTGAGGTGGGTCCCAACCAAAGGCTTCATACGTATAAAGATGCTTTGGTGTGGAAATCAACCATTCATCACCGCGTACCACATGTGTAATGCCCATGTAATGGTCATCCACCACAACTGCCATATGATAGGTCGGGAAACCGTCTGTCTTCATGAGCACTTGATCATCAATATCGTTCGTGTTCACTGAAACGGTTCCTTTTATAAGGTCGTTAAACTCGATTACGCGATTTTCAGGAAGCTTGAGTCTGACCACGTGATCGACGCCAGCAGCAAGCTTTTGCTGGATTTCTTCATTTGATAATAAGCGGCAATGTCCATCATATTTAGGGGTCAAGCCTTCCGCCTTTTGATGTTCTCTGACTTCCTCTAAACGCTCCTTTGAACAGAAGCAATAATACGCGTGTCCCTTATCGATCAGGTCAAGCGCATGCTTTTTATAGATATCGAGTCGGTTTGACTGAATATAAGGTCCAAAATCGCCTTTTTCAGTAATCATTCTGGTCTCAGCATCGATAAATGGCCCTTCGTCATGCATGACGCCTGCCCAGGTCATGGCTTCGATCATGCCCTCGATGGCACCTTCAACTAAACGTGTCTGGTCCGTATCTTCGATGCGAATCAGATAGGTCCCTTCATTTTGTTTTGCATATAGATAATTATATAAAGCCGTTCTAAGTCCACCTATATGGACATATCCAGTTGGACTGGGCGCAAATCTCAATCTCGGTTTCATGTACTACCTCCTGTATTCGACCTATTATACTAAAAATCAGAGCCTCTTTCAATCACCTGCTTCATTTTGGACATGATGGTTGCATAGCTGTTTTCATCATGAGGGATCGTACAATCACTGCAGTCTTTTATGCCATGCGTCATCTTAAAATTGCCACCACATTCGTTTTTTAGCATGTAAAGCGGACAGTAGCAGAAAAGGCAGTTGAATTTCTCGGGTTCTACCCCTCTATGACATGGGAAGAACTCGCACATTTTATTCTGATTGAATTTGTAATGCTCAGTCATTGGCACACCCCTTTTTAAAAATGAGTACCACCGCCTGGCTGGACATCCCCTGCTCTAGGCCTTCAAATCCAAGCCTTTCAGTGGTGGTGGCTTTAATGTTGATTTTCGAGACATCACATAACAGATGCTTCGCGAGATTCATTTTCATCTGTTCGATATAGGGTGCCAGTTTCGGCTTTTGCGCCACGATGGTGGAGTCTATGTTGCCGATTTCATAGCCTTCCGCTATGAGCAGTTCACGGACCTCATCCAAAAGGATCAAGCTCGAAATGTCCTTAAAGGTTTGCGATGTGTCCGGGAAATGCTTACCGATGTCGCCCTTCCCCAGCGCGCCGAGGATGGCATCCATGATCGCATGGGTTAATACATCCGCGTCAGAATGGCCAAGTAACCCTAGGTGATGTGGAATTTCCACGCCCCCCAGAATCAGCGCCCGTTCCTCTACAAGTTGGTGGACGTCATATCCTATTCCTATTTTCATAGAGCGATTACTCCTTTTCCGAATTTAGAATAACCTCTGCAAGTACGAGGTCGAATGGCTTGGTGATCTTAATGTTTGATGGATCGCTGGGTTCAATGATCACGTGATGCCCAGAAAGCTCCAAAATAGCTGCATCATCCGTCACAACGGCTTTTGTCTTAATGGCGTCCTCATGTGCCATTTTAAGGGTTTCAAATCTAAAAATCTGAGGCGTTTGCACTGCCCATATCTGCGAGCGGTCCACCGTTCCATTTATGACGTGATTTTCATCGACGCGTTTTAGCGTGTCCGTAACCGCCGTGCCAGCGATGACACCTGCGATTTCCGGTCTTTCTTCCAGTTTGGAAATATAGCGCTCTACCCATACGCTTTTTACGAAAGGGCGGACGCCATCGTGGATGACCACATACTCCACTGCATCCGACAAGGCACAAAGCCCGTTATACACTGATGCTTGACGGGTTTCGCCTCCTGTGATTACCTGTATCTCCATGGAAAATTCATATCGTTTACGCCATGAACTGACTTTATCAGAGACCGTCGCGACATCTTCCTCAGGTACGATAATCTTAACTTCATCGATTTGAGCGTTCAACAGAAGTCTACTGAGGGTCCACTCCAAAATCTCACGCCCTTGAAGCGTCATGTATTGTTTCCTCAGGCTACCACCCATGCGCGTACCAGAACCTGCCGCTGGGATTAATGCACCTACGTGTTTACCCTGTATCATGGTTCCCCCTCATGTGATAAAAAAAGCCATGGAGTTGATTCCTCCATGGCGCTTCATCAACTCTTTGATTTTGCGAAGATCATTCTGCCTGCAGCGGTTTGCAACACACTGGTGACGATGACCTGAATATTTTCATTAATAAATTTGCGCCCATCTTCCACGACAATCATGGTCCCATCGTCGAGATAAGAAACCCCTTGGTTCGATTCTTTACCCTCTTTGATGATCTGAACCAGCATTTCTTCACCCGGTAAAACCACCGGCTTAACCGCATTGGCAAGCTCGTTGATGTTTAGAATCAAAATTTCCTGAAGAGAAGCTACCTTGTTAAGGTTGTAATCGTTTGTGACGATACAGCCATTCATCTTTTGCGCCAGCTTGATGAGCTTCACGTCCACCTCGGCAACATCATCAAAATCCGTATCGACGATTTTGACGACGATAGGGAGATCCTTTTGAATAATTTTCAAGATGTCGAGTCCTCTTCTGCCTCGGTTTCGTTTCAGCGCATCTGAAGAGTCTGCAATATGCCTAAGCTCACTTAAAACAAATTCCGGGATAATAACTTCGCCTTCTATAAAACCGGTTTTACAGATGTCTGCAATCCGTCCATCGATAATGACGCTGGTATCGAGGATTTTAGATTTTACGAGTGGCCCTGAACTTACAGTTTTAATCGGCTTTTGAGCCGTCATGCGTTTCGCTAGGTCTGCAAGCCTTGATTGATCTTTTATGTTCTTCTGTGCCAAGCTGATGCCCAAATAACCAAAGAAGATAAACGTCAATATCTTTAATGAGTTGGCGACCATGGGAATCGGAATAATTTCGTAAAGTCCACTAATTAAAAAAGCGATAATAAGGCCAAAAATTAATCCTATAAGTCCAAATAAAAAATCTTGTTGTGGAATTTTTTCGAGTTCCGATTGAGTGATCTGTGCCAACTTCTGACCGAGCTTGATAAACAGCCTAGAAGCCATGTAGGCAATTAGTGCGAAGACGATCCCCACAATTGCAGGCGAGGCGATCTGATAGACCATCTCATGCAAATTGAAGGGGTTATTCTCATAAAGAAAATCGGCAACTTGTAGGCCCACTGCAATTCCAGAGCTCAGTCCGATGAACGTTATGATATATTTAATTATCTTTTCGATCATCTCAAACCTCCTTTCACATAAAATTGAGCATCCGAAGATGCTCATTATCTACTGGTTCTATTTGATTGTAACATAGTCAAAGTAAAAGCGAAAGTCACTTTAGTTACTTCCTATGGTGGCGTTCACCAATGTCACGACATCCTCTTCCTTCAAATCTCTAGCGAGCGTCAATTCACTTACCAAAATTTGCTTTGAATTATTAAGCATTTTTCTCTCACCTGTGGAGAGTCCCTTCTCGCGATCGAGAATCTCAAGATTTCTTACGACGTTAGCCACTTCGAAAATATCGCCCGTCTTCACCTTTTCCAAATTCGCACGATATCTTCTGTTCCAGTTATCAGGCATCGATTCCTTATGAAGCGATAAAATATGGATGACTTCGTTAAAAATCACTTTATCAACAACTCTTCTTACCCCTAATCCCTCAGCGTTATCAGTGGGAATCATGACTTTCATGTTCTTCGTCGGCAACTTTAAGATGTAGAATTCCTTATCTGAACCCATAAGTTCCTTGTGTTCAATCGCTTCTATAATCCCTGCGCCATGCATAGGGTACACAACTTTATCTCCAACCTTAAACATTCCTTGACCTCCATGCAGCCCTTTTTCCTTATTATACCCTAAAAAATCAGGTAGTTCAATAAACTTTAATTTTACTATTCGTCAAATTGAATGTCAACACTATTTTATTCGCCCTCTTAAAATCCATTTAGGCTTTCCGTTTACTGGCTTTTGTGATAGAATGTCCTTAGAAATTGTATGCAAAAAGGAGGCCATATGAAAGACGTAATTTACGATGAATTTCAAGACAAAGTGGATGAAGTTTTGATTCGCCATGCGAATTTATTAGATATACTCAGCAAAATGAGTGATTCTGCAGCAAAAGCAAATCGCGCGGTGGTGAAGTCCATCACGAGCTGTGGATGTGTCCAACTAAATGTCGCTAAAAATGAACTGCCTGAAGATCTTTCTTATGAAGCGCTTAAGGAGTTCAAATCCGAACACCTTCAAGGCAAACCTTGCCCCGTCTGCAGAGAAAAGATCGAAGAGGAACTCGGACGCCTTGAGTTCTATATCGCTGCCATATGCAACACCATGGACATCAGCCTATACGATGTTCTCCTGAAAGAGTATAAAAAGATCAGCACGTTAGGTCGATATAGCTTGTACTAATCAAAAATTGAACTGAATCAAATATTTCATCACCAAAAAGCGCCTCGAGGGCTAATCCGATCGATTTCCCTCAAGGCGCTATTTTATTTTTGAAAATTAAAGAAAGTACTTCAGCATCTCATCCACGTGTTTAAGACCAACGACAGTGAAGCCCGGTGGCTTTTCTAGTCCGCTCAGGTTGCCATGTGGAATGATGGCTTTTTTGAAGCCCATTTTAGCCGCTTCATTGATCCGCTGCTGAACTTGATTCACTGCCCTGATTTCGCCTGTAAGCCCCACCTCGCCGAAGATGATCATGTCATTTGGTACGATGATCTCTCTAAAACTGGAGGCGACTGCCATGACGATGGCCAAGTCGGCAGAAGGTTCATCGATACTGACACCACCTACGACATTTAAGTAGATATCCTGACTGTATAAGGACATGCCTATTTTTTTCTCAAGCACCGCAGTTAGTAGAACGAGTTTATTAAAATCGATCCCGATGGCCATTCTTCTGGGCAAGTTATAAGTCGTTTGAGAGACCAGGCACTGCATTTCCACCAAGACTGTTCGCGTGCCTTCTAGCGCAGGTACGATTACAGAACCTGCACTGGTTTTCTCCGTATTCGACAAGAAAATTTTCGATGGATTTTCAACCTCCAAAAGGCCATGACTAGACATCTCGAAGACACCGATCTCATTCGTAGAGCCAAAACGGTTTTTTACTGCTCTTAGTATCCTAAAGAGATTATGACCCTCTCCCTCAAAATAAAGCACGGTGTCAACCATGTGTTCAAGGACCTTCGGTCCAGCGATAGCGCCTTGCTTCGTCACGTGACCGACGAGAAAGGTGCAAACCCCAAACTTTTTTGCGATGTTCATAAATTGATTCGTGGCTTCACGCACCTGACTGACACTTCCAGGTGCCGATGAAATTTCGGCATTATAGACGGTTTGGATCGAGTCGACGATCAGCACTTCCGGTTTTAGCTGCTCCACATGAAACTTAATTCGATCAATGTTATTTTCAGAGACGATATATAAGTCATCGTTATCTACGGCAAGCCTTTGCGCCCTAAGCTTCGTCTGTTTCACCGATTCTTCACCTGAAACATAAAGCACCGTTTTCTTCTGTGATGCGATGTTGCTGGCCACTTGTAATAGAAGCGTCGACTTTCCAATACCTGGATCACCACCCACTAGGATCAGCGACCCCTTTACTAGCCCGCCGCCCAGAACGATATCCAGTTCTTTTATTTTCGTGGTGTACCTTTCTTCATGATCAGAAACGATTTCCTTTAATCTAAGGGGTTTCGTCTCACTGCCAATATTCAGTGTTTGCGCCTTCTCAGGCTTGGTTTCAAGCTCCTCCACAAGAGAGTTCCACGCCCCACAATCCAGACATTTCCCAAGCCACTTCGGAGAAATTGCGCCGCAATTTTGACATACAAATCTAGTTTTCTGTTTCGACATCAGGGATTCCTCTCAAATGTATTTTTACATCTACCACTTCAACATGGACCTCTGTTAATGTGTCAGTGAGGAGCATCAGTTCAGAAAGCGGATCTTTAATCAATCGGTCGATGGCCCTCGCGATAGGTCTAGCGCCATATACCACATCATAGCTCTGCTTCGCTATTGTTTCATACACATCTTCATCGACTGTTAAGGCTATTCCCCTTTGTTCAAGGAGCTTCGTCAGCTCACTCACTTTAATTTCTACGATCTTAGACAGTGCCGCCTCAGGTAACGGACTAAATAACACGATTTCATCAAGACGATTGATAAACTCCGGCCGAAAATACTTTTTACTCGCTTCTCTTATCCGGATCTCTAGGTCGTTATCCGCCTGACTTGATCCGAAGCCCACCTGTTTATAAGTCGGTTCTTCAGCCCCTAAGTTCGAGGTCATGATAATGAGCGCGTTTTTAAAATCATAGGTTTTCCCGCGTCCATCGGTCAATTTTCCTTCGTCCATGATTTGGAGCAAAATGTTGGTCACTTCATAGTGTGCCTTTTCGATTTCATCGAAAACCACAACAGAATACGGCATTCTTGAGATGGCATTCGTCAAAATTCCGCCTTCTTTTGCGCCTTCATATCCTGGCGGTGAACCGATTAGCTTCGATAAGGTGAATCGCTCCGTGTACTCTGACATGTCCAGCCTAATAAGGTTTTTTTCATCTCCAAAATAGAGTTCAGCGATGGCTTTTGCAAGTTCAGTTTTCCCGACACCGGTCGGACCTACGAAGAGAAAACTACCCATGGGTTTATCAGGATCTTTTATGCCCACCCTGAAGCGTTTAAGGGCTTTTGAAACGGTGGCCACTGCGTTTGGTTGTCCGATGACGCGGCTTCCCAGCGAACTTTCCAGAGTCGTTAAACGCTCCCGATCGTGTGTGGAGAGCCGATTCACAGGTATTTTAGCCCATTCGGAAACAACCGCTTCTATCTCCGACTGATCCACAACCATGCGCCTGGACGACATAATCGCCTTCGCTTCCTGGTTTTGTTCGACGCGATTAAGAATACGCTTCTCTTCCTGCCCGATTTTGGAAGCCTCCAGAAACTTCATTTCCAGTATCAGGGCTTCCTTTTCTTGCTTCAGCTTATGAAGGCGGTATTTGATTTCCTCCACGATTTCAACGGTTTGAAGCATTTCACTTCGCTTTCGTGAACACGCTTCATCGATGATGTCAATCGCTTTGTCGGGTAGCTTCCGGTCGAGTATATAACGCATGGCTAGTTCAATGGCTGTTTTAACAGCACGGTCAGTGATGACCACCTGATGATGGGTCTCATAATGAACTTTAATCCGCTTTAGCATTTTTTCTGTCATCTCAGGACTCGGTTCACCCACGTCGATTCGCAATAAGCGCCTTACGAGGGCTTGATCGGGTTCGATGTACTTTTGATACTCCTGATAGGTGGTGGTACCGATTAACCTCAGATTGCCACTGGCCAAATAGGGTTTTAGCATACCGATGGCATCCAGTGATTTTTCACCTGTTGCCCCCGTTCCAATCAGATGATGAATTTCATCAAAAAAAGCGATGTTACGGTCATCTGAGGTAAGCAGCTTGATGAGTTCATTCATTCGTTCTTCAAACTGGCCACGATACATGGTCCCAGATACAAGTCCACCGATGTTAACTTCCAATATGCGGGCGTTCTTCAAATTTTCAGGCACATTACCGATTGCCACACGTTTTGCAAACCCTCTGACAATCGCGGTCTTTCCCACACCAGGATCGCCGATTAAACAAGGATTATTTTTCTGTTTGCGCGTAAGAACCTGAATTAAACGATCGATTTCTTCTTCCCTGCCTACGATTTCTTCGTCTGGTCGGTCCTTAATCCACTCGGTCAGGTCTGTACAGAATGCGGCTATCACCGTCGATAGGGAACGGTCATAATCCTGGTCGAAATCCATGAGCTTCACCTCGTGAGCGCCCATTTGATGCACTTTTAACAGATTTGAAGGTTCTTCGAGATCCATAACGTAGTCGGTGGCAACCTTCGTCATGTCTAGGCTGAGCTTCGTAAGCACGCGATAACCGACCGACTGCTTATCCGAAAGAATCGCCATAAACAGATGCTCAGGCAAAATCTCACCATAGTTGGATTTTACAGCAAATTGATGACTTCTCTCCAGGCACTCTTTCGCCCTTAACGTATAATCGACGATGCCTTCGAAATCGCTGATCTCGCCCATGAGCTTAATCAATTCCGTTCGGATGTCCTTAGCCGTAATCCGGTAATATAAAAAGGTCTCATTGACCTTAGAACCCTTAATCAATGCCAGACCTAATAAAAGATGTTCCGTACCGATAAACTGATGTCCTAAATCACGCGCTTCCGCAAAGGCATAATTAATCACATCGTTTGATTTTTCGTCAAAATTGTAGGTCAGCATATCGCCTCCAGAAGAACATTTGTTTTATATAGTTTAACAAGATTTCTGAAGAATGAAAAGGGAGTCTCATCAATTAGATGAGTCCTCCCTCTTTTTCCCCTATTTCCTTGCGATTTAAGTCATATCGCTTTATTTTTCGTTAGCTTTATTTTTCGTTAGCTTTATTTTTCGTTATCTTTATTTTTCGTTATCTTTCTTTACTTGTTCAATGATTTTAAGGGCGATTTGCATCGGCACTTCTTCATAACGTTCAACGCTCATACTAAACCATCCACGCGCCTGTGTCATGGATCTTAAATCGGTGGCATAAGCGAACATTTCTGCTTGCGGTGCTTCTGCGATAACCTTTTGATAACCCGCCTCGTTAGGCTCCATTCCCAGAATTCGTCCACGTCTACGGTTCATGTCTCCCATGATATCGCCCATGAACTCATCTGGCACGTAGATTTCCACGTGTGCGATTGGTTCAAGTAGAATTGGTTGTGCCATCTCCATACCCTTTTTGAACGCCAAGTGTGCCGCGAGTTTAAACGCCATCTCTGATGAGTCAACAGGGTGATATGAACCGTCAAGGAGCGTCGCTTTGAGGTTGACCACTGGACAGCCAGCGAGGACACCGTGCTCTAATGATTCTTGGAGACCTTTTTCAACTGCTGGGATATACTGTCTCGGTACCGAACCACCGAATATTTTTTCTTCAAAGACAAACATTTCGTTGCTTGGTTCAAACTTCACATGGATATCACCATACTGACCAGCGCCACCTGATTGTTTCTTATGTTTACCTTGGACTGTGGCCACGCCTTTGATCGTTTCTCTATAAGCAACCTTAGGGTTATCAAGGTTGACTTCAACGCCGAAAAGGTTTTTAAGGCGGCTCGTGATTACCTGAACCTGCATGGTTCCCTGACCACCCAGTAAGGTTTGCTTCGTTTCTTTATTTCTTTCGATATTGAATGAAGGATCTTCTTCTGTCATACGATGGAGTGAAGCATGAATTTTTTCTTCGTCACCCTTGGATTTTGGTTCAATCGCCATAAAGAGTGCCGGTTTAGGCATATTGATGCCCACGTATTTAATCGGTTTTTCTTTATCGCATAACGTATCACCTGTCGAGGTATATTGCAGCTTAGCTGTGGCGCCAATATCACCTGCGATGACCTTCTCCACCTCAAGCTGCTCTTTACCTCTGAGAAGGAAAAGGGAGGCGATTCTCTCTTTCTCATCGCGGTTCGCATTTAGGACTTCCATATCCTTCTTAGCGACGCCTGAGTAGACTTTAAAGAGTGATATTTTACCCACGAACGGGTCGACGATGGTTTTGAATACAAATGCTGAAAACGGCTCTTTTTCATCGAGGACTCTTTCGATTTCTTCTTCCGTATCAGGATTCATGCCCTTATAAACGCCGCCATTAAGTTCTTTTGGTGTTGGGAAGTAATCGAAGATCATGTCCATCATGGTATGAATACCAATTCTCTTTTCCACAGCACCGACGATGACGGGTACGATATCACCTGCGATTACACCCTTACGAAGACCTTCGTGAATTTCTTCATTACTAAAGGTTTCTCCTTCGAAGAATTTCATCATCATCTCTTCATCTGCTTCTGCTACGGCTTCGATGAGCATGTCTCTAATCGGTCTAACACGTTGCTCCATATCCTTAGGAATCGGCGCGTCCACACATTGTGTGCCATTAAATTCGCGGCCAATTTGATCCACGACGTTGACGAAGCCTTTAAAGTCTGCGCCTTCACCTATGGGAATGCAAAATGGTGCGATTTTCTTTCCAAATGTATCTTTCAAATCCTTGATGAGTTTTACGTAATTTACATTATCCTTATCCATTTTGTTGATAAAGATGATTTTCGGCATATTTCGTTTTTCAGTGAAGTTCCATGCCTTTTCAGTACCAACTTCGATTCCTGAAGAGGCATCCACGAGGATTACGGCGCCACCAGCAACACGTAACGCACTTAAGGTCTCTCCCACAAAATCGAAGTACCCAGGCGTATCTAAAAAGTTGTATTTATGATCATGCCACTCAATCGGAATTAGAGAGGTTCCGATACTGAACTTTCTCGCGATTTCTTCTTTATCATAATCCGAAACTGTATTACCATCGTCAACTCTACCCATTCTTGACGTTACTTTTGTGGTAAACAATAAAGCTTCGGTTAAAGTTGTTTTTCCACTACCTCCATGTCCTAAGAATGCCACGTTTCTAATTTTGTCAACTGCATAGTTTTTCATTCGAAAATTCTCCTCTCAAAGTGGATTTATTTGAATTTTTGCATTATTTGTAATATTCTATACATTCTTTGATATTCCTTCTTCTTCTTGAAAAAAACAAGAAAAAACAGTCTTTATAACAAAAACAAGCCATCTTGAGGGCTTTCCCTCTAGATGACTTGCTTAATTGAGTCATTAATGCTTTTTATGATTTTAACCGATTGTATAGGATGATTACCTTACAGGGCATGCGCCAGTGTCGCAACCATCTGTACCGAAATCCAGTTCGATTTCTTCTTTTTCATACTTGGTAATCAAAGATGGTCTAAAAGGTTTCATCTCTGCCACGCGTCGATTATACTCCGCCTCTTCAATAGCTTCATATGGCATTAGCTGATAGAAGCTATCCTCAAGTGGCAAGAACGATAAGGCAACTGTATCATCCCAATTTTCATAAACCCACTCTTCAACAAGTTCCCACTCTTCTGGTCTGACAGAAACTGTGATTGAACAGTTATGATCCACGTAGTTTTCCATAAAAAGTTTGTAAGTTTCGAGCTGTTCAATGGCTGAAACATCGTATTTCGTAATGCCCACTGGCGCTTTAACTGGGAACTCAACCACTTTCGTCGTACACGTTTCCCATTCCTGGCCTACTTCAGGAAGTACTGGGTAACCCAACTCCTCACAAACCTTAACCAGTGGATCGTGAGAGTTGATTCTCACGCGGCGAATGTAGTAAGGCGAGTGTGAATGGTGAACACCACTAGAAACCACAGGAAGTTGTGATAGTGTGCCTTCAGGTTTGACAGTCGTGACGAGTACAGGCACTCTGCCACCCAGTTCAGCCGAATACATCTCCGCTTCTTTCTTAGCCGCATCACGCAATAATCTAAGAAGATTTGCTTGCTCATCACGCGACATCTTCGTGGCGTTGATCATATCCATCCAGCCTGTCAACGAACATCCTAACAGCTTATCACGCTGCTGAACGTTATTCCACATCGGAAGCTCGAGCTCGACGCAGGTCATACGGTAGCTTGCACGTGCAGAAAGTCTTTGAGCCTTTAATAAGCCTTGAACGTCGAGTTTACCGTTTTCGTCCACAAATGCAAACACGTTGATGGTGGTCAGGTTACAAAGCCCCTTGTTATCCAGAAGGATCTCCCCACATGGGTTGACACCATTAAAGTTCGGTCTTCTTTTAGCGCCTGCCACTTCATTTACCCAGCCTGGTTCGCCAGAATATCTCATGCGCTCAAGCTGCCATCTTAACTTTTCACGTGTCGGTTTTTCTTTATAGTAAATCGAGTTGTTACTCATTTGACGATGGAGAATCTCTTCATTGACAATCCATTTTCCGTCTTCCATGGTGTATAATTTCGATTTTGCTTCGATTGATTCTTGGTCATCCGCATCCACCAGAACGATTTCAGCCGTTCTTCTCACGCCACCGACCACGACATTCTCGCCGATGACGTTCGCGATATCGAGGCAATCGATCGGTCTGAGTTTAACGAGCTTCGATTCGCTCAGGATACCCGCTTTTTTAACGACGCGGTCAATCTTATGGAACATGTTTTTAAGGCTCGTGTGACCGCTAGCCGTTCCACCAAACGTTCTAAGCTTCTCACCTTTAGGGCGAACATGATCGTAATCGATGATGATCGTCTTGATATTACGGTACTCGTTACTGTGAATGAGCTGCATAAAGAAGTCTAGTGACTGTACCCAGCCTTCTTTTGAGTCGCCGATGGTGATTTTTACCGTATTATTATAGAAGAACTCTAAGCTCGTGTTATCTTCTCTCTCGTTACGTGGAAGCGGTGCGTAATCTTTATGAACCACTTCGAAATCGGTTCTTACCTTTGGAAGTCCTGCCACATCTTCCTTAAGGATTCTAATGCCCACGCCCGAACCGATCATGAGAAGGTAAAAAATGTCTTTAAATGCGCTAAAGTTGTTGATGATTTGGAAGCTGCAGTTATAGTTCGCCATCGGATAGTGTTTAGCCACTGGTGTGCCGCCCACCCAGAACGTTCTTCCAGATAAGAACTGTCTTAAGTGGAAGATGTTATCGAAAAGTTCCTCTGCTTCAGAACGGTTCGTCTTCGTAATGGTGCAGTTATACTCAACCGCACGTCTAACGGTCTCCCACCAATACTCGCGTCTTTTTTCTTCAGGAAGCCATCTAGAGTAGGTTCTATAGTAGACGAGCTCACCCAATTGCTGCATCGGCGAATTCATATGTTTATATTTACTGATGAATTCATCAGTGAGTAAGCGATGGTCTTCTCTCTTACGGGTGATCCGTGTGCTGTCTTTTTCGTTTCTGTAGATTATGTACTTCTTAGCCACATCCTTACGTGGACTTTCCATGAGTAGCTCTTCTACTAAATCTTGAATTTCATCGACAGAGATCGGTACATCTCTACGGGTTGTCACCTCGATGATTTGCTCACCGATGGCTTGGCATAACGGTTTGTCTACACCTAGTGTCGTCTCTTGCATGGCCTTTTCGATTGCTCTGACGATTTTTCCCACTTCAAATTCGACAACCGCGCCATCCCTTTTCACTACTTTCATGATTCACACCCCTCTTGTTTACTTATTTCTATAAAATTTGAATACTATATTTAGTATTGAATAGTGCCATTACACCTACATATTGTAGCACCGACATTATACGCTGTCTACGGAAATCCTCCAAAAAAACATAAAAAAACGGAGAAAAAACGATTGATTTTTCTCCGTTTTACACCATATATAGTGATATAGGTCGCAAGTACTAACTAGATATAGTCAGCCTTATTTCTTGCCCAACAATCTGAACATGTTCTTTTTATAGGCTTCAACACCCGGTTGGTCAAATGGGTTGACCCCTAATACGTAACCACTAACACCACACGCCTTCATGAAGAAGTACATGAGTTTTCCTAAATTAAACGCATCCAGTTTCTCGATGGTGACCACGAGATTCGGTACGTTACCATCCACGTGAGCTTCCAAGGTTCCTTTAAAGGCATTTTCGTTAACATAGCTCATGGTCTTGCCTGCGAGGTAGTTAAGACCGTCGAGGTCGTTATCCTCCAGTTCAAGAACGATTTCCTTCTCAACCTTTTCTACGCGTACTACCGTTTCGAAAACGTGACGTGGGCCGTCCTGAATCATTTGGCCCATGGAGTGGAGATCGGTGGTGTTATTCATCTTCGTCGGGAAGATGCCTTTGCCATCTTTGCCTTCGCTCTCTCCATAAAGCTGCATCCACCATTCTGCGAGAAATGCCATGGAAGGCTCGTAATTCACTAACACTTCAATTGCTTTTCCTTTATTATAGAGGACATTTCTCATGAGGGCGTATTGGTAACAAGGGTTTTCATCGATGTTCGGGTTACTGAAAGCGGTTTGTCCATCGGCCGCGCCTGCCATGAACGCATCGATGTCGATGCCGGCGGTGGCGATCGGCAGCAGTCCCACAGGGGTGATGACTGAATATCTGCCGCCTACGTTTGATGGGATGACGAAAGTCTCATAACCGTTTGCCGTCGCCAGTGTGCGAAGTGCACCGCTTTTCGCGTCAGTGGTGGCGAAGATGCGGTTTTTTGCTTCCTCGACGCCGTACTTTTTCTCCAGCGCTTTTTTGAGGACGCGGAAAGCGATCGCCGGCTCAGTGGTGGTGCCTGACTTTGAAATGACGTTTAAACAAACGGATTCGTTTTCCACCATTTCCATGAGGTCGCTGAGGTAAGTGCTACTGATATTTTGACCTGCAAAGTAGATTTTCGCCGTTTTGCGCTTTTCCTTTGGCAGTTCGTTATAGAAAGTATGGGTAAGTGCATCGATTACAGTCTTTGCACCGAGGTATGAACCGCCGATGCCGATGACGATTAAAACGTCAGCCATTTCATTGATACGCTTAGCAGCCGCCTTAATACGCTCAAACTCAGCTAGGTCAAATGATGATGGATAATCAACCCAGCCGATGTAATCGTTTCCAGGTCCATCTCCAGCATGAAGCGTCTTATGAGCCGCCTCGATAACTGGTTTTAAATAATGATACTCATGCGCGTTGATTAACGCATTTTCAAAGTTAAATTTTATGCTCATCTTCGTCTCCATTCTTAATAATCCTAGTGGTGAATCATGGCATACATGGCTGCACCGATGATACCTGCGTCATTTTTAAATTTAGCGATTTCCACTTTAGCAATCGGTGATCCCTTAAAGTACTTCAGATCCTCTAAACACGCATGAACCTTATCGAGCAAGAAATCTCCTGCCATGGCGATTCCGCCACCTAAGAAAATCGCTTCTGGATCTAGCGAACAAACGATGTTGATGATACCGATGCTCAGGTATTTAACAAGGCGATCGACAACCTCCATCGCAACCGCATCTCCGCGCTTCGCTTCAGTGAAGATAACTTCTCCCGAAATTTTACTCAAATCGCCACCAACTGCATCCAGCATGGATGTCTCACGGCCAGATGCGATGAGGTGCTTCGCATAGTGGATGATGGCGGTAGAGGAAGCAAAGGTTTCGAGGCAACCGTTTCTGCCACAATTACAGGTGTATAACGATTCTCCGATAATCATATGTCCGAGCTCTGATCCGATTCCATGATGTCCCGATACGACCTTACCGTCTACCAGGATGCCACCACCAACGCCGGTGCCCAGCGTCAGAATCACCGCATCCTTATACTTGCCCTTCTGAGCCACCTGGAATTCTGCAACACCTGCCACTGTAGCATCATTATCGATATAGATCGGTAAATTGATTTTTTCAGCAAGCTTCTCTTTTAAAGGGACATTGTACCAAAGGAGGTTCACACAAATGAGGACTTCCCCTGTGTGGGGATCAGCGATACCTGGTATGCCGATTCCAATTCCCTTCACTGTCTCACCAGTGGTGTTTTCTGCCATCAATCTCATGATCACTGAATAAATGTCCTCGATGACTGCCTCACTACCACGCTCACGCCCAGTAGGAATGGATACTTTTTTTATAATCTCACCAGCGCGATTCACTAACCCGCCTGCGATGTTGGTGCCGCCTAAATCGATCCCAATATACATCGATGCCTCCTATTTGTATAATTCATCAATAATTATACATCAACGCGCTGGATATTCCAAATGTCTTTCGCATATTCTAGGATAGTTCTGTCGCTACTGAATTTACCTGCACCGACCATGTTCATGAAGCACTTTCTCGCCCAACCCATTTTATCTCTAAAGTCGTGATCAACGCGTTTTTGAGCTGCCACATAGCTATCGAAATCCTTTAAGATAAAGTAGTTGTCCGCTTTATGCCATGATGCGCCTTTTAAAAGAGCATTATAGAGCTCTTCAAACATGCCAGTGCCACCATCGTCAAAGGTGCCATCGATAAGGGTATCGATGATCTTTTTAAGTCTAGGATGTGCATTATAGATCGCCACTGGATCATAGCTGTTTTTAATGGCTTCGATTTCTTCAACCTCAGCTCCGAAAATATAGTTGTTTTCAAGTCCAGCCTCTTCGACGATTTCAACGTTTGCCCCATCAAGCGTTCCGATGGTCGGTGTACCGTTAAGCATGAACTTCATATTACCTGTACCTGACGCCTCTTTACCGGCTGTCGATATCTGCTCAGATAGGTCAGCTGCCGGGAAGAGCTTCTCAGCGTATGATACGCGATAATTCTGAACGAATACCACTTTGATTCGGCCATTCACCTCTTTATCGTCGTTAACAAGCTTCGCAATTTCGTTAATAAATTTGATGATGCCCTTCGCCCTAAAGTATCCCGGTGCCGCTTTCGCGCCGAAAATGAACGTTCTAGGAACGATATCGATTTGTGGATTTTCTTTAATATCAAAATACATGTTTAAAATCTGGAATGCATTTAAAAGCTGACGCTTGTACTCATGTAGGCGTTTGATCTGAATATCGAAAATGCTATTCGGATCGACGCTGATGCCTTCCACTTCTTTAATCACTTCTGCAAGCTGACGTTTCTTTTCACCTTTAATCGCCATAAAGTCAGCGAGGATTTTTTCGTCTCCTGCGAATTTTTCAAGCTGTCTTAGTGCATCCAGCTCAGTCACCCATGCTTTACTACCAAGCAGGTTTGTAATCATCTCAGATAATTCTTTGTTCGCTAAAAGCAACCATCTTCTTTGAGTGATACCGTTTGTCTTGTTTTGGAAGCGATCCGGATAGAGTGCATACCACTCCTTGAGCTCTTGATCCTTCAGGATTTCCGTATGCAGCGCAGCAACCCCGTTTGTGGCTTTCGTGCCATAGATGGCAAGGTAAGCCATATGAATCATGTTATCTTGGATAATGCGCATCGGCTTAATTTGCTCTTTTGAATAGCCGAGTTCTTTCAAATCATGTTGCAACTGCTTATCGAGCTTCTCGATGATTTCATAGATACGCGGTAAGAGCTCCTTATAGAAACCAACCCACCATTTTTCAAGCGCTTCATTAAGAATGGTGTGGTTCGTGTAGGCAAATGTCTCTTGTGCGATGTGCCATGCCTTTTTAAAGGTCAAATGCTCCTCATCCACTAAAATTCTGATCAGCTCTGGAATCGCCACGACAGGATGCGTGTCATTAAGCTGAATCGCATTAAATGCCGCAAACTTTTCAAAGTGCTTTCCATGTACTGCTTTGAACTTTCTAACCACTTCTTGAAGTGATGCGGAAACGAAGAAGTATTGTTGCTTTAATCTTAAGATTTTTCCGTCGTTAGTGGAATCGTTAGGATATAACACTCTCGAGATATCCTCTGCACGGTTCTTAACAGCGACAGACTTATCATAATCTTGATCGTTAAAGAGGTCGAAATCAAATGGTACCAATGGCTCTGCCTTCCATAATCTCAGTGTGTTCACATTATTCGTACCATAGCCGATGATCGGTGTATCATATGGCACCGCCAAAACATCGCCGTCTTCAAAATGTACCGTAACCGCTTCATCAGTGCGTCTGATCGACCATGGATCGCCATTTTTAAGCCAGTGATCGGCCATTTCCTTTTGGAATCCATCTTCAAAATACTGTTTGAAAATACCAAAGTCATAACGAATACCATAGCCATGAAGTGGCACATTCATGGTTGCCGCTGAATCGAGGAAGCATGCGGCTAAACGGCCTAAACCGCCGTTACCTAGACCAGCGTCCTCTTCGATTTCCTCTAAGCGGTTAAGGTCGACTCCGAGTGCCTTAAGTTCATCCTTTACATCATGGTATAATTCTAAATTCATAAGGTTGTTTCCGAGTGCGCGACCCATAAGGAACTCAGCCGACAAGTAAAACGCCTGCTTGCCCTTTCCATATGCTTTTCTACTTTTTTCCCAGTTATCAGCGGTTTCCATCATAATGGCTTTAGAAAGCGCATAGTAGATTTCTTGCTCGCTTGCTTCTGATAATTGCTTACCAAATTCTGATTTCACTACCCAACTGATCGTCTCAGTGACTTTTTTCATATTTTCCTCCTTGGAAACGTTTCCATTTTTTTAAAAAAGGAAGGTGCTAGACCTAAGATCTAAAGCACGCCTTTTTCTTGTTTCAAATGATGGGTTTTTCCATTTTTATCGATGATATAAAGTTCTATATTTCCTAAAGTGGTCACTGTCGTATCGACAGAGAGGCGATAGGTTTCACCCACTCTCACCACTGTTAGTCTAGTCTTATGATGAATCCCCTTTTCAAACTGGTTAGTGACGCCATCGTCATCATAAAGGTCATAGGTTGCTTCATCTTCTACATATCCAATCACCGTTAGGTGATCGTAGCTCAGCTTGCTCACCCTATTTCTCGGTTCGGTAAGAACCAATAAATGGTTTTTTCTAATAAACACTGCCGATTCATTTATGGCAAGCGGTAAATAATGATCCCCGTGTTCCATTTTTACAAATGATTCTTGATTTAAATTTTCCACAGAGGATGCTTTCCATAGCACCATGTCTTCGGGTAAATACACATAACGTCCTAAGGCATTCTGCTCGATGACAGGTGCTAACATGAGGCCTTCACCAAATAGCACTTGGTCTTCGACTAGCAAAGATCGAGAATCGCCATAAGCGTATGCCAGCGGTGCAAAAAGAAGCGTTTGGTCTTGATTCGCTTTCATGAACTCGGCGTATAAATACGGCACGAGTGCGTAGCGCATTCTGATTTGATCTCTGATGATCTTTAAAGTCGCTTGATCAAACTGCCAAGGCTCTTGTCGACGCGTGCCCATGGCGCTATGGTTTCTGAGCAGTGGCGTGAACGTGCTGAACTGCATCCATCTCACCATCAGTTCGGCACTGACATTGCCACCAAAACCGCCGGTATCCGCACCACTGTATAAAAAGCCAGCCATGCTAAGCGACGGCATCATCTGAACATTTAACTTAAGGTGTTCCCACCAGGAGTGATTATCACCCGTCCATATTCCTGAGTGCTTCGCCATGCCGATATGTGATGCTCGGGTAAGCATAAAAAAGCGTCTATCCGAATCAAATCGTTTAAAACCCTCTGCCGCAGCACGTGTCATGTTATACCCGTAAAGGTTGTGGACATCGTAATGATTCACCTTAAGCTCACCAGAACGGGTAGTCATACGGTGCCACATGGCTTTATAATCACTTAAGGCATTTGATAAGCCCATGATCTTGTCTTTTAATGTGAAAAAAGTATAAATATCAAGGTTCTGACCCGCTTGTGCACTGACGAACGCGATGGCTTCATTTAACCCTTTCTCCGAATAGAAAATGGCGGGCTCGTTCATGTCGTTCCAAAACCCTTCAATCCCCATCTCAAGCATTTCATGATAGGCGTTACCAAACCACTCGCGAACATCGGCGTTTAAGAAATCTGGAAAGTGAACCTTACCTGGCCAGACAGCCGCACTAAACGGTTTTCCCTTATCATCTGTGACAAAGTAGTGTTTTTCAACACCTTCTTCATAGACGGAATAGCCTTCCTCCACCTTCACGCCCGCATCGATGATGGGGACCAGCTTCAAGTCGCGTGCTTTTAAATCTTTAACAAATGATTTGAATTCTGGGAAGCGTTCATCACTGATCGTAAAGTCTTTAAAGCGTTCCATATAGTCGATATCTAAGTAGATGGCATCACATGGGATATCTTCCGAATCAAAACGGTCGGCGATTTCCTTAACGACGGTGGCATCTTCATAGCTCCAGCGACTTTGCTGATAACCGAAGGCCCACTTGGGCGGTACATAGCTCGGTCCTATTAGCGCTCTGAACTGCTTTGTAATGGACTCAAAGGTGCCTTTAAACACATAAGCGTCGAAATCTACGCCTTCAATGGTGATTTTAAGCTGATTTTTATCTTCAAAGCCTATATCATACGTCACTTTGCCTGCAAAATCGATATAAAGCCCCCAATTTTCTTCACCGAGCACGACGAAGAAATTATGTGCGCCATATAAAGAACGCTTATCTGGCGTGTGATTCGGGTCATCGGAGCAAAATGACTCATACACGAATCCGCGCTTGTTTAATCCACGCATGTTTTGGCCTAGACCATAAACCACGTCATTTGCAGATAAAGAAAAGGACCATTCAGTAAGACCTTTGGACTCTATCAGCGTCCCGATCGCTTTTCGGTTTTCGATCAAGTGAAAATCGGGCATATTAACAACGGTTTCTGTGGGAATCATTTGCCCTCTGCGAATATAGTTGATGCCATCTTTAGACTCAAAAATTTTCATGAATTCCTCCTAGGGTCTCATCGTAATGCTTGACTGACGAACCACGAGATTCGTCTCATACTCTAAATGTCGATGTGCCAAATCATCGTCTAGTATGCCCACCATGAGGTCCGCCGTGGCCACTGCAATCTCTTCCACTGGCTGGTGAACCGTTGTGAGTGGTGGGTTAAAGTAAGCCGCATAGTCGATGTCATCGAAACCGATAAGTGAAATATCCTCGGGTATTCTTTTACCTGCTTCAATTATCGCCTTTGCTGCACCGATGGCCATAATATCTGATATGGCGAAAACAGCCGTAAGATCAGGTGCTTTTATGAGCAAGCGCTTCATGGCTTCATAGCCCGTCTCGAATGTATAAGCGCCCACTTCAAAATAATGGTCTCTCTTAGGAATGCCATGCGCATTAAGGGCTTTTATATAGCCTTCTGTTCGGATAGTGCCCACTGATTTGTCCTCTTCACCAGAGGTAATCAGTCCGATCTTATCGTGGCCAATGGCGACTAAGTATTCCACTGCCTTATATGCGGCGTTTTCATTGTCGATCATCACACTAGAAAAGAGCGATTTATCAAGTGCTTCAGGCACCTCAGTAGAGGCCATAATCAAAGGCACTTTTAAGCGTTTAACCTCTTTCTCGGTAACCCTATCAAAATCACCCCCGAGACAAATAATGCCTTTAAGCTTCTTTTCCATGATAAATTCATAGGCGGCATCAATATCTTTTGAATGATCAATATTATAGTGAATAATCGCCGAGTATCCCGAATGGGACAATTGTTTTTCAATCGTTTCAATCATCCGTGCGAAAAAAGGGTTATACATTCCTTTGATCAGGATTCCCACGTCCATGGACTCCGTGCGCTTAAGGTTTCGTGCACTATTGTTTGGGATGAAGTTCGTGGATTCGATAATTTCTAATACGCGCTGGCGCGTCTCTTCTTTTACGTCCGCGTGTTGATTGATGACACGGGATACGGTACTGACACCAACCCCCGCCATCTTTGCGATGTCCTTAATGTTGAGGTTCTTCACTTGGTCCCTCCACGTCTATAAACTGAAAACGTTATCGGTAACGTTTTCATATAGATTATACCATATAACTCGGCGCTCAAAAAGTGGTTTTTGACGAAGTCGAAAGAATGCGGTATAATAGAAACCGAACATATGTACGAGGTGCCTAATGACCCATTTACGAAAAATCATCCATTTTGATATCGATGCCTTCTTTGCATCCGTTGAACAGCTTGACCATCCTGAATATCGTGGCAAGCCCTTAATCGTCGGCGGCGATTCAGATCGCAGCGTCGTCTCTACTTGTTCTTATGAGGCACGTGTTTATGGGGTTCGAAGTGCCATGAGCATCGTCGTGGCTAAAAAGCTCTGTCCTAACGGACTCTATGTTTACGGAAATATGCGGCGTTACGGTGAGATTTCCAAACAGATCTTCTCCATGGTAGAGGAAACATTCGACGTGATGCAACAAGTCTCCATCGATGAAGCCTATATAGATGTCACGGAACTTGGAGATCCATGGGAAATCGCCAGAGATCTCAAAGAAAAAGTGTTTGCGCTAACTGGATTGACCATATCGGTTGGCATCTCCTATAACAAGTTCCTTGCAAAGTTGGCATCCGATTGGAATAAACCCAACGGGATTTTCGAAATAAAGCAATCCGATATTCCATCGATTCTTCTCCCACTACCTATCATTAAAATACATGGTCTCGGTAAAAAAACCTGTGAAAAGTTGAATCGCATCGGAATTTTCACTATCGAAGACCTTTATCAATACCCCACTGACCTTCTTAACAACATCATCGGTGAATCATGGGCAAAGGAAATCGTCGACCGTATCCACGGTATTGACGAACGTCCCGTTAAGGAGTATGGCGAACGTAAGTCATATGGTAAGGAGACAACGCTTGAAGTTGACTCAGATGATCGCGCCATGCTAATGGGAATTCTCGAGCAATACCTGATTAGAATTCATAAAAAACTCGATGAAAAAGGGCTCATGGCGAAAACCCTCACCATCAAAATCAAATATTTCGACTTCGAGCATTTTACCAAAAGCCATAGCATGGAATATCATACGAATGATTACCGCGTCCTCCAAGAAACATTGCATCGCTTATTTGAATCTATCGAACTAGCGAAACCCGTCAGACTTATCGGACTAACTTTTTCGAATCTTGAAGACGTGGACTATAAACAGTTCAACATGCTCGAAAGTCTATTCTGAAGATCGACATAAAAACACCCCATTTGCTAAGTGAACAAATGAGGTGTTTTTTATTTTGGGCTGGATTTTTATTTTCCTATTAGTTGAAATCTTAATGTTATGCAAACGAAAAAACCTTCTCGCAAATCATATTTGCAAGAAGGTTTCTTAACTGGCAACGTTCTACTCTCCCAGGCAGCTACCCGCCAAGTACCCTCGACGCTGGAGGACTTTACTTCTGTGTTCGGTATGGGAACAGGTGTTGCCCCTCCGCCATCATCACCAGATATATACGAGTTTGACTCCGTCAAACTCCCCGACTTAGCCTGGTCGTAACCTTCGGTTACTGCTCGGCTATGCATCCCCAGAAATCGAAGATTTCCAGGAGGGAATTTTAACGTAACCAACTCAATTTTAGAATGTACTGCCTCCACGAAAGCAAGCTTTCATCGTCGGCTACGCAACGAAGTTGCGTATATTCGTACACTGAAAACTACATATAAAACGACAATTGTTTACAAGTTTGAGGTCAAGTCCTCGACCTATTAGTACCTGTCAGCTGAATGCATTACTGCACTTACACCTCAGGCCTATTACCACATTATCTTCATGGGGTCTTACTCCATTTCTGGATGGGAAATCTCATCTTGAGGGGGGCTTCGCGCTTAGATGCCTTCAGCGCTTATCCCGTCC
>JAIUOA010000038.1 GCA_020161295.1 Bacillota bacterium | reverse complement strand
CAAAGGGATGTAAGTTCCACACGAGATGTCCATACGCAAAAGACATCTGTAAGGAAATGATTCCTCCTAACAAAGAAGTGGCACCGAGACATCATGTAGCATGCCATTTCGCTGGTGAAATTTAAGCTAAAGGGATGACATTATAATAGGTTATTGCATTTGTGTTGATGACACAATTGTGATAACCTATTTTTATATAGGAGGAGAAAATGAGTATTAGTGAAAGACCTATAAAAATTGATTTTCATACCCATAGTCACTTTTCGCCGGATGCAAATACGACGATGCAAGAAATGATTGATGAAGCCATCAAGGTCGGTATTACCCACTTGGCCTTTACCGATCATGTGGATCTCGACGCTGATTTAGAAGCGACACCCGTGAATTGGGACTTCGACAGGGACGCATCGGAAAAATTGTTAACGCATTATAAAACCCTTTACTCGAATCAGATTAAACTCTATCAAGGCTTAGAAATAGGGGTTCAACCCCATTTGTCTGATAAAAATACACAGATCGTCAGTTCAAATCCATATGATTTCGTAATTGCCTCCTTACATGCGGTGGACCGAAGGGATCTTTATCAAAGACTTTTGTTGAGCTCGAATAAACCTGTCGACGCCATCCGAAAATATTATGAAGATTACTATTCAAGTGTTATGCGTTTTAAGGCATACAGTGTTTTAGGTCATTTGGATTTATACCTTAGGTATCATCCGGAGTTAGCTGAAGTACCCTATAGCAAATACAGTGATTACATTGATACCTTACTTAAAATGATTATAGAGGATGGAAAGGGAATAGAAATCAATGCGGGTGGTTATCGTTATGGGCTAGGTAGTAGTAATCCTTCAGCATCGATTTTAAAGCGTTATCGGGAGCTTGGCGGTGAAATCATCACCTACGGAAGTGATGCGCACACGCCTAGCTATCTTGGACATGAGTATGAAGCGAATATGGCATTGCTGGTGTCAACTGGATTCAAATATATATGTACGTTTGAGCAATTGCACCCTAAATTTCATAAAATTGTCTACTAGGAGAATCTTATATGGATACGACAGTCCTTATCAATGATTTAAAACTTATCGGCATAAACTTTGGATTAAAGATATTATCAGTCCTTGCCGTCTTGATCATCGGATTTAAAATTGTCAATTTTATAGAAAAGAAAATCATACGAAATCGCGAATGGAAAAAAATCGATCCGACACTCCAATCGTTCACCCGTTCTTTCATGCGAATGGGATTGAAAATGCTCGTCATCGTTACAGCGATTTATACCGCTGGCGTGGAAATGACCACCTTTGTGGCGGTCATCGGTGCAGCTGGTTTGGCGGTTGGTTTAGCGCTTCAAGGAAGTTTATCAAACTTGGCGGGAGGTGTTTTGATCATTGCACTTAGGCCCTTCAAGGTAGGCGATTATATTGAAGGTGTTGGGCAGTCCGGTACGGTAACAGAGATTGGTCTGTTTTATACCTATCTGACCACACCCGACAACCGTGCGGTCATTATCCCAAACGCTAATATTGCAAATAGCGAGCTGGTCAATTACGGCATATATCCAACCAGACGCGTCGATTTGGATATATCCACTGCCTATCAAACGAATATTGAGCTGGTAAAAGCAGTAATCAGTGAGGTTGTAAATAAGAACACGTTGATTTTAAAGGATCCGCTTCCCTTTGTTAGATTATCAGATCACGCGGATAGTGTGTTAAAGTTCAAAGTCCGCGTATGGGTAAAAAGCGAAGACTATTGGGATACTTATTTCGCTTTAATGGAAGGGATTAAAGTGGCATTTGACGAGGCTGGAATTGAGATTCCGTATCCTCAATTGGTGGTAAAACGACCATAAATCAGACGGTTGGTCGACTGAGAAAACTCGGTTCACTCAGTGAAGTTGTTAAGATTTGTTAAACATATAATAGATTCAGATAAATGAAACTCTGTATACACGGAGTTTCATTTTTATTATGGTGGTTTCATGGCTAAAGAGATACATATAAATTTTACTGTGCGTTGGATTGAACCCGTTCTAACCGCTTGGCTATGAGAAGACAAATAATATTTCGGGTGCAAAAATATGCAATAGATTAGCCTGTGGGTAATAAAAATCCAGTGAAAAATCAAGCATTTTTTCAAATGTTTCGAGATTTTAACATTCTAAATGTGACAGTTTTTTCAATTTTATTTTAAGAAAAAGTGTAGTAGAATGAAAAATATCTTGAACAAGTTGTGAACAAATTATGTACAAAGCCGTAAACACCGTTCAGATTTTTATTTTAGTAAGAATTGTCAAACTATTTCAATAATTCAACGATTTTGACCGTCTGTCAAAAAAACAAATAAACAGCGTTATAAACCGATCCGGTTTATATATAGCATCAAGGAATGGTTCCATTCCGAGTAAAGCATTATTAGAAGGAGGATTATTAAATGAAGAAGTCGTTAGTTTTACTGCTTGCTTTAGTGATGATTGCTTCTGCTTTCTTAGCAGGATGTAGTCCAAAAGAAGAAGCAGTAACAGAAACAACTGCGGCTGCAGGCGAAGAAACAACAGAAGCTGCTGCAGTTGAGCCAAGCGGTACCTTAATCGTAGGTATTACAGAAGCATCAGGTAACTTCAACCCACTTTACTATTCATCTGCATATGACGGATACGTAGTAGACATGGTATTCGAAGGTCTCATTAAAAGAAACTTCGAGGGCGAGTACGAAGGCAATATCGCTGAAAGCTGGGAAATCTCAGAAGACGGAAAGTCAATTACATTTAATATGAAGAAAGACGTCGTATTCTCAGATGGTCAACCTATGACAGCTCAAGACGTTGTGTTCACATACCAAGTTCTTGCTGACCCATCTTATACTGGCCGTTACAGCTCAACTGTAAAAGACATGGTTGGTTACGATGAGTACTATGCTGGTGAAACGACTGAGTTTACAGGCGTAGAAGCTATCGATGATTACACAGTAAAATTCAACTTCAAAGAAGCGCTTCGCGTTAACTTTGCAAACTGCGGATTCGCAATCGTTCCTAAGCACTACTATGGTAAAGACTTTGCAGTTGGCAACACTGCTGCTGTAGAAGCGATTACTACAGAAGTTATGGGTTCAGGTCCATACGTTGTATCACAATTCAAAGAAAAAGAACTTGTTTACCTTGAGAGAAACCCACTCTTCGTTGGTGAAGGTTTCATGATTCAAGAAATCATCCTCAAGTTCGTAGACCAAACAACTGACATCGTTGAACTTACAAGCGGTGGCGTTGACCTTCTTGCTGGCGTAATTGATCCTAAGAAAATCTCTGAAGCTAGAAATGCAGGTTTCTCAATTAACCAATACAACAGAAGTGGTTACGGATATGTTAAGACAAACTGTGAATACGGCCCAACAGCTGATCCTAAAGTTCGTCAAGCACTCTACTACTCATTCAACGTTAAAGAATTCGTAAACAGCTACTACTATGATGCTGACACAGATCAAGTTCTCGCTGTAACACAATACCACCCATTCTCACAAATTTCTTGGGCAATCGACGATGCGCTTCTTGATTCTATGATCGAGTACGATTTCGACCTCGAGAAAGCAAAAGCACTTCTTGATGAAGCAGGCTGGACAGTAGGCGCTGACGGATTCAGATACAAAGATGGTCAAGTATTTGAACTTAAAATCGCTGCAATGCCAGATCACGACATCCTTGCTACTTTAATCCCTATGTGGGAAAGAGACTGGGGTCAAGGTCTTGGTATCAAGTTAACAGTTGCATACCTCGAGTTCAACACAATTCTTGACTATGTTATCTACAACTCAGATGCAAACGTTCAAAACTGGAGCTTATTCTTCTTAGCAACTTCTATTACAACTCCAGATCCACACACACTTTATACTTCATTCCACTCTGATTACATCGGTAGCGGTATGGACAACACAAGCAGATACAGCAATCCTAAAGTGGATGAGCTCTTAGACCAAGCGAAAGCAATCATGGACATCGAAGAAGCTAAGCCAGTTTACCAAGAAATCGCTAAAATCCTTAACGAAGAAGCGGTTATGATGCCAGTATATGCTAACACTTACTTTGATATCTATGCTCCTAAGTTAGTAGATTTCAAAACAAGCTCACTCTACAACTGGGTAGCGGCGTTAAAAGATGCTAAAATTGTTGAGTAATTCTAAGTAATACAACTTAAAAGTTTAGGCGGTCTGTATAAGACCGCCTTTTACACCCAATATAAAGAGAATACAAAGAGTGCTTAAGGAGTGAAGGGATGTTAAAGTATATTTTAAGGAGATTGCTACATTTGATTCCCGTGTTGCTCATCATCACGATCATCCTGTTCGCGATGCTTGAAATCATGCCAGGGGACCCAGTAAACGCGTACTTGGGAATCGGATCTAACGCAACAGTGGAACAACAGCAACAAATCAGAGAAATGCTCGGTCTTGATGAACCGGTGCACATTCGTTACATGAAGTGGTTAGGAAGGACTTTAACTGGAGACTTCGGAACCTCATACAAATACAGAAAACCAGTTGCAGATGTTATCGGCACTTATATTTGGAACTCATTCTACCTCAATGTCGTCGCGATGATTTTCGCATTCCTCATCGCCATTCCTGTAGGCATCAAATCTGCAGTGAAAAAATACGGACTATTTGATAACTTTTGGACGGTATTCTCTCTAACGGGGGTATCGATGCCATCATTCTTCTTTGCACTTATCCTCATATTCTTCATCGCCATACCTTCCAAGTGGTTCCCACTGAACGGTATGCGTACCACCATTTTCCTTGCAAAAGGATACGACAGCTTTGGACAAGAAGTACTCGACGTACTTAAGCATATGATCTTACCGGTAACAGTTGTTACGATTGCGAGCCTTGCAAGCTTAACGCGTTACGTAAGAAACTCAGTAATAGAAGTCATCAACCAAGACTATATCCGTACAGCGCGTTCAAAAGGCTTAGCAGAAAAAGTCGTCATCTATAAACATGCTTTTAGAAACGCATTGTTACCAATCGTAACGTTACTTGGTATGTATATCCCAGGATTATTCGGCGGATCAATCTTACTTGAGACTGTATTCATCTGGCCTGGAATCGGTCATGTACTCTTCACGTCTATCGGAGATAGAGATTACTCGATGCTGATGGCTGCCAACACATTCTATGCATTGCTCATGTTGATCGGAAACCTCTTATCAGACGTCAGCTATGCACTTGTTGATCCACGCGTCCGCGTTAAGTAGGAGGATGAAATGGCAAATAAGAAAGATAAACAAACAAAGAAAAAAGCGATTGGCCCATGGATGATCGCATGGCATCGCTTTAGAAAAAATAGAGTCGCCGTAGTCGGCGCATCACTATTCATCATCATCGTTCTTTCCGTGATTTTCGTACCGGTGATATCCCCCTATGAAATTTCGGAGTTCAACCTTGCGGATAAAGAGAAAGCGCCATCTGCACAGCACTGGTTAGGCACGGATGAGCAAGGCCGTGACGTTCTTCTTCGTCTCTTTATGGGTGGTAGAATCTCGATTCTCGTCGGTCTGATGGCAGCATCCGTATCGGTCGTTTTAGGATCGATGGTAGGCGGTATCGCTGGATACTACGGTGGTAGAGTGGATGATATCCTCATGCGTATCGCAGAAATCATCTATTCGATTCCATTTACACCGACCGTCATCTCCATCTCGGCAGCGCTGATGTGGCGGGTGAGTTCAGAATCGAAAATGTACTTCGTAATGCTCCTCATCGGTATCCTCAGCTGGCCAGGACTCGCTCGTCTCGTTAGAGGTCAAATCCTCTCATTAAGAGAGCAAGAATTTATGCAAGCGACAGAAATTCTCGGTATTTCAGACCGATCTAAAATCGTAAGACACCTCTTACCAAACACATTGGCATTCATCATCGTCAGTGCGACATTAGGTATGGCTGGCGCCATTCTTACAGAAGCTGGACTTTCGTTCCTGGGTCTGGGTGTAACGCCACCGACGCCAACATGGGGTAACATGGTAGAGCGTGCGCGTAACACCAACGTGTTCAGAAACATGCAGTGGTTATGGATTCCACCAGGTGTGATGATCATGTTGACGGTTGTAAGCATCAACCTATTAGGTGAAGGCTTACGTGACGCGTTTGATCCAAAAGAGATAAGGTAGGTGTCCTGATGAAAGATATATTAGTAGTTGAAGACTTGACCACGCACTTTTTCACGGAAAAAGGCGTCGTAAAAGCCGTAGACGGCAACTCATTTGTACTGAAAGAGGGACAGACCCTGGGCGTCGTAGGCGAGTCAGGTTGTGGAAAGTCCATCACAGCCATGAGTATCCTTAACCTGATTGAAAAGCCAGGTAAAATCGTGAGAGGCTCTATCAAGTTCAATGGCGAGGAGCTCGTCGGCATCGATGAGAAGAAGCTGAGAACGTATAGAGGCAACGAAATCTCCATGATCTTCCAAGAGCCGATGACCTCACTTAATCCAGTATTCCGAATCGGAGATCAGATAGGCGAGTCATTAAAGCTTCACCAAAAGATGAAAAAAGAAGAAACGCATAAAAAAGCTATTGAACTTCTTCAGTTGGTTGGTATTCCGAGAGCTGAGAAAGTGGTTCGCGATTATCCTCACCAGTTGTCAGGTGGTATGCGTCAAAGAGCGATGATCGCCATGGCACTTGCATGTAATCCTAAAATCCTCATCGCAGATGAGCCAACAACTGCGCTGGACGTAACCATCCAGGCGCAAATCCTGTCGCTGATGAATGACCTTCAAAAGAAGACGAACACAGCGATCATGCTGATCACACACGACCTTGGTGTCGTGGCACAGATGGCACACCACGTACTGGTCATGTATTCAGGTAAAATCGTCGAGTCGGCTTCAGCTGTGGAGATTTTCAAGAATCCGAAGCACCCGTACACCATCGGTCTGTTAGAGTCGATTCCGAATCTTGAAGAAGATAAGAAGCGTCTGAACAGTATCGAAGGCGTCGTACCGAATCCATTCGAGTTACCACAAGGTTGCTATTTTGAACCAAGATGTAAATTTAGAATGGAAAGATGCAAGACAGAGCAGCCGGGGACTTACACCGTAGGTGAAAACCATACTTCAGCATGCTTCTTGCACTGCAAGACGGAGGGCTAAAGACGATGAAAGAAAAAATATTAGAAGTCAGAGACATAAAGAAGTATTTCCCGATAAAGGGTGGTTTTCTTCAAAAGACGGTCAATAACGTCAAGGCAGTGGATGGCGTATCGTTTGACGTACTCCGTGGTGAAACCATCGGACTCGTAGGTGAGTCTGGCTGTGGTAAATCGACGCTGGGAAGAACCATCGTAAGACTTTACGAGCCAACAGAGGGCGAAATCATCTTTAACGGTAAAGACATTTCAGGATTTAAAGGACAGGAGCTTAAAGGCCTT
>JAIUOA010000037.1 GCA_020161295.1 Bacillota bacterium | reverse complement strand
CATTTCTGAGTCAACCAAGGGTGAATTCTGCATTCATCCATAATCAAATGGTCTTAATCAACCTTTGACTCACAAGAAAACGCTGATTTTTTTTAAAACCTTTTTTCATAGGTTATTTGACACTACCAACCAATCAATTTCGACTTACTATTATAAGTATACCACAAAATATCGATTTAATTCATCAAACCGATCTTATTAAGGGGCATGAACCTAAAGACGACCTTTCCGATAATATCCTCTTCAGCCACAAATCCTAAATCCCGGCTATCCAAACTTACACTGCGGTTGTCCCCCATGACGAAAAACATGCCATCAGGCACTGTTTCCAGTGGAACGCTTTTATTAGTAGCCGTACTAATATACGGTTCATTAAGTTCGACGCCATTGACCTTCACTACACCATTCGAAATTTCGATGGTATCATTTGGCCCTGCAATGACGCGCTTGATGAGGTTTTTGCGCTCACCCTCTTTATGAAGCAGCTTCTGAATTACATTTAATCCCTCATAATCAGCTTCTGATAATGTGAGTTCGGATTTAAACGAAACGATATCACCTTGTTCAATTGATCCGAGCTTGACCATAAACAGCATGTCCTTTTCCACCAATGTCGGGTACATGGATGTGTTATAAACCGTCGTGGTAGCAAAGAAGAAATTGTAGATCAAAAATATGACCAATGTAATCAATATGGCTTGAACCCATTCTAATAACTCGTGCTTTAATTTGCTCATCTTACACCTCAATCTTTATTTTCTATGATTACTTTCAAATGGGTTACGTCCTCAGGCACCAGTGCCAAGGTCTCTTCGATAATCCGCTCCCCAGGGACCAAGACAGGAATCCCTGGCGGATAAGGAATCACATAACTACCCGATACTTCTCCGACGCTCTCATGAAGCGTTACAGTCTTCAGCGCGGCATTAACTGCTGTATGTGCTGGTACTACGAAGGTGTCCCTGGACGCGATTTTTTTGAAAACCCTATCGTAATGCGTTATCGTAACCACTGGTTGCAGCTCCTTAAGCATTAGATCCATACGGGCATCTAAATCCGAAAGTGCCTTTTCCAGCTGATCAAAATCTTCGTTTGTGTTTAGAAAGCTTGCCATGAGTAGCACCATGGTCTTCGTCGCATACTCAGACTGTATGCCGTAATCCTCACGGAGCCGTTTTGAGATAATATCACCATCCCATACACCTGGCTGAAACCTCTCCTTTGGTACAGAAAGGATTATTTTCGTTACATCCATTAACGGGAACGAATCCGTATTGACGTTTTTTAATGGCTTTACAAATTTATGGAACGCTTCTATTCTCTGTTCGAGCCTTTCACTTTCACTGACACCCCGGTTCATGGCAATCGTCAGCATGTTATCAATAGAGGCCATAAGCACATAAGAAGGACTGCTGCTTTGAAGGCTTTTTAAATACCAGTCGATGCGATCGCGCTGATGATCGGTTAGTATTCCTTCTTCTGAAAAATGTAAGCAAGCCGTCTGTGTCATGGCAGGCATGGTTTTATGAAAACTCTGAATCACCACATCAGCACCTATTAGCAGCGCGGACTTAGGTCCCTTTTTATGAAGCAAAAGGTGCGCCCCATGTGCCTCATCAACGATGACCGGTATCCCTTTTTCATGGCACATACGAATCATCGGCTCAAGATCATAACAAACGCCTTCATAGGTTGGGTAGGTAAATAAAGCACATTTTACGCCGTCCAAATGCTCTTTTAGCTCAGAAGCATCGAACCCTAAAGGGATGCCTAAATAGTCTTCCATTTGCGGGTATAGATAAACTGGGGATAAACCGTGCATTTCGATGGCGTTATACACAGATTTGTGGGCATTCCTGTTGATGAGAATCAAATCCCCTCTATCTGTCGCACCCATAATGGCGCTTAGAATTCCCACAGTACTTCCACCCACTAGCATACGCGTTCTTTCTGAGCCGTAAAACCGCGTGAGTGCCATTTCCGTTTCTAAAATGCAGCCTTCAGCGTCATGCAGGTGATCAGCACCTGGAATTTCTGTAATATCATAAGCTAAAAGATCACGGTTATCCGAAAATAGAAGCCTGCCATTTTTATGCCCAGGCATATGAAACGAAACTAAATGTTCTTTTTTAAGTTGTTCCAATGCTTCTATCAATCTCATACTGGGCGCCTCATTTTTCGTTTTCGATCAACATGCGCTTTTATGGATTTAACATTTTTTTGCTTGCGTTTATAGAAACGATAGTCCCTCATTAGGTCAGACCACGAGTAAACCACCACGATTACAAAAAAAAGAATGATTGCACCAATAAAAAACCATTCCAAATAAGACATTTTCTACCTCATCATTGAGTTTTCAATATAAATTGCTATAATAATTCTAACACAATCAAAGGTTAGTTTCATTAATCAATTGTAAATTTTAGCTTATGCCTATTTAGAAAGGGGTTATTATGCTCGCAGGTAAACTTAGTACCATCACGCCATCATACACCATCGGCATCAGTTCAAAGGTATCCGAACTTCGAGCTGCTGGGAAATCCATCATCGATTTAAGCATCGGTGAACCCGACTTTTACACCCCTGATAGCGGAAAATTGGTAGCGAAAAACGCTATCGATGAAAACCGCTCAAAATACGATCTCGTTCCAGGTTTATTATCACTAAGACAAGCCATTTGCGATAAGCTTGAACGAGAGAACCAGGTCCGTTATGCACCTTCAGAAATCGTCGTTTCGTCAGGGGCAAAAAACGCGCTAACCAATACCCTAATGGCCGTTCTCGATCCAGAAGATGAGGTCATTATACCTGCACCCTACTGGACCAGCTATCCCGAGATGGTAAAGCTCTGCGGTGGCGTGCCCAAAATCGTAAGCACCGAGGCTGAAAATGACTATAAGCTTACACTAGAGCAACTAAAAAGCGCTTTAACACCTAAAACGAAGCTATTACTCATCAATAATCCGTCTAATCCTACTGGTGCCGTGTATACAAAAGAAGAACTTGAACCACTGGTCGATTACTGTGTCGAAAAAAGGCTCCTCATTCTTGCCGATGAAATTTACGAGAAGATCCATTTTGACGCACCGTTTACCAGTATTCCCTCATTATCAGAAGCAGCAAAGGACATAACCATCTTGGTTAACGGATTTTCGAAGTCCGCAGCCATGACAGGGTGGCGTCTTGGTTACACGGCATCAAACGGACTTCTCGCTAAGGCGATGTCCACCATCCAGGGCCATCTTATTTCTCATCCGAGTACTATCGCCCAGTGGGCTGGACTTGGGGTCTTACAGGACGGAGATGAAGCGATGCGACAGATGGTGGAAACCTATAAATCCCGCAGAAACGCGCTTGTACCGCTCCTTGATGACCTTCCAAATACAACTTACGTATACCCCAAAGGCGCCTTTTACCTTTTTATCAGCTTAACCCATTACCGCCCATACCTTCCAAATGACACTTCTTTTTCTATGGCTATTTCCAACCGCCTTTTGAAAGATTACGGCGTCGCGGTCGTTCCTGGAATCGCCTTCGGCAATGACGATTGCATACGGATCTCTTATGCGACTAAACTCGAGTGGGTTGTCGAGGGACTACAAAAATTAAGCCATTTCCTCAAAAGTCTAGAAGAAATGGCCAAATAACCTATATAAATCTTATAAATCAATCTTTACTCCGTTTTCAGCGCATGGTCTTCAAAAAGATCATGCTTTTTTAATATGTTGAAAACGCGATTATCAATTCTAGTCAGTTCAAGTTTCAGTTTTTTCATGGGCATTTTAACTGTTTTTGAGATTCCTTTAGGTTCTTGACGCATACAGTCTATGCCATAGTGTAGTCTAAAAATTAGCTCACTTTTTTCATCAAAAACCGCTTCATCTAATATCAAACGAAGTTTTTCTCCTACCAAAGCCACTAACCTAGGATCCACTATTTCACTTCCTTAATTGAGCAATCAGCTGAACGGATTTAGCCACATATTGCTCGGATTTTGTATTTCGAATTTCTACGGTTCCCTCAGCGGAGCCATCATTCTTTAATAATCCCAAACCATCGAGGCTATTCTTTAGCTGAAGTGCGGTCCCCATATTCCCGTCGAAAATTTCGATTTTGCCTTTAAAATAAGCTTCTATCTGTGGTTTTAGGAAAATATAGTGCGTACAGCCCAAAACGATATTTTGTGCATTAGGACAATGATGCTCTAAGAATGTACTCACACATTCCTTTATATAGTTCTGATCTTCAAGATGCTCTTCCACACAGGTCACCCATTCAGGTGCTGGAATTTTGATGATCCGATGCTCTTCATCCACTGATTCGACTAGTTTTTGAAATTTCTCTTCCTTCAAAGTCATTTCGGTTGCCAACACGAAAACTTGACCTTCCGTCTGTTTTAGAGCGGGCTTTATCGCCGGTTCCATACCGATGATCGGGATGCTGTAATGCTCCCTAAGCTGTGTTACTGCAGCGCTCGTCGCCGTATTACAGGCGATGACGATCGCTTTGACATCGCTTGCGACGAGCTCATCACATATCGCTGTTGAAAGTCTCAATACTTCTTCTTTTGATTTTGTGCCATATGGCGCATTGCCAGAGTCGCCAATATAAATAAAGGATTCATTCGGTAGCAATGATCTTATGGTATTCAATACCGATAAGCCCCCTAATCCCGAATCAAAAATACCGATTTTACTATTTGAATTCAATTTATGCACCACCTATTTACTGTGTATACATTATTATAGCATATTTTTATGTCAATTTCATCGTTGATTCCAACACGCATTCGCTGTATAATGCTATTCGAGGAGGATAACATGACCATCGACTGCCGAAAATGTAAGCATTACTATGTCACCTGGGATCCCAGTAATCCCATGGGTTGCAGAAAATTTAACTTCAAATCAAGGATCATGCCCTCAGAAGTCGTTTTTCAATCTTCGGGGGAACCCTGTAGAGGTTTTGAACCTAAACAACCGGCAAAATAAAGGAGTTAGAGCAAATCAAATGATTGCACTAACTCCCTTTTTTGATTTAAGCTATAAATTTGCCGTCACCCGTGCAGATCCTTAAAAACCTATTTCGTTCCTTCAAGTTTCATATCGCCAAACTTAATCCAGTTCTTTTTACGCATAAACTCGCTGATGGCAAGTGATATAACCGCTGGTAGTATGAAGTGCATCACGGCAATCATAATGAAAAATGTCGTCGTATCAACCTTACCTGCCATCTCTGCATAAGCGCCGAACTGACCTACTAGTCCACTGGTACCCATTCCTGCACCGACGCTGTTACTTTCCATCTTAAGCAACGTCGTGCTAATTGGACCTAGAATAGCACTGGCGATGATAGGCGGAATCCATATCTTTGGATTCTTAATGATATTAGGCACCTGAAGCATCGATGTACCCAAGCCCTGCGCGATTGCGCCACCAAATCCATTTTCTCTATAGCTGATTGCTGCAAATCCGATCATGTTACAGCAACACCCAACAAGTGATGCCCCCCCTGCTATTCCTGATAAACCCAGTGAGATGGCTAGCGCGGCACTGCTAATCGGCAGTGTTAGTACGATTCCCATAATTACAGACACGATAATTCCCATCGGAATAGGCTGTAACTCGGTTGCCGTGTTGATTACTTCACCGATCGCTTTCATTAATGACGCCATAATAGGGCTAATGGTGATGCCTACTAACCCCCCTACTAAAATCGTCGCCGCTGGAACGAGTACGATATCAACTTTTGTTTTGCCTGCGATTAGTTTTGAAAATTCGGCAGCGATTAAGCCGGAAACAAATGCACCCATCGGTTCCCCTATTGCGATGGCCAATTGCCCTGTCTCTAAAAACTTGACACTTCCAGCGCCGATAGCGCCTGCCACCATAGAAGCGAATATTCCGAGAGGAGAGGCTTTTACGCTATAGGCAACGGCCGCACCTATCGCTGGTCCCATCATTACTTGAGCGACTTTACCAAAATTGGCTAAGACCGTCAATCCTGAAAGCTCACCAATCTGCTTTAAGATCAAACCGATAATTAATGATGAAAATAGCCCAAGCGCCATGCCATTAAGCGTCTTGGTCAAATAATTCCTAATTTTCATGTCATTCATCCTTTCTGATTGTCTATTCATATGTCTTGTCATGCGATGCCTAAAAAAGGAGTTTTCACTCCCGTTAGTTAATCATCATTATTTCTCGAGTCTATCGATGTTTATGGTTACTCAATAAACCCCTTTTGTCTCAGTTCATCTACGATGAGTTTATAGACTCTCTCGCTTGGCACTTCTATCGTGTGGATATGGTCACCTGAAGTTAAACTTGCCAAAGGTTTAGCACCCGTGGCTTTTACCTTTTCGACAAACTTCTTAATATCCTCAATCGTTGCAATATGCAGTGTTCCGACGATTTCACCATAAACAGGGTGCTCAACGATGACATCGATCACCTTACCTCCAAATTCCACGATGATGGTAAGTTCTTCCTCCATGTGGTCGAAACCGTCATGCTTTGCAACAATCGTTTTCAGTAGACGGTGGCCTTCGTGTTTTTGCTGGATCATATAACCGCTAGACGTTGCCATTACAGGTATACCGGAAGCCCTTATGATAGCGATGTCCTGAACGATAACTTGTCTTGACACATCGAAGACATCTGCAAGTTCAGCACCTGTAATCGGATTATGAGAGTGTTTTAACTTCTCTATAATTTGCTTTCTTCGACTTTCGGACATGTTATTCATCATCCTTCAAACTTTTGAGTTTTTCTTCTTCAATCCTAACGATATTTTTGATATTTGCGTTGGAGTTGGCGATATGCATAACGAGCGCTTGTCTAGCACCTTCTACATCGTGGTTCTTAAGCGCTGTTAATATGGCACGGTGTTCATCCAGAGCATGCTGCATTCTACCAGAGGATCTCAAAGAATTATTTCTAGCTGTTTTAATAAACAGTTGAAAATCATTTAAGACACCTTCCAAATAACGGCTTTTAGTCGTCTGATAAAGGGTCTCATGAAACTTGGTATTAAGCTCAAAAAGCTTATCGACGTCACCTTTGTGCGAGTAAAACTCCATTAAGTCAAATATTTCTTCCAGTTCCTTTACTTCATGATCTAAAATCCGTTCAGCTGCCCACTGACCCACTAGCCCCTCGATACATAATCTAATCGTAAGGATATCATCGATATCTTCTTTGCTAATGCCTTTGACCACGACACCACGATTTGGGATATTATCCACTAAACCATCGAGCTCAAGTTGCTTTAATGCTTCGCGCACAGGTGTACGGCTTACTCCAAGTTCATCTGCGAGCTTGATTTCCACGAGCTTATCACCAGACACATATCTACCATTAAGAATATCCTCACGAATTTTCTCAAAAATAAGCGACGTTAGCGACTTGTTTTCTTTCTTCTGGTCAAAAAGATCCATAATATCCTCCAATTTCACACACATAGGTATCACTACTATTCTATCGGACATTCAAATGGGTGTCAAACCAAATCGCCCCAATGTACTGCTTTTGGATGCTTTTGATGTTCTAGCATTAAAAATCCAGTCCGGTTGGGCTGGATTTTTACTTTCGTATTAGTTGGAATCTTAATGTTATGCAAACGAAAAAACCTTCTCGCAAATCATATTTGCAAGAAGGTTTCTTAACTGGCAACGTTCTACTCTCCCAGGCAGCTACCCGCCAAGTACCCTCGACGCTGGAGGACTTTA
>JAIUOA010000012.1 GCA_020161295.1 Bacillota bacterium | reverse complement strand
CATTTCTGAGTCAACCAAGGGTGAATTCTGCATTCATCCATAATCAAATGGTCTTAATCAACCTTTGACTCACAAGAAAACGCTGATTTTTTTTAAAACCTTTTTTCATAGGTTATTTGACACTACCTTTAAGGTTTAGACCAACCTTTACCCGGTCTAAAAACTTCTCGGCTATAACGGGATCAAACTGTGTTCCTGCATTTTTTCGAATTTCTTCAAGTGCCTGCTCAAATGACTGTCTTAGCTTATGAGGTCTACCTGCAGTGATGGCATCCAGTGCATCTGCGATGCTGATAATCCTCGAAATAAGTGGTATTTCCTCGCCCTTCATTTGGCGTGGATAGCCCGTCCCATCCCATCGCTCATGATGTGATAAGACATATTCTGATAGTGATGAATACTGATCCACTGATTTGAGGATTTGATAACTACTTTCAGGATGTTTTCTAATTTCCACCATTTCAGCCTCTGATAATGGTGTGGTTTTCTCTAATAGGTCTAAGTTGATGGCGATTTTTCCGATATCATGAAGTAAGCTGGCCGTTTCCAGGTCCTTCATGGTATCGTAATCAAGTCCTAATATTTCACCGATCACCATAGAGTACTGCATGACGCCTTGCGAATGTAATCGCTCACGGTCACTGGTTTTATAAAGCGTATCTAAGATAACCTTAATGGTCTGGTTACGCATACTCTGGCTTTCCGTAAGCTTTTTACGATACATTTGCTCTTCCGCTTTTATAAACACTTCCTCAACAGTGGTTTCGATGCTCGTCTTCGTAAACCAGCCAATGGAAAGTGAATGGACAATTTTCTCTTTTGGTGATTTTCCGATGGCTTCGTAAATCCGTTTAACGATTTCACCAGCGGTTTTATGATCCGTATGTGGAAATAAAATGGCAAACTCATCACCACCGATACGTGCCACTAAGTCCTCCGTACGACAATGCGCCGTCAGTAAATCCGCGATGCTCTTAAGAAGTGCATCTCCAGCTAAATGACCGAATGCATCATTCGTCAATTTAAGTCCGTTTACATCGCAAACGGCTAAAGTCCATGGCAAATTACGCTCTGTGTCGAGTCTGTTTATTTCCTCTTCAAAAAAACGTCTGTTATATAAGCCAGTAAGCTGATCATGATAACTCAGATAAAGGATTCTCTCCTCCCTTTCTCTTTTTTCAGTGTAATCTCTAAAAACGATGACGATGCCTGAATAATGGCCGTCTGTTCGAATCGGTGACGCCGTAAATTCGATGGGAATCAATTTACCATTTTTGTTGCGTAAAAAAATATCGGTTTGTAAATCTGAGTTGTGAACCAGTTCATAAAAATCTCGATAACACGGTTCCCCATTATGTTCATCAAATAGCTGAAACACCTCAAAATAATCAAGGCCTTCCGCGTCACTTTGCGAAATTCCTGTTAAAAGCTCAGCAGTTGGATTCATGACATCAATTTTACCTTCAGCATCAGTTGAAATCACCCCATCTGCTATGGAGATGAGCGTCGTTTCCAAAAGGTTTTTCTCGATCATCAAGCTTTGCTGAAGATTTCTCTCTTCAGTAATATCACTGAATAAGGTTGCGAATTTTCCTTTAGATGGACTGTAAACACTCACAGAAAACCACTTGCCTATTTCACCAGAAAATTCTACCAAATGATCCGGTTCTCCAGTAAGTACCACACGGCCATAACGCTCAATCCAATAGGATTCCGTCGCAGGTAATATGGATTTAACCGTCTTTCCCTTTACTTGTTCTCTGGAAAGGCCAGTGAAGTTCTCAAAGGATTTGTTGACTTCGAGAAACCGATAATCGATTGGATTTCCCATCTCATCAAAAATCATCTCATGAATAGCAAACCCTTCCTTCATATTATCGAAAAGGCTCTGTAGATTCTCACGAGATTTTCTGATTTTCTTACGGGAGTTGTTTAAGTAAATTAATAGTACACCAGCTACAATTAACATAATGACTAAAAGAGATATAATAACGATTCGGTTATTTCGAGCGGAAGCCTCAGCTTCGAACTTCCAAGTTACATCATATATGGTGGATAAGAGCAAATTATCACCTTTATCACTCGCATATGGATAAGAATATACCTCTACATTACGAACTTCACCTGTTTTTAGCCGGTGTATAAAGTTGAAGTAATTACGGGACTGCTGGATGGCATCACTCATTTCCACCTTTATTTCATCTGGTGTCAATGTGTTGATGTCACTGATATTCATGGTCATAAGTGTCTCTTTTGAATACCCATAAAAACGAGTGGCCGCTTGATTCGCGTTGACTATTTTTCCCGTTTCGGAATCAATCACCAGCATCACAGCACCATTATTTTCGAATATATTCAACACCGCATCCGGCGTCTTATCTGCAGTGGTATCAGCGACGACTACTCCAGTGAAGTTTATTAGTAAAAAACTTATAAGTATATAGATCCATTTGAATCGTTTCATTATTTTCCCCCATTAAAAACAATATGAATGTTTGTATCCTAATTAAGCAAAGGACATTTACAGCGATGGCAAGTCTGATCTTCAATGTTGTTAATATCACCACAGGCAGCACAGAAAATGATGGTGTCACCTGTTTTATCATATTTTTCATACGAATTCAATCCAGCATGATGCCTTATGCGATCACCCACCTTATAATAGTTGAATACCGTATCATCATTTTCCACGCGAATTTCGTGTTTTTTTCCATTGTCTTCTTTGATAATGACTTCATAAACGGTATAATGCGTCACATGATCATCGTCATCACGCCTGGTTTTATTCTTCACCTTTTTATCGATAACGACACCATCCCATGTGCGACTCTTTTTACGGCTAACGATGGAATAAAGCGTAATCAATAAAAACATGCCTCCCACACCTGCGCCTATCATCATTCCTTGAGGGTTCTCAACACCATCAATTCCAAGTTCTCCAGCGATGTAGAATCCAACAAAAGCAATCAAAGCCAAAACAACCCCAAACATTCCTGCCCAGCGGTTCGTATTTTTTAGGTATTTCTTAAAAGCTGGGTCTTCAATTTTTCTTGAGTAACCAATTCTTTCCATAACACCCTCCTTATGACTGTACAGACTTCAAAAAAAGGGCAACTCTCTCAAGTGCCCAATTAAACTTATATAATTGCTAAAACGCCATGACTTAAACCCAGTATTAATAAACCCGCTATCAAATTGCCCACGAGTATAGCAGGAAATGCGATTTTAAAACGCATGTCAAGCAATGCTGCCGCTAGACTGCCACTCCACACACCGGTACCAGGTAGTGGGATGGCGACGAAAATCAACAGACCTATCCAACCGTACTTTTTAATGTTATCACTTTTACTATTTGATTTGTGAATCAACCGATGAACGATATGCTTAAACGTTTCCGTTTGCTTCAAATAATTGAAGATCGGACGTATTAGAAAAAGGATAAATGGCACCGGAATCATGGAACCTATAAAACTGATGATGGCTGAATGTAGCGGCGTAAGTCCTAGGGTTATCCCCACAGGAATAGCACCTCTTAATTCGATGATCGGCATCGCTGCTGTCAGCATGACAGCCATTTCAGTTGAAAACCAACTTAAAAAATCATTTAACATAATCACTTCCTATAAAGTATGTATAGTTATAAATAGTATACACGATAGGCACTGATTTTCTATCTTACATTTGTAAAATTTATACTCTTCTCATGGAATTTTAATATACCAAGAAGCCTAACGATTATGTTTTATAAAAAAAACATCGTTAAAAATACGATTATTTTGTTGACAGTCGTTTTTTGACGTATTATTATCAAATACAAACTATCTGAATATTCAAAAAGCGACAAGGGAATTAGTCCATAGTAAAAGCAGCTTCAGAGAGCCGGTGGTTGGTGTGAACCGGTACTGTAATATATGGACGACTCACTCCTTAGCTACTGTGCTGAACGGTATAAATTCCAGTAAGTACAGACGGGTCATCCCGTTACAGGTGTAGGACGTGATGGCGTCCGATGAGTGGTCTTTTTAGATTATCAGGGTGGTACCGCGTGGAAATGTAATCCTCGTCCCTGCGAACATTAATTTGTTTGCAGGGATGGGGATTTTTTTATTAAAAATTAAGCGATGCAGCTAATCAAGAATCCGAAGGGCATGGACGTCGTCGTTACCTCTAACCTCTTCGGGGACATTCTTTCAGATGAAGCCAGTATGATCACGGGATCGATCGGATTATTACCATCTGCTAGTATCGGAAATGGCACCATCGGCTTATATGAACCTATACATGGCTCTGCACCTGATATTGCTGGGAAAAACATCGCAAATCCCATCGGCATGATCCTTTCCGCAGCGCTGCTGTTGCGTTACTCTTTAGGCGAAGAAAAAGCAGCCTCCGCCATAGAAAATGCTGTCTCCAAAGTTCTCAGTGCAGGCTATCGTACGTTAGACATCTATACGGAAGGCACCATTTGCGTGGGAACAAATGAAATGGGCATCCTCATAGCGGATGCCCTATCTTGATAAATTTAAGACGGAGGACTTATTTAGTCATCCGTCTTCTAATGATTTCTATTTGCTCACTTGTCAATAAAGTCTGCGTTATTTGCGTGCCAGTAGATTTAGTGTTATCAAGCATTATTTGGATTTCATTATTTGCTGATTCCAACTGTAAAAGCAACTCGCGTGCAGACATTAAACCAGCACCAGCCCCTCTGATGATCATTTGTGATAATCCATCTGACGTCGCCACAGTAATCCGATATTTGGAACGGTTTTGATGGGCGAATTTCTCGATGTAATGGTCGGCCGTTTGGGCCTCTCCTGTAAATACCACATCGATATTATGATAGCGCTCTACAGAAGCATTTCTTCCAGCGACACGATATGCATCGAATACCACGATCACTTCGCATTTTTTTATGACTGCATAATTGCTGAGGAGATCCAGTAGCTTAAGACGTGCACTTTCTAGCAAATGCTCAGAGAGTGCTTTCAGCTCTGGCCAAGCAAAGATGATATTATAACCATCCACGAGTAAGTACTCCGTTAGTGTTTCCACAGGCTTTGCCACGAAATGAGATGTTTCATAGTAAGTCTGTCTCGCAGGCTTCGATTTCTTCCAGTCGGACTTTTTCCCTTGGTTGCTAAACGATGTGCTCTGAATGATGGCATCGATTTCCTCTAGGCTCAGAACTGTGGTTGTGCTTGTTAGTGTAGTATTGGAACCAACGAATGCTTCCTGCTTCGACACTTTTAAGACGCCTTCCACGTGCATATGCTGCTTCACCTCGTACCAAGGTACTGCAAATCCAGTACCTCCGGTGCAAAACACCGACCAGGTGGGATTCTCGAAATCCGCATCCGGCTGATAACCGATGCGCTGAATCACTTCATCGGAATTATGACAGGGACCATAGCCCCCGAAACTCATAAACAGGCGACCTTCTCCTTTAGAATACGCCACCACTTCCATCTGATAGTTTCTAAAAGTCGCTACAGGCGCTGTGCCCTTTAATGTGGCCACTTTGCCGTCAGTGTTAACGATTTCGCAGCTTCCGAAGCGCTGCTCAACATCCGTCATGGCGCGTCCGATAAGGCGCTCTGGGAGTTCCAATGTAAACGCATAGTAGGGCTCCAGTACACGAGACTGCGCTTCCATTAGGCCCGCTCGCACGGCACGAAAGGTTGCTTCTCTAAAATCGCCACCCTCAGTGTGCTTAATATGGGCACGGCCAGCCACCAGCGTAATTTTCATGTCAGTGATGGGCGAGCCCGTAAGAACACCTAAATGCGGTTTCTCAGCTAAATGACTTAGGACCAGCCTTTGCCAGTTTTTGCTCAGAAGATCCTCTGAAACATCGGACTCGAACACAAGCCCACTCCCTTGTTCTCCGGGAGTTAAGAGCACATGAACCTCCGCATAATGTCGAAGGGGTTCAAAATGACCGACACCCTCTACGATATTATCGATGGTCTCCTTATAGACGATAGATCCATCGCCGAACTCGAGCTTAAGGCCGAAACGCTCCCATGCTAATGTTTGTAGAACTTCCTTTTGTACTTCGCCCATGAGCTGTGCGATAATTTCCTGATGCACCTCATGCCATGTGAACTGAAGCTCTGGAAATTCTTCCTCTATAAGCCTTAACTTGGGAATAACCACTCTGGGATCATCTCCCTCTGGCAGAAGGATTTGATAGGATAACACGGGTTCTAAAATAGGCTCGGTGATATTTTCATCCTCGCCATAAACCATTCCAGGTTTCGTGTGATTTAGTCCAGTCACCGTACAAATCGTACCGGCGGGCACTTCGGACGTTGATTCAAACTTAACACCTGAATAGAGGCGAATTTGGTTCACTTTTTCAGGGACATCTCCTGTTTCAAAGACTTCCTTAACCTTAAGAACGCCACCCGTTACTTTTAAATGGGTAAGACGGTTATTCTGATCATCACGCGTAATTTTAAAGATTCTTGCGCTAAACTTTTCAACATAACTAGGCGCTTTTATCCATTCTGAAAGTCCAGACATGAGCTTATCGACGCCCTCGAGCCTTAGTGCTGCACCGAAATACACAGGAAAAACCTTTCGGGTAACGATAGCCTCCCTTATCAGCATCGGAGCGATCATGCCCGAATCCAGGTAGGTATCCATTAAATGTTCGTCTGTTAGCGCCACTTGTTCAAGTGCATTTTCTTCCCCTAACTGGATACACCCCTCTGAAAGCTCACGCTTAATATGCTGTAGGAGCTTAGTCCGATCCGTGCCACTTTGATCCATTTTATTAACGAAAATAAACGTCGGAATCTGATAAAAGTCCAAAAGACGCCAGAGTGTCTTCGTATGCCCCTGAACACCATCAGGTCCGCTTATCACTAAAATAGCATAGTCTAATACCTGTAATGTACGCTCCATTTCAGCGGAAAAATCCACGTGTCCAGGCGTGTCCAGCAAGGTGACTTCATATGGCGGAAGTGAAAAAGTCGCCTGCTTCGAGAAGATGGTGATTCCTCGCGCCTTTTCCAGTTCAAATGTATCTAAATAGGCATCGCCATGGTCCACACGACCAAAACGACGCGTTCGGCCACTCGAAAAGAGTAAAGCTTCTGAAAGCGTCGTTTTACCTGCATCCACGTGTGCCAAAACACCTAATGTAATGGGTTTATTCATAAATTCTCTTTCTTCGCTATCTTTTTTTTAGATATTTATCTTTATACATTTCTTCATCTGCTTTATTGATGATCTGGCTGACATGACTGCATTCTGCGCATACTTCTGCGATGCCTATGCTAAGCGATGGCTTCCAAAAATCAATTCCACGACCATCAAAATAACTGACGATTTCATCGTTCAGTTTACGGACAAGTCCCTGTGCATCTTTATAATCGCAATGATTACAAATGACTAAGAACTCATCTCCACCTAGCCTACAGGGAATATCGGTTTTTCTTAAGGTTGTTCTGAGAAAATCCGCCATGGTTTTTAAAACGATATCGCCCTGTTCATGTCCAAATGCGTCATTAACCTGCTTAAATCTGTCCAAATCGATAAATAGAATCGAAAATGTCGTTTTATAACGCACCCAGTTATTCAACATCATCTCTAGTTCTGAGATTGCATATCTTCTATTCGGCAGTCGGGTTAGTTCGTCCTCGACGGACAACTGTTTTAGGCGTTCATTTGCCTCCGAAAGCTCCTGCGTTCTTAGTTTCACCTTTTCTTCAAGTTCATTTTTCGCCATTTCTAATTCTGCATTTTTGCGCGATACGACGACGAATAATGCGCGAAGTGCTTTCAAAATAGGTTCGTTATTTGATTCATTATTTTTAAGTTCATTTTCATAAGCCTGTTCTGGTGTTAAATGGCCACTTTGAATGGCATCTATTTGTCTTACCAAGCCCTTGTCGGTATAGAGTATGTGGTAAGCAAGCCACCTTATCAAAAACTCGATGATATCTGAAAACGCCTTTGGTTCAGTAAGTGCTTCAATATCTGTAAATTGATGCAATATATTGGTTCGGAACTCTTGATGCGTTCGAGAATGAACGACCATATGGCGCTCATCAACGTTATTAGCACGCATTAACTGTTCTTCCGTATCAAAATGTTCAGAAACATAGTTCATTAACTTTTCTAAGACATTGGTTATGTCTTCTTCTCTAATCAGGTCGTGATTTATGGTTAATTGCACAGATTCATTAATGATGTGAATCAATGTTTTATGCTGTCGATCGATGTCATCGTTACCGGTTTCAAGTGCGTCGTCCCAACTGAAGAAGTTTTCCATCTTGTACTCCTATATTTATATTTCAACCTAGTAAACTCAATTATACCACAAATCGACAAGCTTCATCAAAAAGCCATGTCAAATAGGCCGATGGTTCATTAACTTTGCCGACGGTATTCAGCAAAGCAAAATAGGACTTGGGCTCGACGATGGAGAACTCACCATTTTCATCGATCGCACGCGTATTTCCTTTAAATAAATCAGAACGCATCACCCTTAACTGATCATCAACTTTTAAAGCCATTACGGTTTTAATTCCTTCATTGATGATTTCCGATGCTAAGACTGCTAACTGATGATTCTTATCCTTGAAATGCTTATACCACCGGGCCAGTAGGCTAAGCCCACGTAAGATATCATAGCTATAAAACCTAGGAAACTGTAGCTTTAAAAAATCCTCATCCATGAGGCCCCCGGTGGTTTTATAGACTAAACGGTGATCGATCAAGTACTTGATCCCCTTCTCCATAAACTGTTCTTCTTCATTAGAAAGTTCACCTGCTTCAGCCACCATCATCATGGCTTCGAAAACAGGAAGACTTGATGCGACAGAGCTTTTAAGTGACTCACGATAGGCGTCGTCTTCACAGTTTAGCCCACCATCCGGTAGCTGGTATTTTATGAACCACGGGCGAACCCAAGGCATATGCATATCGATGTCAGCGCGATGACTTCTCAAAATCTGATACATGTTACCTAATTGACAGTGGCATGGAATCCGCGTGTAATAATCGATTCCTTCTGGCAGCTCATGTTCATGGATCGGGAAGAATTTAAGATAGCGTTCATTCATTCTAAGAATCATTCGATCGATTACTTTTTCAGGGATCAGTTCAGAAAGACCCATCTCAAAAAGAACAGACATATGCCACCATGGCGAATCCCATTTTGGCCAGTAGGGATCCCTGTCGATACTACTTAATGCGTCTTCGCTTTCTAAATAGTTGACGGTATTTATCAAACCTTTCGCTATGGCGTTTCCATCAACCGATTTCAAGTACTGCTCAAACACAGTGATACGCTCATGACGCTTCCTGTGTAGCTCAACGATGAGTCTGTCAAGTAATGGCTCAACGAGAAGCTGATATGTTCGCCAGCTTACCCTATCATAGCAGTGGGATTCCATATTTCGATCTTTATCCGCAACGATATCGAGCATCAACCCTCTTAAGCAAATACGACCAAAGTACCTGACCACCCATGTGCCACCATTATCGATAAATGGCTCCACCATATGATCTAAAAAAATTTTCTTAACTTTAAAGAAGTCGTCTGTATGAACGACGATATCTAAATCATGTGGATTAACTTCTACACCGCGTACGGCTTCAGATATGCTTCCTGTTATGGCCCAGCGTATCTCTTCAGCCTCACATATTTGAGCAAAAATTTCTAAGGACTCTTCCCATGTACCGAGTTTTTTAAACATGGAAGGGCCTAATAATGCGAAATTTCTGGCGAGCGTTTCTTGGTCCTCAATCCACGATGGATATCGTTTTACATAGCGCTCACCGTCGCGTTGAAACCAAGCGGCTTCTATATTTGCCACTTCATGTTCCGTTACCCCTTCAACATAAAAATCAAAATTTTCTTCATTAGCCACACAATAGCATCTCATCTAATCTTTCCTCCTGATAATGCTTACTATTCTACAAATCCCTCAAATGTCACCACATTTTCATACTCTGATTCTACATAGACGATACTTTGAAAATTACTTAGCCTCACAGAAACATTCGTATATGTCGTATCCATAAGCGCTTTATAGGCGTCAGGATACTGCTCTTTCAGTGCTGATAAAAACGGCTCGGTATTCACTATGGTATAAAAGTAATCGAAATTCTCGATAATCGGATATGCTAGGCCTTCAAGCTCATATATCAACCTCATTTGTCTGATTGGTGACTCGAAAACATGCAAAATGGCCGTCGGTTTATAATTTACATCATAATAGACTTTTACATTAGCTTCGAACTCACCGCTTAAAGCATAATAAACCGTTCTGCCGTTGTCCATAATGTCTAAATCACTTAAAACAAAACGATCTAATAGTCGTTCACCATTTTCTAGTTCGTTTAGTTTATAGTCTGTGGTTCGATACTGAGTGGCAGCCAAGTCATATAAGTGTTCAAAGTCCATCCGCTTACCTTCATAGAGAAACTTTACACCATCGATGTAATCGCCTTCATAATCCCTTTGAAGATAGGTTTCTTTTAAAGTAGTGGACGTGATGTTTGAACCAGTGGAGCCCTGAAAGTACTGACCTTTCCACGTTAAATCATCAATAGATTCGGTTGATTCCTTGAGGTTTATCACTGCGATTTTAGCGCCATAATAATCCTCAATTCCCACAAATTCCATAGGAAGCTTAAAGACCCTTCTCGATAATACCTTCGTAATTTCTTCTATCAATTTCTCTTTCGCGGCATTTTTAGGCACATAAATTTGCGAATCAATTACCTGTTCATATGTATCAATGTTAGCGCTGTAAAGTGGCAGCGGCTTATAAGTACTAAACAGGAAAAGGCCACCACTAATTAAAACGATGACTATAATCATCAGCTTTTTCATATGAACCTCCCATCGAATCACTGAGTTAACTTATTTTACCATACAATGAAACGAAAAATCACAAAAGCACATAAATAAAAAGCCTCCGAAAGGAGGCCTATTAAACGATAATCTTCATAATTTCGTCTCTATCTTCGAATTCGTAACACCAATACTCAAGCCTAATCCCACTCCGATGGCTAGTGCCATGGCTAAAAAATTAATATCGAAACTTCCCACATATTTAAGCCCATCACTGTATGGTCCATCCCCATAAAATAAAAGGTTTAATACTGCGATAAGCGTTCCGAAGGGTATGCCCACTAAAGCCGTAATCACTGCAAATCGAAGAACTGCTTTTTTACCATAAATCACAGTGCCTATGGCGATACCGAAAAAAAAGCAGAGCAGAACGATGGCTAAAATATCAGGAATCCAGGTATGGTCTAGTAATTTTGCAAGCCATGGAAAAATCGCACCAGATCCTTCAACGATACCGAAACTGAGCATCAGCCCTAGTGGCATCGCCGCCCCACCAACCATGGTCATCACCAACATTTTATCCGTGAATTTAAGGAAGACACTTAACAGCGCACATCCTATAGCCCCCGTAACAACCATCGCTAATAGATAGTTACTTTCATATAGAATCAGAATACCACCCAGTATCCCGCTGATCAAAAACGCTAGCTTGCCATAGATGATCGATTTCATCATATTGATCGCCTCGCTTTCATCCTATATATACCCATAATTCTAAATTTTACTATGAAGTTTTGTTTGCACTTTGTATCTGGTACTAAAAAATCACTTGCTAACTCAAATGAAATCTATTAGAATAAACAAGGGTTTTCCGAACGATATATATATTTATATTTTGTTCGTTCGGTTTTAAAAGAGGTTTCTCTATAAACTCGACAATTATGAGGTTTCATTTATATAATTTAGCGATAGGGGCTAAAGTTTCTACCTGACACCGTAAACGTCGGACTATAAATGCGCATTTAAATGCTGCATTTTTTATTTTTTTGGAGGTTGAGATGAAATACGACGTTATTATTATCGGAGCAGGACCCGCAGGAATCTTTACAGCCTATGAGCTGGTGAAAAACCAGTATAAAGGCACCGTTCTTTTGGTTGAAAAAGGTTCACCCATCGAAAAGCGACATTGCCCAAAAGAAATTACACATGTTTGTGTAAACTGTAAGCCTTACTGCCATATCACCACTGGTTTCTCTGGTGCTGGTGCATTTTCTGATGGAAAGCTGTCACTCTGTACTGATGTCGGTGGTGATTTACCTCAAATCGTCGGCGCAACTAAGCTACAGACTATGATTAACGATGCTGATCAGATTTATTTGGATTTTGGGGCAGACTCTAAAATAGAAGGCATCGATAATAACGAACAAATTAAAGAAATCAGAAAAAAAGCCATTTCTGCAGGATTGAAGCTCGTCGATTGCCCGATTCGCCACCTTGGTACAGAAAAGGCTCAAGAAATTTACGCGAAACTTCAACAGTTCTTACTGGATAATCACGTAGAAATAAGATTTGAAACGGCTGCAAATGATTTCATCATAGATGAAAATGTGATTAAAGGGGTCGTCTTACAGGACGCAAAACGTAAAAACGAACCCTATACGCTGACGAGCGATCAAATTATCGTCGCCACTGGACGTAAAGGTTCCGATTGGCTGTTCAACATGTGTCAAAAGCATCAAATTAAGCAAAAATCAGGCACCATCGATATTGGGGTGCGTGTCGAAGTAAGAAATGAAATCATGGAATCCGTAAACAACGTGCTTTACGAATCCAAGCTCATCGGATATCCCGAACCTTTTCAGGATAAAGTTCGCACCTTTTGCCAGAACCCAGGTGGTTTCGTTTCACAGGAGAATTATGATGAAGGCATCGCCATCGTTAATGGCCATTCTTATAAAGACAAGAAGTCTAATAACACAAACTTGGCAATCCTTAGTTCTCATCAGTTTAGCGAACCGTTTAACGAGCCTACAAAATACGGGAAATTTACCGCTCAGCTGGTGAATATGCTAGGTAATGGTGCTATTCTCGTCCAGCGTTATGGCGACATCCTCGGTGGTAAACGTACATGGCCGCACGAACTCGATCGTTCAAATGTCGTCCCCACCCTTAAAGATGCTGTTGCTGGTGACTTAACCTCTGCCCTTCCTTATCGAACGCTTACCAACATCCTCAACTTTATCGCTGCCATGGATAAGGTTGTGCCAGGATTTGCTTCCAGCGAAACCCTGCTGTATGGCCCTGAAATCAAGTTTTATTCAAACACTGTGCATATCGATGAAACTTTTGAAACCAGTGTAAAGGGACTCTATGCTCTAGGAGACTCAAGTGGCTGGACGAGAGGGCTCATGATGGCCAGCACCATGGGTATGATCATGGGACGCCATTTATCAAAATAAGAATTATTTTGATAGCCTACCCGCGATACGGCCAAAAACAACTGCATCGAGAAGCGAATTTCCGCCGAGTCGGTTCAAGCCATGAATTCCTCCAGTTGCCTCACCTGATGCATATAAACCTGGGATGGGCGCACCATTTTCATCGATGGCCCGTGCTTTTTCGTCAATTAGGATTCCCCCCATACAGTAATGCACACCAGGAATAACTTGAATCGCATAGAAAGGTCCCTCCTCGAGTTTTCTTTCTAGCGAACGCCTACCAAAGTCATGGTCTTCACCAGAAGCTACAAACCCATTATAGGATGATACGGTGGATAAGAAGGTTTGACGGTCCACTCGCATAATTTCTGCTAGTTCTTCTAAAGAATCCGCCGTTAAAGCGATTTCCATGTTGATGTAATCATTACTAGACGCAAGCGATGCTTTGACAGCTTCATTAAAAATGAGAAAAACCTCTTGATTCGGCTGTGCTAAAATATCTTCACTTAAGAGGTCTCTGTTTTCCAGCTCATCTGCGAAACGGAGGCCTTTATTATTTATGAGGATGCCGCCATTCCCTCGAATCGCTTCCGTAATCAACATACCATATTCATATGAAACGGTTGGATGTGTCTGAATATAACTCATGTCAACGAGTTGTACATTCAAATCCTGCACCAGTCCGACGAAATCTCCAGTGGCACTTGGACTATTAGTGGTCTTATACCCCTTAAGCTTTTGATTATAGTAGACATACATCTCAGGACTACCACCGAAGCCGCCAGTTGCAATAATCGCATTCGAGGTTTTGATCGTATAACTACGACCAGTACGATCAAGGACTTCAACTGCCTTTATTTTCCCATCAGCATCCGTCAGTATAGCCGTTGCCTTGCTTTCTAATCTCAAGTCAATCCTCATGGAATCAACCTTATCCTTTAAAACCCTAACGATTTCACTACCCACTGGCTGACCACCACTAGGACGAAGCGTTCTGGCGACACTATGCCCAGCTAGAATCCCGATATCATCAAGATCCGCCCCCATATCCGAGAGCCATTTTAATGCACTTGCACTTTCATCAGCCAGCTTTTCCACCATCAGTTGATTATTCTCCGAATGACCAGAGGTTAGTACGTCATTAACAAATAACGATTTTGAATCCACAATCCCTAGCGCCGCCTGCTTCTCCGACCCGACGATATTGATACCTGCAGTGGCCCTTACCGTATTTCCGCCCACATAAGGCATCTTTTCCAGAAGAATCACGTCATAACCCTGATTCGATGCCTCGATGGCTGCACTCATGCCACTGGCACCAGCCCCAATAACGACGACTTCCGTGGACTCAACCTTTAATGTGTTATATAGCAAAAAGGAAATTACAGAAATAGATAACGTTAACACTGCGAAGGTAAACTTTTTTTTCATGATTCTGGCGTTCCTTTCCATAAATAAACCTTATTCGGACGTCCGATTTTACCGTAAATAAGCTGTTCCTCAACGGACCCCTGCTCCACCATGTATTCAAGATAACGTCTCACCGTCACGCGCGCAAGCAGTGTTTTATCGGCTAAATCCTGAGCTGTTTGAGCCTCACCTGCGGAGACCAGTCCATCCTGAACCATTTGATATGTGGCAGGATTGATGCCCTTTTCTGTACTTTGCTCACGATTGTTCGTGAGCATTTTGTCAATATCCTCTTGGCTCACTGCTTGTGTTCCTAATATAACAGAACGCTTTACACGAACCTTTTCGATGGCCTCAACAAATCGCGCATATGAAAAGGGCTTAATGAGATAATCAATTGCGCCTAAACGAAATGCCGTTGATACCGTTTCATAGCTATTATCTGCGGTGATCAATACCACGTCGAGGTCATACGATTGCATTCTAGCCCATGTGAGTAGCTCAGGCCCACGTCCCTCGCCTAAATAAACATCCAGTAACACTAAGTCCACTGCCTGGGACTCTAAAACCGATTTAGCGGTGTCGATATCACAGGCTTCATACACTTTAATCTTACCATCAATCTTCTTTAGATAGCCTTTATTGATGGTTCTCACCATAGGATCGTCTTCAACGATAAGTACTTTCATGATGCATTGCCTCCATCAAAATTATAGGGAATAGTTACCGTAACAGTGAAGCCATTTTGAGTTGATAACTGAATCTCGCCGCCATTTGCGTCGATGATGCGTTTAACGATATCAAGCCCGTAGCCGCGGTCCTCACCTTTTGAGCTGAACCCTCTCTCGAAGCATCTTTCTAGTTGATCATCTGTCATACCCGGCCCATTATCAGAAACCGTTAATACCAACTCACGATTGTCCTGAAAAATTCCCACGTGTATTCGCTTATCATTTTGCTGACTAATCGCTTCCTCAGCATTATCGATTAGATTGCCTAAAACCGAAGTAACTTCCTGTTCATTCATCTGTTCAGGTAACGCTTCAAGCCTTGAATCCTCGTCAATATTGAAGACAACCTGTTTTTCAGTCAGTTTTGAGTGCTTCGTTAGTAATAATCCACCAACAGATAAAATCTTTATTCTCTCTTGTATCAACTGAAGCATGGCCTGTCTCGGAGCAGTGATGGATTCGATGTAATCCAGCGCTCCGTCATAAGCTTCCAACTGGATAAGTCCAGAAATAGCATGGAGCTTATTCATAAATTCATGATTTTGTGCCCTTAATGCCTGAGTGAGCTGTTTCATTTCAGTTAGTTCTTCAGCACGTTTTCTAACGATACTCATGTCATCAATCTTGATCAGAAAACCGAGCTGCTCGTGAATTTGCACCAGCGGTTTTATGGAAACGGCAATAATACGACTTTGTGAAAGGCGCCATTCAAATTCGAAACGCTCTTTTAATCTATAATGATCTTCTATGAAATATGGATAAAAAGGAAGCTGGGACAGTGTATCGCCTTCACTGAGCGGCATGTCCATGAGATGCCGAGCGTTTTCATTGACCAAAATAAACTGCCCCTTATGATTCGTGGCGATGATTCCTTCGCCGATATTTTCGAGAATCATGTCCTTTTGATTAAGCAATAATGCGATTTCTGCTGGCTCCAACCCTGAGATGTCGCGTTTGATGTTTCGTGACAGAAGGTATGCACCGAAAAACCCGATACCGATAGCCGCGAATGAAAACAAAGCAAGCCAGAGCACTTGCCCCATCATGGTCTGTATTACTCGTCCATTAAAAATGCCCACCACCACGAGTCCTGTCTTTACGCCATTCGTAAATATCGGCGCATATCCCTCCACTGTGGCATCCAGCGTTAAAGCATAGTAGTATGCAGGAGAGGTGATGTCGATGTCACCTTTAATTTCACCTTCGTTCATGATGCTATTGACGCGGTCTGGGTGCGGATGGGCGTAATAATGGCCATTTTCGTTGATGACATAGATATATTGGATTCCCGTCTTTAAGTAGAGATTTTCCACAGCACGGTTAACCGTCAAATATCCGTTGATCGCTTCCATATTCAGTTTTACTTCCGTATTCTCAGAGATAATTACGGCTTGGTCCATGGCATCCAGTGCCACTTGCTTTTGGATTGATTCAAACCAGGTTCGAAACATCACTACAGTCAGCACGATGACCAAAGTCACCACTAGCGTCGTCACTAATGTCATAATCTTGTATTGTAATCTCATCGTTCACCTAATAATTTAGTCGTAGATAGTTTAACATAATTATGTAAAAGCAAAAAGAGAAGTTCATCACTTCTCATCTGCTTAGGGGTAAATCTTAAGGGGAAATTATTTTACGGAAAGTGCTGCGTTTTTACCAGCAATTCTTCCGAAAATAGTAATATCTGCCATGGCATTACCACCGAGTCGATTATTACCATGAACACCACCAGTAACTTCACCAGCTGCGTACAGGCCTTTTATTACGACATCAGAAGTATTTAACACTTCGCCATTTGTGTTGATTTTAAGTCCACCCATGGTGTGGTGAACAGCAGGGGCAATTTCAACCGCGTAGAAAGGACCCTTGTTAAGCGCTGTTTTCATGTCTTGTCTCGCAAAATCAGTATCCGTACCTGCTGCCACATAACCATTATAAGTTTCCACAGTATCAGTAAGCGCAGTTGCATCCACTCCTAATTTGCCAGCAATTTCTTCCAGTGTTGCACCCTCGATTAAGAAGCCTTTTTTGTAATAGCCTTCGATGGCACTTAATGATTCTCTAACATTTTGATCAAAGAAGAGGAAGCCTGTTGCACCGTTTTGAGCAAGTAATGCATCAGAAACCACTGCCCTGGTATCGAGTTCGTTAACGAATCTCATCCCTTCACGGTTTACGATGATTGCGCCATTGCCACGAACGGCTTCTGTGATCATATAGTTATTTGAAGGCATAACGGTTGGATGCGTTTGGATTTGCTCCATGTCAACATATGCGACATCTAAATTTTTTGCAAATGTTAATACATCCCCTGTTGCACCAGGATGGTTCGTCGTTCCATATCCCTTCAAGGAAGGATCGAATTGAGCTACCAGTTCGTTATCAGCTGAGAAACCACCAGTTGCGATGATTACTGCTTTTGCATTGATATTAAAATTACCGTCTGCTGTTTCCACCACGACACCACTGACTTCAGTACTATCACCGAGGATTTCCACAACTTTACTTTCAAGCATTATTTCAATGCCCATTTCTTGTGCTTTCGCATAAAGTACATCAACGATATGCTGTCCAACTGGTGCACCACCCGTTGGCCTGTGGGTTCTGTCCATGCTTGCGCCACCCATTCTACCGACATCCGTTAAGTCTGCACCTAAGCCCATTAACCAGTCTACAGTTTCAGCAGAGCTTTCCGCTAATACACGAACGAGATCCGGATTATTAATGTTACCGCCACCCTTCATGGTATCTTCGATGAAAATTTCCACCGTGTCTTCGATGCCTTTTTCCTTCTGAACACTGGTTTCAGCCGCATTTAAGCCACCCGTTGCATATTTCGTGTTCCCACCAACCATTGGCATTTTCTCTACGACGATGACCTTTGCACCGTTTTGAGTCGCTTCGATGGCAGCTGTCAACCCAGCGCCACCTGCGCCGATGATGACGACATCTGTCTCTTTATTTTCAAGTTGAACTAATGAAGCGCTTTCTGTCGTGATAGCTGCTGATGATGCCCCTTCTAAATAGGCTAATTCTAAAGCATTATTAACAGCTTCTAAGACTCCTGCTGAAGTTAAGCTGGCACCTGCGATGGCATCAACTTCTCCAGAGTTGGCTTCAATGATATTCTCTATGAGTTTATTCGCTGGCTCAACAGCAAATTCAGATTCATGGAACTCAATAAGATCAATTTTTTCGATTTTTGTTGCTGAAACTGTCACTGCAACCTTTATAACCCCAGCGTGTCCTTTTCCTTCGCCTTCATATGTTCCTGCATTAAAGATGGCTTCGTCCTTTGACGCATCCGACTTACCACATCCAGTTAAAACTCCCATGGATAACATCAATACGATGAGTACCCATACTAAACTCTTCTTCATGATTTCCTCCCAATAATTTCTAGCCGATTCGACTGAATCATTACAGGAGAAGTATATGAAATTGATAAATATTTAGCAATATTTAGGTCTTAATGAATCTTTTTGTTCATTTAGTTCATAAAAAACCTCCAGATTAGTAGCGTAAAAATTTTGATCGGCATACTTAGCTGGAGTTTATTTTTATTTAGTCGACCTACTTAGGTAAGGTCACACTGATTATCGTGCTAGCTTCTGATTCAACATCAAATACGACAGAAGTGACTGCGAAGTATACGGTTGAACCTGGTAAATTATCTGTCAAACTGGCAGAATACTGGCCTCTATATTCAAGCCCCCATGGATTTCCGAACTCATCCTCAAAGTAATACCATGGCCCAGAAGGAGAATCTGCATAATAGACATAATAAGCCGTGGCATTATCGATAAGGTCCCATCCGATTTCCACTTCTGTTGAGGAGATCGCTCTTGCATAGGCTCTAGGAACCATAAGATTTTCCATGAATTCATCATAATACCACTCACCTTTTACGATGGTGCCATCACTATAATGCATCGTCGCAACGCCATGGAACATGTTCTCGTAAAAACCACCTACATAATAATCACCATCCGCCCATTTATAGGTACCGGTTCCATGCATCATTCCTTGCAGAAGATCACCTGTATAAGAATCTCCGTTATCAAAGTTGAGTGTTCCTTTAACGGTTGTTGTTGCCAGTACCTTTAGCGTTTTCGATGTCGTAACAGTCAAATAAGGCTTAACCTCGTTGATGGGGATGGCCAGGTTCAGATTCTGTCCACCTTCAAAGCCCGCAGAGGTCACTCCGATGACCTCGCCATAGTAGTTAAGTAGTACCCCACCACTGCTGCCAGGAGAGATCGGTGCAGAAATCTGGATATAGGCATAACCGTCCAATACGCGGTTTTTATTGCTTACTAAACCATCCGATAAAGTATTCTCTAGACCTATCGGACTTCCTAAGGTGAGAATTTCTTCACCTTGTACCACACGGGACGAATTGCCTAACGCCACAGTAGGGAGGCCACTTCCATTAATTTTTAGGACGGCTACATCTCTGCCATAATCGTTTCCTAAGACAGATACCACAGGGAAGACCCTACCATCAAGTAGTTTAACATTAGCGGAATAGGCACCTTGAATAACATGGTAGTTCGTAACGACCTTTCCTGATGCGTCTACGATAAACCCGCTACCAGTTGCATACGGCTGTCCATCAGCATCAAAGGTTTCGATATGGACCACTGCTTTTCCCACCTTTTCAGCGATTTGAGCAGGACTTAATAATGGTTTTTCTACCACCGCACCAAACTGGTCATAGGCGCGTTTAAATATTACGAGCGACTCTTCGATCTTAGCGCCATTCGTCGGCTGAAAAGCATTATCCGTGCCTTTCACGATGCCATACTGACTTGCTTTATAAACGGCATCCTTCGCAAATGGTGAAATTTTAGAATCATCTGTGAATAAAGAAGTCGATTTAGCTAACGTCAATCCGCTTAGCTCAAGTGAACGAATCATTAACGTCGCCAGCTGCTCACGCGTCAACAGGACATTTGGTCCAAATTTACCTCCACCGATACCCGTGGTGATGCCGATACTAGCGCCCTTAAGCGCATAGGTGTCCGTGGTGTCCGAAAATGTGACGCCACTTTTTATAGGTATCTCTGAACCTGTAATCGATTCATAGAGCCTCACCGCCAAATAGATGAATTGTAGGCGTGTAATGGACTTTTGATAATCGCGGAAAGCATCCTGCCTTAACAAATCATAGGTTGCTAGCTCTGTGATTTCAGCAGTTGCCCATGAAGACGGCGAACCAAACATATGGATATTCGTGACGCCGAAAGATGAAATGCCACTACTGATTATTAATAAGATGATGAGTATCAGACTTAGTTTTTGCTTCATGTGATTTACTCCTGTCTGTAAAATAGCCATGCATAATAATAGGATACCCTAAGGTATCCTATCGTATTTACTTATTCTTATTATATCATTTCTTTTTCCAGATGCTAGAATCATTCCATTTGATATAAGTTTTGTAGAATTTGATAAAGCACGTGTTTTAAAGTGTCGGCATCAGCAGGTGATACGCCTTGATAGAACTGTCCCATGAAATGGGCTGCGTCTGGGGTTAACTTCTCCCAGATGGCTTTCGACTCAGGTGTTGCGATGATGCGAAGTGCTCTGGCATCCTTAGGGTCTTTTTCAATACTGATGAGTCCTTTTGCTTCAAGCTTAAGTGCCACCTGTTTAACATTTTGATAGGAGCTTCCCATTTCCTCTGCGAGCTGCTTAAGTGTGGGCGGGTACTCAAACATACTGTCTAAAATCACCAGTAAAAACCACTGCTTGGATGTCAAATCGTGTTTTTTCAGGACCTTATCAAGCTGTGTATCTAGCTTGGTTGCAGCCACGAGTAAAGCACCAAAAGAAAACTGCCAAGGATCCATTGCTTCAACCTTTGAAAAAGTGATATTCATTTCACACCTCATTTTTTTGATTAAAACTATTGACGCTACTTTATATATAACATATTATGTATGTGTCTGGCAATCTTTTTTATTTCATATGCATAATGGAGGTATTGAAATTAAAATGAAAGTTAATCTCTTAAATATAAGCAAAGCCATGGGCACTCTTCTCATACTCATCATTATGACAGAAAGTATAATCAAATTCTCTTTTGCCTTAGCAAACCTGCTCTCACCATTTCTTCCCTATCAGACCATGGACCCTTACGGTCTCTACCTTTATATTACGGTACATCATGTGTTTCAGCTATTATTTTCAGCCATCTGTATAGGATGGATTTATAGCGTACTCCAAAAGCGTCAACCGGCACTGTTTTCATCCTTTGGCATTAGATGGCCAGAGCAACCTCGTAAGGCCTTTTTAGCCATACTGTCGTTTGCAGCCATCTGGGCTGTGATTCAGTTTGGTCTTGGTTATTATATGGTCGCTCATCAGTTGGTCGACGCTTCATTAGGTTATCCCTTAAATGCAGAGACCATAACCGGTCAATATCTTTTTCAAAATCCGTCATTCCTCCCATGATTGCACATGGTTTGCTGAATACCGTCATCATCAACTCTGGATTTGTGCTATCACTAATTTAATCATAATTATAAAAAAGGCGTCTTTAGCCTCTTATGACTAAACACGCCTCATGGTCGTTAATATTTCCTCGATGACGGCCGACTTTTCCCGTCCACTCACTTGGGTATGTGCTTTAATCGACACGGGTGGTCCTTCTAACACATAGATGTCACTGGATAGATAGACGGCCTCCTCCACATCATGTGTGGTGAAAATCAGGTGTGGCCTTTCCATTTCCCAGTACTTTAGGACATAGTCCATGAGCTTTAGCTTTAAGTCGTGATGAAGCCCTTTAAAGGGTTCATCTAAAACGAGTATTTCGCCATTATAAGCAAACGCCCTTGCTAAAGACACGCGCTGTTTCATGCCACCACTCAGCTCGCTAGGATAGTGGTTTTGAAACGACGTGAGCTCCACCAGTTCTAAAATCGCCTCTAGATGCGCCACATCCGGAGCGCTCTTTCCTTTTTCCCCTACTACGAATTCGATGTTTTCTCTGACTGTGAGCCATGGAATCAGCCGTTCTTCCTGAAAGACATACGCAATCTTCCTTTGATCGATGCCCTCTATCGTTCCAGATTCTTTGGTTTCTAGCCCAGCAAGCAGATTGAGAAGCGTCGTTTTACCACACCCAGAAGGACCGAAAAGGCAATGCCTGCTCCCACTTTCCAGCGTTAAACTAAAATCGTCGAAGATGGTCAGCTTTCCGAAACCTTTTGAGAGGTTTGTAATCTTAATGTTCAAGGCCTACCTCCTATATGGCGACCACTTTTTCACCAGTCGCGCTAAAACGAATTCGAAAATCAAGCTGAGCATCACCACCACCAGCGTCCATGCAAAAAGGGTCGGAGAATCGAGGTATGCCTTAGAGGTGTAAAGCTCACTTCCGATGGCCTTTCTGGGATGACTGAGGACCTCAGCAGCCACACTGACCTTCCAGGCAAGACCCAAGGCCGTAATCATGGCTGCATTCATGAAAGGGGTCAATGACGGTAAGTAGATTTTAAGGAAGACATCACGCCTATGTACTTGATAGACCTTCGCCATCTGTAGGAGCTTTTGATCGACGTTTTGGATCCCTGTCACTGTATTGGTCCATATGATGGGGAAACACATGAGGAAGCTGATGAAGACAGGCACATTGGACGACGTAAACCAAACCAGCGCGACGATGATGATGGAAATCACCGGTGTGGATTTGATCACCACCATAAGTGGATTAAACAGTGCATAAACCCATTTATTAAGGCCAGCGATAATGCCGAAGGATACCCCTAATAGGAACGAAATCATGACGCCGATCAGTACCCTGACCATGGACGCATAGACGATTTCCCAGAATTCTCGTGTCTGCACTAAATCCTGCAGGCTGTCGAAAACAACAAAAGCAGACGGAACATAAATGTCCCGTCCGATGATTAGATGAACGACCTGCCATACACCGACCCAAAACGCGGTGATGAGCAGGAGTCTTAACACTTTCATAATTTTATCGGTTATAGTAGATGCCCTCATCAACCAACTTGCCTCCGATGGATTTTGGATCAAAATCGAATAGGATCTTAAAGAAGCCATCTAGCGAAGCCTTAGCGTCCGCCGCATCGATATAAACGATGTTAGATAACGGAATCGCTTTTTCAGCGATGGCTGCGTTCGGTAATATCTCGAACTTCTCAACCAGCTTCGCTGCTTCTGCATTCTCAGTGTTCACATAGTCGACTGATGCTTTATATTCATCTAAAAACGCATTTAATGCCTCTGGATTTGCTTCAGCAAAGGCCTTTTGAACGATAATGACGCCCATGGAAAGCTCGGCTTCACCGCCTGTTGCGGCGTTCCATTCCTTAGTGATATCCAGTGCGATGCGTAAATCTGGGTTCTTCATCATAGCTGTGGTAACGAATGGCTGTGGCAGGAGCGCGATTTTTGCATCACCCGCAACCAGCGCCGCTGCCAAATCAGCATGCTCCAGCTTATAGTCCAGCATCACATCCACATCCGGCGTAAGTCCGTTTTGCTTTAAAATATACTGCATCACATAATCGGGAGACGCCCCTTTACCACTGGTGCTTAATGCCTTCCCTTTTAAATCCGTGACGCTTTGAATCGAATCGCCATTTTCGAGTACATATAAAACGCCTAATGTATTCACAGCGGCAATTTGAACAGCACCCTGGGTCTTATTATAAAGCACAGCCGCTAGGTTCGTCGGAACTGCGATGATGTCCAGCTCACCGTTGATGACTTTACCCACCAGATCATCAGGACTACCAGATAGTTCAAAGGTGTAATTATTTTCGGTGATGCCTTGGTTGCTGTTTTCCATCAGCTTAACGAGTCCCATACCGGTCGGTCCTTTAAGTGCAGCGACCTTAACCTCTATCTTATCCTTAACCGCTTCTGTAGATTCAGCTGTGGTCTCAGCTACGGTGGATTCTGCTGTCGATTCTGCTGCAGTGGTTTCAGTGACGTCTTTTGAGCAAGCGGAAACGCCGAAGATCATAAGTGTGATTAATAGTAGTGCGAGCCATTTCTTTTTCATGCTGTCCATTCCTCCATTAGTTTACCTTTATCGAAATAATACCCATGAGAAGTGATGACACTCACCCATGGGTATTATTTTTTCTATCTCTATTATATTTCCTAATTTTGCTTAAGTCAAATTAGTTTCTAATCAAATAATCAAAAGCGCTGAGTGCGGCTGTAGCGCCACTTCCCATGGCAATGATTATTTGCTTGAACGGTGCGGTCGTACAGTCGCCTGCAGCAAAAACACCTGGCATACTGGTCGCCCCTTTTGCATCCACCTCTATTTCTCCTATCCGGTTGCGCGTTATGAGATCGCTTAGGAAATCTGTATTCGGAACGAGCCCAATCTGAACGAATACACCTTGAAGTGGTAAATGTACTTCCATTTGATCGTCTCTCCGTATATAAGTGATGCCCTCTACCTTACCATTACCTGTAATCTCTTTGGTTTGGACATTTTTAATCACCGTAACGTTTGGAAGGCTAAACAGACGATTTTGAAGCACAGCGTCCGCTTTCAGTTCGGGTAAATATTCTAGAACCGTTACGTGACTGACGATGCCCGCAAGATCGATGGCCGCTTCGATGCCAGAATTTCCGCCACCGATGACCGCCACATGCTTGCCTTTAAATAGAGGACCATCGCAATGCGGGCAGTATGCCACTCCCTTGTTTCTAAGTTCTTTCTCACCTGGAACGCCGAGCTCTCGCCATCTCGCTCCTGTGGCGAGCACCACTGCTTTGCTTTTAAGCGTCGCTCCGTTTTCAAGCTCCACTTCGATGAACGCTGACTTCTTAATCGCCTTGACACGTTGCTGGTTCATGACATCGATCCCGTAATGCTTTACATGGGATTCGAGATCAGCCGCGATTTTAGGACCTTCTGTATAAAGGGTGCCGATAAAGTTCTCTATCCCTACTGTATCCAGTACTTGTCCACCAAAACGCTCAGATACCACGCCGGTTTTTATGCCCTTTCGTGCGGCATAGATGGCCGCGCTGGCCCCTGCCGCACCACCGCCGACGACGAGCACATCGAAGGGGTCTTTCGCTTCAAAGGCCTCTGCTGATTCAACCTGGCCGAGCTTCGTTAAAATCTCTTCTAATGTGAGACGACCACCACCGAAGAATTCACCATTTAAGTAAATAGCTGGGACGCCCATGATTTCCTTAGATTCTACTTCTGAACCGAACACGGCGCCATCGATCATGGTGTTTTTAATCAGTGGATTAATGACGCTCATGGTATTCAGCGCCTGGACCACTTCAGGGCAATTATGACAACTGAGGCTCACATAGGTTTCGAACACGAGGGGTTCTTTTATCGCTTTGATTCGCTGGATTATGGCCTCATCGACCTTCGGCGGTCTCCCGCTGGTTTGCAGTAGCGCGAGCACAAAAGAGCTGAACTCATGTCCTAAGGGAACACCTGCAAACGCGATTCTCGCTTCTGCCTCTGGCTTACTGAGGGTAAAGCTCGGCGTTCTACTAAGAATGGCTTCCTTCACGATAAGATCGTCCGATAACAGGACGAGTTCATCCATAAGCTCCCGCATTTCTTTAGAAGCATCATCTTCACCCACACTGAGTGTCAGCATGACCTTACCCTCTATAAGCTTCAGGTACTCCATCAAATTCTGTTTTAATTGGTCATCCAGTATCATAGAGTGCCTCTATATTTTTCCGACGAGATCAAGACCTGGTTTTAAAGTTTTCTCACCTGCTTGCCATTTAGCTGGGCAGACTTCGTTTGGATTGTTACGGACGTACTGTGCTGCCTTAATTTTGTTGATAAGGATGCTCGCATCTCTTCCGATGCCACCCGCATTGATTTCCACACCCTGAATCACGCCATCTGGATCGATGATAAAGGTTCCACGATCCGCTAAGCCCGAGGCCTCATCCAGCACTTCAAAATTATTCGAGATCACATGAGCTGGATCACCGATCATGGTATACTTGATTTTACCGATAGCTTCTGAGCTGTCGTGCCATGCTTTATGGGTAAAGTGTGTATCTGTAGAAACGGAGAATACCTCTACACCTAAACCTTTTAATGTGTCATACTGATTTTGAAGGTCTTCCAGTTCCGTCGGACAGACGAATGTAAAATCTGCTGGGTAAAAGCACACGATGCTCCAGTGTCCTTTAAGGCTTTCTTCTGTTACAGTGACGAATGATTCATTTACATAGGCTTGCGCCTTAAAAGGCTTCACTTCTTTTCCGATTAATGACATTTGAGTCCTCCATGAACATAATTTATTTTTTGTAGATTGTAATGATTACATATTGATAACCGATATCATTATTTTCTCTTTTTTAGAAAAAAAGTCAAGTCTTAAATGAGAAATTAATATGATAAAATTAATTTAATAACTTATTTCAAATAAAAGGAGCATCCTATGAATCTCGATAAATTAATGACACTAGAAACCCGATTTTTAGACCGATATCCTTTAGGCTTTAACGACCCCGAACTTATGGCGGTGGCAAAAAAGCATAAGGTCGATGCCATGAAAGCCTTCGTACATGAGCAATTCAAAAAAGAGCATTTTGATGACCCAAAACAGATTTTAGAGGCCTTTACCAAGCTCATCGGAAAATCCTCCTTGGTATCAGTGTTCGAAAAAGCCAAGTTTAAGGATGTTTCCAAACTGTTTACCGATGAAGAAACTGAAATTCTAAGCCAAGCCATATATGCGTTTCTTTATGGTGACCAGCGTATAGGCTTTAATCAGCTCGTCCTCCTCTTCGCCACATATGATCTGGCAAAATGGCCGATACTTACTGTGCTTGGTCTTTACTATAATGGCGATTACGAGGTGCTGGTAAAACCCACAACCGTCAAAGGCGTTTTAAGTTATTTAGAAGTCACAGACATAAAGTATACTTCTAAGCCAAACTACGACTTCTATGAGAAATACCGTGCCTTCATCAACGACCTGAAAGCGAAAACTGGTAAATCACTGGCCACAGATAATGGCGCGTACTGCGGTTTTTTGATGATTTCTATAGAGTAGCATAAGAAACCACATTCACATTATTAAAGGATAGCCTCATATGGCTATCCTTTTTAGGTGTTTAATACCTGCATTAGTGCATCGACGATATCTGGCGGGAACTGCTGGCCTTTCAGCCGTAGCATTTCTTCCTTCGCACGTTCATCCGTTTTAGCCTTTTTATAGATCCGCTCAGAGGTCATGGCATCCCATGCGTCAGCCACCATAAGGATTTGTGACTCGAGCGGTATTTCGTCCTCCTTAAGCCCCATCGGGTATCCACCGCCATCCCACTGCTCATGATGGTGAAGGACGATTCGAGCGATGCGTTTTAGGTATTTCGCTTCCATCAGCATTTCATGCCCATATTCACTGTGCTTCCTAATGACATTTTGTTCCTCTGGTGTCAATGTGGCAGTTTTGTTCAAAAGCTCTATCGGAATCAAAATCTTACCGATATCATGAACAAGTCCACACACCATAATTTCATCCAGCTGCTCTCGCGTTAATCCCATGACCTCACCGATTTTCACGGCGTATTCAGAAACATTTTCCGAGTGCCCTCTGGTATAGATATCGTGATGCTCTAAGACCTTAACAAGCGTTCTGATGATGTCATTACTAATGTTTCGCTCTGTAATTTGAAGCTTTTCAATCGTCTGAATCAACTCGGAGGTTAAAACGACCTCTTTTTCTTTTAACTTTTCTCCCATTACATACCGTTCGATAAACTGTAAAAACAGCATACGCGAAATGATAAAGGCAGAGAACATCAAAAGAATCGGCGTCATGAGCTTAGGAAGATTACTAAAAATGTTTACGCCATAAGGCGTTAACAGCATTAAATAGAATAAGCTGACACCATAATAGATCAGTAGAACCTGATATTTAGTGACGAATAGAAATGCCAGTGCAAAAATCCCTAAAACCATGTCCATGACGAAAATGACCTCGTTCTGGTTATACCCCATCATGTGAAGGCCCCAAAAAAGAATGATGGCAAAGGCCACATAGACGACAATTCGCGCTAATAGATGTTCAGCTGGTCGTTTCGTTCGTTTGATCCAAAGATTGATGATGAATAGAATCGTCAAAACAGCGACGAGCAAGCCATTTGCAAATACGATACTGGCATTATCACTGATGGCGATGGCCATGATAAGCATGAAGAACGACACGGGTAGTAACACATATAAGATCACTCTCACCGTATGATAATTTGCGGTTTGAACAGCATCTTCAAACCGCATTATGTATTCATCTGGATAATTTTTAAACAGCAACTTAAACATTTACTCGCCCCATTTCCACTATTTGCCGCCGTTTTGAACCCCATATTCTCGTTGCATTACCTTTACCCGTATTTTTAGACTTCAAAATTAGATTTCCATTAAATGCATATTTAAAAATAAAACCCCAGAGACTTCTTAGAAATCTCTGGGGAAATTTAACTACTTACGTGCTCTCGACATCATGCGAGCAAGTCCGCCGCCGTTTTCTGCCTTCATGTAGCCATAGGCTTTAACGATTTGTAACGCGTAGGCACTTCGCGCGCCAGATGCACAGTAAAGGGTAATGTTTCTTTCTTTACTGCCTAGCTCGCCGATTCTGTTTTCCAGTTCATCCAGCGGGATGTTGAGTGCCCCTGGATAGGCACCATATGCATACTCTTCCGGTGTACGAACATCGATGACGATTGGGCCATGATTTTCTTCTTTTTTCACTTCTTCTTTAGCCGCTGTGTGCTTCGCATCCTGTCCCTCTTCACCGAGTTTTTTCTGTTCTGGTGCTGGGAGATTTAAGACAAAGTTTGATGGCTTCACTGCTCTAACGTAGTTAGATAAGCTGATGAAACCGCCAGAAACATTGAACACGCTGGTAAAGCCTGCGCCGATCAGCATGCGTAATGCCTGGTGACCTTTTTTACCTGTTTTATCATAAACGAAAATCAGTTGGTTTTTAGGAATTTTATGAAGCACGGTGGAAAGTACTTCGATCGGTACATTAACTGCGCCATCCACATGCGCTTTATCATATGAGAACACATCTCTCACGTCGATCCAGAGTGCCTCTTTGCCCTCTAGATAAGCGTCCGCTTCACTGACCGTGAGCGCTGGTGAGAATCCTGAGATTCTGTTTTCAGCGGTATAAGCGGCCATGTTGATGGCATCGTTTGCGTTACCCAGTGGTGGTGAGTAAGCGAAGTCGATGTCGGTAAGGTCAGAAACGGTCATTTTCATGGCCACTGCTGTAGCGAGAACATCTAAACGGCGGTCTGCGCCATCGTAGCCAGCGGTTTGTCCACCGAGTATGATGCCTGTCGCTTTATCATAGACGACCAGTACAGACACCATTTGTGCACCTGGATAGTAAGCCGTGTGATTTTCCTTATGGATGACGATTGCATCTGCATCGATGCCTTCTGCTCTCGCGGCTTTCAAGGTCACACCAGTGATTCCGGCAACAGCTTCAAACACTCTGACGATGGATGTCCCGATGGAACCTTTATATTCATGCTTGAGTCCTAAGGCATTTTCAGCTGCGATACGTCCTTGACGGTTTGCAGGACCTGCTAATGGAATTCTAACTTTTTTCCCGAGAACACGGTGTTCAAGCTCGATCATGTCACCAGCCGCATAAATACTATCATCACTGGTCTTAAGATAAGAATCCACCAGCAAGCCACCTGCTGCACCGAGCTCAAGGCCCGCATCCTGAGCCAGCTTAAGTGTCGGACGAACACCGATGGAAAGAAGAACCATATCGGCATTTATACGCGTTCCGTCTTTAAGTAAAACAGTGTTCGCATGAATTTCCGCCAGTGCTTTATTCGTATGAAGGTCCACACCATATGCCATCAACTCTTCTTGGATAAAACCTGCAATTTCCGCTTCCATAATGCCCATAACATGTGGCATCATCTCTACGACGGATACCTTCATGCCTCTTTTAGCCAGTGCCTCAGTCATCTCGAGTCCGATGAAGCCACCCCCTACGACAACTGCTGTCTTAGGTTTTTTATTCGAGATAAACGCGTTAATTCGGTCCATGTCATCCAGTGTCCATAACTGGAATACATGGTCTTGATCAGCACCAGGAAGTGGCGGTGCGATCGGTTTTCCACCCTGTGCGAGGATTAACTTCGTGTATTCAAACTGCTTTTTTTCGCCTGTTTTCGAGTTGACCGTGTGAACGATTTTATTCGCTCTATCGATCTCAGTAGCAGATGTGTGGATATAGACTGCTGTTTGATACTCGTCGTTAAAGCTCTCTGGACTTTGAAGAATTAACTTTGAACGGCTTTTAATGTCGCCGCCGATATAATATGGGAGTCCGCAGTTAGCAAACGAAATATCTGCACCTGCTTCTAAAATCGTGATTTCAGCATCTGCTGAAAGTCTTCTTACTTTTGCTGCTGCGGTTGCACCTGCAGCTACGCCACCTATAATGACTATTTTCTCCATATAAACTTTCACCTCATAAAATATTTTAGGAACCCACGCACGTTTTTGTGTTTCCTTGAGTTTAATTTCACCCCCTACCTCGGGGGTCAATTTTATTTTAAGGGCTTTTATAGAGACTGTCAATCCCAGTGCTCTGTAATCTACTCACATAAGGCTTTGTTCATAAGAAAACAATGTTTTTAGGGGTATAACCATAACAACATTTTTGCTAATTATCCATAAACCCTGCTGGTGGTACCCCGAGGCCTCTTATAAGTCTCGCCCAATAATTGACCTGGGCAGCGGTGGTGGCGATGATCACGATCTCACGCGCGCTGAAAAGCGCCTTAACCTGCGCCATTAACGCATCGCTGATCTCCACAGGGGTCTGCGTCAGTAACTGAGTATACCTAATCGCGAGCTTCTCTCGCTCCGTCAGTGTCGGAATCAAATCGAGATCGAGCACCCCAGTTAATCCCTGAAGCTCTTCCGTGGTAATCCCGTTTTTCTCGTGATGATGCCCGTTCATGTCGACGCAAAAGGGACATGCCGTTAAAACGGATACCTGAACACGAATCAGCTGCAGCATCCTAGGGTCGAGCTCATCTTTTTTATGACCATGTGCTACCAGTGCTTCCAGCACACCGGAGCTAATAGCCGCCTTAGGATACCATGCTAATAGCCTCGGTGGAAGCAAATCCTTACCCGTGGCTTTTTTTGCGGCATAAACGCCCAGCCTGATGTAAAATGGCATCTTTTTAGGTGGATCGATATAGGCTTTCATCACTTACCTCAAGGATTTGTTCGAATAACAAACGAGAATAGAAAGTTGGATCCATTGATTTGTGTTCTAATAAAACAGGCGCGAATCACATGTCCGGGGGCATAATCGTTTAAGTTTGAACTGAGATGAACTGCAGGATTTGAGGGAAGACCATAGCGCAATTTTCCATCCACAGCCTTTAGCCCATAGGTCATATCCGACTGCTCACCATATTTAAGCCTGCCTTCCTTCGTTAAAATCACATCCGTAATCTGAACATCCGTCGCTTCGAAATTATCAAATGTGATGTCGACCTCTTCACCGATTTGAACGTAAGGAATTGCTTCCCATCCCTCTTCAAACGAAAAATTTAAAAACCGTTCCATTTCATCACGCTTTTCATTATACCGATCACCATAGTAAATCGTCTTAATCGCCTGGGAACCAACAGAAATCTTTACAGAAGGCTCAGGGATTCCTTTAGCATTTTGCACGCCGTTTACCACATAGACAAAGATGACTATTAAGGCGAATAAAAGTGTTGCGAGTACGACTTTCCATTTTTTCATCGAAGCCTCCTATGACGATGCTATGATTGAATTACGCTCTGAGTAGTTTCACAATTTTTTCGATGGTGTTGATGTTTCTCGATGTTAGCTTATCCTTATAAGCCTTTTTTCCCAGGCAAATCTTTCCGAACTCGGAATTCAGTGTGTCCCCCTTCGGTACGATCCAGTACACACACTCGGAACCGATGATCAGCTGTTCGTCTGGCGCCTTCTGGCAGCCATCAAATAGCGCTTTCATCTGATGTGCCAATCCCTCTGCCTTCATTAGAATCACATAATGGTGATACCCTTCCGGTACACGGTTCAGTTTCGATTCTTCAAGGATGGCTTTCACTGATGTGGCAGTCTTAAGGACCACATAAGCATCATAGCCAAAGGTTTCACTCAGCGTTTTTTCCACCTGGTCATGTACGGCCTCTGCGCTTACCACCACGTTACCCGTGGCAAGTACAGTGCTTACCTCATGAAACCCCATATCGAGAAACGCCTTTTTAAGCGCTTCCATTTTGATGGTGATGCCGTTTACATTGATTCCACGAAGAAAATAGACATATTGAGCCATACAGCCTCCCATCCAGCGTTTTCTTTCGATGTTCATTTCTGCTTTTTCTTTTCGATTCTGATCGTAGACACGACAGCATAAACCAGGATAGCGAACGCCATGGGGATTTCCAGATAAATCATCCATTTGGTACGTATTATGGAATCGATGGTGTTCAGGGTAAAGATGATCCCGAGTGTGAGAAAGACCACTACAGTCTGCCGATAATACGGTCTTTTATCCATGGTCATCCGCTCTGCTTTTGATGCGTAGAGATACGCATTATTCATAAGGGGACCGATTTCCTTAAAGTGAAGAAAGGCTGCGATATAGCAGGCGGCAGAGATGATGACTAATAGTATCGTCGCAACATAATCCATTTTTTCCATGGCTATCCTCTCAATTTTGGCTTTTCGAATCGATCGATAAATCGCATCTTAACGGATACCAATTCTTCTAATGAGAACAAGTATTGATGCAACGCGATTCGATTTTGCAGATGGTTGTTATTAGTTGGAAGCTCCGCCTCGTGAGTAAAGTGATGCTTGATTTGATTTAGGCGGTCGAGCTGATGGGAACAGGTATTTAACACCTTTGTATTATTAACGAAATCATCTGTAAAGTCCTTTAGCATCTCAACCTCCGGTTTATTAAGAAACTTAAGGGTGATGAAATGCTGCATGGATCTAATCGTATAATACTGCTGTCTTCTCATGGCGAAATATTCGACATAGTAATCGTTTTCCTGAAAATAATAATTATTATAGTACTGGTAAGCCCTTGAACGGCTTTTGCTTAATACTTCATCCAGAACAGCCAAATTTTCGCTAACTGACTGGGAACCGCATTGATTTACTAGACACTTTCCCATGTCTTTAAAAATCTGATCCATAAGATTCTCTATTTGCTTTTGATAACCGATAAGCTCGTCCTCGATATCGATGACGAACAGGTTCATCACCAGCGCAACCGTAACACCTAGAAACATCAATCCAAACTCGTTTAATAATATGGGAATCGATACCTCACCCAGCATTAATAGATGGATGACTAAGACCACGTTTAAAACGATGGCGATTACCGTGTCAAACCGGTACATGAGCAGTGTGAAAACAAATATGTAGATAATAAATACCGGTAAAGTAAAACCAAGCGTGAGAAATAGTCCAGAAGCAAAAATCAATGAAAACACCGCCGTTAGAAGTCTAATGGCAGACTGTTTCAGTGACTGACGTTTATCCGTAAGCATACTCACGATAACGATGGTGGCAACTGTGATTTCGAAATCCATACGAAACCATTTTGCAAGCATGACCCCTAAAGCAACACCAAGAGTAATTTTGATACTCTTCACCCACTTCTCTTTATCCATAAGCTCAGCTCCTTACGTTCTCAACGGTACTTCCTCTGGTCGACCGAACAAATATCCCTGGACGAGATCGATGTCTTTCGATTTTAAGTAATCGAACTCCTCTACCGTTTCCACACCTTCTGCAAGGATGGTTAATCCGATTCGTTTGCCATTTTCTATATAGTCATCTAAGACTGCTTGTTTATGCCCATCCAAGTGAATGTTTCTAATAATCGCCGCATCGATTTTCATATACTCAGGTCTAAGCTGAAGTAAAGCCTCAATATTAGAATGCCCTGAGCCGATGTCATCTAAAGCCGTGGAATATCCCTTATTTTTATAATAGTCCAAAATTCGATTCAAATGGTCATAGTCAACCACTTTCTCACTTTCAACCACCTCAAAAACAACTTGTTTGGCGTTTAAATTCACTTCATTAAGTACTTCTGCTGTGCTTCTTAGGCATAATTCAGGTTCATAAATCGCTGTAGGAATAAAATTAATAAACACCTTTTCAGTAATGCCTTTTCCTGCAGCTGCCCTGATAGCCCCTTCCCTACAAATGCGGTCTAGATAAAACATTAAATCCATGGTTTTTGCTGTTGAGAATAGTTCCGCTGGATTCATGATAGATCCATCCATTTTTATCCCGCGACTTAAGGCTTCGTATCCAAAAATCACTCCGCTGTTAACATGTATTATCGGCTGAAAAAGTGTCTTAATCCGTCTTTCATCGATTATTTTCGCCACTTCTTTCCCGTTTAGATAAGCCTGCCAATCATAAAGGCTTTTATAATGCTTAAGCGAATCAAAACAAAGGGAACAGCCATCATTTAAAGGCAACACCTTTACATCCTGTTGCTCGATACGGTTAAATACTTTTGCAGTCATCATAGTGATAAAGGCTTCAAAATTCACCTTCTTTACTAAATATCCCCCCTCCATTATTTCATATGTAAAAAACTGATTGACTAAAAGTTGTTCGAAGCCCTCTCCATGATGAACAGTCGGAAGGCTCACATAAATATCTACTTGATCGAAATCCATTTCTGGTAATTTACCACAGCGGTTACAAATCATCTTTAGGCTCCTCTCACAATTGACTTATTTCCTCTATTTTATCAAAATTCAGAATATTTCGCATTACAAAATATGAATTTGATTCACTGACGACGACAGGGGTACATTAAAAGAAGTAGAACTTTCCCTAATAGAAAGGATGGATTCACATGCAAAAGATTCACATCGATAAACTGAATCATACGCTTTCACGTGTTGCTTTTGGCGGTGTCATCGTTTCTAACGAGACTCAAGCGGATGCTAATAACTTCGTCACAGAAGCGCTAGATGCTGGCATTAACTATTTCGATGTCGCACCGACCTATGCAAACGCAGAAGAAAGACTCGGGCCTGCACTTAATGGCAAACGAAACGGCATCTTTCTCGCTTGTAAAACAGAAGACAGAACGCGTAAGGGTTCACAGGAGCTCCTCGAAAAATCCTTAAAAAATCTGCAGACAGACTACTTTGATCTCTATCAGCTCCATGCCGTTTATAATCTCGCCGATGTTGAGCAAACCTTTGGACCAAACGGTGCATTTGAAACCTATGTAAGAGCAAAAGAGCAAGGCTACATAAAACACATCGGTTTCTCAGCACATTCTACCGAAGCCGCCTTAGCCCTCCTCGATTATTATGACTTCGACAGCATCATGTTCCCTTTCAATTTCGTATCTCTACTTAAAAATGATTATGGTAGCTTCGTACTTAAAAAAGCGCTGGAGAAAAAAATGGGCATCATCGGCATCAAGTCCATGGCTTACAGCGAAAAGCAACCGTCAGATGCCATAGACCATCCGAAAGCATGGTATCATCCTATCGAGGATTTCGAGCTCGCAAAGAAAGCCGTAAAATATACCTTCTCCAGAGGCATTGATGTCATCGTACCACCAGGTGATATCAACTATTTAAGATGGGCCATCAAGATTTTAAATCAAGAGAATCTAAGCCTTTCCGAAGGAGATTTGGAGGTACTTAAAGCCATTGCTTATCAAACCGTTCCCCTTTTTCCACTGAAAGCGAAATAGTTAATAAATTCAAAAGCCACTGAGAAATTTTCTCAGTGGCTTCTAACATTTTACCGGCTCATCACCGCACTGATGATTTTCAGCGCCCCGCGAATGTACATTGGCTCCATCCGCTTCTTCACTACCATCATTTCCTTGCTGATCTCGATATGCTGTGGACAATGCTTCTCGCATTTCCTACACTGGATACAATCGCTGGCACTGGCCTTCTTACCAGGCTGAAGCGCACTGGTGCTTGTCAGGTACTGCTGAATACCTGAAAACTTGCTTACGGCAAACGAGATATTATACGATGAAAAGCATGCAGGGATGTTGATGTTCTGCGGACACGGCATACAGTAATTGCAGCCTGTACACGGAATCTTATAGTCCTCTTTAAAGATGTCTACCACTTGGTCGATGACTGTCATCTCCTCTGATGTCAATGCCCCCGGCATCATATTTTCAGCCGTCGCCACATTTTCATCCAGCTGTGCCGGGTCATTCATCCCAGATAAAACCACCGTCACTTCTTCCTGATCCCATAACCACCTCAGTGACCACGCAGCCGGAGAAAGTGCAGGACTTACCTGCTTCATCAGCGCCACAGAACGCGCCGAAAGACCACTGGCAAGCTTACCCCCTAAAAGTGGCTCCATAATAAGGACTGGAAGCCCCATGCTCGCCGCTTTCTTAAGACCAGCTGTTCCCGCCTGATAGTGTGTATTTACATAGTTGTACTGGATTTGCACGAAATCCCATGCATAGCCCTCTAAGAGCGCATCAAAATCATGACTCGTACCATGGAACGAAAATCCCACCTGTCTGATTTTACCCTGCGCTTTTTTCTCATCAATCCATCGCTCGATTCCGAGACCGCACAGGCGCTCCCAGTTCTTCATATCCGATAGCGCATGCATGAAATAGTAATCGATATAATCGGTTTTTAGGTGCTCTAGCTGTATATTAAACAGACGGTCTAGGTCCTAATAAGTCTTGATGTTCATAATCGGCAGCTTCGTGGCAATATACACCTTCTCACGTAGCTGGTGCTTATAAAGGATTTCGCCCAGCGCCTCCTCGCTTCCCATATAGAGATATGCCGTGTCGTAATAGTTGATGCCTTTTGCATAGGCATCTAGGATGAGCTTCTCTGTCTTTTCCATATCGATGCGCCCCATGTTTCGCGGAAAACGCATGCACCCAAACCCTAATATGGAAAGCTTGTTATCTGACTTCGGATCAATTCTGTATTGCATCACTTCACCTCTATTTCTACGATAACACTGTTACACTCTTCTAAAGTATAACATCGCACAAGAACATTCAACATTAATCTCTCAAAACATAGTAAAAGCCACTGGAAAAGTTTATCCAGTGGCGTAAAGATGATTTAATCATAATGTTCCTTTTCAATTAGTGCCTTCGCCTCTGGCCTAATTTGGATATTCATAAAAACACCCTCTTATAGAGAATAGGCTTTACTTTCTGCCTATTTATATATACCCAAAACAGTGCAAAGTATTTAAAATCCACTACTTTACTTGTGTGCCTTTGATGATGAAGCTTGGGTTATTACTCTTAACTTTAATCTCATAGCCTGCATTTGGATCGATGATGATGTGATTAAAGGTGACGCCGATTATTTCACCTTTTTCGTTAGTCAATACATCTAAATAACGCGGTCCATGACTCCCCACTAGTACACCATTTTTATAGTAATCGATGGTGAAGTAACTGTTACTAATCATGTTACTTTCGATCTTATTTTCAAATGTTGCTTCTACGCGTTTAATGGCATCGGTGCGTTTATCAAATTCTGAAGATGAAATAGTCGCATATCCAACTAATTGATAATTTTTGTCATACATTAACATAATTATGGTTTGTCCGCTTTGAAGTTTACCATTTGATATTCCTGCAACTGAAATCGGATAATAACCGTTTGGAGTCTTTCCAGCAACACTATTTAAAAAAGATACATGATTATACTCAACAGGTAGGATAGGAATACTATAATACGCCAAACTTTGAGGATTTAAGTAATCTACCTCACTCAACAAAATATTAGCAAATACTGATTCTGGTGCATTGGTAACGACGATACCTTTCGTGATTTCCTTAATACCTTTGCTTTCGAGATCGTTTTTCATCGCGCTAATTATTGATGATGCATCTACATTTGAGTAACCGATGAGTTGATTACTTGTATCATAGAACAAAAGCGTCGCTTTATCACTTAAATACTTACAAGCCTTCACACCATCGATGGTCGCTGTGGTATAGTACTTCGTCGTCGATTTACCTATGATTTCATCAGAATAGGCTCTAATGACACTAGTCGTACTTACCGGTTTTTCTGCCACAGCCACTTTAACATAATCCTTCGCAGAAGCGGGTAAACCATTTCTGTTGATGGTGATCACTCCATTTGTGCCCACAGTCACACCCGTTTTAATCTCAGCAACTTCTTGAACAGCACTAACCGGACGAATGTTTACTGTAAAAGTTCCTGGTTTATTATTCCCTAATATATCGAAATAGCCGATTAATGTCTTATCAGCATCGTATAATGATACGACGGTATTCCAGTATGCCCCATAGGCATCAAACCCATCAATTTCATACGGATAGAGGTATTCCGCATCATTTTTACCTGTCGGAATCAGATTATTGATTTGAGCCATGGTCGTAGGTGTCGTCCAGTAAACGCTGGTAACTCCGATATAAACGAAATTCTTAAATGGCTCTGATAGCTTCGTACGATCAATCAAAAATCTTACAGCGCCGTTTGCATCATGTGTAACCCTTTGAACCGTCACTGAAACAGGCGCTTCAATTTTCGGAACCGAAGCGATGCCTAGCTTCTCACTTAGAAGCTGCGTACTGCCTTTTATCTTTGTGAATAGTGATTTATAGCTTAAAAATACCATCTCATCCCTTTTAAAAGTAGACGATTCTAAGGTGGCTTTCTCTGCAGCCGTGTAAAGGCCTTTAGATACAGCGAAATTCATCGTTTCATTATATGTAAAATCGCTTGAACCATAGCCTAAAGCCTTAAGTAAAAATACTGAGTAGTCCTTTGCACTCGCCGGATTCTGCGAACCGAACAGGTTGTTACCGATCCCCGTCGTCAGTTTCTTTTCATACATGTAACCCACGATGTGGTTTGCCCATGATGGCACATCGGTGAATGGATGCTTGTACTGCTTTGCCTTCGCCTCTTCCTCTGCACCTAGAAACTTTACCAGCATCGCCGCCACTTCCACACGTTTTGGAGCACGCTCCAGTTCAAACCCTACGTTTGTACCGTTAAATAGCCCTAAACTCTTAAGCACCTCTGCCTGCTCAGTATACTTAACTGTCTCTGCGGCAAACGAGCCTGAGCCTAAAACTAGCCCCAGTAATAATACTAGGAACAACACTAAATATACACTTGATAGCTTTTTCATTATTTCCCCCGTGTTTCAAAATTTTATCTGCATAATTGCGCGATAATTATATGTTTTATTATAACAAAAAAGCACATATGTGCTATGTGCTTTTTGAGTAATTCTTCATTGTTAATTGCACCACTAATTTATTACAGCTACCGCTTTACATTCAACCATTTTCGCGCTTCAAGCGCATCAAATCCAAACAGGATTTTTATGATCCACGTAAATATGAGGATGACCACGATGGGAAGCACGCAGGATGTGATAATCAGTACCGCGATGGTGTCCATCATATACGACAGCGTCTCCTCGCCTTTCTTGATCATAGAGGAAATGCCGACGCCTACCTTAGAGGTGAGATTCGATAAATAGTCGCTCGCCTTCTCGAACCAGTTCTTATCTTCCTCAGCGAGGTCGTTTTTCTGCTCCTCGATAAAGGCATTATTTGCTTCGGCTGCTTGAAGCGTCTGCGCCACCTGCGTTTCGTAGGAAGCATAGATGAGCTCGCTCACTTTTATGCTGGCCGGAATCGCCATAAACAGCACCAGCCCAAATATCGTCATCTTTATGGCCAGAACCTTTAGCACCTCACGCTTCGTATAAAGGTAAATCACCCCTAAAATACACGCAAGCGGAATAATATAGACGAACGTCAAATGGCCGATCACCGATAACAACATCTTTTCCAGTAAAATCGCCCCGAGGATGATGATAAAATACGTGGTCAGCTCTGCGATTTCGTTAGCGATGGGACTCGCCACATCTCCTGGGAGAAGCGAAAGCGCTGTGGAAGTGGCTGCTGCGGATAAAGAAACCTTCAGCACAGTGGCCTTCTTTTCGTCTAATGTATCGATCATGGAAGCATTAAAATCCGGACTCGTCACGAGCTTCGCGACACCGAAGATGGAGATCAACATGATGACCACTAACGCCACCGTCCATATCGTCCGTTTCGATATCTTTTTTTCTACAGGTTCTATCATAGATTCACCCCTTTCACCTATTATTATACTACCAAATTTCACCGTATCCTGTTAAACTGATAAAGTTAGAAAATCAAAATTTATGAATTCAGCATAAGGAGCTTACCATGTTTAGGCTAAGTGGAAAAATAGTAAAGAAAAATAACACGATTGTTAGTCATACATTTGAAGTTAACAAAGACGCGCATTCCTTTGAAGCGCTTATGCATAGAGGCATAGCTGACCTTTGCAACCGGTTTGATATCGGAAATCCTATCTGGTTAAGCGATAACACCCTCGACATGGAACGCGTTAATAAAACGCGGTTTAAGGCACATCACTTTATCGAAGAAATCGAGTTTGACTACTTCGAAATCGAGTATCTGCCAGAGAATCCATAAATCTAATCTCGTTTTAACGCCTTTTTAATGCACACAGGCTATAATAGCATTATAAAATATTTCGGAGGAAAAGTTCATGTCATTTATCGGCAATCTCATATGGATCATTTTAGGCGGCCTTATCTCAGCCATCGGCTGGACACTGGCTGGCGCACTTTTATGTATAACGGTGATCGGAATCCCTTTTGGTGTCCAATGTTTTAAAATCGCAGGACTCACACTCGCACCATTTGGACGCGATGTACAGATCGGTAATTTCGGTGCAGGCGGACTGATCGGCAACATCATCTGGCTACTGGTACTGGGCTGGGAGCTGTTTCTTATGCACCTGACCATCGCCTTTTTCCTCGCCATTACCATAATCGGCCTTCCATTTGCGAAGCAGCACCTGAAACTGGCACAACTTGCACTGATTCCTTTCGGTGCGCGTATCTAATTTAACTTACTCATCAAGCTGAAAAACAAAAGCCAAAGCACCCAGATAATCTGGGTGCTTTTTTTGTACCATTTCTAAAATTTTAATATAGACTGAGTATTTCTCTGGCATCTTGAACAGTTGCCACTTCATTTCCGAACTCGCGGATGAGGTTTGCTGCTCGTCTCACGAATTGCGCATTCGAATCCGCCAACTTACCTTTAGAAAAATAAACGTTGTCCTCCATTCCGACTCTAACATGCCCACCCATGGCGATTGCAGCCATAAGAATAGGCATCGCACCTCTACCGATTCCTAGTGCTGACCAAGTAGATTTCGGTGAAATTAGATTTTTAAGATAAACTAGGTTTTCCACAGTTGCTGCCGTTCCACCAGCTGCACCTAATACGAACTGATAGTGGATTGGCTCTTTTAGAACACCCATTTTCAGATAGTATTCAGAATTATAAATCATACCTGCATCGAAAATTTCCACTTCGGGCTTAACATGATTTTCAATCATCGTCTTTCCTAATTCTTCAAGAAAGTAGGGGTGATTAATGAACAAGGCGTTATGTCCCCAATTCATCGAACCACAATCATAAGAAGCCATATCAGGTTTAATGGATTTAAGGTGTGCTTGGCGTGTCTCATCGGTTGCATTTAAGTCGCCGGAGGTAGTCAAGTTCAAAATAATATCACATTTTTCACGGATTAACTTAACGGTTTCTTCGAACTTATCAGTGTTCATCGTCCCTTTGCCTTCATCATCTCTCATGTGAAGATGCGCAATCGCGGCTCCAGCTTTATAACATTCATATACATCGTCTGCAATTTCAGCTGGAGTTAATGGGATATTGGGGTTATCTTTTTTTGAAGGCCACGCCCCTGTGGTGGCTACAGTAATAATCGTCTTCGCCATATCTAACTCCTATACCGAACCGTAGTTATACGTTCTTTCTGGGACATCATTTATATCCTCTTCGTCGATTTCTGCGACACATCTGACCATAGAACCATCTCCCATAAACCATCTAATCGGAAACGCCATAAATTTGAATCTTTTTCCGACGACTTTTTCTAAATCCCCACCTAAATTTTCAATTCCCACGATGCCATTTCCTAACATGTACTTATGGCATGGTTCCCAAGTGCCTTCTAATCCATGAGATTCTAAAAATCCAAACTTCTCATCATACTTTTCTTTACCAAATACTTTAATAAAGGTTTCTCGATTAAACTCCGCATATGCTTCAAGTCCAAACTTTTCGATGTACTCATCGGTGATTGGATATCCGAGGTTGCCATTTAGGTTCATTCCTAATGGACCACCATTTTTCCCCATGGTCGTATGAAGCGGATGATCTAACGCTTGTGAGTCCATGGCAACACACTTTGGTTTGTATTTAGCGAACCATTTACCTGCGTCGATCCCTGTGCCACTTGAGTAATGATAATACTCTTTTGAATCGTCAAACTTGAGGTGCATTCCCGTTCTTAAGCAGACGACCATGCCTTCTAATTCTTCGGGTTTGATTCCAGCGCGTTTACAGGCATCATCTAAGTGTTTATCAGTAATTAACCCCCATCTTTCAATTTTTACGTCCAAACAAATGGCATCGCCACAGTAAGCATCTACTGGCATCTCATGTGTGTATCTTGCTCTTTTCCCATTAAACTCATATTCCATGACATGTCTAGGTGCGTCTGCGTGGGTACCACAGTGCATGACTGCGTCGATTTTCTGCGTTAAAACACCACTTTTCGCTAGGTTATGCATGGTGTCGATTTTTGGTTTAGAAAAATAAGGCCATAATGGAATATCAGCACTGAAAGGGTGTGTCAAATCGATGAAAACTTTCTTTCCCATTTTAATTTCTCCTTCTCGATTACAATTAGATTATTCACAATTGAATCCATATTATCATTTTAGATTTTTTGTCACTTCAATTAAGTACTCTCGTAAACGTTTATTTGACGCTTGAATTTGCTCAGGTGACCACATTTGATAACCTCTACCCGTTTTAAAGCCCAAGTGGCCTTCATCCACATGTTGTTTTAATAGCTTTGAAGGTTCATGTGAATTCTCTAAATATTTAACAATATAATTTTGAATGTTATAAGATAGATCAAGTCCTATCATATCTGCATTTTCCAATATGCCTAGAATTGGCCATCTAAGCCCGGGGCCGTACCGAAGGGCTTCATCAACCGTCGCCGCATCGGCTATCCCATTTTCAACGATAGAAAATGCTTCTCTCCAAATGGCATGTTGCAACCGATTAGCGATAAACCCTGGAACATCCTTCATGCACTTCACTGGCTTCTTACCAATCTTTTTTAGATAATCAAAAAGTGTGTCCATAACTTCTAGTGATGTTTCCTCACCTTTGATAACCTCTACCAAAGGTATTAAATATGGCGGATTCCAAAAATGTGCACCTATGACCCTCGTCTTATCTATCGTCTTTGAAGCGATTTCCGTTATGCTCATCACTGATGTGTTCGTAGCGAGAATCGCACTCGGTTTGCATAAGGGTTCAATCTCCCTAAACAGTTCTTGCTTAACGACCATGTCCTCTACGACACATTCGATAACAAGATCCGCCTCTTTAACTGCCATTACCAGATCATCTGTAAATGCGATACGGCTTAAAACACCTTCGAAGACATCCTTAGTGATTGCACCTTTAGAATGCAATAACATCAAGTTCTCTTCAACAGGCTTTAAGGGATTTTCTTTAGCATTTCTAGACCTTAAAATGACTTGGGTATCTTCGTGCATGGCAAACACCTGTGCAAGCCCGCACCCCATTAGTCCAGACCCCAGTACTGTGACGCGTTTTATCGCCATATACCCTCCTAATTTGCCCAGTAGCCGCCATCCACTGGTATATTTGCACCCGTAATAAAATTACTTGCATCAGAAGCTAAAAAGAGGGCTGTCCCTACGAAATCTTCCGGTTCACCTAATCGCCCGTATGGTATTCGCGTTAAAAACTTTGATTTAGCCGTATCATCCTGAAACATCCATTCCGTCAGCTCTGATCTAAATACTGTAGGATTAAAGGTATTCACGTTGATTTTATGCTCGCCCCATTCACACGCCAGCGACTGTGCCATCAAGTCGATCCCACCCTTGGCCGTACAGTAACCCGTATAATTTTTCATGCCGATTTTACTTCTAGCAGAGGAAACGAGGATTACCTTCCCACCTATACCCTGTTTGATCATTTGCTCCCCGGCATATTTACAGCATAGCCAAGTTCCCTTTACATTGGCATCCATGATTGCTTGCCAGTCCTCAAGTGTATGGTCGATGATGGACTTAGGAGCGTTAAAGCCTGCTGCTGTCACCAGCACATTAACTTCATTAAAAACTTCGACGGTTTTAGAAACGAGTGCTTTCACATCGTCTTCTTTGCTCGGGTCTCCCGCAAAATAACTGCAGTTAATTCCTTTTGATACCATGTCTTCGTAAATCGGCTTCAATGACGATTCTTTTCTACCATTTAACATGACGTTGGCACCAGCAAATCCGAACCCATATGCTAATGCTTTTCCCAGTGCGCCAGAGGCACCGGTTATGATGACCGTCTTATTTGTAATATCGAATATATTTGTTACCATTTCCTTAATCATAACGCCTCCTACTCATAGCTAATGGTCACTAAGACAGTGGCCACATTGTTTGACTGATTGATCATCGATCTGCCTTCATTTGGACCGATAAATATGGAATCGCCCTTTTTAAGTACAAAAGTCTCATCCTTTGACTTAACAACTATTTCGCCTTCAAGCACAAAATATACCTTTTCCGTCGGCGATTGCTCATAAGCCCATTCTGCACCTCCACCTGGAAGAAAATGCGACATGCCCATCCAAAACTTTTTTGCACCGGTCTCTTCTGTACCATGAAGTTTCATGGCCTTCATATCAAAATGAAGAGGGGCATTATAAGGTGATACATCCTTTAACTCAACTTTTTTCATCGGTAACCTCCACTACTGTTTACTACGCTTCGCAAATGCCAAAATTGCGCCTAATGCGATGGATAAAAACGCTGCTACTAGAATCCTATACTCAGCCGGTAACATGAAGGTCGCCGTATGCGCAGGTATCCAGAAAAACGGAATTGTCTTCAGGACGACGAAATTCACGAAATTATTCCAGTCAATTTCTTTTGTGATATCAGTAATCGAAGCACTTTTTCCCATTGCATTCAGCTCGATATAAGTGTCTGTATAACGGTGAAAAGCCATAAAAGTCGGCGCAAAGACACCATTCATGATTGCTGAGGTAAAAAAAGCAAATGCAAACGTATTGCCTTCAAATGGCAAAATACCTTTTGCTTGTGCAGCGAGTACACCACCGCTAAAAATCGTGAACATCAGTGTGATCAGCATTCCGATAAAGCCCCAAATCAAGCTTTTCCAAACTAACCCTACTGGTTTTTTATAATAACCCGCATTGATTCGTATCGCCATCAGTTCGCCCATGGTAGCTAGGATTCCAAATTTGATGAATCCCATCATGTAAGGGTGGTTCATGGTCATACTTTCAAATATTTCGTGCGTCGCTGGAAAAACCATGAAAGCGATGACGGCTGTTAGGCCAGCTCCCCATAATAAATCACCTTTTTTCAATCTAGACCTCCGTCATATTTTTTTAACCCACTAAACCAGCTAATAGAATCGAATAGTATTTTTCTTCATAGCTTGATCCTCTGGAAGTTAAGATAATGGGTACCTTTGCACCTAAAACGACGCCTGCCATCTTTGCATTTGCCGAATACACTAAAGCTTTACCAAGCACATTGCCAACGGTAATGTTCGGGACAAATAACAAATCCACCTCACCCGTCACGGGGCTAACATACCCTTTAATACTGGCGGATTCCTTACTCATGGCCAAATCATAAGATATCGGGCCCTCCACATAGCACCCTGCTAGCTCGCCCTTTTCATTCATTTCTTTTAAAGCTGCTGCATCAACCGTCTCAATCATTTTTGGATTCACCTTCTCAACAGCAGCAAGTGCAGCAACATTCGGCGTTTCTATCCCTAATTTTTTAAGAGCAACCACGCTCGTTGCGATGATTTCTTTTTTGGTCGCTAAATCAGGCGTTAAGTTCATGCCACCATCTGACATAGCCAGCAGTTTATGATAATTCGGCATTTCATGAACGACGAAATGTGAGATGACGCCCCCTTTTTTAATGCCATGATCGCGGTTTACAACCGATTTTAATAATACTGCCGTATCCACTTTGCCTTTCATGATCGCTTCCACTTCATCATCCTTCGCCATCTTTACAGCAACCTCAGCCGCTTCTTCAGGAGATTTTACTGAAATCAACCACTTGTTGTTTAATGTTACATTTATCTCATTTGCAATCGCACGCATTTCTTCCACATCGCCGATCAGAATCGGTGTAATACCCACCTTCTCATGAGCAGCCATCACCGCCTTTATGGTATGGACATCGTTTGGCCATGCAATGGCGATACGAATATCAGACAGGTCTTGATCTGCCATCATCTCAAAACTGGTAATCATACGCACACCATTCCAATGCCTACCTCGAATGCTTTTAGATTTAACGCATAAAATTTCGGCTTCACATTTTCTTTGATGATTTGGTGCCAATCAATGTTTTCGAGTTCCATACGCTTAACGAGGGCCCCTAACAAAATGATGTTCATGACCTTTGAATTTCCCAGAAGCTCAGCCTGAGCAGCAGCATCTACCACAGTCGTATCAACCGCTTCTCCGATCATCTGAACCACATTCTTAGGATATGAAAAATCACCTGTGAGAATCGGCATTGAATCGATTTGATAATCGTTGATGATCGCTTTGCCACTAGGTTTTAAATGCGTCATCCATCTTAAGCCTTCCATTTTTTCGAAAGCCACCAAAATATCCGCACCACCTTCTTCGATTACAGGCGAATGAACGCGGTCACCATATCTGACATGAGAGGACACCGAGCCACCTCTTTGAGACATACCGTGTATCTCGCTCATTTTGATATCAAAGCCTGCCTTCATTAAACCCACGGTCAATATTTTACTGGCTAAAATCGTACCTTGTCCGCCAACGCCTACTAACAAAATACTTTTAGTCATGTTTTACCTCCTTATCAATCGCATCAAATGGACAGACCTGCTTACAGACCTCACATCCAACACATTGCGTTGCATCGATTTTTGCCTTTTTTAAGTTATTATCAAACGATAATGCAGGGCACCCCACTTTTATGCATAAACGGCACCCCCTACAGGCTGCTTCATCGATACTACATTTCGACTGAAATGCACCTTTGAACTCTGCCTTATCTGCTTCGGAAAACGTCTTCAGTACACAAGGGTAACGTGTGATAATAACACATGGCTCATGTTGATCGTATGCCCAGTCCAGTGCTGCTTCGACCGCATTCAGGTCATTTGGATCGATTTTAACGATCTTATCGATGCCCAGTGCACGCACTAATGCTTCGATATCCGCTTCTTTCGTCGGTTCGCCTTGTAGCGTAAAGCCGGTCCCTGGATTTTCTTGATGACCCGTCATACCAGTGATTCTGTTATCGAGAATCACATTAATGGTGTTACTTTGGTTATATGCCACATTCATCAGTGAATTGATGCCCGTATGAAGAAAAGTAGAATCTCCTAGAACCGAGACGACGCGCATGCTTGCTTCAGAGGCTTTATTGAAAATTTTCTGAGCGCCGTGACCGATGCTCATGGAAGCGCCCATACACACGGATAAGTCCATAGCGCTAAATGGCTTCGCGAACGCCAGACCATAGCAACCGATATCGCCTGAAATCATGGTGTTTTTACGCTTGCCAAGCGCATAGAAGAATCCTCTATGTGGGCATCCAGCACATAAAGTCGGTGGTCTAGGTACGGCTTTTTCTGTTTCTATATGGATGGTTTCAAGGGTTTTACCATATACGGATTTGCGGATGACGTCTGGTGTCATTTCGCCAGTATATGGGAAGCATGATTTACCCACAACTTCGATTCCCATCTGTTTCATGGCATCTTCTAATAAAGGATCATTTTCCTCGATGACGTAGATTTTGTCTTTGCCTTTTGCGAAGTCTGCCATCATCTTCAGCGGCAATGGATAAGTGAACCCAAGTTTCAAATAGTCCACTTGATCGCCAAACACTTCTTCTGCAAATACAAACGACCCACCTGATGCGATGACACCGATCTTTGATCCATTTTTTACAATATAATTAAGTGCTGTATTTTCTGACCACTCAGCCAGTTTATTCAACCGTTCTTCCACGCGGATACGCATTAAGCGGCTGTACATCGGTACCGGTGAATTTTTTTCATTATTTTTAACATACTTTTTTATGGGCACTTCTTTTGGTTCTTCACACATGACAATTCCCTTCGAATGGCAGACGCGTGTCGTCACACGATAAAGGACAGGCGTATCATAGGCTTCACTTAAATCAAAGGCTTGCTTAAGCATGTCTTTTGCTTCCTGAGAGTTTGCGGGTTCAAACATCGGAATCTTAGCAAATCGCGCATAATTGCGGTTGTCTTGTTCGTTTTGTGATGAATGCATGCCTGGTTCATCGGCAGTGATTAAAACCATACCGCCATTTACGCCCAAATAGGAAAAAGTAAAAAGTGGATCCGCAGCAACGTTTACGCCGACGTGTTTCATGGACGCCAGTGCTCTGCCACCTGCGATGGAAGCGCCGATCGCCGCTTCCATGGCGACCTTTTCATTAGGTGCCCACTCAGCGTAGATGGCATCCTTGTAATGTGCGATGTTTTCTAAAATTTCAGTGCTTGGCGTTCCAGGGTATGCAGCAGCAAAGTGTACGCCAGCCTCATATGCACCCCTCGCCATAGCTTCATTCCCCGTTAAAATCATCTTCATTTACGACCTCCAAATTCTATTTAAATAAATTGGTGAATTTCCTCATCACCTCGAATCGCGCGACCTACGCCTTCTGCTAATGCTTTCATCTCATGCTCGCCTGGCATGATCACAGTATCCGCTAGAAATGCAACCCTTTTTTTGATGCGTTCTGTCACATACTTTGAATAGGCGATGCCACCTGTCAGGATAATCGCATCGATATCGCCTTCCAGTACAGTGGCCATCTCGCCGATGCTTTTCGCTACTTGATACGTCATGGCATCTAATACCAACTCGCAGGATTGGTCACCTGCTTCAGCCTTCTCCACGACAGATTTAACATCGTTAGTGCCCAGGTAAGCAACGATGCCGCCTTTTCCTCGCATCTGTTTTTTTAGATCCTGTTTATCAAAACGGCCACTATAGCAGAGCTCCATTAATGCATTACATGGAACCCTGCCCGCTCTCTCAGGCGAGAAAGTACCTTCATCATCTGGAATCACATCGATCAGGCGACCTTTTTTATGCGCATTTACTGAAATTCCGCCCCCCAAATGGGCAACGATAAAGTTCATCTGCTCATAGGTTTTACCACAAGCCAGTGCATGGGCGTGCGCCATGGCACGAGTGTTTAGTGCGTGTGTAAAGCTCGTTCTCGGTATCAATGGTGAACCGGATAGCCGCGCCACATCCTCTAGCTGGTCCACTGCAACTGAGTCATATATATAGCTCTTAAGCCCAAACTCGTTTGAAAGCTCAAATGCGATTAATGCGGCTAGGTTCGATGCATGTTCCACTGTTTCTTTTGAAAGAAGCACCTTGATCATCTGTTCGTTGATTTCATATGCGCCAGCCTTTACGGGAGGTAAGAGGCCACCACGTCCGATAATGGCATCCAACTTCGAACCTTCTATTTTCCATAAGAGCAGATGCTTCTCTATCAAGTCTTTTCGATAGGACATTTGATCGTTAATATGCTTATAAGGTTTTAATTCGTCCACAGTATGGATGATGTTTTCCTCGAAAAGTGAATGGTCGTTATCAAAAATCGCGATTTTTGTAGAGGTGGATCCTGGATTGATAACTAAAAACTTCATTTCGCCTCCTATCGCGTGGTAATGTATCCGCGCCACTGGTTTAAATGATCTGAGTCTGGTCGATCCATGATGAAAATTCCTACGATGTCCTTATAGGGTTCAAAGAATGGAAATAAAGGTTCAGTCGCCCATTCCGGCTTCGTAAATCTAGCACCATCTTCTACCATTACCTTATGCCATGCGTTGCTGTCCTCAAACCAGATTTCAACCACTCGGTTGAACGGGTTAATCTTAGGCGTATCCAGAAGTTTGCTGGATAAAATGCGCGTCACTTCAGGACAAGCTGCGACTTCTTTAGCAAAAATTTCCTTAAACCAGCCATCCCCCACTTCTTCTGTCACGCCTTCAGGGTACGACAGGAAGAAGAGCCATCTAAAGTTTGCACCGTCGTCAGTGAGCCTTTGCGTTCCTTTAAAGTCATCCTCCCAGAAAATCGGTGCGAAGCAAAATACCAGTGGATGATAGCCATCCTCGCTGCCTTGCCACCCTGCCTGTCTTAAAACCTTGCTCGGAGGTTGGCAGGTCATCTCCATGAAATCCTCAGGGTATGCCTCTGAAAATGCTAATCCCCGCGGATGCCCTGTGTTTTTTTCTTGGAAGATGTTGATGTTCCAATAATGCTCTGTCATGATCCAGTTGTAGGAGCCAAACTGCTTTGCCCCATCAGGTAATGGAAGTGCATGATAGGTTGAATATTTGGTGCAGTAAGGCATAAACTGAGATAAACTCTCTGGAATATGCTGTTTATATAGCCATCTAAAGGCCTTCGGTCTGTCGTTATCAGAGCGTAAATTGTTTAAAATAAAACTTCTCATGGGTCTGTATTCCGGCATATAACTCATCTGAACCTCCTAAATCTCATGCTTGTAGCTCAAATTTTCACCTGAACCACTGACCGATAAATCGTTATAAGGGTTATAGGCTTTGTTTTCAACCACTTTATAAAGCTGGTACATCGATGGTAAGAAATGCTGCCAGTTTCCGATTTCCTCCGCACAGTGTGCGGCCCAAACCTTACCCGCCGCTTCATCTTCCGTTTTTAAAATACCGATTGCAGAGGATTTTCCCTTAATCCCAAAATCCGTTTTTTCCCACTGATGAATGCGATACCCCATAACTTTCGGGTTTCTTAAAGCTTCCTCTCCTAAACCGATTCCAGCGACGACGACACAGTGGTCATAAACGATATATTCTTTAACCCAAGTCGGAACATCCTTTAGATTCTCAAATCTGATATAGAGATTTTGCCGCGTACCATCGTTCCAGGTTTGGGGCGCAATATGAATTGCGCCTATAAACCGATTGTTTTCTGGAGCCTTTGCCCATACCAATGGCTCGTGTTGACTCGGATGCCATAATAAAAAGCATTTCTCCATGTTATTCCAGAACCAGTCCACCATTTTAGGTGTAATGTTTTCATGCTCCCATTCTAGATGGGTTGCTTTACCGTCATACGATACGTTCATTAACCATTCTCCTTATTTACTAGGTCTTGAAGCCTCTATAAAATTTTTGTATTTTTCAAGTTTCTCTGGAAGTGCCGCAACGTTTGGATGAGGCACTAAAGACACTTCCTTAAGCTCTCTCGCGTGATTAAATTTTCCAGATAGCTTTACATGCGCAAGTGCTGCTTCATGAGGCTGAACTATAAAAGACACTTCATTAGATGACACTTCCAGATCACCCTTCACGCCGCATACGGCACACACTGCCATTTGACCATTTTCAGCATTTCTAATTTCAAACAGTTTAGAATTACATAATGGACACACGCCCTTATCACCGATATACTTCGCCTCTTCCACATTGCCCTTAAGTGATTCGACCACGTGTTTCCCTGACTGATAGGCGCGCTCAAGCTTTTCATCGTGTAACGCAACCATCCCAGGCAATGCAATCCAGTTGATCAGCATTTTATCCACGACTTCGATTTGCATTGAAACCGTTGAAAGGTGCATCATCGGTAACGCTAAATTGTCCCACTCGCTACCGCCTACGGCTATCAAAGATGCCGCTCTTTGTTTAAAGGATCTTTCATCCGGACCTTTACCATGTGTTATGCCATGTTCTGCACGGATTTTCTTAGCGATGGTTCTAAAGGCTAAGTCGTGACCAGGGCCTTGACGATCCGCCATATTTTTAAGATGACCTGGCGCCATCTTCTCATAGATAGGCGCACCAATAATCAAACCGTCAGCTTCGAGAATTTTCTCATCGATAAATACGAAATCATCACCCGTGATGACACAATCACCTGAACCCGCCTTTTCAAACAAGCTGATGACACATGCATTACAACCCGTACATGGTTTAATCGTCAAATCTTGCATGCGCACAAACTCAATCTCAGCACCGGCATCCTTTGCCCCCATTAACGCTTCTTTCACTAAAATCTCCGTATTGCTCATCTTTCTCCCGTAACTAATACCTAAAACCTTCATCATGGCCTCCCCGTACGCTTATCTAAAGAATTTGATTTTTTGGCGATTGTCTCGCCACTACTTAATAAAGCAAAATGGATGCCAATTTTGAAATAAAAAAAGAACAGCTTTAGAGGCTGTCCTTTAATTAATGTTCAAGCATTAGGTATTCAGTTCATATTCAGCGATTTTTCGGTTTAATGTCGACCTAGAAATGGCGAGTTTCGCTGCTGCTTGGCTTTTATTGCCATTACAAGACGACAAAGTTTGTAGTATCAGCTTTCTTTCAGCCTCTTCGAGGGTCATCGAAGTCGTCGATTGCGCCATCTGAGATACCGTCACTTCTTGCTGCGGTGATTCCATTAAGACGTCATTGATCATTTCGCCCGTGATTGTCGCCCCTTGATGTAAAACGCCAAACCGGTTAATCACGTTTCGAAGCTCTCTGACGTTTCCAGGCCAAGCATATCGCATCATTTGATCAATCGCGGATTCAGTCAATTGGATATTGAGTTTATTCTTTTTTATCAAGTGATTCACCAGTAGCGGTATATCAGTAATGTGCTCTCTTAAGCTTGGGACTCTTATTTCCAATATGTTTAAGCGATAATATAAATCCATTCTGAACTTCTTTTCATGGCTTAGTTTTCGCAAATCGACATTCGTAGAAGCGATAATGCGTGCGTTAGTGGCGATTAACCGGTTACCACCGACACGTTCAAACTCCTTCTCTTCGAGTACGCGAAGCAGCTTCGTCTGCATTTTATCGTTCATGTCGCCGATTTCATCTAGGAGAATCGAACCATTATTTGCCAGCTCGAACTTACCTAGCTTCTTTGCATTCGCACCAGTAAAAGCGCCCTTCTCATGGCCAAACAACTCAGATTCTAAGAGTTCTCCAGGTATGGCACTGCAGTTGAGTTTAACGAACTCATTGGTAAACGTATTCGAATTAAAGTTATGAATAGCATTCGCTAAAATTTCTTTACCCGTTCCCGTCTCACCGATTAACAACACGGGATGCTTTGATAAAGCTGCATTTTTGGTTTTTTCTATGAGGTCTTTCACCATTTGACTTTCGCCGATATAATCATCAAATGTATAAGTTCCAAACTTTTTTGAGATGCTGTGATAGACATCTTCATAGACCTGATTTTCACTTTGAGGCATTTGAGCAAGTACTTTTTTAAGATTCGCGATATTGTTGAAATAGACGATTCCGATCGCACCGAGAAGCTCATTATGATCAAATACGGGGATATGGCTTGCGATGCCCATGCTACCATCCATAAGCGTCATAATTCCTTCATCAGATTCACCAGTTTGGAGAACCTTTTTAAAGCCCGTGTTAGGTAATAGCTCGTCAATTCTCTTTCCTATGACTTCATCTGAGGTTTTTCCAGACATCTTTTGACTATTCTGCGAGAAATAAATGACCCTACACTCCTTGTCAACTATCATGGCGCGATCAAATGTCGTGTCTAAAATTTGATCAAGCAAGCCACCTCGATCATAAAAGTCCTTTTTACGAAAATCAAGTTTCATTTCATTGCCTCTCACTGTACCGTTTTATGACTCATTTTGAACCACCGATTCATTTTGAATCACTTTTAACTTAACTAAATTCATTATACCTAAAAATTATAAGTTTGAATACATTCACTTGTTAATCGCTTTGCATAAAAAAGCCGAGTCCGCATATGCGAAACTCGGCAGCTACTTTTAATGCTTCATGTCTCCAAAAGCTAATTTTTCTGCAATCGTCGTCGTGATCAACGCCACCACCACACATGCGATATAAATCGGTAATGCAGTGTCTAAAAATGCGAAAATAAAGACCGGTATAATCGGAACATTGACATACGTTAAAATCAAACCGATAATCAGCACAAACAGTAATGCGATCACCATATTTGCGATGATGCGTCCGGCGAGGCTTTTGGGATTTAATCCAAATTTTTTCGGGATACTAATCGACCATTTGGGGATCGGAAAAATAATATTGATTAAACATGCCAGTACAAAAGCTATCCCCACGTTAAGTAGCCAGCTACCAATCTCGATCTTTTGTCCTGCGAGTAAAGGCGCTACTGTGGACATTAGAACAGCTAGTGGAATGTTGTTTACGAGATTTAAAATGAGTATTTGTTTACCTGTTGGTCTTTCCATGATTACACATCCTCCTATAATTTCATTAAATTGATATCAAATATAATCGAAACGTTTAAACTAAAAACCCCCGCTACCCCCCTTTCGTTTTCTAATAACATAATGTGCAATTTTTATGCCATAAAACTTTCTGCTGGATTTGTTTTAAAGATAGTGATAGAATTCAATTTAAATATTTACCATATGAGGTGAACTATATGAAATTCAGTGTATCTAGAGAGGTATTCGAAAAAATGGGAAATGCTTGCTTCGGTATCGTCGTGGCGAGAGGCATAAAGAACCGTCCTAACCCAGATGTTATGGCATTTCTTGAAAACAGTCTGACCGACACTGAAGAAAGGTACATGGACCGTAACGTTAAAGAAGCGGATGAAATCGTTTACTATAGAGAGGCGTTTTCCGCCCTGGGAATTAACCCGAACAAGTTCATGAGCTCCATCGAAGCGATGATCACGCGCGTGGCAAAGAAAAAAGGCCTCCCCCATATCAACGCCATCGTCGATTTAGGAAACGCCATTTCATTAAAATATACTGTACCCATCGGTGCACACGATATCGATGTAGCAGATGAAGATATTTGTCTCAGATTTTCGAACGCTGAGGACGTCTTTATCCCATTCGGCGAAACCGAGGCTGAAATTCTTGATGAAGGTGAACTCATCTACACCGTGGGAAATAAAGTAAAAACCCGTAGATGGATCTGGCGGCAAAGTGAAATCGGCAAAATCACCGAAGAAAGCAAAAATATCTTTTTCCCGATCGATGGCTTTTCCGATAAAAACTACGACTTCGTGATGCGCTCTAGAGACGAGCTCTCTGAACGGTTAACTAACTATTTTGGCTGTGAGGTTATCGTCGGTTTCGTGGATAAAGATAATCCAGAGTTTATCATAAAGTAATATAAATGGACCGCTCCTTATTACTATAAATCGAAAACCATATCAAACTCTTTTGGATGAGGGATGAAATTCACTTCTGCAGCGTTATACGCGTTTGTATGTTTAACAAATACGATACTAATCGTCTCAAAAGTGACCTTCTTCTTCAGCTCAAACTTCTCATACGATTTACCATCGACAGTGATGCTCATCCCCACCGTTTTCGAAGTGGCCTCGCCACCTTCATCGCCATCTGAGCCATGGAAGCCACCCGTAAATCGCGGTGCTTCATCATCTCGGGTCACCTCCTCACCCGTCGCTCTAACCATCAGTGGCCCGATCCAGTCGGTACTAATAGGATGATATTTTATCTTTATGCCCTTATCGTCCGTATAAAACAGCTCTGAGAAGTGCAGCGTCTTATTTACGCTGAGCGGTGACATGCGAAGCCCGAAACCATTGGTAAAACGAATCGTTAGCGCCTGCGCCGAATCAAAAGTCACCTGCCAATCAGCCGTCTCACCATAACCCAGCGCATAAAAAAAGACGCACATGCCTATGATCGATATTATCGTTGCTCAGTGACAATGCCGTGAGCAAATAGTTCATTTCTTCTTATTAAGTGTCAGGTACAGTATCGGAAGAAACCTAAACTTAGATTCCACAAGTATTGATTTTAAAAGGACTCATCACTTGAATATTAGTTTCTTCCGATTCGGTGCCTGACACCCATGAGTATTGAGAAATAATGCGATTTCATGTCCATGGAGCTGAAGTGCTTTAATGAAATACTTCAGGTACTCGACCAGCTTTTCTTTATACACTAAAAACTGCTTCGTCTTCAGAAGTTCCTCAGCTTTTGCGCCAGACCAATCACGAATATAGTCTTGATAGCTTTGATTCAGCCTTTGGAAATCACCCGTAAGCGCATTCCACCATCCGCCGATGGTCATGTCATCAGCCTCCAGCATGCGTGACATCGACTCTATCTGCGTTTTCAGTCGTTCCATAAGTGTCGGTTCAAGAGAACCACCTTCTATAAATAGATTTTCCAGCCGTACCGTCATCCGTTCGATTTCGATGGCGTATTCTGTCATCTGATATCTAAACTGCTTGGTGACGAATTGTTGATAGGTCATCACCTTAGAGGTGTCCTGTACCGCACTTAGATTACCCCAACCATGTAACACCTCGAGGTCTTGAGCGCACAGCTCCAGCGTATAGTCACTAAATGGAGGCTCACTTTTTAGCGCATCAAACACATCCTCTTTATTTAGCCAATGTTTATATCGCATGTCATTTACATAAAACGTTCGCATAATCGCACGATAACGCCATGCATTTTCAACCGATAGATACTTCGTTTCCTGAAGTGGCTTAAGTGCTTTAAGCTGCATAAGAGGCTCCTTTATACTCGAAATATATCCTCACATTGTACCTTAATATCATGTTATCACATTTTATTCAGATTTGCGATTTGGCGCAAATTCATTTTGTAATTTGGCGATACCAAACTTTGCGATTTGGCGCATGCTTATAAGAAAAAGCACTCAGAATTTAATCTGAGTGCTCTATCCTCGTCCACTTACAAATCGAAAACCATATCAAACTCTTTTGGATGAGGGATGAAATTCACTTCTGCAGCATCCTTAAGAATACGATTTTTAATGTTCATGATCAGCTCTTTCGTGAAAACATTGCCCGCCATTAAAAATGCGTGATCATTTTCTAAAGCTTCAGCGGCTTCCTCCACCGATTTAGGCAGTGATTTGATTTTTGCCTTTTCTTCATCAGGAAGATCAAAGATGTTCTTATCCAGCGGGCCGTATCCTTCAGCCACTGGATCGATCTTATTTTGAATCCCATCAAATGCTGCCATGAGTAAAGCGGCATACGCATAATATGGATTCGCCGTCGCATCAGAAGAACGGTACTCGAAGCGTTTTTCCTCAGGTCTGTTTGCATAGCCTGGAATCCTGATTACTGCGCTTCGATTTGATAAGGCGAAGCAAATCGATACCGGTGCTTCATAGCCAGGAACTAAACGTTTATACGAGTTCGTCGTCGGATTGACGATGGCAGAAAGTGCAGGCGCATGCTTTAAAAGTCCGCCCATGGCATACAGTGCCGTTTCTGACATGCCGGCATATCCATCCTTATCGAAGAACAGTGGCTGACCATCCTTAAATAAAATCATATGGACGTGCATCCCATTTCCAGCTTCCTTATAGAATGGTTTCGGCATAAACGTCACCGTTTTGTTATTTTTAACCGCCGTGTTTTTAATAATATACTTACTTTTCATGGTACGGTCGCCCATTTCAGCAGCACCACCAAAACTAAGCTCGATCTCTAGCTGTCCAGGTCCCCCTACCTCTGAATGATGGTATTTAACCGGCACGCCATTTTGCTCCAGCGTCAGGACCATTTCATTTCTTAAGTTATAATTTTCATCGTGCGGAATATCGACATGATATCCCCCTTTATGTTTAACCGTAAAGCCTAGATTCTGCGTGTCATTTTTACCCGAATTCCAGTTCGCCTGCTTCGCGTCGAGCTCCACATACATGGACTGAGGACTTACATCATAAGCGATATGATCGAGTATATGGAATTCAAACTCAGGTCCCAGTAAAGCCGTATCACAGATGTTTTCTTTTCGCATGTGTTTTTCTAGCTTTTCGACGACATATCGTGGATCGGATTCAAATCTTCTCGGTTCCGGGTGAAGTGTATAAGTGTTCGCTAAAAACGTTAACGTCTTAACCTTTGTGAAGGGATCTAAGAAACCGGTGCTCAAATCTGGTATGAAGACCATATCTGATTTTTCAACCGTTAGAAATCCATAGCTCGAACCGTCAAATCCGATGCCATCTTCCATAGTGCGATAATCTAATCTTTCTGGTACGATTGATAGATGATGCCAGCGACCACTAAGGTCTGCTACCTTGAAGTCGAGTATCTTAACTTCATTCTTCTGACAGTAATCACGAACTTCTTCTACTGAATTAAACATAATTCACCTCGTTAGATTGTATTTGGAACCTATCACCGTGCATTACTATTTTATAATGAGTTGACTGAAAAATCAAAATTTTCTTGCAATCCTTGCGTTTTTTTTTGAAGGAACATCCAATCAGTTACTTGATACCTATTATTGGGTATATGATATCGAAGGAGGTGGCATTATGGGTATTAATAAAGGACGGCTATTTACTTTGGCGTTAATCGTGTTGTTCGCTCTGGCACTGACATCCTGTAGTCCGAAAAACGAAGCTGATGTGACTGAAGAAACTTCATCCACAGCTGCTATCAGCGAATCTTCCTCAGTAGAAACTGAATCGATTAGCATCACCGAAGCTGAGGATTCAGACGACGGACCAGCAAATACGATTGGTGGCACACCAGGAAATATTGCAAATAATTCATTTTGGGGATTTCAAGGCAACAAACTTTATTACAAGGCCAATTACGACTTGGGTATTCTAAACCTTGAAACAGGTGAACTTAAGAAGATTGAAAATGGTGGTGGAAATTACATTCAGGTATTGGGTAACTATGTCTATAATAGCGGTTTGATGGGGCTCGGTCAGATCGATTTACAGACAGGTGAGATTAAAACGATTGCATCAGATTCAGCAATTTACATCAATGCAGTTGATGGTTGGCTATATTACATCAATACTAAAGATGGTAACACAGTGTACCGAGTAAAAATGAACGGTGAAAATCGAGAGAAATTGAGCGATCTAGTGGATGTCGAACACCTCGTCTACTATGATGGCCAGCTCTATTTTAATCGTTATTGGAATGCGTGGGACTTCTATAAGATGAACACAGATGGCACTAATCTCGTCATGCTCCAGGAACAATGGATCGAGTTTTTCATCATTCACGACGGCTGGATTTATGTCGTAGACCTAAATACCGAACCAAATGGGATTTATCGATACGATGTAAATGGCGGCAACAGAACACTGCTGACAGAAGCCTATGGTGACTTCATGAACATCTGTGGCGATTACCTATTCTTTCAAAACAGTGACGATGGTTACAAACTATACAAAGTACCACTTAGCGGCGGTGCAATCGAGAAAGTACTAGACATGAACATTAATTATATTCACGCCTATGGCGATTACCTTTATTTCTTTAATCCTGAAGACCCAGACTATCGGGTTCACCGGATGCACTATGACAGCAACATCCCTGAACCTTTAAATATGCCTGATGCTATCGAGTAAGGCGCTAAAGCTTAAAAATTAAAGCACTCAGAACCTGAGTGCTTTTCTAATGTCTGGCTGCTTGACGCATTGGTTTAACTAAAATTCAAATTGCGAAATACAGATTCTTCCTTTTGTAAACTAACACCCCTGGATTTTGAAACACTAATAATGGTGCTATACTTCTTTGATACTGGTGCCCCTTTGAAGCATCAAATACATCATAAATGAAAACTCCGCGATTATCATCGGTAACATAAAGACCGTTTCCAGTGTTGCGTTCGGCATCATAAAATGTATGACGACAGCTATTAATCCTAACACCGTTTCAGTCATAAATAGAATACTGAAAATTCTAGGGATCACCATGGACTTATAAATCAACACTCCCAGTGGAAAAACCCATAATGAAAAGAATATCTGCCCGATAATATAACCTTCTTGATACAAGTTGAAGAAAAACAACGCTAAAGATTCTCTTTGCTGAGCGCTAAATGCACTTAAATAATCAAATTCAATGATGATATATAAGGGCACCCATTCAAACAGTGTGTTTAGCATTAAAATGACACTTCCACAGGTAGCAAACAACACCATTATGGTTGCCATGCTTTTATCGACGTGGTTTAACAGTTTATACAGAAATAACGCTGTTAGCAGATAAAAGAGTGCCATAAATAAGTCGCTTGTAATCCCTACGCGATATAAAAATTCATTTGCTAATATATGGTTACTTACTATCGATAGATCCTCCGCTCCAAATATTTTTCCTCTAAAAAGAACTTCTGCTAGTATGCCTGTCAATACCATCATAAAAAACATAAGTCCCGCTATTCTCGCCGTTCTTCTATTCATTTTGCTCTCCTCCTTTTAAACAGATGCTACTATCTAAGCATAAGATATCAGGAGACGTAATAATACCTTCTAAAGTATGGGTTTTAGTCTAAAAAAGTATGTTTTTTAAATTAGATCAATCCTAACTGCATCGCCTTAGCTGCAGCTTGAGTTCTTCTAGTTACCTCTAGTTTTCCGAAGATGTTCTGGTTATAGCTTTTCACGGTATTTAGAGACAAGTATAACCGATTCGCGATTTCCTGGTTAGAGTAACCTGAAACGATTAATAGTAAAACTTCTAACTCTCTCACTGTTAAAGGTTCTGAAAGTGTTTTATTGATTCGCTCACGTTTGAAATGCTGATCGTTATCTTTAGTCAACCGCTTTCCATCAGTGACCACGGTATTCTTTTCAAGCAAATATATCTCCTGTTCCACGTCATCGATACTGACGTCGTCTGGGATGGGATTCATGATGAAAACCTTCCTACTTTCGATAATACAATCATGCGCTAGACTAAATAAAGCTTCACTTGCATAAATGCGTGCTAGTAATAAGTAATATTTATACTTCCAGTCGACCAGCGAAGAGGACTCGCCGCATAACATGCTCTGTTCCAGCAGTTCGTATGCACCACCGTTGTCTTTTTCTAAAAAGGCGATCTTTGCTAATCCGAGATATAAGCTAGGACGTAAAATTTCGATTCCCTTCATCTTCTTCGTTTTATTAATAAGCTTCTCGAATAAAGATTTAGAAATCTCAAACTTGCATTGATGAATGTAAAGATCACCTAATAGCATCCATGCTGAATTCTCTAAAATCGGATGCGTCTCCTTGTTTATGTTTTGAAAAGCCGACATTAAGGTACGTTCAGCTTCCCTAAAATCTCCTTTTTGCCAATAAGCGATTCCGAGCAGAATCATAATCGTCATCTTTTTAGAACGTTGATTCTCAGGTATATGATCTAGCGCATATCCAGTCTGCTCAAAAACCCCCTCAGTATTTCCTATCGCAGCATTTATATAGGCGTAGGCAAAAGCATTTGTAATCGGTAAAAGTTCAAATTATGCTTGGTCTTTGATCAACAACTCACTACCATAATCTCCATTCTCTCCATGCTCTCCATGATAGCCTCTATATAATGCCATCGATCTTTCAAACCATGGCTGACACTTGTCTATCTCACCTAAATCCAGTAACGCCCAGCCTACCCCCATAAGAATTACAGGGCATTTATCGACGATCTCACGCGGTAATTTATTTGCCATTTCTAACCACGTAGCTGACCTGAGCTGACTGTCATACTCCGCCCATAGTAATTCGACAACCTCTGCTGCAGCCTCATAAGCCTTTGAAAGGATATACTGCTGTATCGCTTCCTTAGTAAATCCATGGGTATTGAACCATTGTCCCGCCAAATAATGGTAGTGGTGCAGCTCACCTTTCGTCTGAAGCAAAAGTCGCTTTTTTAGCATCTCTCTGAAAAGCGGATGATAGCGGAACCAGCGGCTAGACACCTCTGAAGAGATGATAAAACAATTATTTCTCGTGAGATGCGATAAAATTTCAGTTGAGGTACCGGGTTCATATTCAAGCATAAAATCGCATAGCTCCGCCGAAAAGAAATCTAAAAACGATGTTTTAAGTAGAAAAGATTTAACAGCCTCGCTTTGTTTATCTAAAACCTCTTCAAATAAGTATTCCATGATGAATGTATTATTAGATATCTTTTTATCAACGTATTTGGAAGTGTGCTTTTCCTCATTTATAGATAATGCAAACATTTGGATTCCCGCGATCCAGCCTTCAGAATGCTTCATCAGCTTGCTCACTTGATCATCGTCTAGGTCGATACTGAGCAGCTTTTGAAAATACACCCTGATCTCACTGCTTGAGAAGCGTAACTGCTGATCTTTTATCTCCAAAAGTTTCTTAGAAACGCGCAGCTTTGCCAGTGGTAATGGAGGATCTTCTCTAGAAATCAATACAAGCTGCATTTTGGGTGGAAAGTGTTCTAATAAAGTCCTTAAGACCTTGTGTATTTGGTTATTCTTAATGTGATGATAATCATCTAAAACGATACTAAATGGCGATTCAATCGCGTGCAAATGCATGATGAATGCACGCAAAAATGTATCGTACCCTATCGCCGAAAACGCACTTAATAAAGGCCCTAACGCTTCTTCCGCTCTCGGATGAAGCACATCGATGCCAGATATCAAATACGAAAAAAACTGCATAATGTCGTTATCCCATTCATCAAGCGTATACCAGCAAACATATTTGGATTGATGCGACACCCATTCACTCACAGCCGTCGATTTTCCTGATCCGGCTTGTGACGAAATTAATAGTACACTGGCTTCCTCTGCACCATCAAACAAGTGGTTTTTAGTAACGACAACCTCAGGTAGAGATGGCTTATTTTGCTTCATTTCTAACAATTGGGTTTTCATCACGATTACCTCCGCTTTCCAACTTCACAGGCTCATCCACCCGATACGGCCCTTTAAAGCTGTAGCGCCCGGACCACTCCACGCTTTCACCTTTACCTAAAACGCACTCCCGACCATTTATCAGATTAAAATAAGTTTTACCATAGCTTAGGTTAAACGCCTGAGGCTTACCTATGCAGTAATTAAAATCACCGAGACCCGTATCTTCCAGCGCAACCTCAATCCAGTATTTACCGAAGACATCCATCCCCCAGGCTCGCGCTTTTGGGGACTCAAAATAGCTTTTCGCTTTATGGTCTAAACCTTCCATTTTAATGATCGTGGTACTTTTCAGCGTGCGGCTCTGCAGGCCATAATACTTCTCGATCACCAGATCAGACAGCGCAGTGAGCTTAACAGCCACCTTTACGGTGCCGTCTGCAGAAATCTCATAGCTGACAGTTTCCTCCACCACAGGTGCAACTGCAGTGTTATATGCGTTAGTATGTTTAACTAATACGATACTAATCGTCTCAAAAGCGACCTTCTTCTTCAGCTCAAACGTCTCATACGATTTACCATCGACAGTGATGCTCATCCCCACCGTTTTCGAAGTGGCCTCGCCACGTTCGTCGCCATCTGACCCATGGAAGCCACCTGTAAATCGCGGTGCTTCATCATCTCGGGTCACCTCCTCACCCGTCGCTCTAACCATCAGAGGCCCGATCCAGTCGGTACTAATAGGATGATATTTTATCTTTATGCCCTTATCGTCCGTATAAAACAGCTCTGAGAAGTGCAGTGTCTTATTCACGCTGAGCGGTGACATGCGAAGCCCGAAACTATTAGTAAAACGAATCGTTAGCGACTGCGCCGAATCGAAAGTCACCTGCCCACCAGCCGTCTCACCATAACTCAGCGCATAGAAAAAGACGCACATGCCTATGATCGATATTATCAGCACCCGCTTAAATATCCCTCGCAACCTATCCGCCTCCCTTGCACCGAACGTATTTTAACATCATTTGTGCAGATACCCTCGCCGTCCACATCTAAACACCTTACATTCACACTATTAGTCTGATATAATAACTTGAATCGTTAAATTAAGGAAAGCAGGTATTAAGATGATTAAAAAGTGTAAACAATGTGGCGTCGAACTAAAATCCAGTGAAAGCAATCAATTTTGCCAGAAATGCAGAGAAAAAAAGAAAGACCAACAAGCTGAGAAGCGTAAAGCGCTGATAGATAAAAAGCGAAAAAGGTAAGATCCTAATTATTAAACAAATACCGTTTATGCTGTGCCAATGCCCCGCTTCACATCTTCAACACACCAGCTCACTATTTGAATTTACTTCGGCATCACCACGATATATCCGATGATATTGATCATTAAGAAACCTATATAAATCAAATTCCATAAGTCAAACAGACCACCAAGTCTCGAAGGCTTATTTTTTTTCCCAGAACTCAGCTCACTTTCCATAAAGGTACTCGAAAGGTATGCGTATTTTACACTATCATTCCCGCCGAGACCCAGCATCGCGGGTCTATCCCCTCGCCTAAACGTGTTATTTAAAATAAGCGCAGCTGAGATAAATATCCAGATCATAAAGAACATCTCGAGATCATCCTGACCACTTCTAAAATAAAAAAACATTTCAACCGCAATAAAGCCTAACACACCAAATAGTTTAGAAAATTTTCTCATTTCACTCAGCCCCCTGATTGTTCTGATATCTCCTCCGCCATCCACCAGCATGTTTAGTTTCATCCAAGTGACAACATACAGCTGATAATGTATAATGAAATTAGTAATAATTCTACTTTGGAGGTGCTCTAATGCTGTCTCAAGATCAAATTCGCGATGCTCTAGCTAAAACTGCAAATAAATACCCAATTAAGACCGTTTCTTTGTTTGGCTCCTATACAGAAAGAAATGCTAACGAAGATAGTGATGTTGATTTGTTAATAGAATTTATGACCCCAAATGTTTCATTATTTATGTTATATGAGCTAAAATCAGATGTTGAGTCAATTTTGAATAAGAGCGTTGATTTAGTTCATCTTCCAATTCCACAGGGCTCCATTTTAAAAATTAACAAGGTCGTAAAATTATATGAAAACTAGAGATGATAATACCGCTGCTCATGGACAATAACCATGAGCAGTTTTTATATTCATGGACAAATTCAAAGATCACTCCACATACCAAACCCAGTTATTCCATAGCCAAGCCAGGTACAAGTTCGGTAGAAACTCACATTAATTTTCTAGAGACATTGATTTAGCTTGGGTTTAGCTCATGGAATAAAGTTTCTTCCGTTTCGTATCTGACACCGATAGGAATACCGTTTCGTTACGTGACACCCTTAAGTCGGAACCTGACAACACCTATGGGGTTATTAAACATTTCAATCGCGTGACATAATCCAATTAACCACTAAATTTACAAAGTCATATTTCTTTTTCCGTTCTGGATGCCCAATACGTAGTACATTTATAGACTCATCACAAATAAAACCTTTAAACTCCCATACATCCATTTTTTTAGCACCAATATTGGCTATATACTTGTTTGAATCAACTATATCATCAAATACATGCTGAAACATGTGATCATAATGCTGAGAAGTAATGAACACAATGCTTTTTGGATTTAGAATTTTAATTTCATTTTTGATTATCTTCAATTTTTCGATACAGTTTGTCATCATATTTTGTGTAGTCGTATCAACCGTATCCGAATTATTACATTTGATTATGTTGGTAAATGCGATATAGTCACCATCTTCTGTTCCATAAAGACTTTCCGAAATCGCACGTGTATAACTCCAGTAAGGCCATGATTTCTGCCATAAACTACTTGCAATTAATGTTGAATTATAATAATCATCCACTAAAGAGCCTACTTTTCCTCTTGCATTCTTACCAACAAATAACACCCTATATTGGCTATTGTAATACTTCTCTCCCACAAACCAAAATGAAACAGGTTTTGTAAGATTTACATTTGCTTCTTGGCATGCCTTACAAACCGAATGTTTACCCATTTCAATTCGATCATACATCTCGAATATTTCTTTCTCAATGTGAACATCATGATTTATCAGCATGTGTACCCCCTAAGATATGCATAATACATAAACCCATCACTTTTATTAAAGACTGATGGCTCACTTACCGTGAGAGTGGCACTAAATCTCAGTGAAGCTGGAGCTGTAAGTCCGTGATAGTGGCTTTAGTTTATCGGAGTATACAATTAAACCGAACACACCAAACCGATTATAAAACCTTCTTTTTTCATCCAGCCCTCTAATTGTTGTTCCAATACCTCCGCCATCCACCAGCACATCACCACTCATGGACAAACAGCAAATCATTTACCGCTGCTCATGGACAATAACCATGAGCAGTTTTTATATTCATGGACAAATTCAAAGATCAACCCATATACCAAATCCAGTCAATGCCTAAACCTGGACCACTTGTGATGACCAAAACCGGACATCACATATGTCAATTATCGTTGCTCATGGTCAATGTCGCTGATCATTTACTAATGTGATTCAAAGTTTATTCCATGACCAAGCCAGGTACCAGTTTGACAGAAACTTGCATTAATCTACTGGATACATTGATTTAGCATGGGTTTAGCTCACGAAATAAAGTTTCTTCCGATTCGTTACGTGACACCCATGAGTATAGCTGCAACAAAATCATGGCGGCACTTAATCCTTTTTCCAGATATATCTCCGATAATACCGACGCTTTGTGTTTCAGAGATTCGTTTCATAAAATAAAGATCACCGCTCACGTTTTTAGCAGGGACATAAACCATACCAAACGCTAACCCATGAATCTCAGGCAGTGGTTAATGTTGCAGGCATCCCATCAATCGTAAAATAGGTGGAAATCATCTCAAACTGTCTTTTTTCGCCACTCTTAAGAGTTACCTCATAATCTGTCGGTCCGACAACCTTAGTTTCCTCAGAAAGTAAAGACAATCGATATTGCGCCCTTTCAAATGACGATTTAATAAAATCGCTAATATCCGCACCGATCAAAGCGGTTTGAACCTCTTCCGCCTTTTTATTCGCCAGTATAATTTTTCCATCCTTTATGATTAAGATGATATCAGGTAACGCGTCTATAAAAAACTTATATTCTAATAATCTTTGATAATTCATCGGTCACCTCTATAATGCATCATACGATCACTCTTTTAAGGTATATCATCGATGGAAAAGATTCAACTTAATTCTATATCATAGAGACAAATAAATAAAACCACCAGGATATTAATCCCAGTGGCCATAAAAATACATTTGTGATGCTTATAGTTTTATATGGGTCATAATCGGTGCTTCGTGTCTAGTCGTAGCAATCACCACATCCTTGAGCATATGATGCTTAACATCGATATCCACCTCAGGAAGGATCTCCAACTCGCGATCAACAAACACCGTTACACCTGATACCTGAAATACGTCGAAACGCTCTGCTTCACTTTCTGTTGGCTTGTGAAATCCCAACATCGGGTGCAAATAGGACTCAGAACAGTTTGCCCCCACGCATTCACGATCCGCATGAAGGGTAATCCATTGATGATGTTCTCTCTCAATCAGAGCCTTCGCCTCTGGCCTGATTTGAATGTTCATAAAAACACCTTCTTTACTCATCTAGATAGGTTCATTTTGCCTAGTTTATATATACCCATTTTGCTGTAAAGTATTCAGATTACTTAACCTCAAAGCTCTTGATCACGAATCCGCTATTATTGCTGGAGACCTTAATTTCATAGCCGCCGTTTGGATCGAAGAAAATATGAGTGAAGCGTACACCTGTAATTTTTCCAGTATTAGAAGTTAGGAGCTCAAAGTATCTTGTCCCACTCGTGCCAATACGTGTACCATTTTTATAGTACTCAAACGAAAAGTAGCTATTACTGAAATTATTACTTGCTTCACCTTCAAACTGAACTTCTACCGTTTTGAGTAATGGATGTGTACTGGTAACCTCTGAATATGGAACGACTGAGTATGCAACGAGTTTCTTGTTTGAATCATAATAGGTTAGAATAGCGTTTTCTCCAGACTTTACGGTCTGTGTACTAATGCCAGCAGGTGTTAAAGGTTCTAGATAGTTTGAGGCTTGTTTGCTTAATGAATAAGCATATGCATGGATGTTATCAGTTCCCAAAAATGTTCCAAGACCAAAATACACTAGGTTTTGCGACGAACCATAGTCCACATTATTAATGTCTACATAAGCCATTGATGATTCAGGAGCGTTCACTACTACAAATCCTTTTGTAATCTGCTTAATTCCCTTACTCTCCAAGTTATTTTTCATCGCAGCAACAAGTGGCGCTGAATCGAGACTTGCGTAACCGAGAAGCTGGTTTGAACCATCATAAAACATCACAAATGCGCGATTACTAACAGAACCATAAGCAGATAAACCGTCGATGGTCGCTGTTGTATAGAATTTAGTGGTCGATTTTCCTACGATATAATCAGAGTGCACCTGAATCTGTTTTGCATCTGATAACCCATACTCTGGGACAGCTACCTTCACATAATCCTTTGCAAATGCCGGAAGCGCGTTACGGTCGATGGAGATGATACCGCCTGAACCCATACTGACTCCAGTCTTGATTTCAGCTAATTCTTGAACTGTAGTAACAGGTCTAATGTTTACAGTAAAGGTACCTACTTTATTATTGCCTAAGATATCAAAATATCCAATTAAGCGTTTTTCACTATCAAACAATGTGACCACTGTATTCCAGTATGCGCCATACCCGTCATAGCCATCTATTTCATAAGGTGATAAATATGGAGACTCATTTTTACCCGTAGGAATCAACTCGTTAATCTGCGCATTTGTCGTTGGATTTGTCCAGTAGACTCTTGATACGCCAATATAGACGAAATTTTTATAAGGTTCGGGTAACTTGTTTTTATCGATTACAAACCTTACGCCTTCACGGTAATTAACGCGATCAACCGTCGCAGTCACAGGTGCGACGATTTTCGGAACCGAGGCGATGCCTAGCTTTTCGCTTAATAACTGCGTACTGCCTTTCACTTTTGTAAAGAGTGACTTATAGGATGAAAAGACCATTTCATCTCTCTTGAAGGTTGTCGATTCTAAAGTAGCTTTTTCAGCAGCGGTATAGAGCCCTTTGGACACGGCGAAGTTCATCGTTTCGTTGTATGTAAAATCTGCCGAACCATAGCCTAGAGCCTTAAGTAAAAATACTGTGTAATCCTTTGCACTTGCTGGATTTAGCGAACCAAACAAATTATTGCCGATACCTGTAGTGAGCTTTTTCTCATACATATAACCGACGATATGATTCGCCCATGCTGGTACATCAGTGAATGGATGCTTATACTGCTTTGCCTTTGCCTCTTCCTCAGCACCTAAGAATTTGACCAGCATCGCTGCCACTTCCACACGCTTCGGTGCACGTTCGAGTTCAAAACCTACATTTGTACCATTGAACAGTCCTAAGCTCTTCAAAACCTCAGCCTGCTCAGTGTACTTCACCGTCTCTGCGGCAAATGAACCAGATCCTAACACCAGTCCTAGCAATAATACTAGGAACAACACTAAAAATATACTTGATAGCTTTTTCATTATTTCCCCCGTCAGTAATTATTAAATAACCCGCACAAGGCGGGTTACTTTCACTTATCTTATATTAACTATTATGATTAGTCTTTTAGTGTGCATTTTGCATTATTTTGTGTTGTGCCAATCCTCTCGCCGCACAGTTACTATCTCTTAACACTCAGCCATTTACGCGCTTCAGAAGTATCAAATCCGAAAAGAATTTTTATAATCCAAGAGAAAATCAAGATTACCACGATGGGCAGCACACAGGACGTAATAATCAGCACAGCGATGGTGTCCATCATGGAAGACAAGGTCTCTTCACCCTTCTGTAGCATAGATGAAATGCCGATTCCCACCTTAGATGTTAGATTCGAAAGATAGTCGCCCGCCTTTTCAAACCAATTCTTATCCTCCTCAGCAAGGTCATTTTTCTGTTCCTCGATAAAGGCCTTATTTTCCTCAGCTGTCTGAATCGTCTGTGCCACCTGCGTCTCGTAGGAAGCATAAATGAGCTCACTCACCTTTATGCTCGCTGGAATCGCTAAGAAAAGCACCAGACCGAAAATCGTCAGCTTAATGGCCAGAACCTTCAGTACCTCGCGTTTCGTATAGAGGTAAATTCCACCTAAAAGGCACGCCAGCGGGATAATATAAGTAAATGTCAGATGACCAATCACCGATAACAGCATCTTCTCCAGTAAAATTGCCCCGAGGATGACGATAAAGTATGTGGTCAGCTCAGCAATCTCGTTTGCGATGGGAATCGCCGCATCACCAGGCAGAAGCGAAAGCGCTGTGGAAGTGGCCGCTGCAGATAAAGAAACCTTCAGCACCGTGGCCTTTTTTTCATCTAGGGTCTCGATCATGGAACCATTAAATTCCTGCGTCGTCACCAGCTTCGCCACCCCAAATATTGAAATCAGGGCGATAATCACCAGTACTGCTGTCCAAATCATGCGCTTAGAATATTTTTCGTTATTGATTTCCATTTTGCCTCCTCTGAGATCCGTTAAAAACCGAACCGTTCCTTGTAACAATTCACTATTAAATAACTCTGAAGGTCAATACTTACCATTTTAAGCAGCCTATCGGTACCACATGAATACCATCTTCTCGAGTATAGCCAAACCCAGTTGCTGTTAATATCATTAAGAATGAGGGTTTCTGCATTTTATCACTATCGATTCTTTCTTTTAACTTAAATAAATTCTCAGCAGCTAACTCAAATTCATTTGGTCCCATTTTGATTTCAATAGCGCCCCACCTACCGTCTCGTAAAACAATTATTGCATCGCATTCTAAATTTGATTTATCTCGGTAATGATATACCTTACCATCTAGATAGTCAGCGTAAATTCTAAGATCTCTGATACACAGAGATTCAAATAAATAACCAAACGTATTGAAATCCATTAATAGTTTACTCGCATTAATGCCTAAAGCAGCACAAGCTATGGATGGATCTATAAAGTGTCTTTTCGAACTAGATCGTAAAGGTGTTTTTGAACGAATGGATGGATTCCATGCTTCTAAATCCTCAATTACAAAAATACGTTGTAGTGCATTTAAGTAACTCAATACGGTTGGTTGAGAAACGGAATTCTGTTCATTGCCCTCCATGTCACGTCTAAGTGTCTCAATAGACGCTTCTGTTGAAATGTTTCTAGCAATTGATTTTAATAGAACAGCAACCTTTTGAGGATTTTTTTCGATACCATCAACGCGAGAGATATCAATATTGATAATTGAATCTAAATAATCAAGAACAGGCTTAGAAGCATCTTCATACGTGTTCACTACCGTTGCAGGCCAGCCACCTCTTACGATTATCTGTGCGATTTTCTCGATGTCTAAGTCTGTAATAGAGGCTGCATCCGTTTCTTGATTAAATAATTCACTTAAGCTTATACTTCCGTTAGACTCGTTAGATTCATATAAGCTCATCGTTCTCATTTTTACCCTAGAGAATCTTCCCGTTCCAGTGTGTGTTATATTCTCATCAAGTATAGGTACAGCTGATCCAGTCAAAATAAATTGCCCGAGCTCAGCTCTTAAATCCACTTCATGCCTTACTGAGTCCCAGAGAACTGGCGCAATCTGCCATTCATCTATCAGTCTAGGCGTTTTACCTCGAAGTAAAAGCGACGGTTTGCTTTCAGCAATTTTCATATAATTACTTCTTTGATCAGGATCCTGCATATAAAGGTAACTTTGACATAAATGACGTGCTGTACTCGTTTTTCCGCACCACTTTGGCCCTTCTACTAAAACAGCCCCTGATGATTTAAGTGCTCTTATAATCATAATATCTGCAATACGAGGAATATATTTTTTCACATTTTACCTCCACTTCTTACTTTACCATTATATGACACTTTATAATTTGGCGCAATCTCACTTTGTAATTTGGCGCGTTTTCACTTTGTAACTTGGCGGAAATAAAACAAAACGTTTCAGTTATAACTGAAACGTTTAACAATTTTATCCACCATAACAGATATAACTAACGTTATCACCAGTGCAACCGGATAAAGTATGAGATAGAATATATAAAGATTTAGACCTGGGAGTAATCCCGCAAGCTGTAACGATACGACAGATATGACATAGGCATGAACGAGATACGCCATATAAGAATGCGCTCCGATCATACCACTCGTTTTAGATATTAACCTAATGCTTTTAATATAATCCGCCAGAGCGATTAAAGCAAAGATTTCCATCAACGTCAACACCGCATAAACTGGTTCTAAAAAACTCACCTGATTAAAGTGCACCATCTGATTAATTCCGATATACACCACGTCTTTATAAAAAGCGAACCCCATAGCTGCGATGGAAAGTATCATTGTTATCGGGAAAAACCGCTTAATCAGCAACTTCGCACGCTCATAGTTTAGGCCACATACTGCGCCGCTAATAAAAAAGAACAACCATGTGGGAAACAGCCGCGTATAGTACGTCTTAAAAAACACCGGAAGGTCGAGTTTAGGCGTCACGTATAGGTATATGAGGCTTAAAATAATGAGCGATGTCATTAATCCCAACAGCTTTTTCCGACTGAACTTATCTGACCTTACCAGTCGTATCGCGGCAAACACCACAGGCGCTAATATGACGAACTGAAAAATCATCGCGACATACCACAGGTGATAAAACCCGTTTCCGAGAAGCAGCTTTTCCATGAACGACTTGAGCATGGACACCACTACGAAATCTTCTTTATACCGATAGAGGTCAAATGCCATATAGAAAGCCGTGGCGAGGATGTAGGGCACGTAGATTAGCTTAAAGCGCTTTTTAAGAAAGGCTGTGTAGCGCGTGTTTTCTTTATACGTGAGCACCATGAGCAGGCCGAACATGAACACGAATGCGGGCACTGCGAACCTGGACAGCTCAAATAAAAAGGCGATCAGCCACTCCATTTTAATCGGCAGCAGGCCTTCGTTTCGCCGGGCTGCGGCCCCTAATACGTGTTGTGTAAACACGGCGATAAAGGAGAGGGTTCTAATGATTTCTAATTCAACATAGTTTTTCTTCTGTGGTGCGGCTACTTTCTGCATGGTTTACTTCCCGTTTTTTTATTTTTAACTGGTAATTAAGCGCGTTAAGTGGTAGAATTCGGTTTGACTCAGCTACACTTTCATTTTAAACTGGATAAGTCAGAAAATCAAATTTATGAACTCAACATAAGGAGCGCACCATGTTTAAGCTTATCGGTAAAATCGTAAAGAAAAATAACACCCTCAATTATCATACGTACGAAGCCAGCAAGGACGGGCAGACGCACGAAGCACTTCTGCGAGGTGCTATAGAAGACATTTGTAACCGTTTCGATATTAGCAATCCCATCTGGTTAAGCGATAATACCCTCGACATGGCGCGCGGTAATAAAACCCGTTTTAAGGCGCATCACTTTATCGAAGATATCGAATTTGACTACTTCGAAATCGAGTACCTCCCGGAGAACCCCGATGATATTCATATTTATTAGATTCTAATCTGGTCTTAACGACCATTTAATGCGTATGGACTATAATAGCATTATTAAATTAACTCGGAGGATCAATTATGTCACTTATCGGCAATCTCATATGGATTATTTTAGGTGGCTTGATCTCGGCCATCGGCTGGACGATCGCAGGTGCGCTTTTATGTATCACAGTCATCGGCATTCCTTTTGGGGTCCAATGCTTTAAAATCGCGGGTCTCACACTCGCACCGTTCGGACGCGATGTACAGGTCGGTAACTTCGGTGCCGGTGGATTAATCGGCAACATCATCTGGCTTTTGGTACTGGGCTGGGAGCTGTTTCTCATGCACCTCACCATCGCCTTTTTACTCGCCATCACCATTATCGGACTTCCATTTGCAAAGCAGCACCTGAAACTGGCACAGCTCGCACTGATACCGTTTGGAGCACGCATCTAAATATAACTTAATACATGCCAAAAAACATCAAACGTTTCAGTTAGTACTGAAACGTTTTTTTGTTTATTCATGATACTAGACAGCTTTTCTCGCTACGATACCGATCCATTTGTCTGATTCTGTTAGCGGTGCCCATGCTAGGTCCCCCCAGCAGTGCTCTATCTGGAAATCGTTATGCGTCATGACTTCGGTAATCGACTGTACGTCATGGTCATTGAACCAATTACGATAGGCCTTTACGCCCTTCGTATCGATGACGATGTACTGGTCTACCCAAGCGGAAGCCTCGGGGTAATCATAGGCTTGTTCGAGTACCAAATGGGGCTCGCCGCTCCAGAAGCCTGATTCCGAGGTATACCAGGTGGGATTCGTGGCCGCAGGGTCCCGGTTTGCACGGTTGGTTACATCGAATGCAAATCGCCCATTATCCTTTAATGCGCGTTTTATAAGTGAAAGCAACCTGTCTCTGTTCTCAGGAGAAAAGGTATTTAGCTCGCCGTATATTTGTAAAACCACGTCGAACTCTTGCTCGAAGGGCATCTCAAAGAAATCCATGTGCAAATACGTGATGCCTAGACCGAGTCGCTCGCTTCTTTCCTTCGCATAAGCGATGGAATTTTCGGAGCCATCGATGCCGACCACGTGCGCCCCTTTTGCTTGTATGAGCTCACTGTAGAGGCCAGGGCCACATCCCAAATCCAGAACGCGCATGCCCGCTTTTAGAATACCCTGATCAAACAGATGGTTAACCGTAGCCGAAATCGCACGCGGATTACGACTGGCTGCATCATGCTCTGGATTCAGATGCGCCTTCAGCATCTGCTTCGAAATATGCGGATCATTCCAAAAGAGTTCGCCCGTATATTCATAGAGCGGTGGTTTTTTATCGTTTGCGATGATTTGCTTTAGTAATTTTTCCATATAGTCCTGCACTTAATTTTCCCCTAATTTATCCTATAAATCAAAAACCATCTCGAACTCTTTAGGATGCGGAATGAAATTCACCTCTGCGGCGTCTTTGAGAATTCGGTTCTTAATGTTCATGATCAGCTCTTTCGTGAAAACATTGCCTGCCATTAAAAACGCGTGGTCTTTTTCTAAAGCTTCAGCAGCTTCCTCCACAGATTTTGGTAGTGATTTGATTTTCGCTTTTTCTTCATCTGGAAGATCATAGATATTTTTATCTAGTGGACCAAATCCCTCAGCTACAGGATCGATCTTATTCTGAATTCCATCAAATGCTGCCATGAGTAAAGCGGCATAGGCATAATATGGATTCGCAGTAGCATCAGAAGAACGGTACTCAAAACGCTTCTCATCAGGTCTGTTTGCATACCCTGGAATTCTTATAACCGCGCTACGGTTTGATAAAGCAAAGCAAATCGATACAGGCGCTTCATAACCAGGAACTAATCGTTTATACGAGTTCGTCGTCGGGTTAACGATGGCTGAAAGCGCTGGTGCATGCTTCAGCAGTCCACCCATGGCATATAAAGCCGTTTGAGACATGCCAGCATAGCCATTTTTATCGAAGAACAATGGCTGACCATCTTTAAATAAAATCATATGGACATGCATGCCATTGCCAGCTTCTTTATATAACGGCTTCGGCATAAACGTCACCGTTTTGTTGTTCTTAACAGCCGTATTCTTAATAATATACTTGCTTTTCATGGTTCGGTCGCCCATTTCAGCCGCGCCACCGAAGCTAAGCTCGATCTCTAACTGACCAGGACCGCCAACCTCTGAGTGATGGTATTTAACCGGCACGCCGTTTTGCTCAAGCGTTAGCACCATTTCATTTCTTAAATTATAATTTTCATCATGCGGAATATCCACATGATAGCCGCCTTTATGTTTAACCGTAAAGCCTAGATTTTGCGTGTCATTATTTCCTGAATTCCAGTTCGCTTGCTTAGCATCCATCTCCACATACATGGTCTGAGGACTTACCTCATAAGCGATATGATCGAGGATATGAAATTCAAACTCTGGTCCCAATAATGCCGTATCACAGATGTTTTCTGCTCTCATGTGCTTTTCCAGCTTTTCAAGGACATAACGTGGATCGGATTCAAATCTTCTCGGTTCTGGGTGAAGTGTATACGTGTTCGCTAAGAAGGTTAGCGTCTTAACTTTAGTGAAGGGATCTAAAAAACCAGTACTCAAATCGGGAATAAAGACCATATCAGATTTTTCAACAGTAAGAAATCCATAGCTCGATCCATCGAATCCAATCCCATCCTCCATCGTGCGTTGATCTAATCTTTCTGGTACGATTGATAGATGATGCCAGCGACCACTAAGGTCTGCCACTTTGAAGTCGATCATCTTCACTTCATTTTCCTGACAAAAATCACGAACTTCTTTTACAGAATTAAACATACGTCACCTCATATAATAGTATTTAGAACCTTTCACTCTGCATTACTATTTTATAATGAGTTGACTGAAAAATCAAAATTTTCTTGCAATGCTTGTAATATTTTTTGAATATCTATAGCAGCATAAGTCTGATATAATAACATGAATAGTAAAATCAATGAAAGCAGGAATCAGCATGATTAAAAAGTGTAAACAATGTGGCGCTGTACTAAAACCAAGTGAAAGTAATCTATTTTGCCAAAAATGCAGAGAAAAGAAGAAGGATCAGCAAGCTGAAAAGCGTCAAGCGCTTATCGATAAAAAGCGAAAAAGATGAGAACTTTAAATAGGATAATCAAATGAGTGAGGCTAGTATCTTAATAGATTCTGGCCTCATTTTTTTATTTACGTCCTAATAAAAAATCCGGTAAATACTGATGAATGATGCCTTGTCTACTGAGATCAAATTGATCCATCGATAGGACATATTTAGGAAAGTTATCATCAATCATTAAAAGTGAACCAAACTCTCTTTCCACCGTTTCATCTGAAGCGAGTAAGTATGAAACCTGAATATAAAGACGTTCTCCAGCCTTTTCACACACGAAATCAACCTCTTGATCACCTACACGACCTACTCTTACGGTATAATCCCTGCGCAGCATCTCCATATAAACCACATTTTCTAAAATTCTTTGAATATCTCGTTGGTTGCTGCCATATACTGCCTGACGAATACCGTGGTCAACCATGTAGTACTTTTCATTTACTTGCAAAATTTGCTTACCTATGAGGTCAACCCTAGGGACTTTATGAAAGAGAAATGCCTCTTCACACCCTCTAAGTTGATTTAGAATCGTTTCTGGTGCTACTTTTCGCCCTTCACTTTTGAAAAACTTTGAAATCGAGTTAGCTGAAAAAGTCTCCCCAACATGAGCGATGACATATAATAGGGTCCTTTCTAGTAAATCCACATCTCGAAATTGATTTCGCTTCATGACGTCCTTTATAAGTACAGAGCTGTATATATCCTTTAAATATTGCGCGATGGCTAATGGATCATCGATAAAATGCTGTATAAATGGAAACCCACCAACCTGAAGGTAACGTTTAAAATTTGCATCGACTGAACTTTCAGCAGTTTTTAGATTGAATAGGTCTAAAAACTCCTTAAAGGAAAAGGGATATAGATTGATTTCCACATACCGTCCTGCCAGAAAAGTAGCGAGTTCACCAGAAAGTAGGTTCGCATTGGAACCAGTGATGTAAATATCAAATTGACCTTTCGATAGAAGCGAATTAATACATCTTTCCCATTCTTTTACTTCTTGTATTTCATCAAAAAATAGATATTTTAGTGTAGGGTTAGCACTAAACTTACGCATAACTTCATCATGCAAACTGGTAGCATCTGTCAAGCTTGTATAAGACATATCTTCAAAATTTATGGCTAGCATCTGCTGTTCTTTAATTCCAACCTTTTTTAACTCAGCTTGAATTAACTGCATCATAACAGATTTCCCACACCTTCTTACCCCTGTAATTACTTTAACTAAGTTTTTATCGATAAACGGTCGTACCTTCTGCATATAAAGTTCTCTATTAATCATCACCTCACCACCTTTGTATCAATTATAACTTAATCATCGTCCGAAAACAACAAACGTTTCAGTTATAACTGAAACGTTCGATATATAACCTACATGCAGTTAATCTTCACTTCGGCATCACCACGATATAACCGATGATGTTAGCGACTAAAAACACTAAATAAACCAAATTCCACGAATCAATATTTACGCCACGTCTTGGCGGCTTATTATTACTTTGTGCATTTAAATCTTGCTCTATAAACGTGCTCGATAGATAGGCGTATTTTATACTGTCATTTGCGCCTAACCCTATCATCGCTGGCCTATTCCCCCGCTTAAACGTATTATTTACCATTAGCACAGCGGAGATAAAAATCCAAATCATAAAGAACAGCTCGAGATTATCTCGCCCACTTCTAAAATAGAAAAACGTCTCCACTACTATAAAACCTATGATTCCTAATAACTTAGTATATTTCCGCATTCTATGTACCTCTCTACAACTCCCATAGGTACTGTCACCTTCGTTTCCTTCATGACAGCATCCTGAACCGCACTTACATCATTAACCGGACCTTTAAAAACATAACTCCCCGACCATTCCACACTACTGCCCTTCGAAACAGGGCACTCAGCGTTATTAATCAGGTTAAAGTACGTTTTGCCGTAGCTTAAATTAAACGCATGCGGTTTATCGACACAGTAGCTAAAATCCCCTAGACCTGTCGGCTCTAAATTCACTGCCACCCAGTACCGATCAAACACATCCATCTCCCAGGTGGTAGCATCCGCCGACTCGAAATAGCTCCTCGCCTTATGCTCAACGCTTGACATCCTGATGGTTTTCGTACTCTTAAACGTACGACTCTGAAGTCCATAATACCGTTCGATGACGCTATCTGACAGCGCAGTAAGCTGCACATGCACGTTTATACAGCCATCCGGCGAAATCACATAGGTCACCGTTACCTCCACCGCAGCGACCGCATCAGAATTATACGCATCGATATGATTAACGCGCTGAACCGTCATTTCATTAAATGCATACCGATTCTTTACATCGCCTGCCCCCAGCACCACGCCATCCACCGTAATCACCGTAGACACATTCTTCGAAGTTGGATTCCCGCCCTCATCGCCATCAGACCCATGAAAGCCACCCGAAAACGCGGAGCTGCATCAGACCCATCAGCTGTTCTCATCATCATCGGCCCGATCCAATCCGTACTAATCGGATGCGATCCCCATTTCACCCCATCCGCATTCGTATAGAAAACTTCAGAAAAATGAAGCGTCTTATTCACACTCAGCGGCGACATGCGAATCCCGAATTGATTACTAAACCGCACCGTCAACAACTGCTCCGAATCGAGCGTCACCACCCCACGACTCACCTCGCCATACCCCACACGAACAGAAACGGCACAAATCATCCATATCGAACCCATAAGTATAAGCCTTCTCACCCGTCGCATCATACGCGCCACCCTCGAAAACCCTAGGTCACTCTCTATACATACGTTTTATCACGCTTCTCATCCGATGTCAATGCCTTCGCTCCACATCACCTTTCCGCTTAATGGAGCTATACAGCCGTGACAGTGGCGTTACTCCACCGTGCAAGTGGATCTGTAAATCCGTGATGGAGGAGCAGCTAAACCGAAACCTCATTAAACGCTCATGAATTTTTGATCCACTACTCCTGTTGATTACATTATGCTTACAAGTACATGGACAAACACATATCAGTTTTATTTGCTCGCTAAGTTGTCCATAATTTATAAACCTTCAACCACTATGAATGAAACCATGGTGGTATACTTTGCGGCGAAAAATGGCCTAGTATCTGGCGTTAAGTGGAATAGTAGTGGCGGAAAACGGACCACTAATTTGACAAATTGGACAATTTGATGATCAGAAATAATTGCTCAGCGACAATACCGTGAGCAAATACTTCATTTCATCTAGTTAGGTGTCCGATTCTAATTCGGAAAACTATAAAAAATGATTCTAACGACATTAGTTTATCTAACTTTACTAAAATTGTTTCTACTGATTTTGTTTTTTACATCCATTGGTGCTAGATATTATGTAGAAAACTTCTTTAGATTATCACAGGACTTACTTGGGGCATTCCCTGGAGATAAATCAATTGTTTTTAAGGTTACATTTTTTAGACCTGAACCATATATCTCATCTTTAACTTCTGTGAAGAAGTCACACAAATCATACGAAGGATATGGAAAATGCTCACATTTGAACCATACAATTATCAAAATGCCATGGTCAATTCGCATACTAGTCATGTATTGATTCAATTGATCTACTGTTCTCTTAACATTCATATTATGGGCTAACTTTAGTTCGCAAACTAATCTTAAAGCTGGGGCATTTATTTGTGCGGCCTCAATTAAATAATCAATGCTCCCGTTTCCAACTTTATTCTCATGTTTTATGCTCAACCCATGCAATTTAAGTAATCTTTCAAGCATTTCAAGTATTATTGGTTGAATATGGATTTCAATTTTTGGTTTTTTTATTTTACCATCAATATTCCAAAAAATATTATAACAATTAAAAAACCTAATACGATTTTCAATAGTATCTAGAGATTCAAACACGATTCTAATGATGTCCCTCTCAGAAGTTATATCTGATTTTCTAATTATATCCTTATTTTCTATGTCATATAAATATGACATTGACATTTTAAACGGTTCTGTCTGAGTTTCTACTTGAATATAGTCACTTTCTTCTGGCTCCCACAAAATTACCAAGCGAGTAACATTCCAAAAAAATGATAATCTTCCAAATGCATCAAAAGGCAGTTTATATTCAACTGAATCATTATTTCTAAAAATTCGTGCTATACCATCAAATACTCCAATTCCAAAAGTATCGAATTCACTATTAAACACTCCAATAGCATTTTGAAAGCAGTTTGTCGGATCAACACTTATTGTGCACATTCCATCAGGATGTACCATCAATTTTGGATTTAAAGATGACTCATATAAAGGTGATATGTACATACAGCAAGAATTATAGAAACGATTAGGCTTTAAAAACTTCATAATTTCACTCCTTATATGAGATAACTATATATAGTGCTATTTTGGACTGCAATATAATACATTCAACTCGAACTTTGAAGCATTGATTAAAGTGATTCAATATACAAATATATTCTTATAAAGAAATTTATCTGACAACAATGAAGCAAATGTAATAAAATAATTCAGCGTTTAAAAGTGACATATCGTCACGCGTGTTCTGTTTTTAGGATTAGCGTTGACAATATGTCACTTTATGTTATGCTCTTTTTAGGAGGTGTTTTATGGCAAATCAACATGATATCAATGAAGTTATTGGTACCAAAATAAAATATTTAAGAGAATCAAAAAATATGAGTCAAAATGCACTTGGCAGTTTATTAAATGTAACTAGATCTCAAATTTCAAAATTCGAAAGTGGGACAAGAGAAGTAAATCCATATATTCTTTGTGTACTGAGTACAGAATTTAAAGTTAATATTGACTATTTTTTTGACAACTCACTTCCAATGGAAAATATTCAAATTATTAAGAATATACTTGAGGAAAAATATAATAGAGAGGTATCTATAGCTGAAGTTTTGAATGAATGTACTCAATATGGATATAATGAAATTTTGAAACAAGAAGAACTATGTAATCTTACATCCTTAAATTATCATGATTTAGAAGAATTAAAAAGAACAATTAACTTTCCTTTGTCAAATTATAAAATAACTGGAAATAAATCAGATTTAATTGCAGCAATAAAAAGACAATTTGAAATTTGGGGTGTCTACAATTCAATAAAATTATCAGATGACGAAAATAAACTAATTAACACTTTCATAGATTTTATTGAATATCTATGGCTTAAGAAAAAAAGCTAGTATTACTAGTCTTATCCAATCGAGTCAAAAAAATTTTCATTGCTGATTTTTATTTTCCATATTTCAAATTTTGTAGCACATAAGATTAATCACCACATAATTCAAATTTGTAAATCAAGGTAAATAGAAAAAACTACAGAATTACTCTCAGCATTACCTATTTCATTTTTCAAATCAAAATTTTATAAAAAGGAGTGTATGATTTGCAAAAATCATCGATAAAAACTATGAGTAAATCAAATATTTGTATTGGCATTGGAGGAGGTACTCTTTTAATAGGCATACTCTCCTTAATAGCACTAAATAACCGAGAAACTTATGATCAAGATGGTTACATTAAATTGGGATTTGATAGACAAGGTTTCAATGAAGTTGGATATAACAAGAAAGGATTCAATTCAAGTGGTTTTAACTCAAAAGGATTTGATAAAAATGGTTTTGATTTTGAAGGATACGATTCAAACGGATTTAACAATAAACAGATTGATAGAGAAGGCTACAATAATAAAGGCTTTAATCAAGAAGGTTACAATCGAGAAGGATTCGATAAGTTAGGTTATGACTTTAAAGGATTTAATAATCAGGGTTTAGATCGTGGTGGAAAAAATCGTGATTACTATAATGGTATTGTATATGACATGAAAAATTTGGAGGTCAAATCTAAGGAACGAATTAAATCGCAAGACTTCGCTTATGCATTATGTGATATCAGAGTTGGAATGGAAATGGGATTAATAAATCTTCTACATCATTATATTGGTGATAAATATATCACAAATAATAATTTCAAAAACATAAGCGAATGTGAGCAGCATGAAATAATTGATGCTGAATTTGCACGAAAATTAAATGAAGTCAGAAAATATTGTAATGATAATTTACATTTTAACGAAAAAATTGATACAACATATAATCAAATGCATTTTTCACACAAAGTACTTGGTGAACTGATTGAATTAATTGAAAGATTTGCTTCATAAAAATTAATATACAAAATATTAGAAAAGCACCATTCATTTTAAACTTAGGAGGATTTTATGGAAACTTCAAATTATTCTTCAAAAAGAAAGAAAGCTTCTTATAACTCGATTAGTGAAGCGAATGAAGTATCGATTGTTGGTGATTGTGACCTAGTTTTCGTATTATGTAATGAGTGTCATAACGAATTCACTGATGATGAACTAGATTATGATACTGGATTATGTCATAGTTGCTTAACAAAAATTGAAGAAAGATTATCAGGTGAGTATATACGTTGTCCTGATTGCAACGGAACAGGTTATGCGTATATTGGCAAGCAATGCGAAACTTGTGGAGGTCAAGGAGAAATATGATTTAAATAAGATTTCAATAGAAAATAGTATCTAAACAAACATTGCCTACACCTCAAGCCACTAGACTCCTCCAGTGGCTTTTTCTGTGTTTTATATCAAACTTCCTACCTCTTACTTCCCCATCTCCCTCTCAACTACCCCCACCAAATACTCTAAAAACTCATCTCGCAGATCCGCCCGTCTCAGCGCAGTCTCCACCGTCGCCTCCAGGAACCCCTGCTTGTTTCCCACATCATAGCGCTTCCCTTCAAACGTGTACGCCACCATGCGCTCCTTTTGAGCCAGCTCCCTCAGCGCATCCGTCAGCTGAATCTCCCCGCCCTTACCAGGCTTCGTATCCTTCAGAATATCGAACACCCCAGGCGTGATAATATACCGCCCTAAGATCGCCACATTCGACGGCGCCACCTCACGCGCAGGCTTCTCTACTAAATCGCGCACCTCATAAACCTGCTCACTCACACGCGAACCATCCACGATCCCGTACTTCGAAACCTCGCTAGGCGCAACCTCCTGCACCCCCAGCACAGACACCTGCTCGCGGTCGAACACCTCGATCATTTGTCCTAAACACGGCCTCTCCTCGTTATGGACCACATCGTCCCCTAACAGCACCGCAAACGGCTCATCCCCCACGAACGTCCGAGCACAATAAATCGCATGCCCCAGCCCCTTCGGATCCTTTTGCCTTATGTAATGAATATCCACCAGCTCAGACACACTCTGCACCAGCGCCAACATCTCCGTATTGTTCTTCTTCTCCAGCTCAGACTCCAGCTCACACGACCGATCAAAATGATCCTCGATCGCCCGCTTACTCTTCCCAGTAATAATCAGGATCTCCTCGATCCCCGACGCGATCGCCTCCTCGATAATATACTGAATCGTCGGCTTATCCACTATCGGTAACATCTCCTTAGGCATCGCCTTCGTCGCCGGTAAAAACCTCGTCCCCAGCCCCGCAGCCGGAATCACAGCCTTACGCACCTTCATATTATGTATCCTCCCCACATTTTTCTCACCGGGTGCCAATGCCCCCGCTCCACATCTACATCCCGCCAGTTCGGATTAACTTACTTCACTTTATTCTCGTTGGGTGTCAGGTACCGTTTTAGAAGAAACCTCAGTCTCGATTCTAGAAGCATTGACTTCAGATGGTTTCAAGACGTGAAAAAAAGTTTCTTCCGATTTAGTATCTGACACCCATGATTCCCCACATTTTTCTCCAGGGTTCCAATGCCCCCGCTCCACATCTACATCCTGCCAGTTCGACTTAACTACTTTCACTTTCTTCACACGCGGTGTCAGGTACTGTTTGGAAAGAAACCTAAATTTCGATTCTAGAAGCATTGATTTTACACGATTTCAAGATGAGAAAAATACGGTCTTTCGATTTGGCGTCTGAAAACCATGAGTCTACTCTCTAATATTTTCTTAATTTCCTTGATAAGTAAAATGGCAAAATTACACTTGGAATAGATAACGATATTATCGTGCCTAATATAATACCGCTTACTTTTAAATCAGTATTTAAGACTAATATGATTGAAATTGGAATATTAATAATCATAGCAACTCCATAGCAATACATTTGGATTCTAAGATAATTTAAACCATTCAAAATATATTGGAATATATTACACCAAATATGTACAACTGTAAAAATTGCCATAAACATAATTAAATTAAAATCAATCTTATCGAGCTCTTCACCAACCCATATTGCTATCAAAAATTTACTATTAATCGCCGTTATCCATACAAACACAGATATAATAATAAAAGCAAACATTAAAAGCTTTATCACTTTACGTAACTTAGTATATTCTTTATTAATATTATATTTGATTATTACTGTCCAAATTGGAATTAGAAGGATTGACATTAATGTTGTATAAATACTTAACAACTTATTAACAAGTTGATAGCTACTTACATCTTTAACGCCTAAGTAGAAACTTATTAAAAAATTATCTGTGTTAAATAAGACTATAATTGCCAATTGTAGTATAAAGAAATTTCCACCTATTTTAAGTATTTCACGGACTAAACCTCTATTATAATATTTTATTTTGAATCTATATGTTGAATTACTAAATCGAAAAAAATTTATTGAAACAATACTTAATACTAAAATACTTGATCCAAGATAAAGTAAGCAAAGCGTTATTAAACTTGGTTGAACTTTAAATAGTAAAAGCAACAATATTACAACTACATTGATTAGATTAGTAATGAATTGAACAAAGTTTATTACATATGATTTTGAAACTGAATGAAATACTGGATGGATAAGTGAAAGATAAAAGTTGAAAGAATAAAATATAGTCAGAATAATCATAAAAACTGTCAAATATTCATTCGAGAGACTATGATTATTCAAATTAAGCAACCTCACCCAATTAATTTCATGTGCAAAAATAACTACAGCAACATTAATCAATATAGTTGGAATTGACAATATTATATATGAAGTTACTATTAAACTGTTTGCTAATGGAATATTTCTTAGCGTCACTGCTTCTGTAAGTTTATTCCTTAGACCATTTCCAATACCAAAATCAAACACTGCTAGCCAAGTAACAATCGAAAAAACAGTAAGCCAAACTCCATTTAATTCTTCACTATTTAAATATCTAAATATTAAACCAACTAATAAAAAATTTGTGATTATTGTTAAAACCCTAAAAAACCCAATATTAAATACATTATTTAAATATATCCTTGTGTCATTTTCAAAAAACTTAGTTTTCATAATCATTTAATTTAGTTCCTTCTTAAGTGAAGCTGGAACACCCGCAACAAATGAATTTTGAGAAATATTCTTATTTACTAAACTACAAGCGCCTACAATAGACTTCTTACCAATTTTTGAACCATTAATAATCACAACATTTGTTCCTATCCAGCAACCGGACTCGATAAGTGTACTATTGAATGTTATCCCTTTTCCTGCACGACGTTCTTCATTTCCAATCTCATGACTTCCAGTACTAATTAGCAAATTTGGAGCAATATCACAACAATTTTCTATTTTAACATAACCATTACCATCTACCACGAGGTTTCTCCCTATCCAAGTATTATCTCCTATTACAAGAGAACAGTGATAGTTGATTATTATTGGCCCAACTATTCTTGTCCCATGTCCAACTTTGATTCGAATCAAATTTAATAAATATCTCTTGATTCCAAAAAAATGAGTACCGCACAAAAATGTATTGATTATACTAAGTACAATATAAAACTTTAACTTGTCAATCATATTTTCCCCTTTAGTTAAATATATTCATTAATTCTAACATATAAAACAAATTATTATTAAATATAGATCTTATCAACTCCTACTTTTTGCCCTGGAACATTTAAACTTATTGTTTTTGGCCTCATAAATTGACTTTAGGGGGAGCGGAATATTCATTACGAGTTTTACCATCAAAAATATAAATACTTAGTGCCATGTATAACCAAATACCAATATTATTACTACTAAAGAACACCATTTCACCCATACTAATCATAATCGTTGTAAATGGTAGAAACATAAAGTATTTAAACATTTCTTTATTGCTTATATAAATTTGTATAATGTAATTCAAAAAGAAGACAAAACCTATAATACCTCCGTACGATAATACAGCTAATAGTAAATTTCCAGGTTCAACAATGTATTCTGTGCTAAACGCAAAAGATCTATATGGAATGACTGGTACAGCAAAGCCACTTCCGAAAAAAGGGTTTTTCAAAAAATTGTACATCAACTCATTTACTTGGTTCATTCTTGAAAATAAAATGTCCTCTTGTCCCTTATAAAGAAATTGTTGAAAAAAATTAAATAATTCACCATCAAACAAAGCATAAAGAACTGTAATTATCCCAAATAAATTTAAGGCCATTATTTTCTTTATCATATTAATATTTGAAAACATTAGAAAAAATAATATTGTTATAATTGCTGTTATAAATCCTGTTCTTGACTTACTTAGTATTAGCATATACATCATAACAGAGATTAGTATTAATGGCTCAAATCTACCATTAAATCTTTTTAGCTGAATTCGCGTGACAATTAGCGCAATAAATAATGCGGCTAAAATACCAAACATGTTCGGTTGATTTGTTATTCCTTGAAAAGCATGTCCATTTATTAGATATCCTATATTATTACCTATATATGGAATAGATGTAATAAATATGATTTTCATCAATGTATACATCCAATCTAGCCAGTTATACTTATCATTTGTATTCGCTACTCCAATCATCACTCCAATAAAAACAACTATATAACTTATGAGTTTAAAGATGGCAACAACTGGAAGTGTACTAAAGAAAAATGAGGAAAACATATTATAAGATCCAAATAATAGAACTGCAAATAAAACTTTATTAAGCTTCTTCTTAAGCTTCAAACTTACCTTTTTGTAACCCGATATTAAATAGAATGAGCATATAAATACTATGACCCATTTTATGTTTTGTAAACTATCTAAGCTAATTGCAATACCAGGATTTATTATAGTTCGCATCACTATTAAATTTAAAATTTTGATTGCTCCTATTTCTTTTTGATATAAAAAAAATAGTAATGAAACAAATGAAATTATCAGTGTTACATTATTAATAAAACTAAAAACAAAAAAAAAGAAAATCATAATCCATTCTAGATTTTTTATTCTTTTAACAAATCTTCTATTGTATTTCGTGATATATGATATTTTATTTATCATAAAACAGGATCCTTTATTATTCTGTTAACGATTTCCAAAGTTTTTTCTGCCATATTTTCAATAGTATAAAATTGAGCTGTTTCAATGCTTTTAGTTGACATTTTTGAGATAAGCTCTTCATTACTCAAAACTTCATTAATTTTCATTGAGAGATACTCTATGTTGTCAACTGGAACAATAAATCCATTTTCTCCGTTTTTAATTAATTCTAATCCTGCCACACACTTATCAGTTGTGATAACGGGTAGACCATTTGCCAATGCCTCGTTAATTACTAATCCCCAAATATCTTCTCTTGTTGGAAGAACAAATAAATCTGCAGCCCTATAATACTTTTGAAGTTCATGCTTTGATTTGAATCCAATAAAATGTATATTGTTGGTGTTAATACTATTTGTTAAGTCAATATACTCGCTTGTAGGCTCACCGCCAATAAAGTATAATGATGCTCCTTGAAAAACATTAGACCAAGCTTTAATTAAAATATCGAAACCCTTTCGATGGATAAACTGTCCTACTGCTACGACTGTTTTCCCCTCACTTAAACCCAGTTCATTACGTAATTGGACTTTTTCTAATTGACTCAGTGGGAATTCAGCAATTTCGTTATTATATAATGTAGTAAAAGGATATACATATATTTTTTCTTTTATTGCTCCATAATATTCTAAATACTTTGAACTTGAATTACCTGTGCTTAGCCACGCGGTTGCACTAGAAATATAATATGTCTTTATTATTTTTTTTATTTTGCTTTCATTACCCTTAATTAATCCCCCATCAATATTTAATACAAAGGGGATATTACTAATTTTTAAGTAATTAATAGCTAAGGCTCCAGTGGGTGTCGAATACCCTCCAATTACAATACAATCATATTTTTTTCTAGATAAAAACTTAATTATTCCTAAGCATAATCCTTGATCAGATTTAAAATTAACGCCGTTCAGAAAAATACCGTTAAAATGCTCAAAATCATATTCATGCCAAGTGAGCTCTCTATCACTTGAGGATTTCCGTTCAAATAAAACTGTTAAATCACATATTTTTCCTAATTCATTGAAGAATGAAACTCTATACGGTGATGGGATATTTACTAAATATAGTATTCTAAGTTTATTTTTCAATTTACTCGCTCCCGATTTAATGACTTCATAGTACTTGTAAGTTATAACATATAGAACCTATTAATCATACTGTTCAAATGATAAACTTTGAATAAATTATTTTTAATTGATCTTACGTATTTATAAATGAGAAAATTGCATAATTTATAACCGTTGATTTAACAATTTTTTAAAGAATCAAAAAGGAAACTTCACCCCAAACGTCGAATTATATAAGTGACAGCAAACACAATCCAAACGGAGGAGGAAGTTTC
>JAIUOA010000011.1 GCA_020161295.1 Bacillota bacterium | reverse complement strand
ACGATTTGATAGATTATTACATGGTCAATGAAGACTTCGAATCACTGTCAAAAACTATTGAACAATTTGATCACTATGTCGAAAAGAATCCTGTAAATGTAATAGATCAGAGGGAAATTGAGCAGTTAAAGTTATTTTATCGAGGTCTATCTTTAAGTTATGATAATAATTACGAAACATATAAGGATTCTGTAGAACTTTTGGAAAATGCAATGCGGGTTACTTCACCAAATTTTAACATTGAATTTTGGCGAAAATTCAAATTCAACTTTCTTGAGTTGAGAATTTTACTAACTTTAGCTTCTATAGAAGGTGAAAAAAGAAATTGTGTTTTAAGCAACGAAATTCTACTTCACATCCTAAACTATTTTGACACCTCAGCCCATGCAAAATTCTATGAAAAGATGCTTATTGTAAAATCCCTATGTATCATTTCTTATAATTATCATCGACTTGATCAACATCAAAAAGCGCTCGAATATGCGGATCAAGGCATTAAATTTTGTGTGGATCATTCAATTTTAGCATATTTACATTTACTTTTATTCAGAAAAGGAAGCGCAATGGCTCACCTCAAGCAATTTGGTTACGATGTTTACATCAAACAAGCAATTGAGCTATTAAAAATTCAAGACAAATCTATCGTTGCTGAAAATTATCAAAACCATCTCGACCGTTATGAAAAGTCATTTAGTTTAATTTAAGTTATTATAATTAATTTAAATAAAAAAAGACCATGACGGTCTTTATTTATGTTTAGGTGCTAAAATTTCGTAATAGTTTATGCAGTCTTTAATCAGAATATTTAAATCATCCATGTACAATGCCTCGTAATGAACTTTCTCATTTGTATCGAGTACAAGCCTAAATAGTCTCCGATTACCACTCTGTCTGTCGATGTTGTTTAGTTTACCATTCATTTTAAGGTTTCTCACATATTTAGGTATATTTTTTTCCATAGGGCAACTCCATCATCGTTAGACCTATAGACATATATGGAATCTACTGATTTATGTCTATGTAAAATGTTTTATTATGTCAACTTTCGCTTATTTTTATGTTATACTATTTTAACAATTTAAAAAACCCAATCAAAGTTGGGGTAATGGAGGTTGAAATTGTTAAGTACCTATGATTTGAAAGCATTTTCAATCCGACTTAGGGAAATAAGGAAGTCATTAGGCTACACTCAAGAAAATGTGGTGACTGGAACCGGATTAAGCGCTGAAACACTTCGAAAACTAGAAAATGGGATTTCAATTCCACGATATGATACAATCGAAATTTTATCGATGTTTTATAAAACTGATTTACATTTATTGCTTAATAACTATAAAAGCTCTAGAGAACTGTTAAAGTATTATGACTTAGTTGATTATCATGTTATTCATTTCGATAAAGACTCCATTTTAGATACCGTTGATTCGTTTGAAAAATTTATGAAAACCGCAAATTCACATTTAATAGATCAAAGAGAACTCCTTCAGTTAGACCTATTTTTTAAAGGACTCGCTCTGTCTTACTCTGACGAAAACAATAAAAGTATTCAATTGGAAAGTATCAATCACCTTATCGAGGCCTTGTGCCTGTTTAACCCGACCTTTTCCTTCAGTCACTGGAAGGAGTATAAATACAATTATCTAGAGTTGAGGATTCTATTTACTATCGCTTCATTATATGGCGCATTAAGAGAATGCATCTTAAGCAATGATATCTTATTGTTTCTTTATGATTCACTTGATCTGACCGCCAGCTCTAAGCATTATGATAAGCATTTGATTACAAAGGTTTTAACCACAATTTCTTACAACTATCACAGACTCGATTTGCATGAAAACGCACTTAAATATGCTGAACTTGGAATAGAATATTGCAAAATGCAGCTTGTCATGTCTTCTCTACCAACTCTATTAGTAAGAAAAGGTACCGCATTATATTACCTTAATCAAGACGGGTATGAAATCTATTTGAATCAGTCTATTGATCTTTTACGCATCATGGGCAATGACTCAGGAGCTGAACTTTATGAAAAGTTACTACTTCGTTACCGCAAGCCACTAAATGCCGAATAGACCCTTTACTTTTATCGCGATACGTGATATTTTAATGAAGTAAGGAGGATGACATGTTTATTACGGAACACAACCAAAAAAGATATGATGAAGTCTTCGACTCCGTATATGCCTTTTTAAAATTAAAAATGCATGATGATTTAGAGGATCAGATAAAAGAGTTAGAGGGATTCTTAGAGGATCAGTACATCCTCGAGGGCCAGGATTGGCTAGGGAGAAGCGAGGGGAAAGAGATTGCCATCTCGGCCACCATCGCAGCCTGTGAAGTCCTAATCGATGAGCTTCGAACCCAGCTAAAACAGGAAAATGAAAAAGTAGGCTAAAAAAAAGCGATTCCAATCTTAACAGATTGTGAATCGCTTTTTAATTGCTCTCAATTTCATCGATAAGGGTTTGAAGCCATTTTAGACCATACTCATGCGTATCGATACCATAATGAAGGACTTTTCTCTGATAAAAGAACACCGGTTGATACTCTAAAGGAAGCTTCAGACCACTTAGCTGCTGGTCCACCTCAACCAGATTGCTTTTTTCCTGCTCGATTTCGATTTTCATTCTTTTTAGCTGTTCTAATTGCTGCGCTTTGCTTGGTAGTAGCCCCATAAAATAGAGCCTGGATAGAAAGCTGACCTCTAGGTTGTTACTGTCGAGTGGTGCGAGCATCCATTTAAAAAATGCTTCTCGCCCCATTTCCGTCACCTCAAGCGTTTTTTTCGCTCTTCCATTTTCGACACCTTCATCAGAAGTAATATAACCTTTAGCCGACAGTTTTTTAATGGCTGTTTGCAAGCTGCCTAAGCTAGAACTATAGAACATGGAGATTCCCTGTTCAAAAGCCTTCCGTATTCCATAAAGTGTATTTGGGCGTAGCATTAATAATCCTAAAATGACATATTCCATTTTTGATCGCTCCATGATATAGTATATATACCTATTAGTAATATGACTTAAAGAAGTATCTTTTTTTTGGGTTTTACCCTTTGCTTATTATAGGTTAATTTATGATGAAATTCAAACGAAACACTTTATCTCTAGAAAGGAGTCCTCTATGCTTAAAAAAATAATCCTGCTTTTCGGCATCGCTGTTATCCTGTTCTTAATCATCCTCGCCGTTTTGACGTTTCTTTCAAACCGGCCGCTTACTAAGGTTAACGCTGAAAATCACCTTCAAAATTACTTCGCAAAAAAAGCGCTTAAAACTAATAAAACTGCCTTTTCGGGCATACAGGTCAGCGTCAACTCCGGAAAGAAGGACTTCCAGTTCCAGTTTGCCTCCGGTAGCGGTAAAAGGATCTCACAGCTCGATCTCAGTACGCCCTTCCATGTGGCCAGTGTCGGTAAGCTAATGACGGCGACCCTCACTTATCAACTCATCGATGAAGGCGTTATCACACTGGATACCCCGATTGCAGACTGGCTACCCCCTTCGACTTTAGAAGGCTTGTTTGACTTTAAGGGCATCGATTACAGCAAACACGTAACGATTGAGCACTTATTGTCACACACCTCAGGTGTTGCTGATTACTTCGACGGCACGACCACAGGTGCCAAAAAAATCTCATCAGCGATTCTCCAATCGCCTGAAACTTTTTACCACCCGCTAGATCTAATCGCATTCACACGAGACCATCAAATTGCATTGGGGATACCCGGCGAGCATTATGCCTATTCTGACACGGGCTATGTTTTGCTGGGGCTTATCATCGAGGCTGTTACCGGTCAATCCTTTGAAAACGCCTTAGAAAATCGAATCCTGCGTCCCGTTTACATGTTGGACACTTATATGACGTGGCGACAATCCCCCCTCAATCCAGCGACACCCCCTATCGCTGACATCTGGCTGAACGGTGTCGAGGTCGGTGTTTATAGAAGCATTTCAGCGGATTGGTCAGGTGGTGGCCTAATTTCCACATTGGAAGACCTGATGCGTTTTAGTAAAGCCCTTCATGGCGGAGAGTTGATAAGCGCTACTTCACTTAAGGCCATGTTCAGTGACCAGCATGTTTTTGAACAGGGTATTTATACGGGAACAGGCGGCATGACCGTCCATTTCGAGAAGTTTTTTCCCCTGTTGCGACTGCCTTCAGTCAGCGGACATATCGGAATACTGTCCACGCATGTGTTCTACGACGCCACCACAGATACCCATATCGTGATGAACTTCGGCAGCACCGATAAAATGGTCGATAGTTTTAAAGCTTTAATCGAAATCATGAATACCCTGCAAAGAATAGAGTAGCCTAAAGCTTACAGACATCCACCCATCCTTTTGCAAGCGCATAGGCTTCCACTTCCTCAGGGGTGAGCTTGATCATGGAATTTGAGCTTCCACAGCCTGGATAGACATAATCAAAACGCTTTAAAGAATCATCAATCCACACATCGATGGGTTTAGCGATCCCAAATGGGCAAATCCCTCCCACGGCATGCCCTGTCCACTCCAGCACCTCATCCGGGCTGAGCATACGGGCTTTAAATCCAAAGGTGTTCTTGAACTTCGTATTATCAATTTTCGCATCCCCCGCTACGGTGATCAGCATTGCACTGTCGCCATTTCTAAATGTCAGGGTTTTAGCGATCTTAGCCGCTTCCACTCCCAGCGCGGCCGCTGCCAGTTCCACCGTAGCCGTCGACCCTTGAATTTCGATGACATCTGCATCCTTTTTAAATTTCTTCAAATGTGCTTTGACTTCCTCGATACCCATCTCATTTCCCTCCTAATTTTATCTCTCTAATCGGAACATATTGCATGCTTCCATGGACATTTTCCGATTTAAACACCTGAATAGCCGCCACCGTTACCTCCTCATTTAAGGCGAGTATAACGGTTGTTTGTTGCTCAAGTTTAAGCTGTTCATAAGCAAAATCTGGCATCCTCACATCCTTGCCCAGCGTAATATGGGGTGTGTATGGACGTGTTTCTTTCGCGATTCCCAAACTGTCGAGCGCGGCTTCTAGATTGGCATAAAGGGCGTTTAAGAACGCATCACTCTCGATGATTTGATAGAGAATGCGTAGGCTCACATGTCCACCGGTCGTATTAAATCCAAACGATGCAAAGCTGCCTAGCGTTAAGGTGAACGGCGGTGTCTTCGCTACGGCCTCTGAAATCACCTGTGTTATCTCGTTTATCCGTTCGATTTCAGTGGTGCCAATGTATTTGAGCGTCACATGGAAATAATCCGGCGATGGCCATTTACCCTTTACAGCCCTTAGCTTAAAAGCGTGCTGCACCTCACCTAACGCCCGCTTCAGCGGTTCAGGAAGCGCGATGCCGATAAAAATTCTATGGGATTCACTGGCATTCATCATGGCTTTTTTCACCTTCACTCAACCCCAGTTTTGCCATTTTCTTATAGAGCGCTGTACGGTGAATCCCCAGTCGCTTCGCGGCTTCCGTACGGTTCCCCTCAGCATCACTTAACGCCTTTAAAATGACCTCACGCTCAAAACGGTCCATCAGCCCATAAAGATCGAGGTGTTGGTCACCGGCCGCTTCTGATAAAAGCTCCGGAATAGGCTTGATAGCCACCTGGGCTGTATTTTCCTGTATCCAATTTGGTAGATCGATGTCTTCGATGAACGCATGGTTCGCGAGATTCACGGCACTTTCGATGACGTTTCTAAGCTCTCTCACATTTCCTGGCCAGGTGTAATTCTCAAGCACGGCTTTTGCCGCCTCAGAGAATCCCGCAGGCTTTTGGGAACGCTCCTTCGAAAACAACTCCAAAAAGTGATCCGCTAAAAACAAAATATCCCGTCGGCGTTCGCTTAATGGGGGTAGCTTCAGATGCACCACATTAAGGCGATAATAGAGGTCGCTTCGAAAACGACCAGACTTCACGGCCTCATGAAGGGCTTCGTTGCTGGCTGAGATAAAGCGGACATCCAGCTGTATCCGCTGATTGCCACCCACACGCTCAAGCTCTCGCTCTTCGATGACGCGAAGGAGCTTTGCTTGCATTTCATAGGGCATGGCACTGAGCTCATCTAAAAAAATCGTTCCACCGTTTGCCAGCTCGAATTTTCCTAAGCGACCATGGGTAGAGGCCCCCGTAAAGGCACCTGGTTCATACCCGAAAAGCTCAGACTCGAACAGGTCCTTAGGAATGCTGGCGCAATTGATGCGAACGAAAGGACCATAGCGTCTTAGGCTCGCTTCGTGTATGGCATGCGCGAAATATTCCTTTCCCGTTCCGCTTTGCCCTTCGATATACACGCTCACGTTCCCTTCAGCAGCGCGTTTCGCCATCTCGATGAGGTTCAGCATATGAGGGTCCACTGTCAGGATTTGCTCGAAGGAGTATTTTGCCAGGTTGAGCCTTTTAAGCTCCTGTTTATACTTTTTAACGTGCTGCTTCATCTGCTCCAAATGGTCGGCGAGATGCTTCACTTCCAGGATGTCCTTAAACAGAATCGTACCCACAGCACCCACTACCTCACCACCACGGATGATGGGGATGCGTGAGGTGAGGACATTATGCCCTTTTATATTTTGCACATCACCGATTTCGGGAGTTCCTGTTTTTATGACGATATGAAGCCGGGTGTTTTCCATAACCTCGGTGACATGCTTGCCGATGACATCCTCTTCCTTCACATCGAGAAACTTTTCATATTTGAATTTAACGATTTTTCCATCTTTATCGACGATGATCAGCCCTTCGTAAGCTTTCTCGATAAATTCGTCCAGGATGTCCATTTCCCATTTGAGTTGTTCATACGTTTTTTCCATAGCTTCTCCACTTTTGAGGCGATTATTCGGGCGACGCATTAGGCACCCTTTCACAAAGCGCGACGATTTCATCGGGATGATGAACCACATGGTCTGGTCCAAGCACCATTAGCTGCTGCATGTCGATCAGTGTCCAAGCCACAAGTACCGATCGGCAGCCTGCATTTCTCGCCGACTCGAGATCATGGCCGCTATCACCCACGAAGAGCGTCTGATGTAGCGCTTCTTTCATGGACGCTTCTTCAACACCTAAGAGCTGGAGCGCTTTATAGATGCCATCGGCATATGGCTTTGCTCTAACCACATCATCATAGGACACTGTGACGTCGATGACCTCTGATAGGTCAAATCGTATAAGGCCATGATCAATACCCGAACGGCCTTTATTAGAGACGATGCCCGTTTTAATCCCCATCGCTTTAAGGGCGATAAGCATGTCGTAAATCCCATCGTAGATTTTCGTCAGTTCATCCTGAACGCGGCGGTATTCCACGCGGTACATTTCAACTAAACGTTCGTGTTCGTCTATAGAAAGGAACTTCATTTGCTCATAAATAGGTTTTCCTAAAATTTCGTTAAGCTCCTCTTTATTAAAAGCATGGCCTCTAAATGCTAGTGCCACATGATTTAGTGAGTTGATGACGGCGTCATTAGAATCCACTAACGTACCATCGAAGTCGAATAAGGCATATTTGACAGTCATAAGTCCTCCAGTTGTCTTAGGTTCCATTATTAATTTCATTATAGACTACTTTTTAAAGGATTTAAAGGGCTTCACTCGAAAACTGTCGCCATTTTGATACACGATAAAAGTCCAAATAAAAAACCGATCCTCAAGCCTCGAACTGACGAATGCTTTGGATCGGTTTATCGTTTAATTAAAGATTAAAACATTGGCTTAATATCTTTAGAAATAATCAGTGTCGCTTCTGTAACCGCTTGGATTTCCTCGATTGTATACTCCGTATTATATTCCGTGAGCACCAACCCTTCTGGAGTGACTTCCATTACGCCCATTTCAGTGATGATTTTGCTGACCTTTTTTGCACCGGTCAGTGGTAACGTACAACGCTTAAGAATTTTGATTTCACCTTTAGCCGTGTGCGTCATGGCCACGATGACTTTCTTTGCACCGCCTACGAGATCCATGGCGCCGCCCATACCTGGAACGAGCTTGCCTGGGATCATCCAGTTGGCGAGGTTTCCTTCTTCGTCTACCTGTAACGCCCCGAGAACGGTGGCATCCAAATGGCCCCCACGAATAATCGTAAAGGACATTGCGCTGTCGAAGAAAACCCCTCCTGGAATGATTGTTACGGGGAGTCCGCCCGCATTGACCAAGTCCATATCTACTTGGTCTTCCTCAGGCGCAGGCCCGATGCCTGTAAATCCATTTTCCGAGTGAAGGATAATCTCCACTCCTTCAGGAATAAAATTAGGAACCAGAGTCGGAAGTCCGATGCCTAAGTTGACCACGTCGCCATCCTTAAATTCCGATGCGACGCGTCTTGCGATAATATCTTTAGCTTCCATAATACCCTCCTATGGTTTCACAATATACTGGACAAACAGACCTGGTGTCATCACGAGATGCGGATCAAGCTCGCCGACTTTCACAAGTTCCTCTGCCTCGACGATGACCTTTTCAGCTGCAGTCGCCATAAGTGGGTTGAAATTTCTTGTGGATTCATGATAGTAGACGTTGCCCTTCTCATCGACCTTTGAGCCAAAAATTAAAGCCACATCTGCCTTAAGTGCCTTTTCCAGCAAATAGGTCTTACCATCGATGATGAGATGGTCTTTGCCCTCTGCCACCGGTGTACCCACACCGATCGGTGTCAATACGCCGCCTAATCCAGCGCCACCCGCGCGCACCTGCTCCGCTAACGTTCCCTGCGGTACGAGTACGACCTCGAGCTTGCCTTCGTTCATTAATCTGCCTGTCTCCTTATTCGTGCCAATGTGTGATACGATTACTTTTTTCGCTTGGCCGCTGACCACGAGTTTGCCGATCCCTCTATCGACAAATCCGGTGTCGTTGCCTATAATCGTCAAATCCTTTACGCCTTTTTCGATGATGGCGTCGATGATCTTATGAGGGCTTCCGCATGCGAGAAAACCGCCGATCATAATCATCATCCCATCCTGAATATGAGAAATTGCTTCATCCATGGAAATCACTTTCTTCATTAAAGCCTCCATTAATCGTTTGTTGTAAATATCCCTATATTCCTAATAATAAGCAAGAGTTGTGCCAATCCCTCCGCTGCGCACGTCCGACTCGCTAAATCGTCTCATATGAACCACTCACGGATAAATCGTCAGAAATGAAAGGCCAATCGCGCCATTCTGATGTGTATCATTTCGGATACACATCTATTGTTAATTATTTGCGTGTATCCATTCGGATACATTTTCTCAGTTAATCCACTGATTATTTACTACCCCACTTGGGTATACATAACATTAGGAGGTGAAGCCATGCATATCTATAAATGGGATGATTCGCTAAGAACCCAGCACGTGAATGTGGATCAGGACAATCATGAGATTGTCAGGAAAGCGCAGCTTTTAAGCAACCTCATCACGCAACAGGCTGAAGACAAGAAGATTAAGGAAGCCGCGAAATCCCTCGAAAATTTTGTTTATGACCATTTTGAAAAAGAAGAAATGATGCAGATGTATAGTCATTTTGGCAATTATGATAATCATAAAAGAAGTCATGCTCGGTTTCTTAAAGGCCTTAATCGTTTAATCCATGAGATCTTAAGCAGTCCACACGATATTGAGCTCATTCCAAAGCTCGATCGCCTGATCACCGAGACATACTTTAATCATATAAAGGAATTCGACACGGAAGCTGCACGATTCATCATGCAGAGAGACTATTACCATAACTGATTCCCCCCTTTAATGGACATAAAAAAGAGTTGAGAAATCTCAACTCTAATTTTTTGTCCATTTGGTGCCTTCAGCTGTGTCGGTGATGACGATGCCTTTTTCTTTAAATGCATCGCGTATACGATCCGCCGTAGCAAAGTCCCTACTCTTCTTCGCTTCAGCACGTAGGGCTATCTGTTCCTCGATCCAGGCCACCTCATCCTCGTGAACATCACTGCTCACTTCGTCTACTGGGACGAGCAAATCCAGCGATAATACCGTATCCATGGCCGCAATCAATCGCGCTTTTTCGCTGTCAGAAACATCGCTTTTGAGCACATCGTATAATACGGTGATGGCATTTGCCGTATTAAGGTCGTCGGCGAGGCAATCGTCGAATCGCGCCATCAGTCCCTTTGCAGGTTCACTTAATGACTGAAGCGGTAAAGTGGCATCGTATGCCGCGATAAGGGACGCACTGCGTCTTCTCAGCTTTTCATAAGCCGTTTGTGCCATTTCGAGACTGTCGAAACTAAAGGAAAGCTGCTTGCGATAATGCGAGTTTAGAACAAAATAGCGGTATGACAGGGGACTAAACTGTTTTTTCTCTAATAGCGATACGGTTAAGAACTCTCCAGATGACTTGCTCATTTTCCCATCCTTTTCGATGAGAAACTCTGCGTGCCACCAGTATTTGGTCCAATCCTTTCCTGTAAAGCTCTCTGTTTGAGCGATTTCATTTGTATGATGGACGGGAATATGATCCACACCACCACAGTGGATATCCAGCTGCTCACCCAGATTGGTGAGTGAGATGACTGAACATTCGATATGCCAACCAGGATAACCCACGCCCCATGGCGATTCCCATTTCATGGCTTGATTTTCAAACTTCGATTTGGTGAACCAAAGCACGAAATCTTGTGGGTTCTTTTTATGGAGATCTTCTTCCACATCGTCACGATGCGCGATGCGAAGTTCTTCTAAATTCATTTTAGACAAAGCCGTGTATTTAGGAAACTTGGCGATATCGAAATAGACGTTACCATTTGCAAAGTAGGTATACCCTTTTTCCTCAAGCGCTTTAATAAAATCGATGTATTGTGGGATATAATCAGTGGCTTTCGCGATGATTTCGGGCTTTTGAATATTTAGCTTTTTGCAGTCTGCAAAAAAGGCCTCTGTATAGTATTCTGCCACCTGCCATACGGTTTTGTTTTCTCTAAGCGCACCCTTTAGCATTTTATCTTCGCCATCATCCGCATCAGACTCCAGATGGCCTACGTCAGTGATATTCATGACGCGTTTAACATCATAACCCAAATGACGAAGGGTCTTCTCTAAAATATCCTCGTGAATATAGGTTCTAAGATTACCGATATGCGCATAATTATAGACCGTCGGTCCACAAGTATAGAGCTTAACGGTTTTTTCATGATAGGGAATAAAGTCTTCGATGCTTCTCGATAATGAGTTGTATAACTTCATAACGCCTCCTTATAGAATATAAAAAACCCGCCCTTTATTACAAAGGCGAGTTACTCGCGGTTCCACTTTGTTTGATCCTCTTGCGACCTTTAACGGAATCACCCGGCGTCCTCTAATCAGCTTCCTATTCGTGAACATCGCCATGTTCCTAAGGGGGGCTTTTCGAATTGCACTCCTGAGGGCATTCATCGTATCATCCGTAGGTTTTTTCACCAGCCAAACCCTCTCTAAAACATCCTATACGACTACTCTTCTCAATCATTGCGTTACTCTATTCATATCACGAATCAGTGGACACTGTCAAGTTCACCGTCTCTAAAAAGCGAAATATTTGGTTAGGAATGGGTGTTTAACACCTATTATCTGGGGGTATTTTTAATATGACAAAATATTGTCAAAACTTAATCTATTGGAGGAAATCGATGCGTTATATTATGGGAATTCAAGTGGGCGATCGCGAGCATGAAGCCATCCGCGTTCAGGAGTTATTAACGAAACACGGCTGCATCATCAAGACACGCTTAGGCTTACACGAAGCAGGCGATAGTCAATGTAGCTCTAGAGGATTAATCATCATCGAATTTTTACCGAATAAAGAAGAGGAAATCCTCTCTATGGAAAAAGAGTTGGCGCTACTAGAATCCGTCGTCGTCAGACAAATGGTGTTTTAATTAAGCGAGATCACATAAGAAAAGCCGCAACTCCATACTGGAGCGTGCGGCTTTTTATTAATCTAAAGAATATTCTTCCATAAAATGCGTCTTCTTATCGCCTTTTTGCCAACCGACGATGCAATCCAGCTGGACATTATGCGCTGACTGCAGGATGCATTTGTCCACATCAGGATGAATCTTTTTCATGGTGGCGATGAGCTCTTTCATCTCACGACGCTTACTAGAGGTCTTTTTCGCCGCCACCACACAGCCACAGTTCATAGGCGTTAACCCCGTATAGCTGATGAAGTGTTTAATATCCGCTTCGCGTACATAATAAAGCGGTCTGATGAGCTCCAGCCCTTTAAAATTATCGGATTTCAGTCTCGGCATCATGGTCTTCGTCATGCCTGCGTAGAAAATATTCATCAGCTGTGTTTCGATGACGTCGTCGAAGTGATGTCCTAAAGCGAGCTTGTTGCAGCCCAGCTCCTGTGCCTTTGCATAGAGCGTTCCTCTGCGCATTTTCGCGCATAGATAGCACGGATAATCGTTTGAAATCTTATCCACCACTTCGAATATTTTCGACTCAAAATACGTAATGGGAATGCCGAGATGCTTACAGTTCTCTTTGATCATTTGCTCGTTAATGGGAAGATAGCCTGGGTCCATGGCCAGGTACTCGATTTCGAACTTCACGTCCCCGTGCTTCTGCAGCTCCTGAAGCAGCTTACAGAGCATAAGGCTGTCTTTACCGCCCGATACGCCAATGCCGATGCGGTCTCCCTCTTCTACCAGTTTGAACTCCTTCACCGCTTTGATGAACTTCGTCCAAATGGGCTTTCTAAACTTCTTGATTAAGCTTCTTTCTATTTCTTCACGCGATTTAAGAGGCGTATCTGGCAGGATCAGCTCGCAACCACTGCCCATGAGTCCATGTGACATGTCTTTCCCTTTCTAGATCATGGCTTTCAGCTTTGCCATGTCGTGTATTAATATCCGTTTGGTACCGATCAGCTCGATAACCCCAAGTTCGTGAAAAACCTGCAGCTTACGCGACATGGTCTCTCTGGCGATACCGGCATAGCTCCCCATCTCCTCTCGGTTGATGCTGAGCTCTAAAAGAATACCCCCCTCATCTGTCTTGGTTCCGAAATCTGAGGCGAGGTCGATCAAAAGTCCGATGACCTTCGCATCGGGGTTATTACTGGAGAGGCGCTCCACCAAGCTCTCCGCTTTGATGATGCGCTCATACGCCTTTTCGAAAATTTTTAAGGTAATTTCCGGGTTACTGATCATCACCTGATCAAAAGCACTCTTGTCCAGCGTACTGATCTGCGTATTTTCCAGCGCTACGGCATTGAAATCGAACTCATCTGCTTTTAAAAGATTGAATGCGCCGATAAAATCACCCTCAGAAAGAATATAGAGGATTTGCTCCTTGCCTTCAAGTAAATTTTTATAAATCTTTACTTTACCGCTACAGACGATATAGAGCTTACTGGCGCGCTCACCTTGAGAAAAGACAGTTTCACCCTTTTTATAGACACGTGAAGAAACCCCTGCCGAGATCTTGTCGATTTCTGTTTCGTCGAGACCTGAGAGCAAGGGAATGTTGTGAATACATAATAATTTGCCACAATGAATACAGCTTTCGCGGTTGCATTTAATCGATAAAATAGGATCATCCTCCTATGCTGTTTTAGCGATTTCCATGGATTTGAGCGCTAGTAGCCTCTCGTTTAACGCCTTTTCAAAGGCCATCGCCCGATCAGCTGACATGGCTGGCACCGTGTCCAGCGTATACGTCAAATTTAGTTGAGAATATTTTTCAATTCCAGCTTTATGATACGGTAAAATTTCGATTTTATCAATCTTTTTTTTAAGGGGTTCAATAAGGGACAACAGCTTATTCATGGCTTCATCGTTATCCGTAAGTCCGGGCACCATCACATGTCTTATGATGAGGCGTCCCTTAAATGACTTAAGGGCACTTAAAAAGGTCTTGATCCCTGTCATATCTCTGCCAGTTAGCACCTCATGGGCTTCGTTATCCACATGCTTGATGTCCAGCAGGATATGATCAGTATATTTGAAGATTTCCTCATAATAGGTCGTTTGCCCGTATCCCGAAGTGTCGACACACGTGGTCACGCCTTTCTCTTTTAATTTTCTCAGTGCTTCTATTAAAAATTCTCCCTGCATGAGTGGCTCGCCACCCGAAAAGGTGACGCCACCACCCGTTGCACGGTAATAAGTCTCGTAGCGCATGGCCATGGCCACGACTTCATCCGGTGTAATCTCTTTAGCACCATGAAAGGTCTGTGAATCAGGGTTATGACAGTATGCGCAGCGAAGTGGGCAGCCCTGTAAAAAGAATACCGTTCTGATACCCGGTCCATCCACTAAACCCATGGTCTCGATCGAATGCAGTTTTCCTGTGCGCATAATGCTACTCCTTTCTTTAGACGCGTTCGTGGAACGTACGCATAATGACTTCTTCTTTTTGATCTCTGGTAAGCCTATTAAAGTGTACTGCGTATCCTGAAACGCGGATGGTCAGTGTCGGGTACTTCGATGGATTTTCCATGGCATCCATGAGCAGTGTGCGGGATAGAACATTGACATTCAGATGGAACGCCTTTTTAGCGAAGTAGCCATCCAGAAGACCTGCGAGGTTGGTTAAGCGGTCGTTTTCGTTTCTCCCTAGCGCTGTGGGCACGATGGAGAAGGTGTTGGAAATTCCGTCCTGGCAAACATTCTCAAAAGGAATTTTCGCCACGGAGTTCAGTGAAGCGAGCGCACCCATTTGATCTCGCCCGTGCATCGGGTTTGCGCCTGGTGCAAATGGCTCACCTTTACCGCGTCCATCAGGTGTCGCCCCTGTCTTTTTACCATAGACCACATTTGAAGTGATGGTTAATACTGAAAGCGTTTGTTCAGCAGAGCGGTAGGCCTCATGCTTTTTAAGCTCCGCCGAGAAGAATCTTACGACGTCTGCAGCGATTTCGTCGACGCGGTCGTCATCGTTACCATACATCGGGAACGCACCCTCGATGTTGAAATCCACCGTGATATCGTCAGCATCACGCACCGGCGTCACCACCCCATATTTAATCGCGCTAAGGGAATCGGCTACGATGGAAAGACCTGCGATTCCGAATGCCATATACCTGTGGACTTCAGAGTCATGGAGTGCCATTTGTCCTTTTTCGTAAGCGTATTTATCATGCATGAAGTGAATGGTGTTCATGGTATTGACATATAACTCGGCCAGTTTGGTCATCACCAGTTTGAAACGGTCATAAACCGTATCAAAGTCTAGCGCAGCAGCATTATTCTGGTCTGACGTGCCATGATTCTCAAGCGGAGCGATTCCCGATAGGACTTCGATGGTTGAGCCATCTTTATTTCTCATGTACTCGTCTCGTCCGCCGTTTAGGCTATAAAGCAGCGCTTTCGCGAGATTTGCTCTCGCACCGAAGAACTGCATGTCCTTTCCGATGCGCATCGGCGATACACAGCAGGCGATGCCGTAGTCGTCCCCATAAATAGGACGCATGAGGTCATCGTTTTCGTACTGGAGCGCACCTGTCTCGATGGACATTTTCGCACAGAAGCGCTTAAAGTTCATCGGAAGCTGCGCCGACCATAGCACCGTCATGTTCGGTTCCGGTGCTGGATCGAGGTTGATAAGCGTATGAAGGAATCTGAAGGCCGTCTTAGTAACCAGCGTTCTTCCATCTAAGCCCATACCGCCGATGGACTCTGTCACCCACGTCGGATCCCCTGCAAAAAGCGTGTTATAGTCAGGTGTCCTCAGGTGACGTACCATACGAAGCTTGATGACGAGCTGATCGATGAGTTCCTGTGCTTCAATTTCAGTGATTAACCCCGCCTGTAAATCCCTCTCGATGTAAATGTCTAAAAACGCCGTATTACGACCAAGCGACATGGCCGCACCATTATTTTCTTTAATGGCGGCGAGGTAGCCATAGTAGAAGAATTGTACCGCTTCTTTCGCCGTGGCTGCCGGCTTCCTAATATCATCACCATAAGTGCTCGCCATGGCCGTGATTTCCTTAAGCGCTTCGATTTGCATGGAAATTTCTTCGCGTTTTCTAATGTTCACTTCATTCGCTGGTAGTGAGGCCATGCTTTGAAGGTCGTTTTTCTTTTCCTGAATCAAACGATCGGTTCCATATAGGGCAATTCTTCGGTAGTCGCCGATAATGCGGCCGCGGCCATAAGCATCTGGAAGCCCCGTGAGTAATCCCACGCTTCTGGCAGCCTTCATGTCTGGTGTATAGGCATCGAATACACCTTGGTTATGGGTTTTACGATACGCTTTAAAATCGTCGGCCATGTCAGAATCGATGGTGTAACCGTACGCCTCAAGTGATGCCTCCAGCATCCTAAAGCCACCATAAGGGTTCATGATGCGCTTCAGTGGCGCGTCCGTTTGAAAGCCGACGATGGTTTCATTTTCTTTATCGATGTATCCCGGATCGAAATTCGAAATCCCTGAAAACACCTTTGTTTCTATATCGATAATGCCTTTTTCTATTTCAGTCTCGATCAGCGCCTTAGAAACCTTCCACACCGCTTCCGTTTTTGAGCTCATGCCCACTAGAAACTGATCATCGCCGGAATACGGCGTATAGTTCTTTTGAATAAAGTCCCTGACATCAATACTGTCTGTCCAGTCACCTTCTTTAAATGGCTTCATCACTTCAATTTCCTCCGTTTTTGGAACACCCTTTAACGTTCACTCACTCAATCTTTTCTCTTTGTATCCTGTATACAAGGTACTTATCTTAAACCCATTATATCAGGCATGAACTTTTCATTCTGTGACCGGGAGCACATTTTTAAGCAAATCACGCTAATTATTATTAAGGTTTAGACACATTCAGATGCGTGCCGTTTGCGAACGCCGCAAATTATTAAAGTTTAATACTTTAATTCGATTTAGTTAATACCTAAGGCGTATAAAGAATATAAGTGAACGTAGTGAAGTTGATCGACTTGGAGGTGTGAAGATGAAAAAAATACATATGCTCTTATTAACAGTGTTGCTGGTTTCACAAATATTGACAGGTTGTTCCCAGCATTCTCAAGAAATTGATTATGAGAACATGGATTACCATGTCACTTTATCAATCGAACTCAAATATGATGAAAAGATCTTTAAAGGCTTCTCACGTGAGGAGACACGTGGAATTTTAGACGCAATCATGGATGAAGTACTACTGACTGATGACATCGAGTATGTCGCAAAAGATAAGCTTGAAAAAATAGTGAATCCACATGAAGTAAACGCAGATATTATTATCGAGCGCGTTCTAAATGCATACGGACTATCCGATCGAGACTTAATCGAACTCGCTCAGGATAAAATGATCATTAAGAAAATCAAGCGCAACTGATGTTGAATACGTTTTATCGCATGTAAAAAGCGTCATAGTCGGCCTATTTCCTAGGGAGACGATGACGCTTTTAGTTTATGTTTTTTAATAAAAAAATCTAGTTACGATATGCTTATTTCTCGTAATGTCAGTGATGCGGGATTTTTAATTTCCCTTTAGATACCGCGTGTAGCGATTTCATGAGGATGCCCATGCCGTTCGACGAAGTTCAACATGGCGAATATGACTGTCTGAGCGCAGCGAGTCTCATATTCGCGTTAGAACGAGTCGTTAACGGGATGCATCCGAATGACTAAAGCGGAAAGATGGACTGTGAAGGGGAATCACACATAAAATGCGTATGAACTATATCGGCAGCGTGCCAACCCATTCCTTCACTTCATTCATGTTTTCTTTTAACGCATCGATGGTATTGCGTTTTTCCAGTGCCTCTATGAGTGCTTCGCGGTCAAATTTTACGCCGTCGAAGGCCCCTTTCAAGTTTTCCACGAGATCGGTGTTCATGGCATCTGAATAGACGGAGCAATTCTCGATGACGGCACCTTTGAGTTTAACTTCGAAGACGAGCTCACCCCAGGTGAACTTTTCTTCGAAGGTTACGTCGAAGGTCGGCGTTTTTCCGAATCGCCAGTCCCATGAGGCGTAGTGGTGATAGCGCTCTAGCGCCTGGTCAGGTGCGTTGTCCTCTGAGATGGTGTAAAGCTCGATGGCCTTACCGTACTCTGACTCGAACGCTTCGCCCACAGCTACCATCACACTGCCTATGGTGATTTCTGGATTCAACTCTTTCAGGTTAATGACGCGGGACTTCACTGACTCCACGCCCTTAGCATTCAGTTTTTTCATGGACACGTTAAGGTATTTGCCGAGCTTGCTCATGTCCACATCCACTAAAATCGTGCCGTGATGATAATAGTTGTTTTTTCCGTGATAAAACGCGTTTCCAGAGAACTTTCTGCCTTCGGCTAAAATATCGTTACGACCTGAAAATTCCGCATCGATTCCCAGTGCCTTTACGCCATCCACGATCACTTTTAGCTGTCTGTGGAGGTCCTCATGCCTTTTGTTCATCACAAATGTAAAGTTGAGGTTGCCAAGGTCATGATAGACGGCACCACCACCGCTCAGACGTCTGGCGAGCTTGCCTTCATCTGCTTCAAGCTCGCTGACCAAGACTTCACGCCATGGATTTTGGTGTTTTCCGATGACCACGGTGTGCTGGTTTTGCCATAAATATAAATAAACTTCATCTTCTGCCACTTCGTTTACCAATTGCTCTTCATAAGCCAGATTGAACCAAGGATTTGTAGATTTAGAAATAAACAGTTTAGTTTTTATCGACATGCCTGCCTCCAAAATAGTTCGATGATTATCGAACGATATGCCACTATTTTATCAGTTTACCGACGACGGTTCAAGTAAAATAACGCTTAGATTTCATCGTCAAAATGAACGGCAACCGCTTTATTATACATAGGGATTTCCTTGAAAAGCTCTAATAGTTTTTTACCGTATTCCCCTAAGCTCATAAGCATGTCGTCCACATTTGTAAACCGTATGCTCAGCGGGTGGTGAAGCGTGGATAGCTCATCCCACAGCGCATCCAGGTTTTCACCATAGTGCGCCGAAAGGTTTAGTGCGCGTTTCATGTATTGATGTGCCACCTGTTGGTCACCCATTTCTCTGCCGTCTAAAATCACTGTTACCATATTTTCTCCTCCCTCATTAGTCCCAAATTGTTCGTTATTTACTTTCCGACCAATCCTCAAAGGATTTGTAGTGGTCATCCGTGAAGTAGATGAGGCCATCGTTTGAATAGACGAGTCGTCTTTTGTCGCGAAAACCGCCCTCATAATCCACATCGCACTCGAACCATTTTCTGCCCTTAGCCTCAGGTAGAAGGCCTTCGCGGTTGCCAAACCGGTTGCCACCGATGACATAGCCCTCTGCCACTTCCCATAGGTTGCCCTTTGCGCTGTCCCAGCCTAGTTCAGCTGCTTCCTCTTTGGTGATATAGTTTGGTGGGAGCTCACCAAAGGTTCTTAAGTAAGCTGCCACATCCTCTGCGCTATAGTAAAATCCATTTTCGTCGATCTGAGATTCAGATTCTGATGTTGATTCGGATTCTGATGTTGATGTTGATTCGGTTTCTGATGTTGATGTTGATTCGGTTTCTGTTTCGATTATGGTTTCAATGCCCTCGGTGGTCAGCGACATTTCGCTAGAATCAAGCGGCGCCGCACAGCCACTGAGGAGGCTGAGCGCAATTATGATCCATATCGTAAGCCCATATAGTCGTCGTTTCATCGTATCCCTCCTAGTTAAATTATATCACAGCAGATGGCCCTCAAACATATCTGCGTAATTCTCATCAAATATTAAGAAAACTTAATAGTGTTGACAGGGCTCCCTCGTTTTTCGTATAATCCATTTCATAGTCAACGCAATTTCATAAAAACTCTTATCCAGAGTGGCGGAGGGACTGGCCCTATGATGCCCAGCAACCAGTTACGCAAGTGACATGGTGCTAATTCCTGGGAGCAATCCACAGATGAGAATGTCACTTTCGTGTATAACCTTCTTTTCTGTGTGGAAAGAAGGTTTTTTATTTGAAATTAGTGAAGGCACCGTTTGCTGATCACAAACGGTCAAATTAAATATGAGCTCATATCCAGAGAGGTGGAGGGAACGGCCCGATGAAACCCAGCAACCCGTTGCATAAAGCAGCACGGTGCTAATTCCGTCAGATTAACTGGAAGATGTGAGAGGTTGCGTGTTTTTTCGTCTCCTTTCGCGTGTTCGCAGAAGGAGATTTTTTTATGATATCGATTCAAAACCTCACAAAAGTCTATCAAAAGGGTGGTCAAACGGTCAAAGCGCTTGATGGCGTCAGCCTAGAGATCGAAGCTGGCGATCGCTACGGCATCATCGGTCTAAGCGGTGCAGGGAAATCCTCACTGGTCAGGTGCATAAACCGTCTCGAAGAACCGACTTCTGGAGACCTTCAAATAGATGGCACCGACATCCTGAGGCTGGAAGGCGCGGCATTGCGCCAAGCTAGACAAGGCATCGGGATGATCTTCCAAAACTTTAATCTACTCAGTAGCAAAACTATCTATGAAAACATCGCCTTCCCGCTCAGGCTACAAAAGTTACCCGAGGCTCAAATCAGAGTAAGGGTCAACGAGCTTTTGGAAAAAGTAGAGCTCACAGATAAGACAAATGTCTATCCCATTAACCTCAGCGGCGGCCAAAAGCAACGCGTCGGTATAGCGAGGGCATTGGCAAACCACCCTAAAATCCTACTATGCGACGAAGCCACTTCAGCGCTAGATCCTAAAACCACCAAACAGATCCTCGATCTGCTTAAACGCATTAACGAGGAACTCGGTGTCACCCTCGTGGTCATCACACATGAGATGGAAGTCATCAAAAGTCTATGCAACAAGGTGGCGATTCTAGAGTCGGGGAAAGTAGTGGAAAGCGGCGAAACCTTACAGGTATTCTCAAATCCTGCGAGCGTGGAAACCAAGCATTTTATCGATACCACCTCGTTGCCGAGTAGACCCTCTGGCGCCGGGCATTGGTTAAACCTCACCTTTTCTAAAGGCAGTGCAAAGATGCCGATTTTATCTCAAATCATTCGAAAGCACGACATCGACATCAATATACTCGCTGGCACCATAGAAACCATCCAAAATGAACCGCTCGGCAGGCTACTGGTGGAAATCGATACCACAGAAGCCACCTTGAAATCGGTCATCGCAGCACTTGAAATCCAACATGTTCAAACGGAGGTGATCGCATGATGCACTTACTACTTCCTGCCACGCTTGAAACCCTGTATATGGTCAGCATCGCCACTGTATTTACGTTACTTTTCGGTCTGCCACTAGGAATCGTCCTCGTCATCACCTCTAAAGGTCACCTCCTAGAAAGACCTAAGCTAAACGCCGTGCTTTCCTATGTGGTGAACATGGCCCGCTCACTGCCGTTCATTATCCTTATGATTTTCGTCATTCCCTTTACACGTTTGATCGTGGGGTCCTCCATCGGCACAAACGCTGCCATCGTTCCTCTCGTCATCGCAGCGATTCCGTTTTATGCCAGAGTGGTGGAATCGGCCATCCATGAAGTGGATGGCGGTGTGATCGAGGCCGCTACCGCTATGGGTGCGAGGCCTTCGGCCATCATTCGTCAGGTTCTAATCCCTGAAGCGTTGCCATCACTCGTGCTGGGCACGACGATTACCATCATCAATCTACTGGGCTATTCTGCCATGGCAGGCACCATCGGCGGTGGCGGCATCGGCGATCTCGCTATCCGCTATGGCTATCATCGCTTTAATACCGAAATCATGTTCGCGACCATCGTGTTACTGATCGTACTGGTTCAGCTAATACAGGCCAGCGGTAATCTCATCGCATCACAAATTCTAAAAAATAGAAGACGCTAGAAGCGCAAAGGAGTTTCATTATGACTAAAAGAATCTTATCTCTCGGACTTGCTCTGAGCTTATTATTATTAACGCTAGTGGGCTGTTCCACTGAATCAAAAGATACAAAGACGCTAAAAGTTGGCGCGACGCCAGTGCCTCACGCTGAGCTTTTAAACTTCATCAAGCCAGTTCTCGAAGAAGAAGGCATCACTCTGGAAATCGTGGAATTTACCGATTATGTTACGCCTAACCTCGCCCTCGCCGATGGCGAAATCGATGTGAACTTCTTCCAGCATGTGCCGTACATGGAGTCCTTCGCAGCAGAGCACAGCCTTGAGCTCGTTAGTGCAGGCGCAGTCCACGTAGAGCCTCTTGGACTTTATTCAAAGACGTTTAAATCAGTGTCTGAAATCCCTGCTGGAGCAGTCATCGCCATTCCTAACGATCCAACTAACGAGGGCCGCGCACTCTTATTACTTCAAGCAGAGGGACTGATCAAGCTTAAAGCGGACGCAACTCTGGAAGCGACGGAAGCGGACATCGTAGAAAACTCACTTGAGCTCGTGTTCAAACCCATCGACGCCGCACAGCTTCCAAGAACACTCGATGATGTGGATGGCGCTGTCATCAATACGAACTATGCACTTGAAGCTGGCTTGAATCCAACGGCCGATGCCGTGTTATTAGAAGGCGCAGAATCGCCATATGCGAATATTCTCACCGTATTGCCGGAAAACCTTGAGAACGAATCCGTTAAAGCCCTTCTAAAAGCGCTACAATCCGATGCGGTAAAAGCGTTTATCGAAGACACCTATAAGGGTGCCGTAGTCCCTGCGTTTTAAAGTGGAATAAAAGAAACAGGTCTCTGCTACCTTAAGGGTTTCAGAGACCTGTTATTTTTTTTCTTGGTATAAGGCATGATAGCCATGAACGATGCCGACGACGATAAAAATGATGCCTACAGCCGGAAATAATAGGCCCATAGGTCCAAGAACCTTATATCGCAACATCATATAAACTGCATTGATACTCCATCCTATTCCAAATAGGATGGTGACGATCGCTATCGCCAACATGCCCCAGGCGGGATGCTTCATGCGCTTCATAATATTCATGATTTGCCCCCATTTACCAACAAAGGATTAATCCCATTATAAAGCGCTGTTCTTTGAATTCCATTAGAATTTACATTAGAATTTCCTTAGAGGGAATTCACAAAACGCGTGCCAAACGCTTCACATAAGGCAAGGCCAGCCGTATCTGGCGTGTCGTTGATAATAAGACCTTCTTCAAAAAGGTTTCCTCCATGGTTCTCCACACGCGTTTGCCAATCGCGCATCCACTCGCCATCTCCCCAGCCATAGGAACCGAAGAGTGCGATTTTCTTTCCGTTTATTTTCTCTTCTAAAGCGGTATAAAAAGGTTCAAACTCATATTCTTCTAAAACTTCACCGCCCATGGACGGACATCCTAAAATCAAGTTATCATAGCTTGCTGCACGATCGACGTGGATATCAGCCACGTTGAAAAGTTGGGCTTCGCCACCTGCTTTATTAACGCCCTCTGTAATAGCCTTAGCCATCGCTTCAGTGTTGCCTGTCCCACTCCAAAAAATCACTGCTACTTGATGCATTTTATCCTCCCTCATTTATTGTCTAGTATTTAACACATTCTGATAAAGACACTTTGAAAAGCATCTTCTCATTAAGCGACTAAATCGGCGCCCTCTAACGCTTCTATGATGTTACAGCCCTGCTTTACTTTATCGCAAAGGATGGTTCTCACCTTCGTAAAGGCTTCGAACTGGTCCTGCGCTTCCACGGGATCTCCATAGACTTTCCAGTACCCACAAAGCTTGCAGTTCTGTCCATTATTTCTAATGAAGCCTAAGACGTCCACTAATGGGTAACCTAAAAAGACGCCAATCTCGTGTGGAAAACCGCCCGATTCAATCATTCGAACTTTTAAATGACTGATAATCGACTCAAATCCACTGTACATCGGATAACCCTGTACCATCAAATATCCCCATACCTCTGGAGAACTCAGATGCTTTTCCAGCATCATTCGATCATAGACTAAAGTCAGCTCTCGTTTCGGGCACGTCCATAAACGCTCCATTTGAATCCCTTTCGTATTCAAATGCTTCTGCGTTTCATTATAGCGGTTGATGATCTCATCCTGCTTGATACGATCATGGGCGATTAGGTTAGCGGGCTTCATACGTGTAAGTGCTGGTGCGCAATGAAATGCCAAAAGCTGATCTAGGTTCAATGAATGGCCTCCTTGTAATTGAGAATATTTTTCAATAGGTACAAATAAATGATAATGATTATCAATCGATTTGTCAAGGGGTTCACGAAAAGAAAAGAGGGATCCTATTGGATTCCCTCTTGAAATGCTAATAAATTATTAATCCATTCCGCTGCCTCAGCTCTGGTAATGGCATCTGTAGGTCTAAAGTTACCCTTCTCATCTAAAGAGACGATGCCGTAATATAATGCACGGTCCACGACACCATTATATTCTGGATTGATCAGCTCACGATCGGCGATGTCAGCCGCTGCGATCTTGATTAGGGGTAAGTCTTCCTTAAGCTCTAGAAGACAGACAAATAAATCGATAAAGGCTTCTCTCGTAATCTTTATATCTGGAATCATGTCAGATGATAGCTCGGCACCATTAAGTGGTGCGATGATCAGTGCGCCTGCATACCAGGCGTCGTCATTTGCAAACTTAAAATAATCAGATGCCTTCGGTTCTTTTATAAACCTTATATGATCAATATTTAGCCCAAAGGTGTTTACCAGAAGCTGGACGCTTTCGGCGTAGGTCATGGCCCTTAGTGGTTCAAAACGATTATTCCCCGTTCCTTTTACGATATTTTTTTCACTTAATGCGATGATGGCTGACGCTTCCTTAATACTGCCTAAATCATTAAAGCTAACGCCTGCATAGCCTGGTATCGTAACTGCACTCATTAACAGTAGTGCTGTCATCCCTTTAATTATTGTCTTTTTCATAAGCTCATCCTCATTTCATTTATCTGTGGAAATGTCTCAACCATGATTTATATGGATAGTGATTAGACGGAAGCCGTAAGAAAAAGTTCCATAAAATAGTTTTCTAGTCGTCTTTTAAAGTACCGTTCACCGATGAGACATTTAAGCTTGCTTCCATCGACATGATAGTAAAAATCATGCTGGGCCCTGTCTGGGACAAATGTAATTTCGGGTTGTCTTTCTGTAGGTCTTGAGACAGATTGACCAAATATCTCTATGATTTTCATGACCATATCAATATTTGAGTACGTCTCCTCCCCCACGACATTGAAGATTTCACCAATTAACTCTAATCGGATCAGTTCGCATATAATTTCTGCATAATCCTCTACTGAAAGCCAACACCTCATCTGCGCTCCTTTACCATAAACAGGTATGGGGTGATTGTTCACCAGGCAATTGATGATTCGAGGGATGAATTTTTCTGCATTTTGATTAAGGCCATAGTTATTGCTGCTTCTAAGAATTAAGGCGGGAAAGTGATCTCTTTTTATCTTATGTTGGACTAAAGCATCCGCCTTAGCTTTACTGACGGCGTAGGGATTCATGGGATTCAAGGGGGTCGTTTCTGAGGCGGGTTTCTCGCTTTGAAGGATCGACCCATACACTTCGTCTGTGGAGATATGGATGAACTGCCGATGTTCATAGCCACCCGTTTCCCGCCAAAATCGGTCGACGGTCTCAATCAAAACCTCAGTGCCAAGTACGTTTGTCCTCATGAATGGCGCTTGGTCAGCTATACTCCTATCCACATGACTCTCTGCAGCAAAATGAACGACATGAGTAATTCCATATTTCCTTAAAACAGCATTTAAACGTTCGCCATCGCAAATGTCGCCATGAACAAAAATGTGAGGTACTCCCTCCAAACGTTTTAAGTCACCTGCATAAGTAAGCTTATCATAGACCACTATATGTGTATCCACTTTTTCAAAATCCGACGAATATGTGCACAGCTTTTTCACGAAGTGACTTCCAATAAAACCTGCACCACCCGTTACGAGTATCCTCTTCATCTAGCATCTACCTTTCAAAAACAACTTCAAGTGCTCGAGAATCTTTTCAACCTCAGAATCTGTCAGCGTCGCATAAAGTGGCAACCTAAGTAATCTAGAAGCGATTCGCTCTGTACTTTCTAAAGAGACGCGTGTGTCGCCATATTTGCGCCCTGCCCTGGACATATGAAGCGGTTCATAATGCGTGAAGGCATGAATGCCGTTTGCTTTTAAATAAGTCATCAGGTCTCGTTTAAGCGCTTCATCTCTTAAGATGATAGGAAAAATATGCCCGTTTCCGTTCGCGCCTTCGACAGTTTTTTGAAACGTGATGTGTTCATCAAAATTGTAATCTGACGTCAGGAAATTGAAAAAGTCATTTGATATTTTAAGACGGCGGTTGGTAACCCAATCAAGATCAGGTAACGCCTTTTCTAAAAAAAGCTGATGATAGTACGTCATTAAAAATTCGCCACCTAACTGTTCCCAATGATACACAGGTACTTTTCCATCTAGGAATGCCGAGCGATTCGTGCCTTGATACAGACACGCTTGTACCTGTTCATGCCAAAATGAATCATATATCAACGCACCACCTGAACCACCTGCAGTGATATTTTTTGTATGGTGAAAGCTTAAACATCCCATACTCCCGATCGTTCCCAGTGCTTTCCCTTTATAATTAGCGCCGATACCATGTGCGGCATCTTCAAGCAATCTGATTTCACTCCCTTTGATCAATTTTATTAATCCGTCCAAGTCAGCCGAAATCCCCCCATAATGAATGGGAATAATCGCACGGGTATGCTTGGTTATAAGCGGCGCAACCGTTTCCAAACTTATATTTAGGGTGTATGGATCAATGTCAGCGAAGACAATCCTAGCACCTGTACGTGCAAATGCATTGGCTGTCGCGGCATAAGTAAACGATGGCATGATGATTTCATCATGCGCATTCAAATCCATACAAAGTGCCATAATCTCAAGCGCTTGAGTTGCCGACTGTGTAAATACCACCTGCCGATCCGATAGAATGCCATGGTTTACTCTTAATGTGTCAACCGTAAGATGATGTTGTGTCTCATCACCTAAAGGCGCTTTCAATATTTTTTTAGCGACAGACATCGAAATGTGTTCTGGTGCATAGGGTTTATTAAAAGGAATCATCGGCCACTCCAAACAATTTGACATAATTAAAGAAAGATGCCACATCGCAATTATATCACGATGGGCATCCCATGGCTTAATTAAAACTATTGAACAACAGGGAAACCTTTGTTTGCCCAGCCTGCTGGAGCATTTGCTGGTGTTCCCATACCACCGTTTAACGAAACTGCATCATAACCTAAAAGTCTTAATGCAGCCACTGCCTGACCTGCCGTTTGACCAGTATAACAGTAAACCACTATTTTCTTATCCTTTGGAAGTTGTGCTTTGAAAGTATCGAGCATCCCGCTTCCAAACGGGATATTGATTGCACCTTCAATATGGCCCTTAGCAAAGTCTTCCGCTTTTCTGACGGATACAATTTGAATCGTAGCATCTTTTGCATCGACCATCGCTTTTAGATCATCTTCAGATACTTTGTAGTTTTTGAAACGTGCATCCTCGATTTTACCGAGACCTTCATAGTAAGCCGTCACTGCTTCTTGAACCGCTGGTGCGATTTCGATACCAGTGCCTTCAAATGCTGATGCTTCAGTAACCGTTACAGCAGCAACACCTTCAACCTTTGAAATGCCCAAGTTCCAACCTAAATTTACACTCTTCGCTTCAATACCCGCAAGGTTAAGTGTCACCACAGCTTGTCCAGCTGTTTGGCCAGTGTAGCAGTATATATAAATCGGTTTATCTGTTGGAATATTTCCTAAGTTCTCTGCAATAGCTGGTCCCCAAGGAACATTCACTGCGCCTTTTACATGGCCTTTACCATAATCCTCAGCACTTCTAATATCGAGAATCGTCATGGCCTCACCAGCAACAACTTTCGCTACGAAGTCTTTTTCTGGTATTTTATACATGTGCTCAGGCATCGATGCATATAACGCATCGAGTTTCATAGACACATCAGATACGACTGGGAAACCATTATTTGCCCACCCTTGTGGCGCATTAGCCGGTGTTCCCATACCGCCATTAAGCGACACGGCATCATAGCCCATAAGTCTAAGTCCAGCCGTTACTTGACCAGCTGTTTGACCAGTATAGCAGTAAACGACGATGGTTTTATCTTTAGGGAGATCGCCAAATGATGACGCCATGCCTTTAGCAAAAGGAATATTTGAAGCGCCTTCGATATGACCTTTATTATAATCTTCTGCTTTTCTGACAGAGAGTATATAGATGGATGCATCCTTTGCATCAACCATCGCTTTCAAGTCAGCTTCTGATACTTTATAATTCTTGTATTTCGTTTCAGAAACACCAGCAAGTCCTGCATAATAATCAGTAATTGCAGTTTGAACGTTTGCATCGATCGTCGTCACACCCGCAGTTAAAGTTGCAGCCTCTGTTACTGTTACAGCATCCACACCTTCAACTTTAGAAATACCTAAATTCCATCCAAGGTTGACGCTTCTTGCGTCAAATCCAGCAAGGTTTAATGTAACCACTGCTTGACCCGCTGTCTGTCCTGTGTAACAGTAAACGAAAACAGGCTTATCTGCTGGTATGCTTGAAAGACCTTCAGCGATGGCTGGTCCCCAAGGCATATTGACGGCACCTTTTACATGACCTTTTCCATAGTCTTCAGCACTTCTGATGTCGATGATCGTCATCGCTTCATCTGCTTTAACTTTTTCGATGAATTCCTTTTGATCTATTTTGTAGATGTGCTCTGGCATATTTTCAAAGTAACCTGTCACCATGGCACCCATGTCAAATGCTGCTGGTGCTTCAGTACCTACCGTTGTTTCGACTTCCATTGAAGCAGGCTCTTCCGTTTTACCACATGCGGTTGTCGAGAATACTAAGACAAGCGCCAACAATAATGCTAACCACTTCTTACTCATAAATTTCCTCCACTTAAATCCATCAGGATCCGTCTGATTCCCCAACTGGGGCTGTTTCTGCTGGTGGTGCTGTTACACCATTTACGGATGACCACTCAAGCCAAGCGCCATCGTAAACCTTCAAATTCGTAAAACCTGCTTCCTGTAATAATGCAACAGCTTGCGTTGCCCTTACGGATGTTTTACAGTATACGATAATCGTATCGTCCTTCTCAAACCCCGCATCCTTATAAAACAACCCTATATCCCTACTGGACATAAAGGTTCCATCTTTATAAAGGTTTTGCGTATGTGGGTAAAGAATCGCGCCTGGTATAAAACCTTCTGCATACTCAGCTGCTGAACGCACATCTAATAGTTTCACTTCTGATGTGGGGTCATTCACAACTGCTGTAACTTCTTCAATTGTGGCAATCATCGATTGATTCAGTTCATCTGCTATATACGACGCTGCCGGTAATACGGTTTCTTCAGCCGTTAATGTCGCACCTGCATTTACTAAAGCAGAAGCACCGCCATTGACGATTTTCACATTTTCATGACCATATACCTTCATCGTCCACCAAAGACGCGCAGCAAAGATCCCCTCTTGATCGTCATAGATATAAACGCTGCTGTTATTGGAGATGCCACGGGTTGCCATCAATTTCTCAAAGGCATCTTTTGGCATCAACATGCCTGGAACAGTCGTTTCAACGACGACATCTTCAACCGACATGCAGATAGCACCTGACATATGACCTTTATCGTAGGCCTCGCGTCCCCGTGCATCGATGACGATGATATTTGAATCAGCATTAATATCACCGATGACTTTATCTGCTTCGACGACATTCATCGTCCCTGGATAAGTCGTATCGATTGCACATGCTGTCGTGGCCATCATCGCCACTACTAATAACATCATCAGCGCGCGCTTCAAATGTCTTTTTGTCATGTTGACCTCCTAAACGAATTTGTGAGATTGCTCGGGAGTACTTTGTTAAATGTTAGACAATTTATTCGTCATTACTTTAACAATTCACGGCTTAATTATAACTTACTTGTTAAAGATTTAGCTATCGCGTTTGCTTATGCTAAATATATAAATCTAATGCCCACCCAGATGACAATCCAAGCCCGATGCCTTATGATAAAGTTAACCTTGGTTGGAGGACGCTATGAAACGCTATCAATTTCTATCCTATTTCGTCATACTGCTTTTTTTTATCATTAATTTAATCACTCTACTGGATTTCCCGGTGATCCATTCCGATGAAATCTGGTTAAAAGGCATTGCCACTCATATGATGAATAGTCAACGTTTTGATGTCACTGAGCCCTTCTACGACCTTTATCCTCGCGTCGTTCATCCCTTTAGGTGGCTTTATAATGGACTCCTTATACTCGCATTTAACCTCACTGGCGACACCATTTTTACCATGAGACTCGTTTCTTTGATTAGTATGACACTGATGTTAATGTGTTTGATTCCCATACTAAATCGACGTTTTGGTGTGAATGCCACAGCCCCATTGGCACTCACCATACTGGCTTTTAATATCCAACTTGTTGCCACAGCACATACCGGAAGACAAGAATCGATCATTCTGCTTATAATGATGGTGGGGTATTTTCTTTACATGGCTAACGCCAAAAATCTTCCGATCAAGCTCTCTCTACTACTAGTTTTATCATTTGGTATACACCCAAACAGCTTTCTCATAGGTGCTACATTCTCAGCCCTTCTGTTTTTCGGCATCCTTATGAATCGGTCATCTATACGACAATTACTCGCGTTTTGGGGATTGACCGTGGCCGGACTTTTAACTACCGTAATGGTTGGTCTTTCCATGAATCCTAATTTTATCAGTGGCTATTTGGCTTATGGAGAATCATTGGGGGTCGATTCGGAACCACTTGGTCGATTCAGTGGATTTTACTGGTACTTCGTGAAACTCTATCATCAAATCGGAGGAACTTATGACCTTTATCAAATCAAAGGTCCCTTGCTCGCTCTTTTTATCCTTCTAACTTTCTTTTTCGTTTATTGGATTTTCCACCGATTCATTAAAAGGCGTACGGATCAATTTGAAATCTTCCTTCCAGCAGTAATGGTTTTAGCAATTTTGGTCGGCCTCCTCTTCATCGGAAGATACAATCAAACCGCTGTGGTGTTTTTCATGCCGTTTGTAATGCTAATGTTGATTGAATGGATTAATTTCATATGTAAAAAACCACTTGTCGTCATGAGCCTACTAATCGTACTCCTAACTGCAAGTGGTTTTAATCTACAAAATAATATGTCGTCGTACTGGCAACAGCGTTTTTACGTAAAAAATTATGGTGATGTCATCGATGAACTTCAGACGCTCGTTTCGAAAGATGCCATCGTATTAGGCAATCTTAATACTTTAGAAGCCTTCGATCCATACCGTTTTTACGATGTCCGGAATCTCGGTTATCTCACTGAAAGTGGAATGGATTTTGAAACTTATGTGCGAGACCGTAAAATAGACACGTTGGTTATACACGAAGAAATGGCTTATCTCTATAGAACCAAACCAAAATGGGACTTTCTCTATGTCAATATCGACTATTATGAAGACATGCAGCACTTCATAGATGAACATTGTGTGCTGGTTAAATCCTTCGAAAATCCACTTTATGCCATGAGGATTTCCAAATTCTCAGGCACCTATCCATGGAAAACAGCCGTTTACAAGGTATTACCATAGTCGAAGGGTCTTACAAGGTTAATGCCGTCTCGCGTTTCTATTCGTAGTAGACGATATACCTGAGCCACGTGATGATGCAAATCCTGTGGTGATTCTCCAGTGACGATGAAGAATCCCGCACGCTGCGAAGCATTCTCAACGGCTCCAATGGTGTCGCCAATCCGATAATTGTAACCGGCATCAACCACGAAGGGTAGCGCTTTTATCTCCGATATCGGTGTCATATTAGTGATTTCTCCTGGATTACAAAAGAAAAGCTGTGTATTGAACGCGCCAACTAAGGCGTGTTTTTCTTTAGGAAGGACAGCCAGCGGTATGCCTAATGCACCTTCGATGTTAAGAGAAAGGACATCCACGCCAGTGACCAGCGGAATTGTCACATCCTCATAAGCTCCCCCTAAACGACAGGCAATTTCATTGACCCAAATCCCCTTATCCCCGATAAGAAACTGAAAATAAATAGGACCTTCCTCTATACCAAACTGTGTCACGATCTGACCTGTTAGATCATCAATTTTCTGACCATATGTTGCCATGTGCCGCGATGGATACTCGTGAGCCAAACAAACACCGATTTTCTCTTCCGATGGAAAGGCGATTCGATCTGTGACCGTTAGTATGCTAGCTCTTCCACGACTTACCCAACCGCTAACGGTGACCTCTGTCGATTCGTAATACTGTTCCACGAGAATTTCATGACTTCTGGAATGCACAAGCACATCGTCGAATCTTTGCCTAATCTCGTCGATGGTGTCCACTTTATAAATACCGCGTTGCCCCTGAGAATCAAGAGGTTTGATGACATAAGGCGGTTTTATGCCCATTAATGCCGTGGGACTGAACTGATGGTTGATTACTGCAAATGGTGCAGTGGGAATCTTGAACTGATGAAAACGATGTTTCATCGCTTTTTTATTCGTAACCCAAAGCGCAGTGTCAGAATCGATAAAATGTGGGAGTCCCAGCCGTTCGGCTACCCTAGCGACCACTAAAACGGGTTGATCAGTCCCAGTGGTCATAATACCATCTACCTGGTGTTTTACTGCACATTCATATATGGCTTCTTCATCAAAAGCATCTGCAATTTCATGCGCATCTGCCAATCGCTTTCCTTCAGTCATGAGATTATAGTCGGCTGCCACCACATAAATCCCCGTGGCTTTTAGTTTTTTTATGGCGTTAATCTGACAGCTTCCTGCGCCTACCATGAGCATGCGCTTCATAAGAACTCCTCCTTAGTAAACCGTTGAATGCATCTATAATACCGTAATGAAAAAAGAGTTTCAAACCAATTTGGATACATTTTGTAAGTGAATAACCTGATTTCCCGTATACGCGTTCCCTCCGCTCAACCATGACGTTTGCAACCTGGCTTGATAGAGGGAGTAGTTCTGCACTAAGATAGACGAAGGGTTTATCCTCTTTTGGCAATGCTCGATAAATACCCTCGTGAATCAGTCTGAAACTGCTGACGCGATTACCCTTTAATGCTTTATGATATCTTATTTTGAAAAATATGGCGATGATTTTCGATCCCCAAGCCCTACTTTGATGATCATTATATACCTCATAGACTCCATAAACAAGGTCTGCACCCATTTGTGCGGCCTTAAGCATTTCTTCTACTGTCTGAATATCGTGCTGAAGGTCGTCATCCATGGTGATGGCATACTTTCCCGAGGCATGCTTCAACCCTATGGCTAATGCCCGCTGCTGTCCGACATTATATGAGAGTCGAATCCTAATTAGCTTCCCGTAGTCATCATTCAATCTAAGGTTATCCATCGCCTTAACCGTCGTCTCTTGACTGGCGTCATCTACTAAGATTACTTCGTAGGTTAACCCCTTCGGGGAGAAGTAGCTGGAAATCTCTTCAAGGAGTATTTCTAGTGATGATGTGCTATTATAAACGGGAATTACCACTGAAAAATTCATGATCACCTCGAATATATGTTATAATTTTAGAAAATAAGTGGATTAAAATGGGGTGAAATGATGAATAAAATTGACTGTTTCGGAGATATATGCCCTTTACCGATTATAAAAATGCAACACGAACTGGAGCATCTCGCCAATGGTGAATCCTTTCAAATGGTGGTGGATCACAGTTGTGTCATCGAGTCTTTAAAAGACCATCTAGGGAAGACAAAATTTGAGTATGTCATCGAGGAAGTGATGAATGGCGTATGGGAAATTACCATTACTAAGCCATAAATAGGAATAGCTGACCGTCTAATGGTATGACGCGTCAGCTTTTTATTTTAATCAGCAGAAATCCTTCTCTCCATTTTCGACGAAATAATTATAAACATCTTCAACAGAACGATTACGGTTACATTTTTTTTGAGAGACGACATAAATTTTAAAATCCAAATCGAACTGGTTGACTTCGACGATTTTATATTTTTTTTCATATAGCTCTTTCTTAACGGCCATATAAGGTAGAAAACAAATTCCCAAATTGTTGCTAATCGATGATTTGGCTGCGGGAATAGAATCCACTTTGAACATGATGGGTATTTTATCTATGGTAAGGCCAACATCTTTAAGCTTATGTTTTATGAACGATGATATCGTCAAGGCTTCGTCATCCAGAAGCACCATTTCATGCTTAAGAAGATCTTTCACATCGATGATATCTGGAATTCTAGATTGTGAATTGGCGACTAAAACGATGCGTTCTTTTCCGATATGCGCGAAATCCAATCGATCATCACAAGGTTCTTCAGTGACAAAACACAAATCTGTCAAATCATTGATAAGATCGTTCATGGAGTCCATGTTGGAACGTGCATGCATCTCAAAGTTATAACTTGGGTATTTCTTCTTAACCTTGTAGAGCACACATGGCAAACTGTAGTCAACCAGTGACAGAGACCCATTTATTCTAATGTTCTCCATACTATAATGCAGTGATTCAAGCTCTTCCTTCATCTTTTCAAGTACGCGGAGCATGGTACCAGAATGCTTAAAAAGAATCTTTCCCGCATCTGTAGGCTCGACGCCTCGATTAGATCGTTCAAGCAAACTGAAACCAAGCTCATCCTCAAGTTTTTGAATATTTTGGCTAAGTGCTGACTGTGAAATGTGTCTTATGGTGGCAACCTTAGAGATACTTTTGGTTTCCACAACTTCTCTAAAATATTCTAGTGCGGTTAAATTCATACTTCACCTCTTCATTAATAATGCATGACTGGCACGTATTTTGGCCATCGTTTTTTCTTATATTGATTCAGTTTTGCACGGGAGACGAAACACTTGATAAAATGTTATCATAAATATGTGAGATTGTTAAGAGTATAGCAAACTTTTTTTAATTCAGGAGTGTGAAAAAAATGGCTGAACAAACATCAACAGCATCTTCTAGACGCTCTTCGGCAAATCGCAAACCAAAGAAGAATCAGATACCACTGGGTTTCCTGACAGTAGCCTTTATCATCATCGTCGCGCTACTACTAAACATCAAGTCATCAAACATGGCTTTCTTTTGGTTAACAGGCACCGCTTTTGGCTTCATTCTTCAAAAGGGACGCTTTTGCTTTACAGCTTCCATGCGAGATCCCTACCTCACTGGTGGTACTTCCATCACGAGAGCGGTCATCATCGCATTCGCCATCACCACTTTAGGTTTTACAGCCATCAAGTATGGCTATGCACAAGCGGGGCTCCCGATCCCAGGTATGAGTTATGTCGTTCCGATTTCAATCGCCACACTTGTAGGTGCATTTTTATTTGGAATCGGTATGGTCATCGCCGGAGGTTGCGCTTCAGGAACCCTTATGCGCGTGGGAGAAGGCTTTATTATGAACATGATTGCTTTTGTGTTCTTCATCATAGGTTCCCTTTGGGGTGCTCATGATTTTGGATGGTGGAAGGAATGGTTTATTTCTAAAGGTCCAAGCATCTTCTTACCAGATGTTTTCGGTTGGATGGGTGCCGTCATCATTCAATTGATGGTATTGCTGATTTTATATGTAGTAGCAGAACAATATGAAAAGAAACGTGGCGGTGCACACTAATCGCACCTGATAAATCATATTATATCGTATCACGAATTATTAATGAATAATTATATTGGAGGAATCTTAAAATGAAAGAAGTCATGTTAGATTGTTATGGTGAAGCATGTCCTGTACCTTTGGTAAAATCTCAAAATAAAATTAAAGAACTTGAAGTTGGCGATGTATTAATCGTTCAAATCGATCATAGTTGTGCGATGAAAAACGTTCCAGAATGGGCTAGAAAAGAAGGCTATAATGTGGAAGTTGAAGAAGTGGATGATGGTGAGTGGGAAGTCATCATCGAAAAAACGAAGTAAAAATGGTATCACACCAAATTTTGGAGGTGTAAACATTGGAACAAAAGAAGGAAAAATTCTTTGACAGAATGAAGTCAAATGAATACTACATTAGATGGGGCAAGAATCCGTTTACTTACGTTACGGCAGCCGTTTTGCTATCGCTTTTCCAAATCATTACGCTGGCTACCACTAAAAGCCCTTGGGGTGTATCGGGAGCCTTCGCAACTTGGGGCGCATGGATTTTTGAAGCATTTGGTGGCAGTGTCGATAAATGGTACTACTTTGCTAGCCCAGGTGCGCAAGCAACTTTAGAAGGAGGCATCCTGAATCACCCTGATTCATGGCGAAACTTCGGAGTGATTTTTGGCGCATTAGCAGCAACCTTGCTCGCCTCAGGTTTTAAAATCAAAAAAATAAAATCAAAAAAACAAATCTTTGCAGCAGCCATCGGCGGTTTATTAATGGGTTATGGTGCACGCCTTTCTTTCGGATGCAACATCGGAGCGCTTTATGGTGGAATTGCTTCGCTTTCACTCTCTGGCTGGGTTTTCGCCATCGGAATGTTTGCAGGTGCAGTAGTGGGTAGCAAGCTTCTCGTCAAGTACTTCATGACCTAATCCCCCAAATTCAAATTAAGGAGAACGGAATGGCTAGAGAAAAAGTCGTTGAGCATTATGACGTGATTATCATCGGTGGCGGTCCTGCTGGACTCAGTGCTGCTATTTACTCAGGTCGTGCGAGACTAAAAACCATTTTATTAGAAAAAGCCCTCGTGGGAGGACTTGCAACGTATACAAACGAAATAGCAAACTATCCTGGATTCCCAGATGCGCCAAAAGGTGAAGCCATCACGAATCTTATGAAAGAGCAAGCAAAAAACATGGGCGTGGACTTTAAGCTTACGGCAGTAACGAGTGTCGACCTCCATGGAGAAGAAAAAGTCGTTGAAACTTTCAGAAACAAGTTCATCGGTAAAGTGGTGATTATTGCTACTGGCGGTCGTCCAAGAACCACAGGTGCCGAAAGAGAAGAAGAGTTTTTATTTGATAAAGGCATTAGCTTCTGCGCTACCTGTGATGCAGCTGGTAACACCGATAAGCACGTCGTCGTCATCGGTTCAGGTGATGCCGCAATCGAAGAAGGGATGTTCCTAACCAAATTTGCGAGACAAGTAACGGTATCTGTTATGCATGAAGAAGGCAAAATGGACTGTAATGAAATCGCAAAAGAAGCAGCGCTCGCCAACCCAAAGATGAAATTCGTTTGGAACTCTGTCGTTAAACGTTTTGAGGGAAATGATCACCTTGAGAGAGTCGTCCTTAAAAACGTCAAAACCGATGAAGAGATTCCTGTTGATTGCGATAACTGTTTCGAATTTATCGGGTACTTACCAAACACTGAACTGTTCGAAGGTCAACTGCCACTTACCCGCCATAAGTACATCACAGTCAATGAGAAAAAAGAAACAGGCATCGAAGGCGTTTTCGCCATCGGGGACTGCACGGACAAGTGGCTTAAGCAAATCGCAACTGCTGTGGGCGATGGCGCTATCGCTGGTACAGCTGCAGAGCGCTACATCGCTGAAAAAGAGATTTTTGATCATAAGATTATGCAAAGTGAAAAACCTGGATTGATTTATGTCTACAATGCCATCGATGCAGAATCTAGAAACTTCCTTGCAAATATCGAAGCCATCGAAAAACAGCACGCTGGCAAAATCGTGGTCAATCGAATCGACACCTATAAGTCTAACGGCTTAGCCCTCAAACTTGAACTTGAAAAAGTGCCAGCTATGGTCGTCACGAAAGACGGAAAGATTACAGAAAAAATCTACGAACTAAACGAATCCTTAATTGCAAATCAATTTTAAGTAATACCCCATCAAAAAATCCAAGGCCTGCCATATGCCTTGGATTTTTCTATAACTTGATGATTCGGTCACCAAGCCTTTCCGCTTCCGATTGATCATGGGTCACAAAAACAACCGTTAGTGCATCTCGTACTTTAATCGCTCGAATCAGATCTTGAAGTTTGAGCCGAAGTTCTTCATCCAAGCTTGCAAAAGGCTCATCCATCAAAAGTATTCTCGAACGACATGCAAGTGCTCTCGCAATCCCAACACGTTGCTTCATTCCGCCAGATAGTTCTCTAGGGTACTTATGAGAATCATCTGCCATCTCAACTTCCTTCAATAACGATATGATTTGGTCACCGGTTAACCCAGGTGCAACTAAACGGATATTTTCTATCACATTCAACCAAGGGAGCAGACTCTCAGATTCCTGGAAAACCATGGGATAAGGTATCGACACGCCTTCACTTATATCCGTCGAACGCCATATCTCTCCTTCATAATCATGATCTAGCTCTGCGATGAGATTCAATAGTGTCGATTTCCCCGACCCGGAGGCGCCCATTATCACTAAGATTTCATCTCTAAAAATCTCTAATTTGAACCCCTCAAACACCTTCTCACTTCCGAAGCGCTTCGTCAAATTATTAATGGAGATTAGTGGTTCCAATGAACACCTCCCAACGCTTTGCCTTAAAGAGTACCGATTCAAACAACACCCCGCACACGGCAATGGCGATAAGGCCGGCTAACATACCCGCCGTATCCATATACATTCTTCTTTCGTAAATCAACCAGCCGAGACCTGAATGGCTACCTACGATGCCGAAAATCATCTCGACGCTCAGAAGGGTTCTCCACCCTCTACTCCATGCTATTTCAAACCCTGCAAATACATCATTGATGATGCCTGGTAGATAGATAGTGCTGATGCGTCGCCAAAAAGGAATTTTAAAGACTTTAATAAGCCTTAAATACTTGAAATGAACGCGCTCAAGCGCCAATGTCAATGTCGTTACCATTGGCCAAAGCATGGCGTGAACCATGATCAGCATCATGGCTTTTGATGTCAACCCCAACCAGAGTATGACGATAGGAAGTAAAGCGATGCCAGGTAGCGGGCTTGCGACGCTATTTAGAAGCTTGGTATTTTCCTTAATAAATGGTAAATAAATCCCAAGTAAAGAAAGTGTAAGTGCGATAAGTGCACTGATTATCATCCCGATGAGCACGATGCTGATGCTGTTTAGCGCCTTTAACAACAGCGCTTCCTCCATCACTAGCATCCCTAACCGTTTGACCACTGCTACTAAACTAGGAAAAAGCGCATCTGGATAAGGACCAAAATGCGCTGCAAGCTCCCAAATAATGATTAAAATCGATATGAAAAACAGTCTATACACAACTGGCTTTTTTAGCATAATTACTCCCAAACAAGTTCTTCTACACTGAACACTTTACTGAGTGTCCCAGTCTTAAACATAAATTCAGAAAATCGATCGAGCCCTTTTACTTCTTCAGAAAAACTGATTGTCTTTTCTCTCAAGTCCGCCTTCAACTCATCTTTAGGTATTTCATAAATTTCAGACAATAATGTTAGTATCTCGTCTGAACCCAACTGAATTTCCTCAATTGACCTTCTTAATGCACTTTTAAAGGCTTCATAAAATGCCTTTTGATCATAAAATTCACGTTGGCAAATTCCCACGATAAAGGTATAGTCTTCCCCTACAGAATCCTTTCCTTCTAAAATAGTTCTAGCGCCATTAACATTTAAATCCTTACTAATATAAGGCGGTGCTGTAAAATGAAGTTGTTCGGAGTCACCAGATTCGAAGGCGACCACTCCATCTGGGTGGGAAAGCGCAACAAGTTGGTTGTCAAATGCTGCAAAATCCCCTAACTGTGACTCAGCTGCCATCTGAAGCAATACATGCTGGATAGAGCCCGGTTGAGGTAAGATGATTCTGTGTTCCATCGACAAATCACCGAGATCGTTTACAGAAGGATCTTTAGTAATAAGTGAAACTTGACTTTCAGATAACCCACCGATAATTTTCCAGTCCATGCCGTTATCAAGACCGATTAAAAAAGGTGGGATTCCTACGAAACCCACGTCTAGGTCACCCGTCAACATCGCTTCACGAATAGCGGTCGTATTACCAAACTTTTGCCAAACAACTTCCACGTTAAGATCCGCATTTAAAAGCTCCTCTTCTAAAAAGCTGTATGCTTTCATAATTTCTAAAGGTGCATAGGCAAGACCAAACTGATCCGCAATGACGATCTGTGTTATTTCGTTATGTTTTTCACTTGCACAACCACTTTGAGATATTAAAACCATAATTAGTAAAACAATGACCAAAAATCGTTTTTGAAGCGACATGAGTAACCTCGACTTTGTTTATTTTTTATCATTTTATCACAAATTTTCTGTTCTCACGCTTCGAAAAACTTATACTAATTCACGATTTCCGATAAGTCTTATTCAAACATCAAGTCATTCAGTCGTGATACAGTGGCTTCTATATCCCCCATGGAAAAGACGCGTTCAAATCGCCTCGTCTCTTTACCCTCAGCGAAAATGATGACTGTCGGATAGACGAACACCAAATAATCACCTACCAGCGCTTTGATGGTTTCCACATCAGCACTGATCACCTTGATGTTTGGATAATCCTCCGATAGGGATTCGAGTTCGGGAGTAATGGCTAGGCAGACATTACAACCCAAGTCACTAAATAAAGCCACCACCAATGGCGCTTCAGCGATGGTCTGCTTGATGGCATCGACACTTTGATAATTAATGATCATTAGAATTTCCTTTCACTTGCTAGTCTATATTTCTCTTAATTATACCGGACTTCGAACCGCGATGCAAAATTCAAATAAGAAAGGACCTGGTCAATGTGACCAAGTCCGATTAATTGCTTAAACCATTGAGTTTTTTTAGTAAAGCGAGCAGCTGCTCTCTTTCGTCCGCAGTGAGCCGATCAAAAAACGCGTCCAGAATCGTCAAATGGCCTTCAAATACAGGCTTAATCAACATGCGTCCCTTTTCAGTGAGCGCTATTAAAAATGCCCGACGGTCGTCATTATTAACGCGGCGTTCGATGAGCGCTTCCTTCTCGAGATTCCGAATCACCACCGTCATGTTTCCACTGGTGGAAAGCGTCTTCTCGATAAGTTCACAGATTTTGAGGTCACCTAGATGATAAAGGGCTTCCATGACGCCAAACTGCGCAATCGTAAGATTATAGTCACTGAGGTACTGCTGCAGAATTCGCGCAAAGGATGTCTGCGTTCGCGATAACGCGATGACCATCTTCAAGTTTATTGAGTTGTTATCCCCGTATTCTGTCGTCTTCTTCATGTATTGATAGTACTGAAAAAATGAACCGCTGTCAATCCAATCCTAATAAATCGTCTAACCGCTGTACTTGTGCCCTCATGAGGTTGATCAGAGAGGTACTTGAACCCTCCAGACTCATACCGCCCATCATTTGCCCACCAAAAGCCCCCTTCTCTGGGAATGCTCCATTTTGAGCCCCTTCAGTGGAAAATCCACCTCTATCTGGACGTTCTCCATTTTCTGGCCTCTCCCAATTTTGCGGAAATCCTCCATTCGGCATTTGACCTTCAGGTGGCAACTGGCCATCAGGTGGTATTTGACCATCAGCTGGCATCATGGAAGCACTGGCCTGAGTATCAAAACTGATTTCTTGGTCTTCCTGGAAGGAAGTGACTTCGTCAAATATCTCAATCGTCGTAAATTTGCTCGGATCGGCCTCCACATAAGGTCTTATCTGAGCCGCTTTGTCTGTCACTGTTGTTTCGAAACGCTCAAGTATCCCTAAATAGTCATTCACAATTTCCAGATAACGCGCCTTATACTCAGGCACTGCAAGCAATTTTTGGATCAGTGGCGTTTTTTCTTCCGTGGTGTTCGTGATTGGGTTCTCGAGATCGATGGCCGTGCCACCTCTGCCCATTCCAGCAAATGCCATATTAAAGTCCCATGGAATAACCGTGAATACCCCCCCCTGATTATAAAGGTAATAATTCTGAGCAAAGTTTCCATTATAGCTGTCACTATTGATTAGTATCATATTCGCCGCAATATATTTGAGTGCACTTTCCACATCCAGCACCGTCTCGATTTCACCTTTTTCACCTTCCGGCATGTCGTTCAGCGTTTCGATGAGTGTCACTAAATCTGACTTAGACTCGTCTTCTCCATTTTTCTGCTCGTACGAGTCATATGAACCGTCTGATTCGACTTGCAGTGTGCTATTCATTTCCGCTTTATAGAGATTACCTTCGTTATCACCAAATGAACGACTGAGGAAGCTATCATCAATGGCTTCAACCATTAAATAAAATCCAAACAGTTCGTCGTTCACATAGACATTAACAAAGCTGGTTAAGGGAACATTAAGCCCCATTTCTCGCATGATTTCATAGCTCATACACTCTCTGAGATGAGATGGATCTGAAAACATGTTATTTAGCACAAACTCGTCCAATCCTAAGAGTTCCTGACCATCGACATATTTTCCGAGGTTGACCCGGAAGCTATACCGGTTCGATTCGGAGGCTGCCACTGACTTTAAAGAGGAGTTTCCTTTCGTTCTAATGCCAGCCTCTTCTGCTTTTTCGCCATCCACGGTTACTGTTGCTGGATGATATTCCTCAGCTTCGGGGGCATCAAGGATTGCTTGCCATTCGGATTCTTCAATTTCAATGCGCACTTCGTGTACAGTTTCAGTGGCGAACAACTGCGAATAATCGCTAGACGAGATTGATTCCGATACAGTCGTTCCCTCTGGGTCAATCGAACGATTCGAAGATTCCGTGCCGGATTCATCTTCAACACCTAGTGTCACTTGTGTACAACCAGTTACTGTGCTTATAATAAGCATAAGTACTAATGTGAGTAGAAATAATCTTTTCATAATGTCCCTCTCATGAAATTATTGGTTATCAAGATCTGCCGTAAGTGAAAGGCTGATGTTCAGGTTTCCATTGCGGCAGCGTAGTTCGTCGATAAATGCCTTCGTGCTGATATTTTCCTTCAGCTCTACTAAATAGGTCAGTTGGTACAAGCTCCCTAAAGAAGCGGTTTTCACGCGTCTGAGCTCTGTAAAATCAGTATAAGTCCGCATCACTTCATCGAATGCCGATTCATAATCGAGGTCCTCTGGGATGGTGATGGTCAGCTGTTTCGCTGTTTCAGCTTTAACCTTAAAGCGCGTTTTGCTGAGGATTAGCATGACCACGCATAGGATGAGTGTAAACGCAGCGGCATACATAAATGCGCCGACACCACTGGCAAGGCCAGCTGCCATGGCAAATAGCACGTAGGCGATGTCCTTAGGCTCTCCAGGGGCACTTCTAAAACGGATGATGGAAAATGCGCCTGCGAGACTAAAGGCTCTGGCCACATCACTGCCGATGAGCATGATGATAATGGAGATCACCGCGGGGAGCAAAATCATCGTAAGTCCGAAATTTTCAGAATAATGTCCCTTTGCTGAGGTTTTTCTGTAGGTTATGCTGATGATGCCGCCGCATATAAAGGCGCTGATGATCGTGATGATCACCTCGGTGAGCGTTAAAGCGCTACTGGCTGTTGCAGTGAATAGGGATTCAAACATGACACGATTTCTCCTTTATGAATTATATGATGGGTTTCTTGATCGCGGGTGAGATACGCTTTTCCAACTTTGGAAAAGCTGGTGGGATAGAGTTTATTGTCAGATAGTAGTCTGACGAACCAGATGGGAAGCGTTTTCTCGGCTTTCACTTCCATGAGCCATTGATCCTTAGGAAGTATTAATCTTCCGTGATCGCCTGATTCGAGGTGAAGGTCCGTCATTCGTGTGCGGATATTTCGATCGAAGGTAATCCTGAGGTCCTCTCCAAAAAGTGCGATTCGGTCATAAGCCACATAAATCGAAGGTTGGACGTCATAGCGGCTCATTAAAAAGGCGATTTCCTTTAATACTTGGCGATTTTGGTGACTCCTTTTTTCAGGTAGCTGCCGCGAGGCGATAAAATCATAAGCCTCATCCAGTATCAATGTGGACCTTCTTTTGTTGACGAGCCCTTTGTATTTTTTCTTAATCTCTAGAAAGACCTTATCGTCCAGCTTGGGAACCCCGTAGGCGCGTAGTCTTAGCTTCTCTTTATAAAGGGGTTTTTCCAGGGATTTTAAGATCAGCTCGTCTTCTGGTGTGTCATAGTAGATATTGCTTATGGTATAAAAGCCGTTTCGTTTACTATACTCATCCAGCGCCATATGACTGGTCAGCGCTTTTCTTAATGTTTCATAGGTTTCATGATCCATGATAAATTTCTTTTCATATCGATTAAATACTTCTATGCTCATGGTGTGCTCCTTATGGTTCAGTTGTTAAATTCATACTATCCCGCATTCCTTTAACGAACCTTAAAGCAAAAAAATTTTTAAAATTAACCATTTAAGTTTGGCTAAAGGTTGTATTGATATGATTTAAAGCGTAAATTAAGGATATTAGTTAGGGAAATTGCATCATTTCCTCATTAAAAATTAAGGAGCCTCTATGCGAATCCTATTAGTGGAAGACGAGCGCCACCTGGCTGAAGCCGTTGCGCAGATACTTAAAAAAAATCATTATACAGTGGACGTGGTCCACAACGGTGAGGATGCCATCGATTATGCCTTAACCGGGATTTACGACCTCATTATTATGGACATCATGATGCCTAGACTTAATGGGATCGATGCTTTAAAAGCCATCCGAAAAGAAAACTTAAGCATGCCAGTGATAATGCTTACTGCCAAAGGTGAAATCAGTGATCGCGTAACAGGCCTGGACAGTGGCGCAGACGATTACCTCGCTAAGCCTTTTGCCACGGAGGAGCTATTGGCACGAATTAGGGCCCTTTCCAGAAGAAAATCCGACCAACCGCTAACGACTGGGCATCACTTCGGGGATATCGAGCTGGACCCCGCAACACTCACACTCACCGTGTCCAATCAATCGCTAAAGCTCACGCTTCGTGAGTCCGAGCTTTTAGAATTTCTCATCCTAAGGAAGGGCATGATCGCTTCTAAAGAGCTGATTATCGAAAAGCTTTGGGGCTTTGATTCCGAAGCGGAGCACAACAATGTGGAGGTCTATATCTCATTTTTACGTAAAAAACTGAGCTTTTTAAAGTCGAAGGTCGTCATCACCACTACCAGGGGAGTCGGCTACGCACTGGAGGTGGCGGATCATGTTTAAACGCCTTAGAAACCAGTTGTTGGTCACGAACTTAGGGATCATCACCCTGCTCATGGTTTCCGCTTTTTCCTTCGTCTATTTCGTGACGTCTTCAAATATCAAAGAAGAAATCAAAATGGACCTTTATCGCATCAGCGATTTTAGGAAAAATGAACCTCAGCTACCGCCTAAAGAGGAATTCGCAAAGGAACGTATGCCCCTGATGTTTATCGAGACCGATGCCGATTATAATCTCCTCGCATGGCAATCTTTCTTTATCACCGATGAAACACTGATCACAGAAGCGCTTCAAAAGATCATCTCCGTGGGCACCACCTATGGACAGTACCGCCTCGATGATGGGGACTGGGCCTATCTTATACAAAAACTCCCGACGGGCTATCGCATAACCAGTATCGATGTGACCCTTCAGCAAAGCGTGCTTAACCGGTTAATCATCACGTTTGCCATCGTCACGTTCGTTATGCTTCTCATTATCCTGGTCATCAGCTGGTTTCTCACAGAGCGCTCCATTAAGCCTGTCAAAGAAGCTTTTGAAAAGCAGAAACAGTTCATATCGGATGCTTCCCATGAACTTAAAACACCCCTCGCAGTAATCAGGACTAATGTGGATGTCCTACTGGATGGTTCCTTAACCGACGATAAAAAATGGCTGTCCTATATTAAAGAAGAAGTTGAACGCATGGGCCGTCTCACCAACGACCTCCTTTACCTCACTCAAATGGATGGCGCTGAGGACCTTCAGATGATGAAGTCCACCTTTAACTTGAGTGAGCGTCTCGAGCATTTATTACTCGGACTGGAAGTCATGGCTTTTGAGAAAAAAATCTCTCTGGATGCACAAATCGAACCCGCGTTAAACTGCTTCGGGAACCCTGAACAGCTCTCCCAGGTAGGGATGATCCTACTGGACAACGCGATAAAATATACGCCAGAAAATGGCCACATCAAAGTATCACTCATCAAGACACCACATCATCTCCTCTTTTCCGTGAGCAATTCGGGGGCAGGCATAACCTCAGAAGATCTCCCCTTCATATTTGACCGCTTCTTTCGAGCAGACCGGTCGCGAACGCGTGAAAATGGCAGTTATGGGCTCGGGCTCGCCATCGCACATGCCATCGTTTCTCATCATGGTGGAAAAATCACATGTGAAAGCACCCCGGGGGAATGGACGACCTTTACCGTCAAATTGAAAATAACAACTTGACATCTCGATATATATTGCGTACAATCTAATTGTACATAATATATATCAGGAGGCACTATGAGCATCTATTCATTTAACGCAAAAGATATTGACGGAACCAATCAATCCCTTGATCAGTATAAAGATAAGGTTCTTTTAATCGTCAACACCGCCAGCAAATGCGGCTTTACACCACAGTATGAGGATTTGGAAAAAATTTATGAGGCTTATAAAGGTCAAGGGCTTGAAATTCTCGGTTTTCCATGTAACCAGTTCAACGCCCAAGAGCCAGGAACCAGTGAAGACACGAAATCATTTTGCTCACTCAACTATGGTGTCACTTTCCCACTGTTCGAGAAAATCGATGTCAATGGCGCCGAGGCCCATCCACTGTTTAAGTATTTAAAGGATAATGCACCATTTGAGGGCTTGGATTTAAACCATCCGACGAATAAAATACTCGATGTGATTTTAAAGGACAAGTATCCTGAATACACGATTGGAAACGCTATCCGCTGGAACTTCACAAAATTCCTCGTCGATCGTAATGGAAACATCGTCGGGCGATTCGAATCGTCTTTTGAACCAAAAGACCTTATCCCCCATATTGAATCACTCATATAGTAAAAAGTGGCTTTTTAGGCCTCGTCATCCGATGGGGCTTTTTTCAAAAAATAAATATCACATTTCGCAATATTTGTGTTAGATTTTTTTTTTTCGGGTATCAAAGCAACAACTAAAAAATACTGACTAAAGGAGACCCCCATGGAATCCATCAACGCACTATTTGATCAATTTACGGAAGCACTTGATGAAAACGATAAAAGTAAAGCCATTAGTGTGTTTCAAAAAGCCTTAAGCAGCTCGGACTTATCCATACCTATGCTTTACGAACACCTTTTAGCACCCAGCTTAAATCACATCGCCAGTAATTCGAAAGACCAGGAAATTCCCATTTGGAAGGAGCACCTCGCCAGCAGTACCGTAAGGACAGCACTTGAACTCTCCTATCCTCGTGTATTAACCGATCAACAACCAAAAACAGGCCAGCGCGCTTTAGTCTTTTGCCTTGAAGAGGAGTATCACGAGCTCGGTGCTCGAATGACCGCTGATTATCTCACCTTGCTAGGGTTTGAAACCTACTTTATCGGCGCAAATACACCGCGAAAGGATATACTAGAAGCCATCAAATTCTTTAATCCTAACGTGGTTTGTATCAGTGTAACCAACTACTTTCATCTGTCTAGGCTTCATGATTTAATCGTTAAGCTGCCAGAAAATCGCCCCTTTAAACTCATCGTCGGCGGATATGCCGTCCATCATTCATCGAACGTTGAGGAACTGGTAAAAGCAGATTTCTACGCAAATTCCTTTGATGATCTTAAAATAATTAAGGAGGCGATCCTATGAAACTTGCCTTTAGAATCGCCTTGCGTTTTCTTTCATCAAATAAGGGACAAACATTTTTAATCACGCTCGGAATCGCCATCGGCATCTCCGTACAGATATTCATCGGGTCACTGATAGAAGGATTACAAATCAGCTTACTGGACACCACCATCGGTAGATCCTCACATATCACCATCGCTGCTTCTGAAAAAAATGAACCGTTTAACGACTATGAAGCCGTTTTGAATCAACTTTCAAATCAGGTAGAAAAAATGACACCTACATTGACAGGTGGCGCATTTATTAAAACAGATGATAAAACCAATCAAATACTGCTCAGAGGATTTGACCTGGCATCCGCTGACCAAATCTATCGATTTAGTGAAGCGGTCTTAGAGGGTGGAAGACTTCCTGCACCAGGCACAAACGAAGTCCTTATGGGAGTGACCCTCTCTGAAGACTATAATATCGAAATCGGAGACACTCTTGAGATATTATCACCAGCAGGGCAGCTCACAGAGATTAAGGTCGTGGGCTTTTTCGACCTAGAAGTCGCTGCTATCAACGCCTCTTGGGTCGTCAGCGGCCTCGATTTATCTAGAACGGTATTTGATTTTGATGAAAATCAAGTCACTGCCCTCGAAAGTCAGATAGAAGAACCGTTTGACTCGGATCTCATCGCCACTCAAATGCAGACGGACGTGAATCGCGAGGACCTGCGTTTTGATGACTGGAAAGCACAAAACGAAGCGTTATTAAGTGGTCTTAGCGGGCAAAGCACCTCCAGTCTGATGATCCAAGTATTCGTGGTCATTTCCGTGGTTCTGGGGATTGCCAGTGTACTGGCCATATCCGTACTTCAGAAATCGCGCCAAATCGGTATTCTGAAAGCCATGGGAATCAACGACCGCACCTCCAGTCTCGTCTTTTTATTCCAAGGTTTCCTACTGGGTATACTCGGCGGCTTGCTCGGTATCCTGTTCGGTTTAGGACTCCTCGTCGTCTTCAGTAAATTTGCTTTAAACCCTGATGGGACGCCTGTGGTTCCGATCTTCATCAACTATCGCTTCATGATGTTATCTGGCTTGATTGCAGTCGTCTCCTCCACATTTGCCTCTATCATTCCAGCGTTGAAATCTAGAAAACTCTCTCCAATCGAGGTGATCAAAAATGGGTAACATCATCAATCTCAGCAAAGTCAGTAAAATTTATGGCACAGCAGTGAAAACTCAGGTCCTCTACGATGTGGACCTAGCTATAAAGCCCAAATCATTTAACGGCATTATCGGCGCTTCAGGTAGTGGTAAATCCACCTTACTCAACATCGTCGGTACACTTGACCGTCCTACCTTCGGAGAAGTGGAAATCAACGGGATTCGTACCGATCAAATGAAAAAGAATGACCTCGCGAAGCTGCGCAATGAAACCATCGGATTCATCTTTCAGTTCCATTATCTCCTTCCGGAGTTCACGGCATTCGAAAACGTGTTGATGCCACACTTCATCAAGGGACAGAAATTCGATAAGCGCATGAATGACCGTGCACACGAGCTAATGGAGCTGGTAGGGCTTAGCAAAGTGAAAAACAACCTCGCCGGTAACATGTCTGGGGGCCAGCAGCAGCGTACAGCCATCGCCAGAGCACTCATCAACAACCCGCGCATCATCCTTGCTGACGAGCCTACAGGAAACCTCGACTCAGAAACCACAGAGGTGATTTATGACCTCTTAAGAGACATCAATAAAAAGCTGGAAACAACTTTTGTAATCATCACACATGATCGCCGCATCGCAGAAAAGACCGACCGCATTATCGAAATAAAAGACGGGAGAATCTATAATGATTTCTCCCGTATCTAAGAACAGTAATGATTTATGGGGTTAAGCGGTGACCATCTCTAGGGAACAGCGAGGTTCTCCTAACATTAGAGAAACCTAAAAGCTGAGCCGTAAGACGCTCCAGACCGATTGCAAGTCCACCGTGTGGTGGCGCGCCATATTTAAAGGCTTCGAGATAGCTTGAGTACTGAGCTGGATCGAGGCCTTTTTCCATCATGCGCTTCATCAGCAAATCATAATGGTGGATACGAAGACCGCCTGTGGTGATTTCAAGTCCATTATATAATAGGTCAAAGCTTCGCGTTTCTTCAGCACCACAAGGCATGGTATACATCGGGCGCTTTTTCTGGGAATAATGCGTTAAAAACAAGAACTCAGATCCCGTTTTTTCACGAATGTATTTAGAGATGAGCTTTTCACCTTCCGGATCCAAGTCACCGTCCAGTTCTGTTTTTCCATATTCCTCTTTTAGGATTCTAATCGCCTCTGAAAGCTTCAGCTCTGGAATCACATCAGGCACATGTGGCAGCTCAACCTCAAGCAGGGATAGAACTGGCGTATATAATGCCTTCAAGTGATGGAAAATCGATTTTAAAAGCCGTGTCTCTAAAGCCATTAGCACATGCTCATCTTCGATAAAAGCCATCTCGAAGTCGAGGCTGATATACTCGTTCAAATGCCTGCTGGTGCTATGTGCCTCTGCACGGAACACTGGCCCGATTTCGAAAACGCGTTCAAATCCCGAAATGACCATCATTTGTTTATAGAATTGCGGGCTCTGTGCCAAATAAGCCGTCTGACCGAAGTATTCGACCTTGAATACGTTTGAACCGCCTTCAGCGCCTTCCTTTACCAGCTTCGGGGAATGGATTTCTGTAAAGCCTTCACGTGATAAAAAGCCTGCAAAGGCGTGTGCAATGGCTGCTTGAATTTTAAAAATTGCGGCTTCCTTTGGATGCCTTAGGGCTAAGACGCGGTGTTCAAGCATGGTATCCAGGTTGACCTCCACGTTTGCGTTATTTACCTGTACGGGGAGATCCGGTGCTGCAGGGTTTAGAATCTCTACTGAGATGACGTCGATTTCTTCATTGCCAAAAGCATTACTACCTTCTCTTACCTGGCCCTTAATGGAAACCACGGTTTCGTGTGTCAAATCTAGCGTCGCCTCAAGCTCAGGGGTAAGCACGCACTGAACGAAGCCACTCCGGTCTCTTAACACCACAAAACACACCTGCTTTAACCGTCTAATGCGATACACCCATCCCTTCACGTTGACGATCATTCCTACATGAACACTTAATTCGCTTGCTAATACTCTTTCCATACTCTGGCTCCTTTCCTTTTCCGAAAGGGCATAAAAAAGCCCCTCGGAAATAAATCCAAGGGGCGTGTTATCACGCGGTACCACCCTATTTCAACCATGAATGCTGCAACATGGTCCTCTTTCCCTGTAACGGAGGCTTCCGGCATGCCCTACTCTTCGTTCAAGCATGCACCTCACGAATGTCCTTCAGCCTTGCTTTCGTATGGCGTTCACACCCTCTCGCCACTCTCTTAACGGCCACAATACCTACTCTTTCGTTCATCGGTTTTAAAGTAGTCTAGCACTATCGCGTTTTGTTGTCAATCCCTAAACTGGAGATAATAGTAGCTTTCCGATATCAAAGTTGAGTAACGCCTTTAGCTCGCGCTCATTTGGTGTCTGACTTAGCCAAAGGTTCATGGCTTCTTCATCTAGCATCAGTGGCATCCGAGGATGTATGACACGCATGTCGTCATTTGCTTCCCTGGTGATGATGGTGAACAACCACCTCACATCGCTGTGTTCGTCGATATGTTTGGTGTATAAGCCTGCCATACACATCATCGGCTGATCAGGTAAAGCCACTTTATAAGGTGTTTTTGAGCCACCATTGGTCGCTTGATGCCACTCGAAAAAACCACTGGCGGGAATAATGCACCTTCTTTTAGCAAATGCCTCTGCAAATAGCCTTTTCTCCATGACCGTTTCAGCGCGACTATTGATGATGGGTTTTGACTGGCCTGGTAGTTTAAATCCCCATTCCATAGGTCCAATTCGCCTTTGTCCTTGATAATCGATGACCACTGGACTCGTCTGTGTAGGAAATACCACCGGACGTTCAACATTGACTTTAGGCTCATAAAGAATTCTAAAATACCTTAGTAAAAATTCCGCATCCGCATCGATGTAAAATCTTCCACACATTTTAAACCTCCTTAAGTCTAAACCAGAAGTTGGTTCCTTCGCCTAATTTTGAGCTGACACCATAAGCCATTTGGTGCTTCTCCATAATGGCTTTAACGATGGCGAGTCCTAGACCAGAACCCTTTGGTTTCCCCGATGCATCATTACTTACTTGATGGAATCGATCCCAAATAAACTTTAGCTGATCCTCTGGAATTCCTTTTCCCTTATCCATAATGGAAGTTTCGATAAAGCCATTATGACGGCTTATCTGAACACTGACTGCATCTGTCATGGCGGTATGGCTGATGGCATTACCGATTAAATTATAAAGCACTTGTTCGATGCGCTTCCGATCTCCCAGTGCCTCATAGGATGCCTCCGGCGCTATAATTTCGATGGTTTTTATCACTTCAAATCGGTTAACAGTCGCTTTCACTGTTTCGAGCACATCAAATGGCGTCATCTCCAGTGGAACACTATCCGATTCTAGCTGAGATACACTAAGCACGTCTTCTATCAAATGGGCGAGACGCTCTGATTCACTAATGATGATTTCTAATTGCTGGTTACGCTTCTCTGGATGATCACCTGTAACATCTCTTAGCGTTTCCGCATATCCACGGATAATGCTAAGCGGTGTACGAAGTTCATGTGAAACGTTCCCGATCAACTCCTTGCGAAGGCGATCGATTTGTCCGAGCGACTGTCCCATCTCGTTTACATCTTGGGCAAGCTGACCGATTTCATCATTGCTTTTGATGTCTAAGCGCACATCAAAATGCCCTTTTGCGATGGACTTGGCCGCTTTACTGATTTGCTCGATAGGGCGACTAAACTGCTTTGATAAGCCAAGTGCTATCGCCGATGCCAGTGCTAATAGGATGAGTGTGATGTAAATCAGCTGCTGCATGATAATATCGGTCGCTTCTTTTACAGGCTCGATCGGACTGGTCACGACGATACAGCCATCGATCAATCCCGCTTGATTAACTAATGGCATGGCAAATACCCGGTATTCACTATCAAAACGCATATGGGCAATATTGGTTCTGATGGTTTCACCAGAGAGTGCCTCTGCGACGATCGAACCAAGTGATCGCCTGAACATATGCTCCGTAATCATGGCTTGCTGATACAGTGTATTTCCATACTCATCATAGATTTCTACATTGAGGTTAACCGCCGCTGCAAACGCCTCAAGCTCACCGATTAACGCATCGTTTCCAAGTGCAGTGATTACAGCGCTCTCTTCACGCACACCTTCAGCAAAGGATTCGACCTGTAATTCAATCCTTCTAAAATGCATGAGATGATAAAATTGCTCTAAAAAAACGACTTGAAATAGCCATAATAATACCAGCACGGCGATGACGAGGAGCATCAACCAGCTCCATAATTTCATTCTAATGCCCTTCATCGCGTTACCTCCTCTAAGGGAATGGGTTCAAACTTATAGCCTAGCCCCCAAACGGTGGCAATCCAGCTCCTATATCTCCCCAAACGTTCCCTTAACGACTTTATGTGGGAATCCACCGTACGGTCGTCCCCATAAAAGTCATAGCCCCAAACGGATGTGAGCAGTTGTTCTCTGGAAAATGCCCGCGAAGGGTTTTCCATGAAGAATTGTAAAAGATCGTACTCCTTTGGTGACAATGAAATACGCTCACCATCCCGAGTGAGTGTTCTCGCGTCTATATCCAGCTTAAGCCCATCATAAACAAAGGACGACGGGTGCTTCTCAACCGGAGCGCTTCGTGCCAAAACTGCCTTAATTCTAGCGGTGAGTTCCTTCGGACTAAAGGGCTTGACCACATAATCATCGATGCCGAGTTCAAATCCCAAAAGCTTATCATATTCCTCGCCCCTAGCCGTAAGCATGATAATCGGTGTCCGATTCTTCAGCCTGATTTCACGACATACGGTCCACCCGTCTACTTTAGGCATCATGACATCGAGGATAATGAGATCAAACGCTTCCTGCTCTATGAGCTTAAGGGCTTCTAAACCGTCAGCCGCTTCAGAGATCGTGTAATTGCTTATACTCAAATACTCTTTTAATAACTCCCGAATATTCTTTTCATCGTCGACGATTAACAGCTTTGCCATAGCCCCTCCTAGAGTGAATGCTTATGATATCATTATATACCGAAAATTAAAAATGATAAGCACTTTAAACAGCTTAATTCCTATGTTAGACTAAAATCAGTAAAATCATGGGGAGGACGTCATGGCAGCAAACTTAAACAATGATTGGCAAGACATCATCGGTGATGAATTTGATAAAACCTATTATCAGGAACTGCGAGCATTTTTAAAAATAGAGTATGGCACACAGACCATATATCCCGATAAACATGACATTTTTAACGCATTTCGGCTAACACCCTTTTCAGAAATCAAGGTCGTGTTAATCGGTCAAGACCCTTATCATGGTCCTGGTCAAGCCCACGGCCTATCCTTCAGCGTAAAACCAGGGATACCTGCGCCCCCCTCACTGATCAATATATTCAAGGAAATGCATGATGATCTCGGCATCGCGATCCCTAATCATGGGTTTCTAGAATCATGGGCAAGGCAAGGCGTGCTTTTACTGAACACCGTGCTCACCGTACGTGCCGGTGAAGCACATTCTCATCGACAGAAGGGATGGGAGACTTTTACTGACGAAGTCATCAGAGCCATTAACCTGAAAAATGAGCCCGTCGTATTTTGGCTTTGGGGAAAACCCGCTCAGGAGAAGGAAAAACTCATCACCAACCCACGTCACCTCATCCTCAAAGCACCTCATCCAAGCCCGCTCTCTGTCTACAGAGGGTTTTATGGGTGCAAGCCTTTCTCGAAAACCAACGAATTTTTAATAAAAATAGGAAAAGCGCCCATTGACTGGACGCTCTAATCAGTAAGTTTATTTGATTTCTTTAAAAATGCTCTCAAACTCGACTTTTAAAAAATCGATGACACCTCTGGCAAGTTCCTGCTTGTTCACATACCCGACATAGGTGTCACACGAGGTTTGAAGCTCAAGCTCGTGGTGCGCATAGGGGTTATAGATGATGCGTTTCAGATTCTTAAACTCAATCACATAAGCGTCGCGGCCTTTTTCGAACTCGATGAGAAGCTGCGATGCTTTGTTGTCTATATGGACGATACAGGCATCTGTTTGAAAAAAACCTGTTTTGAGTTCAAGCGAAAACTGCATGCTCATAATGGTCACCTCATGCCCACTATACCGTGGAACACCTTATAAAACAACCCATTATGGGATTCTGTCAATGACAAACTATATTTTTTCCACCACGACGCGATCGATTTGACTGGTAATCCATTCCACATTCATAGGTTTAGTCCCCACCGTCATGACAGCGCCTGCACTTGCTGCCATGGCCAGTCTAAGGCTTTCTTCGATATCATACTCTTGGTCAAGCGCATACACGAAGCCACCTACAAGCGCATCGCCTGCGCCAACCGTGCTATGGACATCAATTTTAATCGGCCTTAATCGAAGCGAATTTTCTGCATCGCAATAATAATTGCCTTCAGGACCTAAAGAAAACAACACATGTGCCGCCCCCATTTTCATGAAGGTCTGCCCCGCTTTGACGAGCGCTTCATCCGTTCTCACTTCACAGTCAAGTATTTTTTCGATGGAGCGGTGTCTCAGCATGATATAATCGGGCATGGCTTTAATCCCCGACTCAAATGCACAGCCATAGGTATCTAAAAACACCTTTGCCCCCATTTCTTTACACGCTAATACGAGGGTGGAAAAAAAGTCGGCAGAAAGGCCTTCCGGTGTACTTCCTGAAATAACCACGATGCAAGGGGGCTTAATAAGGGACTTTACCTTTAGCAGTAGCTCAGAGGTCGCCGCTTCAGATACAGAAGGACCGCGTTCGTTGATTTCCGTAGTTTCCTTGGTCACACGGTCAAATATTTTAAGATTTGTTCGCGTTTCGCCGTCAATCATCACAAAATCGTGCTTGATATCAAGCGCATCTAAAGAATGCATGATATAGCGGCCAGCACTTCCCCCTAAAAACCCTGTGGCAATGCTGTTTCCACCTAACGATTCAATCACTTTCGATACATTAATGCCTTTCCCACCTGGATCTTGAATCCAGTTTTCAACTTTATTTAACGTAGCAATGGTTAAGCGATTGACTTCAATTGTCTTATCAATGGCTGGATTAAGGGTCACCGTAACAATCATCAGATTTCACTCCTTATCAAACAGTCTCATACTTATTATACTTGAAATAATTTTATTATCCTAGTGAATATGATATACTCAACTTAGAAATCGATTACTAGTGGTTAGGAGGGGTATCATGAAATTTCATGACAAGCTGAATCTCGTGTTGAGTCTGCAAAATATCCCGAATAATAAACTGGCAAAGGCCATTTCTGTCGATCCCTCTCTCATTAGCCGCTGGCGCAATGGAACACGTATCCCTGCCAGTCACTGCGGTTATATAGAAACCATATCGCATTACATCGCCACTCATGCCACAGATCGCCAAAGTTTGTGCGAACTGTTGACGTTAACAGAAGGTAACTGTGAGAATTGTCCGGATATCATTAGCGAAAAGCTCATCATGTGGTTTAAAAATGAGAATACGGAAAGCACCTTGTTGGTCAGTAAGTTTATCGAGCGATTGCATTTAGCAAAGGAAGTCACTCTTCCAAGTTTACCCCTTAATGCACTTCCCGAAGAACCTGCTGGCAAACGGTTAAGTGTGGAGGTTTATAAAGGAAATGCAGGCAAACGTGAAGGGGTTATCCGTTTTTTAACAGCCGTAATCAAAAGTAAGAAGCCGTGTACACTTCTTTTATATAGCGATGAATCCATGGACTGGATGCTTGAAGACCCCGCCTTTACCGATAAGTGGGCAATGTTGTTGGTTGAAACCATTCGTTCAGGGCATCACATCAATATCGTTCATACCGTCACGCGGAGCAATCAAGAGCTCATGGCGGCCATAGACAGGTGGATGCCGCTTTATACAACTGGCGCCATCACGCCCTATTATTATCCCAACTATCAAGAATCCCTGTTCAGACGAACGATGTTCATCGCACCTGGCATTGCTGCATTGACATCAAGTGCCCTTGCAGATACGACGTCCTCGGAACAGCTTTATTATAATGATCAACAGATGATTTCAAATTTGGCCTGCGAATTCGAGGCGTATTTGAAGCACTGCCGTCCGCTTATGCGCTTTTTTAAAGAGGAAAACCGTGAAGCCTTCACCGCGTTATACGATGAATTCGAGGTACAAAAGGGAGACATGTATTTTTTATCCCCTTGGCCCGGTTCGAAGGAACTCCATTCTTTCGTCGAAGCGTTCATCAACAGGCGTTCTGAATCCATGGCCCATCATCTGAATGAATCAAAATTTACGACCTGGTTTAAGCTATATGACCCGTTAGAGTTTATGGATAGCAGAACTGATGCGCACCTTCCGAATATTACGAAAGAAGCCTACATCGATAACGTCAAACAAATTTTGAATTACTCAAAACAGCACCATCATTTTTATATTCATCTCGATCCACCTCCGATACCTGAGGACATCATCATCATGGTTAAGCCTGAGGTTGGCGTCATCTTTTGTAAGATTGACCATTCGCCACTTTATATCGCATTTAACCATCATATGTTGGTTAGTGCTTTTCAGAACTTTGTTGAAGAGATGGTACATGTCAGCCCTCAGAACAAACCGGATATCATCCTGGAGCTTGAGAACTGGCTGGACATCATCAGTTCCTATCAGTCTACTTCATAGACCGAAATATTTTTACGTGTGTTGCTTTTCGCGCCTTGTTTATGCAGGGCGCGTTCTTTTTTATTAGCCTTACTCTCAATAAACTTGATTTCCTTTTGGAGTTTTTGCCAGTTGATCCACTTTTTCTCCTCAAGCCTACCAGACCGTAATGCGGCTCTGATGGCACATCCTGGTTCACTTTTATGGGTACAGTTCGAGAAACGGCATTCTTTGATGATGCCTTCGATTTCACCAAAAATGCGCTCCATCCCTTCCCCATTTTCCGCATCCCAAAGCGCCAGAGTTCGCATGCCTGGAGTATCGAGGATAAGCCCGGAGCCCGGTAACAGCAACAGTTCCCGGTGAGTCGTGGTGTGTCGCCCTTTACTGTCATCCTCCCTGATCGATTGCGTCTTAAGAACATCATGTCCCATCAGTGCATTTACCAATGTGGACTTTCCCACGCCAGAAGACCCTAATATCGCCACCGTTTTTCCCTTAGTAACATATTTCGTCATTTGAGATAACCCCATACCTGACACACTGCTGAGCGCTATGACTTCCACCCCTGGCGCGATCGATGCCATTTGCTCGATATAGACTTCAGGCGCTTCACATAAATCTGCCTTCGTAAGTAAGATCACGGGGGTTGCTCCACTGTCCCATGCAGCTACCAAGTAACGTTCCATCCGTCTTAGATTAAAGTCCTTGTTCATGGATTGCGCTAAAAAAACAGTGTCGATGTTGGTTGCGACGATTTGCTCCTTCACTTCCACGCCCGCAGCCGCTCTTGAAAACTTGCTAAACCTTTGAAATACGTGCAGGACAATCGCCTCTTCGCCATCATTGAGAGGCTTTACGACTACCCAATCACCTGTGGCGATTCCACTCTTCATCTGCTTCAGTTCCACAGGCCGATTTGCGAGGCATTCCCCCTCATTTATGGCCACACGAAGCTTTTGCCCGAAATCGGCGATCACCCTTCCGATGAGGCCGTTCGTTTTAATGTCTTGATCCAGCGCTGACCATTGTTTCATAAAGAACGTGTTGAAGCCATATGCTTCTAGCCACGCTTCTTCATGACCATTCATTTGATTTTGTTGATTTTGTTGATTTTGCTCATATTTTTCATTATTAAAGTTCATCTTTAATTTCCTTTCACATTCATAATCGTTTGTGTTAAATTTCTTTTCAGAATCATAATAGGTTGCATTTGTTTTTTCCATAATTTTCCTTTCGATGCACATAAAAATCCCGCAGTGGCGACCAGCTGCGGGATGAATTTTTGGCAATAAAAAACACGCCATCAAATAGCGTGTTAATTCATACACGATTCAGATTGCTCGAAAGAAGTTGCATCGACAAATGCGATGCCGATATTCAGTTAGCCAATAAAAACCTCACTTAATCTGACCATCATAAAACATTACTCCTTTCTCGAGACCGAAGCCTTTAATCTCCTAAATTATAAATCGCATCTGATGAGATGTCAACACTCACTTTTAGACGCCGCTTTGTTTTTATATAAGTGGTCATCCGCTTGCTGTAAGATTTCTTCGATGGTCTGACCCTTATTATACGCCGCGCCAAAAGAAATCGATAAGCCCACTGACTTGTATTTATCCATGACGGGACCAAACAAACTATTGATCCGTTCTTGAATCACAGGGATGTCACCAAGCGGTGTATCAGGTAATAAAACCACGAACTCATCGCCGCCATACCTGGCAGGAAAATCGTTCTTTCTACAGGCTTGATTGAGAACCGCTCCAAAAGCCTTCAATACTTCATCCCCTGCAAAATGACCGTAAGTGTCGTTGACGCGTTTGAAATTATTTAAATCCATCATCAAAATGGAAAATGTTTTATCCTTTTTTCGATTGCCAGTTTCAAACTGCTCAAGTTCATGGTAAAGATACCTTCTGTTATAGATCCCTGTCAATTGGTCCGTAATCGAAAGACTATAGATGCGTTTGTGCTCAGAATCAAAATACGAGTTAAGGACGAAAACCACCGCGAAAATGATGGCGATGACGATTGAAAAATTAATGGATAAATCAATCGCACGTGCTGCGGGTTCTGAGTAGACAGCATACTGCTCAGGCTTGAATCTTTCATAGTTTATAAGAAAAACAACTTCTATCGTCGTCAGTACCGGAAAAGCATAATCCGATTTCTCTTGAGCTAGGACGACGCCGACAAACACGATTAGCACTGCATAAAAGGACATGGCACTATAAGATCCTGGTGACGTCAACCACGCCACGGGGACATATAACACACTCAGGAAGACGTAATAGGCGTATTTAACACCCAACATTCCTTTATTTTTATACACGAGCCAAATCATGGCCGCTATGATTACTCCCCCAAAGAAAGGGATTAAAAAATTGCTTAATGGACGCCGATTAATCACATTTGTGAACGCCACCGTCAAAAAAGCGACTAGACTAATCCACAGGATCATCTTGAATATTCGATTCTTCACCGCCATCATATGCGGACTTTTCGTAGACATCTAGTTTTCCCCTTTTGTACGTTCCGCCTTTAAGAGGTCACAGATTTGTGTCTTATTAATAGGTCGTGACATTAAATAGCCCTGACCATAACTACATTTCATTAGTTCCAATGCTTTACGCTGTTCAGGATATTCAACGCCTTCAGCAATCGTTTTGATTCCCAGGCGCTCAGAGAGCTGAATAATCTGTTCCACGATCAAACGGTCTTTACCATCCGTGGTTACATGATCGATATAGGATTTATCTACCTTAAGGGTGTCAAATGGTATTTTACTTAGATAATTTAATGACGAAAAACGCGTTCCAAAATCATCTAGTGCGATGTTAAAGCCCAAGTCCTTCAAGCTTCGAATGACCGATAAGGTTTGATCAAAATTGTCTATGAGTGAATGCTCCGTTATTTCGAACTCAACCAAATGCGAAGAAATTCCGTATGCCTGAAGCTTTTCTTCAATCGTCGGAAGTAAGGTTGATGAAATCAAGGATTTAGTGGATAGGTTGATGGACAAGTGAAATTTATCATCCGTAAAGTGGTCTTTAACGAAACGAAATGCCTCATCAATCACCCAGCGGTCTACTTCGACGATCTGACCTGTCCGCTCAGCCACATCGATGAACTCTCCCGTGTTGATGCCCAAATCAGGCATATTCCACCTAAGTAAGGCTTCTAGGCCCGTAATTTCCAGATTATCTAACTGAAAAATCGGTTGATAATACAGTTCGAACGCTTGATTTTGAATAATGCGACTAATGGAGCTTTCTATATGGATTAATCTTGCGACTTCCTCCTTATAGCTTGTATCGAAGAATCTGCATTGACCTTTACCTGCTTCTTTCGATTTGTAAAGTGCCATTTCGACATTTTTGAGAAGTTCTGTTACGGTGATGCCATCACTTGGATACCGTGTAATTCCCAAACTGATGGATGGATAGTACTCCATCTTGCTCACATGCCACTTGCGCTTGGTGAGTTTCATTAATTGATCGATGGTTTCACGGATATGCGATTCGTCATCCGTAAGCTCAGTGATAAAGAACTCGTCCCCTGACCATCTATAAAGGTGCCCCTGATCCAATATCTCGTCAACTGCTTTTGAATACTCCAGAAGGAACTGATCGCCATAGTCGTGACCGAGGACGTCATTGAGATTTTTAAAATTATCGAAATCGATATAATAAAGCGCAAAGCACTGATTCCGATCGATAAGCTCATTGAGTTCTTGTTCAAAGACGACTTTGTTTTTTAGTCCTGTCAAGCGGTCTTTATAAGCGAGTTCGATAATTTGCTTTTCCTTCTCGCGCTCAAGTGTGATGTCAATTCCAAACGACACCACATAGGTTTCGTCAGAATCTGGCGCGTTCATCACTTTATCATTCCAAAGCATGGTGGCGACTGCTCCCGACTTTGTAACGATAAGATGCTCATAGTTCTTAAGATAGCCTTTAGTTACTAAATCAGTCACATGCTCTTCCAGAGAAAAGTGTTCATCAGACGCTAAAAGCATATCCACTGATTTACCCACTGCCTCCTCTTTCTCATATCCTAAAAGCGTTGTATAGTGATCATTCACTTCTAAAATTATTCCGTCCAGATTCCAAATGACGATAACCGTGCTGCTGTTATTATAGATGCCTTCAATGTATGTCTTATGCTTTTCCAAAGACGCCATCGAATGATTTAGGGCTTCGATTTTATTTTGCAGTTCTTCCTCAATAGCGATCATTTCCTCTGAAAAAACGACCAAATCTTGGTTTTTTTCTGTTAAACGGTAATTTAACGTGAAAATTTTTCGATTATCCATACGGATAAGTACATAAAGTAACCCTGCTGTAAATAATACGTAGATCCACCCTTTATAGGTCTGGAAATTCTGGTATTGTTGATGATCAGGAATCAATACTTCTAGAATCCGATCAGAAAATAGTATCCAAGCAAAACCAAAAACCAAATAAATGAAAATGGTCCGCCACGGATTATTCTGAATGCCAGTGGTGGGTTGATCAAGTAGTGTTTTATTGTCATCGATGATTTTCTTGTTTTCCACAGCGCGCTCCATTTCAAAAAAAAAAATTAGGGTATGCTTTTTCATACCCTAATTATACCCTATTAAGCGCAATTTACAAAATCAACTTACTCACTCTTTTTTACAATTTTTGTAACGCATTCCACACCCATAGCATAGCCTGTTTTCAAACCAATACTCATTTTGCAGACTTCAATAAGTTTATCTATCCGTGATTTCCCAAAACCTCGTTTTACGTCAATTTGTATCGATTCATACAACTCTGAAGCTGTTTGCTTCGCAATTACTTCTGGAAAGGTATATCGCTTTAAGACAATAACAAAGCTCTTTGCTTCCCAACGTGCATATACTTGTTCCCATTCCGGAAAAAAACGATCAAGCCAATTTTGTATCCTATTTATATTCCGAGTCAAATCACTAATCATGATTCGTCTCAAATTCTTAGCATTTCTAAGCTCCTCATAAGGACCATCTAGAAAGTTCGGTTCTGAAAATCTCGCATCTTTAACGAGCTGTGCAATAACTCTTGCGTCTTTCACATCGTTTTTTGATTGATTATTATCATCTAGTTCCTTACTTTTTTTCACATGATGAGGATTTACTGTGACAACGAGTATATCTCGATTGTTTAAGTATCTCGCCAAGTTGATCCAATAGGGCCCTGTTGGTTCCATCCCCACGACTATACTTGTCTTGCATTCTTGTTTCATAAGTGATTCAAACCATGCTGCAAATGCTTTAAAGCCTTCATTAGAATTAAGAAACTTGATGTGTTTTCCAAACTCCTGCCCTCTATAATCTTGAGCTCTAGCAATATGAAATCTTTTTGATACATCAACTCCTACAATCAACGTTGATGGTGTTATTTGATTTAGGTGTCTAATTTGAGTATAATTCATCTTGAACCCTCCATTCTTTTTTGGACTTGTTTTGTGGTTATTACAAGTATATCCAAATTTGAGTGTGTGGGTTCTCTTTATTTCATTTTATAACAGGAAGCTTGTAAGATAAATATATTTTTATTGCAAAACTTTGCAATAATGTAGTGCGTTGCTTAAATTTTAAATCTCTTTATTAATTGGTTTAATTCTTCTGACAAAATAGATTGTCGATTTGCAACTGCCAAAACGTCATCCATTGCTGATGTGGATTTATCAACACTTGTTAAAATACCTTCTGTATTGTTAGCAGTCAGTTGAGCTGTTAGAGCCACTGTTTCAATAGCTGTACTTGTTTGTTCCATTGCATTTAATATTGAATTACTGCCATTTGCAATTTCTTCAGACATTTTCATAATAAAAATTGCATCATCTTGATATTTTACTGCCGTATCTAAAAAGAGTTCGTAGTCTGGATTAACGTTATTATCAATAAAGGCTAAAATATCTTGCGCGTTTTCCGAAAGATTTTTAAACGCTTCAATTACTTGCATTATAACTTCTCTGATATTTGAAACGTTTTTAGAGGATTGCTCTGCCAATTTCCGTATTTCATCTGCAACAACTGCAAATCCTTTACCCATTTCTCCTGCTCGTGCAGATTCTATGGCTGCATTTAATGCCAATAAATTTGTCTGTGAGGAAATGTCTGCAATAGAATCTGCCATTATCTTTATTTTCTCTACAACTTTGCCCGATTCTATAGCTTCTAGGATATTCTTCTGTTTTTCTAAATATATTTTCTTTGATAAATCAATAGCCACCGTTCCTTTTTCTTTGATTTCTTTCGCACGAATTTGTATTTCTTTAGAAGCTTTATCTCCATCTTTAGCTTTATTTGAAAGTTCTGTTGTGTTTGAATTAATTTCTTCAATTGTTGCATTAACTTCTTCTGTTGTTGCACTTAAATCTTCAGTACCTGAGGCGATTTTTCGAGTAGAAGTTTGAATGTTTTGCATTTTTTCGGTAATATCTTCAATGGTAGTAGAAAGTTCATCGCTCGTTTCGCTGATTTTAAAAGAACTGTCCATTATGGCAGTTATTAAACCCTTTGTTTTTTCACCAGCCCTATTCAGTGCTTCAGCTAGCATCCCAATTTCATCTTTACTAACCACATTTATTCTTTCTCTTAAATCACCTTCACTAAGTGCATCTGCAAACAATAGAATGTTTTTTAACTTGATTGAGATCATTCTTGAAATAATGATACCCAATGTTATTGCAAAAATGAATCCAATCACCACCATAAATATCATTAGCTTTACAGATGCATCATAAATTTGATTGTTTTTATCATTCGCAGCTTTAGCATCAGCCATATTTCTATCTATTACTTTATTAATCCCATCAAAAGCTTTTTGTCTTGCCTCATCAACTTCTAAAAAAACCATTCTGGCTTCCTCAATCTTATTTGCATCAAGCAACTCCGTTAACTCTTTTCTTGACATCATATAATTATCATGAGCTTCATTAAAAGCAAAGAATAATTCGCTTTCTTCACCTTCATTACTTGTCATTTTGATTTCTTCAGCAATCATCATCGCTTCATCAGTTAGAATTTGAATTTCTTTTTTTAGTTCTTCTTTTTTCATTGGATTACTTTCATTCATCAGCAAAATTAAATTTGAGTGTATTTGTAAAAAAAGTTCTTTAAGTTGTCCGACTTCTCTTACGTGTATGAGATTGTCTTCATACATTGTTACAGAGTTCATATTAACTTTATCAATTTGGATGATGCTGATAACACCTACCGCGCCTAACAACATTGCAATTAAAACAAAACATAGTATCAACTTCTGAGCAATTTTCATTTTATTAAACATTTTTTCCTCCAAAAATATATTATGCTACGCAATTCTTCCCACTTTTCTTTGCATTGAGTAGTGCATTGTCCGCTGATTTTACAAGTTGTCTTATATCTTTTTCATCTTCAACAGATGTAGAAACACCTACTGATATAGTAATATGGGGGTATGGTTCATTATTCATATTCATCACATTTAATCTTATTTTTTCCGCTATAGACCTTGCACTTTTTTCATCACAATTTCGAAGTAAAATAACGATTTCTTCACCACCATATCGAAAGACTGAGTCATTGATTCGAACTGATTCTTTAACCACTTTGCATACATTTGTTAAAACTTTATCTCCAATATCGTGTCCGTAATCATTGTTAAAATTTCTAAAATTATCAATGTCAGAAAAAATAATTGAAAATGGACTTTCCATTTGTAGATCACCCACTAGATTGTCAAAGGCCCTTCTATTGAGTAACCCTGTTAATTCATCTACTTCTGACTCAATTCTTAGATGATTATAAGAACTTTCAAGTTTGCCGTATTTTTTGTTAAATAAGATAAACAAACAATAATTTAACAACCCAAACCCTGCTGCAATTAGAATGCAGTGTATCAAATTCTCTCCGAATCTTGGCATTACAATATAATGATCAATCAGCCCAAATATAACCCAGAAAACTACAATCAACGTAAACAAAGCAACATGATATATTATCTTCAACTAAATAACCCCCTATACTTTTTCGAAAATGAAATTATTTTTTTATAGGTAATTTTCATAATTTCAATCTGCGTTTCTCAAGAAGTTATTCGACACAAATTTTCTAAATCCTTTATTTTCCTATTGTCCTTGAACTTCAAAAACAAGAAAATTAGTTGCTGCCCAATTGTTCTTTGATTTCTAAAAAAGCATTTACTACCCTCCGATCAAATTGTGTGTTTTGGTTATTGATTATTTCCGTAATTGCGACATCATGACTGAGACCTCTTCTATATGGTCTGTCAGAAGTCATTGCATCGAAAGTATCTGCAACAGCAATTATTCGAGAGCCTAATGGAATTTCTTCTTTTGATATTCCCGCAGGATATCCATTCCCATCATAACGCTCATGATGGTGCAAAATAATGGGTATTTCTTCTTTTATGAATTCAATATTTTTCAAAATACTGACACCTATCTCAGTATGACGTTTTATATAATTGTATTCATCGGCATCTAATTTTTCAGTTTTATTAAGTACAGCATCTGGTATGCCAATCTTACCAATATCATGAAATAATGCTGCTAGTTCTAATACCTTAAGTTCTTGCTCGGTTAAAAATAGTTTGTTTCCAATTAACAAAGCAATTTTGGATACACGTTCAGAATGTCCCGCAGTATAGGCATCACGTGCATCAAATGCGCTCGTCAAAGCAATTACTGTATTTTTATAGGACATACTAAGCTGGGTATAAGCATCCTTTAGTTCTTCGCTTTTCTTTTCTAAACTTCTGTTTTGTTTCTCAAGAGTTTTTGAAGTTATATATATTACGTTTGAAAGGAGAATAAAGAGGGTTATCAATCCACCAAATACTGTTAAGAAAATTATTCTATACAAGTCAAAAATATGTAACTTAGCTTCATTATCGTTAATATTAAAAACATAATCATTTGTAATGTGATTAATCAAAAAATAGGAAAGTAGAATACCAGTTATTAGAAAGGCTATGCTGCTATAGATTATGAAAGTTTTCATTAACGTTTTATTTTTCATTATACATCTCCAAGTGAATAAAACAGGCTAAATGACCTTATAATTAGAATACTCTGTTTATGTGTTGATTTTATGAAGAAAACATTTATGTTATAATAATCTAAAATATATTAGAAGGAAGTGTTGAAGATGAAGGACGATGTCAAAAAAATTATGCGCCGGTATGATCGAATATCTCATGTTTATGATGTGTTTGAATCACCGATGGAACTTCATGCTTAAATTTTATGAATAATCTGCCCACTTTGTATACTCCTCTCAACTGAAATTATGCAATTTCTTTACTTAATGTTCTTCTTTAAATTGCATTCACAAAAGGGACAATATTCCCATTTAACAGACAACTTCTCTCCACATGCTGGACAAGGTGTTTTTAATGTCTCTTTGCAAATTGGGCATACATTAAAATGACTTTCTACAGCACTTCCACAATTGGGACATTTTCCCGATGTGTTGTTTGTGTTCTTATTCTTGGCATCATTCTGATAGATAAATAGGACATAAATTGCTGAAGTTATAAGAATTAAAAAAAACAAAGTCATATTACTCACCCCCTATTGCGATTTATTCTCGTTCCACATACTGGACAGATTTTTCATCTTTCATCCTCAACATCCTTACCACATTTACTGCATTTGAGTTTCATATTGGTTGATTGAACAAAATCAAAAATTAGAAGTCCTATGATCAATATTAGTAAAACCCAAATATAATTTAAATCTATCCTATAGTCTAATTGCCCATAACCCCACATGCGTCCATGCATTCCCATTCCCATTCCTACGCCACTTTGAACCATATAGTTCATAATCCAATAGTTATATGCTAAAATAATTCCTAGTATAATTACCAAGAGTAATAATATCGCACGTCGAATATTCATAAAACTAGCCTCCCTCATTGTATTTATCTTTATATTGAAGCAAATTTCATGCCAAATAAACGCAATGAGCTATACAACAGATCACATTTCAAGTTTATTTTCTAGATAAAATCTTCTCAAAATTATCATTATGCATGATCTCTTGAAATGACTTAACATTGAATTGCTCTAAAATCTTCATAACATTTAAATTATCAAAAGGTGTTAGTATAAAGGAATCTTCGCCAAATTCGTTCACCTTTTTTGTTGCCTTTTCCACATCAATATTTGTCTTTGGTCCGCCTACACAGCCACCTACACAACCCATGCCTTCAATAAAGTTCGCATCACCTTTTATTCTACTGTAGAGTCCATCCAATACTTTTTTACAGTCTTGAATGCCATTCACTTTCTGGGCTTTGAGTTTTATGACTCTAGTTGGTTCCAACCTATTTACAACTGTTTTGACCGAAAAACTTACGCCACCTGTTCTGCCATACAACCGACCTCCAAATGAAGCCTGGTCTTTATCATCATCTTGTAGTTCCTGTAGATTAATATTTAGAGCATCAAAAATCTCTTTGAGTTCTCTAAAATTTATAACAAAATCTATAGCACCTTCTAATCCAGGCTCTTTGATTTCTGCCTTTTTAGCGACACAAGGTGCAATAAAAACAACCTTAGCCCCTTCATAGAGGGTTTTTAGTATCCTTCCGGACGCGATCATTGGAGACACCGAAGGTGATAAGTAGTCATAAATATTTGGGTAAATTTTTTTGATCATATTAAACCAAATCGGACAACAACAACTCGTTAAAAAGAAATCCTCTTCACTTTTAACTAGATGATTAAATTCATAGGCTTCCTTGATGGTTAAAATATCCGCAAATAAAGCGACTTCAATCATATCTTTGAATCCCAATAATTTGAAAGCGCTTCTCAACTGCCCCATACTGATGTCATCACCAAATTGTCCAACAATAGCAGGCGCGACAGTGACATAGACAGGCGTTACTTTGTCTCTTAATAATTCAATCATAGGCATAAATTCTATCTTGTCAGCCAAAGCCCCAAAATCACATTTTGAAACACCGTATCCACAACTGATATTTTCATTTAATCTTCTATACACATCTGTTTCATACTTACCTATTTCACAACAGTCACAGTGTTCATTTTTACATTGCTTGCATGGACCATCCAATTTCGAAACGACTGGTTGAAGAACGCTATTTGAGCTTTTGAGAATGTCTAATTCATCTTTGAATGCCTCATCACCTTTAGGGTCTTGTCCCATGGCGATTCTAATGTGATCCCTAATGAACGGCAGATCAGAATCGTTGAAGCCATACTCATTCTTTATATAATCTGCCAGCTTATTTAGGTCATCCACATCCTTCAAATTTCCATTCCAATATCTCTTTACTAACTCATTGAATATACTCATTCGTTTTTCATCAAAATTCAAATATTTGTCATCCATTTTAAACTCCAATCATTGCTTTTTTAAAGGATTCAATTTATTTTACTTCTAATTGCCCCCTCATGCCAGCTTCTTCATGTTCTAGTATATGACAATGGTACATATATAGGCCTTCATAATCGAATTTCACGATAATCCTGACAGTCTCATTTGCCCTTACATAGACCGTGTCTTTCCAGCCCCGTTCATTGAGATAGGGCGGACTGCCGTCTCTACTGAGTACTTGAAACTGAGTGCCATGAATATGAAATGGATGTCCAGGACTTCCCATCATCATGCCGCTAGTAGTAGAGAGTTCCCAAATTTCGATATCTCCTAGTGTCACATTATCATCCACTCGGTTGATATCAAATTTTCTTCCATTCATACTTACCATGTGGCCCATGCCATCCAGAACGATAGTTTTTACACCTGTTGCTAAATTTTCATCCATTTTTTCGATCACTGCCAATGAATCAGGAATCTCAGTTAGATCCTCTGAATCATCACCTATGAGGAGTGTCATGACAAGTTCATTGTCGTTTAATAGTTTGACAACATCTCCTTTGTCGTATTTAGAAAAATCAATTACGATTTCAGCACGCTCTCCCGGAGTAATAAACAAGTTCTCAACCAATAGTGGCGCTTCAATCAATCCGCCGTCAGAGGCGATCTGATAAAAAGCATTATTATCATCAAGTCTTAAATTAAAATTTCTTGCATTGGCACCGTTTAAAACCCTAAATCTCATTTTTACTTGTTGAACAACTAAATCTGGCGTGACTGCACCATTGACGAGTACATAATTGCCAACAGCGCCATCCATCATGTTATCAAGATAGACAAAGGATCCATCTGTATTAAAATTTCTATCTTGAATGATCAAAGGAATATCATTGATGCCATAGTCATCAGGAAGGTTTAATTCTTTTGAGTTTTCGTCTTCAACGATGATCATTCCTGCCAAACCATAGTATACCTGAATTGCTGTCGTCCCCATCACATGAGGATGAAACCACAGCGTCGATGCGGGTTGGTTTATCGTGAAACTCGGTTCCCAAATGGATTGGGGTTGAATCAGTTGATGAGGGCCGCCATCAGAAGTGCCAGGAACAACGAGTCCGTGCCAATGGACTGATGTTGCCATATCTAACTCATTTTTAACGTGCATGCGCACTTCTTCACCATTGCTGACTTTGATGACTGGTCCAAGATAATTACCATTATACCCCAAAGTAGGTGTCTGCTTGCCTTCTATAAAATTTGAAAGGCCATTCTGAGCGCTTAAATAATAATCTGCTACCAGTTCCTCTGGATTAGAGTCAACAAGTAGCTGCGGTATTGGCAACAAGCCAGTATTGCTTTCCTCCGATTGTTTTTGCGGAGGTGATTGTATTGGCATTTCAAATGATTGGTTATTCATGTACACATAAATTCCGCTTAAAATAATCAGAGCGATCACAACGACAAATAATCCCCATCTCAATCTCATAACCTTCACCTCCATTAAAAATCGAAATCAAATTAATAATGAGAATATACAACTTTCTAAACAGTCGGTTTAATCGATTTTTAAAAACTTCGCATTAATAGCCACAATAACTGTGCTTAACGACATAAAAACGGCGCCTAATGCCGGACTAATTAGGATCCCTTGATTATAGAGAACACCAGCAGCTAGTGGAAGTGCAATTAAGTTATATCCAGTTGCCCATATTAAATTTTGTATCATTTTTTTATAAGTCGCTTTTGAGAGTTTAATAATATTGACGACATCTAATGGATTGCTCTTGACTAGAATAATATCTGCTGTTTCAATGGCAACATCTGTCCCTGCACCAATGGCAATGCCAAGATCCGCTTTCGCCAAGGAAGGTGCATCATTGACGCCGTCGCCAGTCATAGCCACTTTTTTACCTTGTTTAATAAGGTCATCTATTTTATCCGATTTTTCTTGAGGCAACACTTCTGCAATCACAGTATCAATACTTAAAATCTTACCTACATATGACGCGACTTTATGGTTGTCACCCGTCAACATGATGGATTCGATATGCATCTCTTTCAATGTGTTGATTGCTTCCTTAGCAGTATCTCTTATGATATCAGAAAGGGCTATATAGCCGATTAATTTGTCATCTTCAAGAACAAAAACCACCGTCTTACCTTGCTCTGCCAATTCTTCGTAATGTTCAAAATTAAAATCATGCTTCTGAAGCTTCATATAACCCGGACTTACAACCATGACCTTTTTATTATTGACTGTTGCCTGCAAACCTTTACCAGGCAAATTGAGATAGTCACTTACTTCAAACTGCTTTAGATTTCTTTGTTTTCCCTCATTTACAATCCCTTTGGCAATTGGGTGCTCCGAGTTGGACTCAACTGAATAGGCAATAGCTAGTAATTCGTCCTCCGTTTTATCAATTGCTCTAATATCAGTAATTCCAAATGCGCCTTCTGTTAATGTTCCGGTTTTATCGAACACCACTGAATTCACTTTTCTAGCATTCTCAAAAGCATTCCTGTTTCTAATCAACAAGCCATTCTTAGCACCGATGCTTGTGGAAACGGCCGTAACCAGTGGCGTAGCTAAACCAAGCGCATGAGGACAAGAAATAATTATGACGGTGACTGCTCTTTCAATAGCAAAAGCCACGCCTTTACCCAACACCATCCATGATGAAAACGTGATCGTTCCAGCTACAATTGCAATATAAAACAACCATTTAGCAGCCAAATCCGCCAATCTTTGTGTCTGTGATTTTGATTCCTGGGCTTCTCTTACCAAACGAACAACTTGTGATAAAAAAGTTGCATCACCAACTTTACTCACTTTAAATTTGAGAACACCTTCACCATTTATTGAACCACCAATCACTTCGTCACCACTTGCTTTGGCGACTGGAACCGACTCACCAGTAATCATCGACTCATTCACTTCAGAATTTCCATCAAATACATCACCATCAATCGGTATTTTTTCACCCGGCTTGACCAAAATAGCATCTCCTGTTTTCAAGCTACTTACAGGCACATCTTTTTGGTTGCCATTTTCATCTATGAGATGCGCTTCTTCTGGCATTAACTTAAGTAATTCGTCAAGTGCCCTAGAGGCGCCTAAAACCGATTTCATTTCGATCCAGTGTCCCAATAGCATGATGACAATCAGTGTTGCGAGTTCCCAGAAAAAGTCACTCCCTATCTTCGTGAAAACAGCAATTGCACTATAGCTGTACGCAACGGAAATTGCAAAGGCAATCAGTGTCATCATTCCGGGGTTTTTACTTTTCAATTCATCAACAGCGCCTTTTAAAAAGGGTTTACCACCATAAATAAACAGAATGGTTGACAAGACAAACAATAAATACGAGTCCCCCGTAAAACGCCAATCTACACCTAGAAACATTTGGATCATCGGTGAAAGTAAAAGAATGGGTACCATAATAAATAATGAAATAATGAATCTTTTCTTAAAATCCTCAACCATCATTGCATGATGGTCATGATGGCTCTCGCCATGTTTGTTTTGATCGTGTTGACTATGATCATCATGTTGACTATGATCATCTTTATTTTCTTGAAGGCTTTTATCGTGTTCATGATTACTGTGATTATGCTCTTTCATATTATGATCTTCTTGATTATGACCTTTATGCATATTGTTTTCGCTCAATTTAATCACTCCTTTTCAATAATTGATTTAAATGACAGTCTTGTAAAGGTTGTACCCATTAATAGCATTGCAAAACATTAGCAATTTGTGAAACAATACTGACCCTCCTTCAAAACTACATTGAAAGAGGGTCAGTATATTATGTTTTTAATTTTGCGTAATTATTGGATTGCTTCAACAGTATATCCAACATCCTCGATTGCGTCTTTTAAAAGTTGATCCTCAATCTTGTCATCTGCTTCAATCGTTGCTCTTTTTTCTTGGAGACTAACTACAACTGAATGAACACCATCAATTTCAAGTAATGCATTTTCTACTCTTTTTACACAATGACCACAAGTCATCCCAGTTATTAAAATCTCTTTTTTCATACATTTACCTCTTTCTTTTTTATTAGTTTCTTATGAAAATTGCAACATTGCGCAACTTCCTCACTTCACTTAAATAGCTTCTTTTACAGTAAGAATTTTGATCGATTCATAAACCTGAACATTTACACTTTGAAAACTTTTATCTTCTTCTTTTGTAAACGGTTTAAATTTCTTAAGTCTTAGTGCATTGGTTAATACCGAAACCGAGCTTAAAGACATTGCTGCAGCTGCAATAACTGGATTGAGTTTAGGTCCACCAAATGCGTAAAGAAGACCTGCGGCGACAGGGATACCTGCTACGTTGTAGGCAAAAGCCCAGAAGAGATTCTGCTTTATATTTCGAATCGTACTTTTGCTCAACTGAAGCGCCGTTGGAACATCCATAAGATCACTTCGCATTAAGACGATATCAGCTGATTCCATCGCAACATCTGTTCCACTACCAATGGCAATACCAATATCTGCTTGTGCAAGTGCAGGTGCATCATTGATGCCATCACCAACCATTGCGACTTTTTTGCCTTCTGCTTGAAGCTTTTTAACTTCGTTGGCTTTGTCCTGTGGAAGGACTTCTGCAAGAACGCGGTCAATGCCCACTTGCTTAGCTATCGCTTCAGCCGTTTTACGGTTGTCACCTGTTATCATGGCCACTTCTATACCCATTTTATGCAATGTCTTGATTGCTGCTAAACTCGATGGTTTTACCACGTCTGCAACCGCAATTAGACCTTTAAGTTTTGAGTCTATGGAAACATACATTGGCGTCTTACCCTCTTCTGCCAATCGATCTGCATGATCTGTGTAACCACTTAAGTCAATGCCTTTTTCGTTCATAAGTTTCTTATTTCCCAAATAGAGCATCTGTCCGTTGATTGTCACTTGAATGCCGTGTCCAGGTATTGCTTGGAATTGATCTACTTTGTATAATGAAAGATTTAATTTTTCAGCACCTTTTACAATTGCATCCCCGAGTGGATGTTCAGAGCCTTTTTCTGCAGATGCAGCGAGTCTTAAAAGTTCGTTACTGTCTAGGCTATCTGAAACAATGATATCAGTGACTTGAGGTTTACCTTCCGTTATTGTTCCAGTTTTGTCAAACACAATAGTCTTTATTTTATGAGCGATTTCTAGAGCCTCGCCACCTTTAATGAGAACCCCATTTTCTGCGCCTTTGCCAGTTCCGACCATAATAGCCGTCGGTGTTGCAAGACCAAGTGCGCATGGACATGCTATAACGAGTACCGCAATAAATATTGTAAGAGAAAATACTTCTGACTCACCGCTTAGATACCAAAGCAATGCTGACAAGGTTGCTATGACAAATACAACAGGTACAAAATATCCAGAAACGACATCCGCTAAATGTGCAATTGGTGCTTTTGAGCCTTGAGCATCTTCTACAAGCTTGATAATCTGAGCTAATGCGGTATCACTTCCAACACGTGTCGCTCTAAATCTAATGGAACCGTTTTTATTGATACTTGCACCGATGACTTTATCACCTTTAAATTTTTCAACAGGCATGCTTTCACCTGTAAGCATGGACTCGTCTACCGAAGTATGGCCTTCAACAATTTCTCCATCCACAGGTATTTTGGAACCAGGTTTTACAATGATGATATCACCTACTTCGACTTCCTCTATTGGTATCTCAATCTCTTGATCCCCTTGAAGGACTATCGCTGTTTTCGGTGCTAAACCCATCAGTTTTTTGATGGCCTCTGAAGTACGGCCTTTAGAAACTGCCTCTAGAGCCTTTCCAAGTAAAATCAGCGTAATGATGACGCCAGCTGTTTCGAAATAAAGATCTTCAACAAAATGAAAATCGCCCTGCGAAATTCTGTAAGTTGAATAAACACTATATAAAACTGCTGCCGAAGTCCCCATTGCGATTAGCGAATCCATATTGGGTTGTCTTCGCCATATAGCTTTGAATCCAACTGTATAAAAGCGATAACCTGCAATGACAATTGGGATGGTAAGAACTAATTCTACCAAAGCATATTGGAATGGGTAATGCATAGGATCTAAAAATGAAGGAAGCGGCCAACCTAGCATGCCACCCATTGCAATGTAGAGAAGCGGTACAGAAAATATGAGCGAAACGATAAACTTTCTCCACAAAACTTTGATTTCTTTTTCTTTACGAAGTTTGTCGCCATCAACTTGCTGTGTGTTATCGATTTCTAGAGGTTGATACCCCGCTTTAACGATTGCTTGTTTTATTTCTGAAATTCTCAGTTTACTTGAATCGTACTTGATTTTAAGCTTTTCTGTCGCAAAATTTACGGAAGCAATTTCAACACCCGGTAGTTTTCCCGTTGCTTTTTCAATGGCTACCGCACACGCAGAACATGTCATGCCACCTATTGGTATGGTGATTTCTTTCCCTGTCTCCGCTTCAATCACTTCATAACCTGCTTTTATAACTGCTTTTTTGACCTCATCTAGTGCTAATTTCTGTTCATCATATGACACACTTAATTTCTCAGTTGCATAATTTACTGAAACATCTTTAGCACTCGGCAATTTTCCGACTGCTCGTTCTATGGCTTTAGCACATGCAGAGCAAGTCATACCACCTATTTTTAACTGTACAGAATTCATCATTATTCACTCCAATCGCTCTAGCATTTATACCCCTAGGGGGTATTTTATGTTTTTATTATCGCATGTATCTGTGTGGATTTTATGAAGAATACAAATAAATTTCACATTCATCAAAAATCCATTTGAATATATGCTTCAAATATCGTGAACGAGGAGAAAATCAAGTAATTCATAGCTTCTCCAGATTCAAACAAACCGGAATATTTCTAAATTAATCCGGTTTGTTTGAAGTCTCCAAATTTAAGTTTAAAAGAACTAATCCTCATGATTTTCGGAGATAAAATCTCATTTTGAATTCATATTAAGTTTTAACAATTTTTAAAAAATTCTGATAATCTCTGCCATTTTCACTCTTCCTTAATTTACATAGAAAAAGGGACACTCATTTTATAAGCATCCCTAAATATCTTGACTATATTATTCGTTTTCATCTATAAATTGCTTTGTGTACCCTACGTCCAGGTATACACCAGCTGAAACGCTCATTCGACTCACAAGATGTTTTTCTCTTGAAAAATCAGGTTTCACTTCAAAGGTCCAAAAAGTGTGTAAATAGGGCGATTTCTACATAGATTTCTTTTGTAGTAATACGATGCTCTCCACGCCTATGGATAGCAAAGTCAGAATGGTGTGCAATATTGCCCCGGTGATGAATTTAGATTCTGTATTAAGCACCTACTCCGTTAAGAGGAGAAAGCCAGTTATTGACCCAGTTATCATGTTGAAAATTCATTTGTTTTGTTATAGCGAAGGCATTTATTCCTGTCGCAAGATTGAAGGTTTTGCACAGATGACGCCAGAACACATTTTTTGCTCGAAGGGAGTAAATCATATCGAATATTGTGGCGGATACAGGTTATGATAGCGTTGAAAACTATGAACATCTGAGCGACAACACATTAATTTCTCACCAGCTTTTGAAAAATACCGCAAGCAATCGTGCCATAACATAACTACCGAAGAAGGGGGAAGGCATCATACAACTTATCAATCGCTCAATACAAGCAGAAGATGGAATGAAATATGACCGTTTTTGGCATGGCGGCATGTGAGGGGTCATATCTGTTATCATGCTTATGGGCATTGGCATCAATCTGAATAAACTACACTCAAAATGATCAAGGATCAAACTGGCTTGATTGAGTACAATAAAGTCGCATAATCTGAGATTAGAAAATTCTACAGACAGGCTTTTTTGAGTGCGTCTTAAAACCTAAAAACTTTGAATCAAAACAGATAATCAACTCAGTCGAGCAGCCCAGAGGCTTTCAACTCTAGTCTCACAGAACCGAACGTAAAACTCTTAATTCATATGGTTGTCTTCGATCCACCCTGAATTGTTTGTATTTATGCATCACCCATGCAACAAGCCTTCTGTTCAGGCAAATTCATAATGTACTTCATTGCTGAAGAACAGATTTTTTGAAGTAGTTCAACCATCCTCTGACCATCCGAAAATTGCTTCTGCAATCTTCTCGATTTACTTCCTGAAAGAAGTTGCAGGTTCATCCTTCTCTCTCAATGCTTTTTCCGATTTTGAACTCACCGCTGTAAGGAAGGAAATTAAACTGTCGTCTACTCACTCTTTTCTTAGATAGAACCATTTCTGTAATGTATATCCCCAAAAGTTAGAGCTCGTCACAGAATACTCCTTTGCCCTATACTTGACAGGCGTAAAACGGACAATTATTTGACTGCCTACACACATTTTACTTAGCTAAAGAATGGCACTACCAACACCCGTGTCGGACTTGCACCGACTAGAGTGCGCCCATGCTGGGCGTACATAAAAACAGCCTAAAATAATCACAAACTGCTTTTTGTTGGTAAAACTATTTTAAATGCTGTTCCTTTATTTATTTCACTAGTTACGGTTATATCTCCAGAATGAGCAAGTACAAGTGATTTTGCAATAGTTAGTCCAACTCCTGAACCACCTGTTAATCTTGTTCGTGATTGATCCACTCTATAAAACCGATCAAATATATTTGGTAAATCTATTGCCGGAATCCCGCAGCCATTATCGTGCACAATAATTACACAGCAATTATTTTCTGAAAAAACCTTTATAATAATCTTTCCATGTTCTGGTGTATACTTAAGAGCATTTGACACTATATTAATTAGAATCTGCTTTAATCTATCTTTATCGGCAAAAATCCTTTCGGTTTTAGAAAAAGCGAAATCGAATTTTATATGCTTTTGCTCAAGATTAATTTGAAATAAAGTGTAAATTGAATAAAAAAAATCTGAAGCACTGAACCACTCAACTTGCAAAATAACAGTTTCATCTTCAATGCTCACAAGACGTTGTAGGTCATTTACCATTTTATTAATTCGCTCAAGTTCATCATACAAACTTTGAAGTCTATCCTTATCTGGTACCCATACGCCATCAATCAATGCTTCTGTATGACTTAGTAAATGTGATAGTGGCGTTCTTAATTCATGTGCTATATCATTTGTTAAGCGTTTTTTTAACTCTTTTGTTTTATTCAATTTATCTGACAACTCGTTAATTGATGTTAAGAGTTCATTAATTTCATTTGTTTTTGAATGGAATGTAGTTTTAATCCCAAACTCACCTTGTGCTATTTTACTTGCAATTTTAACAACATTTAATATTGGATTTGATAATCGTCTGGCCATAATCAGCCCTAATGCCATTGCTAAAATCAAAGAAACAAGAGCAATAACAATAAGAACTTTATTTATGGTTGTTATCAAATATAACTCTTCATCGTTAAATGAGTAAGGACCATAAAATCCAACCCTTACATAGCCAACTATCCCACTAATTCCCTTTAATTTAAAATCGCTCTCAGAATAAAATCCATTAAAATTAGGATATATTCGATTCATATTATTCTCTGCATGCTGTAACATAATTTGACATTTACCAGGAGTGTGTAGCCTCATATCCCAATCCACTTCATTTTTCAAGTTTTTCACATGTAAAATTAAGCCATTTTGAAGTGCAGCATTTCCGATTATTTCTAAAGATGCTTGCTCAAAACTTCCCGTTATTTCATTGTAGCTTTGATTAACTTGGTCTACAATTTGCTCTATTTGCTTTTCTTGCTTGTAGAGAGCATATTGCATAAAGAGTTTTCCAAGCATGATATTGAATAAGAAACTTATGGATAAAATAATAATAAGTGCTAAAAACACATACGAAACTGTCAATTTACTTCTTAATGAATTCAACTATTCCCCCATCACAAATTTATATCCAATCCCATGAACAGTAATTAAAAATTTTGGTTTCTTTGAATTTGGCTCAATTTTTTTGCGAATATTTTTTATATAGGTATCAATACTCCTGTCAAATCCATTAAAATTACTATCTAATGCAATTTTTATCAGTTCATCTCGAGTAAATAGTTTACATGGCGCTTTAACAAGGGTCGTTAAAATTTTAAGTTCAGTTGACGTTAGAAATATTTCTACACCTAGTTTTTTTATAATCCCGTTTTTCAGATCAATATTAAGATAATTATCATATGATATGGGATAAGAAACTAATAGGTCACTATTAGTTCTTCTAAGCACTGCAGCAACTCTTGCCAAAACCTCTTTAACTTTAAATGGTTTTATAACATAATCATCAGCACCAATATTCAGTCCATTAATTAAATCGAACTCCTCAGTTTTTGCGGTTAACATAATGATTGGTATTCTCGATTTTTTTCTAATTAATTTGCAAATCTCTTCTCCCATAGTATCTGGTAGCATTAAGTCTAATATAACGAGCGAAGGAGATACCCGCTCAAACAACTCAATGGCATCTTTACCGTTATATGCTTCTAATACATCATATCCATTAATCATTAGATATGCTTTTAATACTTCAATTGTTTTTTCTTCATCATCAACAATCAAAATTTTTTTTTATTCATTGTTTTATCTCACTTTATACAATTTTGATTTTCTTCTTCATTTCCTCATTAAACTAGGATATAATTTCAAGCGAAATCAACACATTAAAAATTATAGCATTATCCAGTAATTGAATTCCTTTCAAAAAAAAATAACTAAATTAAAAGTGAAACTGTTGAATACAAACAACAGTTTCACACAATCGTAATTTATCCACTAAATATTTTTAGTATTCATAACTCTCATGGCATTTAAAATTGCAATGATTGCAACACCAACATCAGCAAAGACTGCTTCCCACATTGTCGCAAGTCCACCAGCACCTAGTACAAGCACGACGGCTTTCACGATAAATGCTAAAGCAATGTTTTGGGTTACAATTTTTCTAGTTCGTTTCGATATTTTTATTGCACTTATTAGTTTGCTTGGTTCATCTGTCATCAAAACTACATCTGCTGCTTCGATTGCTGCATCAGATCCGAGTCCACCCATAGCAACGCCAACATCTGCTCTTGCCAGTACAGGTGCATCATTTATGCCATCACCTACAAATACAATACAGCCTTTTGTCGTTTTTTCCTTAAAAAGAGCTTCTAACTTTTCAACTTTTTGATCCGGAAGTAGCTCAGAATACACTAAATCTAATCCCAACTGCTTGCCTATCTTGTCACCAACTTTTTTATTATCTCCCGTTAGCATTACTGTTTTTCTTATGCCTAATTCTTTTAACCTTAAAATTAGATTCTCAGAATCTTTTTTAATTTCATCTGAAATGACAATCGATCCACTATAAACACCGTCTATCGCTATGAATACGATTGTTCCAATATCACCAATGGCATCAACAACGATTTTTCGATCCGTCATAAGCTTTGCATTCCCTGCTAGTAATTCTTTCCCCTTCACAATGACCTTGAGACCTAGCCCAGGAATTTCCTCGTGTTCTTCAATATCACTTTTATCAATTTCTTTTCCATACGCCTTCATGATGGATTGCGCAATAGGATGATTTGAATAGTTTTCTGCATAAGCTGCATATTCAAGCAATTCTTCTTTGGTTAAACCTTCTATAGGATTAATTTCTGTTACGATAAACACACCTTTAGTTAATGTACCCGTTTTGTCGAAAACAATGGTATCTACATTATTTAATGCCTCTAGATAATTTCCACCTTTGATCAGTATGCCGTTTTTTGACGCACCACCAATACCTCCAAAGAACCCTAACGGAATTGATATAACGAGCGCACAAGGACATGAAATTACTAGAAATACGAGTGCTCTATAGATCCATTCTGAAAAAGTCGCACCTTCAATAAACAATGGCGGAATTACTGCTAATCCAAGTGCAGCCACAACAACAAAAGGCGTATAAACTCTTGCGAATTTAGTTATAAATTGCTCAGTTGGCGCTTTTTTACTGCTTGCGTTTTCAACAAGTTCTAATATTTTTGAAACCGTCGATTCACCAAATATTTTTTTTACTTCAATTGTCAATAGTCCATTTTTGTTAATGAATCCACCATATACCTCAGTACCCACTTCTGCATCACGTGGTACGGACTCTCCTGTCAATGCTGATGTGTCAACCATAGATCTGCCTTCCGTGATTGTACCATCAAGTGGTATTTTCTCTCCAGGTTTTACAACTATAAATTCTCCAATCTTCACATCATTTGGTGATACTCTTCTCAACTCATTTCCTACCTTCAAATTCGCATAATCTGGTCTGATGTCCATGAGATCCGCTATGGATTTTCTTGATTTGTTAACAGCCAAATCTTGGAAGTATTCGCCGACTTGGTAGAACAACATTACTGCTACACCTTCAGGGTATTCACCAATTGCAAACGCTCCTATCGTGGCAATAGACATAAGAAAATTTTCGTTAAAAAGTTGGCCGTTTTTTATATCTTTAAGAGCTCTTAGAACAACTTTTCCTCCTGATATTAAGTATGCTGCAAAGAACAATACAAACTCCCATAAATCTGGTAGTTTTAGCACCAAAGCTGTACCGAATAGTATGCCACTAAATGCTAGCTTGATAAGTTGTGTCTTGCTTTCTCCAGAACTTAACTTATGATCATTCTCATCAGCAACTTTTTCAGTTCCATCCTTAATTACTACGTCTGGCTCAATTTTATTAATCACAGACTTCACAGTTTCCATCGCTTTATAATTGTCTTTGCCATTTAATTCCATGTTAATCTTTCCAGTTGTAAAATCAACACTTACACTCATTACGCCGTCAATTTCTCTAATCTTATTTTCAATTTTAATAGCGCAATTGGCACAATCAAGACCTTCAAGCCTTAATACCTGCTTTGTGGCTCTCTCTCGTACCCGCTCGGTTACTTTCACACCTGGTTCAAGTTTATTCACAATTTTCGTTGCACCTTCAATAACTTGTAGTTTTGCATCTGTGTTAGCAAGCTCAATAGACAAAACTTTTGTGACAAAATTCAATGACGATTCTTTAACGTGATCCAGTTTCGTTACTTTTTCATTAATTTTACCTGCACATGATGCACAATCTAGTCCTTCTAAGACTAATTCTACGGTTGCTTCTTTCATGATTTATACCTCCCAATCTTTATGATTTATATCTGTTATTCTTTCATTGTTGTGAATCAACCCTTGCTTGAGAATTCGTTTTACATGTTCATCATCTATTGAATAGTATACGATTTTCCCTTCACGTCTACTTTTTACAATTATTGCTTGTTTTAACACTTTTAATTGATGTGATGTAGCAGATTGTGTCATATTAAGTACATATGCGATATCACACACACACATCTCTGATTCAACAAGAGCCCATAATATTCTGATTCTTGTGGAATCTCCAAATACTTTATATAATTCTGCAAGATCATAAAGTGTGCTATCCATTGGCATTTTAGTCATGACTTGATTAACCATGGTCTCATGAATAAGGACGCAATCACATCTCTCAACACGATGTACTCTCTTAACCATCCGTTCCTCGCTTTTAAGTAATCATAAAATCAACAATAATAAACGTATGAATATATGAGCAATCATTCATATGATAATGTTACTTGATTCACTTACCATTGTCAATAAAAATGATGATAGTTTTCTGTTTTAAACTTATCATGCGGATTTTAAAGAAAAGCATGGCATGAGATATACACATTATAGAGGTAAAACCAAAGTGTGTGATGAAGTGATACTTGTTTTTGCATGCATGGACATGAAAAAATCACCCAAGATAGGATCTTTACAAATCCTATTTTGGGTGATTGTCTTCAGTCTGAAGCGATTCAAAGACTCGTTTTTTTTAAAAGTTAACGTAATTTCTAGGATCATTTGGAACACCATTTATTCGTACTTCAAAGTGAAGATGTGGTCCTGTACTATTTCCGGTATTTCCGCTATATGCTATAAGTTGACCTTTAAATACTTTTTCACCTTTGTTCACAAGCAAAGAGCTATTATGTGCATATAAAGTCGTCATATTGCTACCGTGGTCGATAATGATATATCGACCATAAGATTTTGAATACCCGGAAAAAGTTACAACGCCACCATCTGCTGCACTGACATTTGATCCGAGTTTCATACCGATATCGATGCCAGTGTGTCTTCTATATGATCTCCATACGCCGAACTCTGATGTAAAAACACCTCTAGAGATAGGATTTTTTAAGACGCCTGAACCCATTTTGGGAGGTGGATTTTTAGTACCTTTGTAGACCACTTTTGATTGTGGTTCAGAAACGACATTTTCAGATAAAATCTTTCTGCCAATTTCTTTTCCATTTTCTTTGATGACTTCTGCGACTACTGCGCGTTCACCGTAAACGCCGCTAACTTTTGTCTTTGATTCACCTTTATATAAAGAATCAGATTCTTCATATTGAACTTCAAAGGCGATGGCATCTGTATAAGAGGCTTCTTCAACAGTAACGACACTGATAATCGGCGTTGGAACCACTAAGCTAATCTCTTGACCTATTTGAATCATTTCTGCCTTTATATCTGGATTGGCCTTTTCTAAATCACTTGGACTAATGCCATAATATTGAGAAATTACCCAGTAATTCTCACCTTTTGCAACAACGTGTTTTATTTCTTCTTTAGTCCCTTTAACAATGAAATCCAATGCCGCTTCTACTGTATCATATGCTGTAAATTTCATGATATCTACATAACCGAGTTCAATCTTTACATCTTCTGAGAAGTAGATTTCTTTTACTTCTGTCGCTTCACCTGCTGAAAATTTTGATTTTAGCTGGTCAAGCACTAGATTGGCTTCGTCTTCCGTCTTAAAATTGGCTACCACATGATCGTTGACGACCAGTTGATGCGTTTTGACAGAGGCGAAGCTCATTACCTTAAATTCAGGTAGTTGAACAGTGATTGATTCATTCGTTATAACGACTTCATCTGTTAAATTGGTTGCTGTTTCTGTCGTTTCACCTGTTGCCTTCATTGCATTTTCCGATTCAACTGCAGTTACAGTTTTCGGTATACTGACAACATGTTGCTTTTTCTCTGCTGCAATTTCAACTTTAGGTTCAAGGGCATTTAATGCCGCAAACCCGATGACTGACACTGCGAGGACTGCTACGACGCCCGCAATTTGGAATTTGTACTTGATTGCTGTCGATTTAATAGGTTCAAATTTATTTTTGACTCTGTATAATCTTGATGTGTTTTTCTCGTGCGAACCTATTTGAACGTTAGATTTTGCGCTCATAATTAAACCGTTTATTTTTTTCCCAGCAAAGTAGAAAGGATATAAAGCAGTCGCGATCACTTTAGATGCACTGTCGCTTAAACCGCCCATTTTGGGACTACCCTTTACGTAGTACTTTGCATTAGGTTTCTTATAAACGTGTTTATTAGAAGCTTTTTCTCTTTTTCTCCCCATCCCATACTCCTTTAGTAATGGCTGTTGCAACGGTTCTAGCTCTTCTGAGTTGAAAATAACAATTTTATTATAGCATATTATAAACAAATTATAAATTAAAAGTTTTTAATAGACATCAATTAATTGCAATTAAAAATATATATTCTTATGATTTCATCAAAAAATCACGCTCATATGGTTCCGCATAATGCAAAAGCAAAGTTGCTTGAAACGCATCAGCTTTAATTAAGGAAGAGATTAGCCAGAACAGGACTGATAACGCCACCACTAAAAAGTCATCCCAAAGTAACTTTGAGATGACTCTTTGAATCTTGTAGTCAATATTTCAATCAATAAACTTTGGATGCCTTGTAATCACTAAAAGATTTAAACATCTTTGTACTCATATTTGCTTGGACATATGCAGAATCCACTGTGGTATCGATTATTTTCCATTCGCCATCAATATAGACTTCATTCCATGCATGATAGACATCTTTCGTTGGTATTGAATATCCCTTAATCAATTTTGTAGGAATGCCAACACTTCTTAGCATTGCTGCTACAATTGAAGCATAATCGTAACAAATACCTGTATTTGTTTTATAAGTAGAATCAATATTCGGAAAATACCCACTCTTAACAGTTTTTGCTTTTGAATAATCATATTTAACATTTTGGTTTACATAATTATATATTGCCTTTACTTTGTCTTCATCTTTTGTTAAACCTTTAGTTAGTGCCTTAGCCTTGATAATTGGCAGTGAAGATTTATCAAATTCAATATCTTGTATAGATGCTAAAAATACGCTATTGCTATTTTCTAAATCTAAAGAAACATTGATTCTAGATAATTCTTTATAACTATTACCAACAGTATTTTGCATAACTCTGACGGTGTATTCACCATTTCCTAGTTGCAGCGGAAATTGATTTATATCTGTATCTACGATGGGATAAGTATATCGCACATCATCTTTTTCTACTAATAATACCATTTTGGCACTTTCTGTATCCTCAAGTTGAACTTTTACTATACCTATTTCTGAATTAGCTTGAATCATTTGAGTAGAAGCAAATGATTGTGATGAGCTACTAACTATCAACATTAATACGATTGCAAAACTCAATATTTTTTTCATAAAAACTCTCCCTTCGGTAGCTAGGCTGCCATTTTTTCAAAAGGCCCTGTGGCTCTGCGTCCCATCATTTCCAATGGTTTGCTATTATCGGTGAGAGTTACTCATCACAACATGAACTTAGAAGTTTTCAAAAAATAAAAAATCTTCTCATTCGGTAGCTAGGCTGCCATTCCTTCAAAAGGCCCTGTGGCTTTGCGTCCCATCGTTTCCAATGGTTTGCCGTTATCGTGAAAAGAGTATCCCTTCACAGTTACATTTATTGATTTTAATAATTATACCACAATATTCAATAATAATTGTAACATTTTTGTTACGAAATATCGTTTTTTATATAATCGGACTATTTTTCTGTTCGACTAAAACTTGACATGTCTTTTGCACTAATATCATGGTTTTGTCGAATTTTTTCTACGTTACGATTCATTAATATACGTCCAATATTTTGAAAAATCCATTTTTTCAACATTGACAATTGCTGAGTATGTTTCTCAAAAAGTTGATCGGGAGAATTAAATACGCCGTAATCATTATTTATGCCTTCCTTTTGAATATAAGTATCATTTGCATTCCAATCTATTTGAGGATTTTGAAAGTTGTCTGTGGCGACACCATAGCCACAAAAACTGGCTGTGTACTCCGAGAACTTTTCTTGTAGTTTTTTCAAATATATTTTGTCCAAAATAAAACCCTCAATGTTGTACCATCTTTCTTCATACTGCACTTCAACCCAACTGTGAAGTATATTTTGTGGTGCCAATTCATAAACAATTCCAGTCATAGCGCCCTTTTGCAGTTCTTTTCTAATTGTAGATCCATGAATGCGACAAGGAATTCCAACAGATCTGAGGAGCGCCATAAATAATGTCCCCTTTGTATTACATTGACCATATCCATCCAATAAAATATCAGAAGCTGAAATGGCATCATCAATATTATATCCAAATTTTATTTCGTCACGAACAAAATTGTATATTTTTTGAATCTTAATAAAATCATCATCACTTTCCCACTGTCTTTCCTTCACAAGTTTTTGTATAAAGCTGCTTTTAAAATTCAGTAACTTTGTCTCCTTCAAGTATTGATTCATTCTTACACCTCCATCTTTATTGATTTCAATATATCAAATGATTCATCATATTACTTTCAAAAACTCGCTATCTTTCACAATATTTGTTGCAGACATACCTGTCATCAATTTGTTCGTATATGCAAAATGAGATGGACTATCAAACCCAGCGTTGATAGATGCTGTCGTAATATTTTCTCCATTAAGAATATTTTCGTATGTTTTCTGTAGTTTATGCAATACAATATAGCTTTTAAGTGGAATAGAGATTTCCTTTTTAAACAAATGAGCTAGACGACTTTCAGAAAGACCTATTTTTTTTGAAAAGTATTTGATTTGATGGGCTTCATCTTCATGTTCACAATCTTCCAAGAGTGTCAAAATACGAAAGATGCGTTCATCCATTTTTTTTATTTCACTAATTGATATATCTTGTATAATATTCTGCGTAAAAAAAAGATAACCATCATAATCATTTTGTTTTAATGCAAAATTGAAAGCTTGTTGCATTTTATTGGTTTTTTCTTGACAAAATACGTAAAAAGACTTATCGCCCAACAGTTCTCTGAGGACCCTTCCAGTGTTAGATAATGGATCTATTAATATCGTAAAAGTTGGTTCTCCGTTTGATTTTACTGAATGTGCTGTGTGACCATTTACAATAATAGCATTGGAAGAGATTAATTGATTATTTATTTCAACACTCAAAGCTTTCTGACTACTTAAAAAAAACTGTAATAGCCAATGCTTATGTGACTCTACTTCTAAATGATTTAAGACTGCCACAAAATTTTTACCATACTTTGTACTGATATTCATTCTTAACACCTATGCCTTCATGGGACGAAAGTTACTTTGTTAGGATTAACATTTGCATAATTAACTTTTTCCTTATTCATAGAAAGATAACACTCCAAGATTCTAAATATAGGTGCTACTTTCACAGTCTTCATTATTATAATCAGTTTCTATAGTTGCATGTTCTATCCCAATTTGCGATAATAGTGCTTTGGTTTTTTGTTTCAATTCTATTTGCTCACTTGGAGTCATTTTATCACTTATGACAATGTGCGTACTCAAAAAAATCCTTTCCCCTTCAAGCGTCCATATATGAGTATGATGAACTGAAATTACACCTACTAAACTAGCAATCTTAGTCTCGATTTCAAAAATATCGACGTTTTCGGGAACCCCCTCAAGTAATATTTTTAGAATACTTTTCAAATTCTTAAAGACATTAAATAGCACATAAAATGTTAAGGCTATTGAGAGAATCGGATCAATTATTGGAATATTAACAAATAACAAAACAATACTAGTGATTAGGACAACCACCCAACCAAATACATCTTCTAGCAAGTGCCATGAGACGACCTTTTCATTCAGCGTGGCTCCTTTTTTTAATCGTAGAACTGCCAACCCGTTAACAACTATTCCTAAAATTGCTAATGCTAGCATACCTTTTGCATTTACAGTCTCTGGTTGAAAAATTCGAGGAATTGATTTTGATAATACAAATATTGATCCACCAAAAAGTATAAAACAGTTTATTAACGCTCCTAATAATGAAAACCTTGCATAACCATATGAGAATTTCGAATCTGGCTTCTTCTGAGAATATTTTTCCAAATACCAGGCAATTCCCAATGATAAGGAATCACCTAAATCGTGTAAAGCATCAGAAAGAATTGCCATACTATTTGTAAAAAAACCACCCACTATTTCTACAAGCGTAAATGTTAGGTTTAGAAAAAAAGCAATTTTAATATTTCCCTGAATATGATTGTGACGAGCATGTTGATTCGAATTACTATCTTTTTTTTCATTCATAACAATCACCGAATCCTTCAATAATTCAATATGACATTGGATACCTACATAACTGTCTTTTGTTTATTATATCTAGATATTAACTTTCTGTCTATCACGTAGTTTCATGTGAGTAGAACCCCTATTTGTTAAACAAATCTAGACCAAACAAAAATCAAGTTAGTAAAAAATCTCCAAACACTACTAAGTGTTTGAGGACTCAATCTCTACAAACAAACATCAACATCCGTTTTACTCTTCATCTGAACAACAACTTCACTAATCTTCTCCTGATTCTTCTTAAGTTGCCCCAGTATTGAAGGCCTTTCTACACCCGATTTATCATTTGATTTTTCATCCAAATCACCATTCGTCATAACATCCGAATCCCTAAAATCACTATCATATCGATCAACCACACCATCAAGGTCTGTATCTTTATCAATCGTCAATTTTTCCACACGTTCAATATCCACATCATCCACATAGACAAGTGATCCATAATCAAGGTGCTGTAGAGCGTAGTTATTTAACTCTTTTAAACTGCCATAGCTGTCAGTAAGCACCAGGATGTCATCCACATAAGTATTGACTGCGAAATTCACCAAATCAATGGTGGCTTGGATACCATGCTTTTCATCCTCTGTTGTGGTATAGGCTATTTCGATGCGTTCAAGATTTTCAAATTCAAAGGGTTTACGGTCTTCTTCGTATTCATTTGCAATAAAATCCATGATGTATTCCTTTGCCTTATCCAGTTCTGAAACAACTTTTACCGGTTCATTTTCTAGCATATTGAGTTGTCTATCTAGTTCGGAAAGTCTGGTCACTTTTTCTTTCAACTCCTTTTCTTTATCAAATGGTTTCTTGACTTCTACTTCAGCGCTTTTTAACTGGTTCTTTGTCATTTCTAATTTCTGCTTTGATTCTTCAAGTCTAATGGTCATGTTATCTATAATGACCCCATAGGGTGAGACACAAAAAATGAAAAAATAAGTTATAATGAAAACATGAGAAAACGAAATCATTACTCGGCAGAATTTAAAACAAAGGTAGTACTTGAGTTACTATCGGAAGCATCAACTGTAAGTGAATTAGCAGCTAAATACGATGTTAGTCCAGTGATGGTCACACGCTGGAAACAGGAATTCCTGGATCGAGCTTCAGATGTGTTTAAGAAGGGAACATCTGATGCCGAAAAGGAGCTTGAAGAAAAAGAAGCGCATATAGCTGATTTGGAGCGAAAAGTTGGCCAGTTGACCTATGAAGTCGACTGGTTGAAAAAAAAATCTACAGAAATCCTCGGACCCGATTTCAAGAAGAAGTCTCGCTGATTTAGATGATAATAAAATAACCATTACACGTCAGGCTGATCTTCTAAGCATTAATAGAATCAGCTTGTATCGTGATGTGCCTGAAACCAAAATGTTTACAGAGCTAGAACTTTTTATCATGAGAAGAATCGATGAGATTCATACTGCGCATCAAACATGGGGTTACAGAACGATCACAAAAGTCATTAGACGCGACGACAAGCTTGAAATCAATCGAAAACGTGTCCAAAGACTTATGAAGGTTATGGGCGTCTATACTATCTATCCAAAGCCAAATCTCAGTAAACGCTATCATGCTCAGTACATTAGGCCATATCTTCTCAGGAGGCTTGCAATAACCAGACCGAACCAGGTTTGGGGGATTGATATTACGTATATCAGAATGGACAAAGGTTTCTTGTATCTATTCATCATTATTGACTGGTATAGCCGTATGATTGTTGATTATGAGCTTTCAACGACCATCGATAAGCCTTTTGTAATGAACACTCTGAAACGAGCACTGAAGAATCATAAACCAGAAATAATTAATAGCGATCAAGGCAGCCACTTTACTAACCCTGATTATATCAAACTCTTAGAGTCAGCAGATGTCAAAATCTCAATGGATGGAAAAGGTCAAGCGTTAGATAACGTACGCACAGAACGCTTTTTCAGGACACTGAAGTACGATTTAATTTATATCAACGAATATTCTTCACCACGTCATCTAAGACGTGATATAGATCAATATATAATCGAGTACAATACCTACAGACCGCACAGTTCAATTGATGATCGATGCCCAGCAGAAGCTTTTGAAGAAAGGTTCTTTCTTGAGGCTGCTTAAAATAAAAACACGAAGGGAGATTAACTTAAAAATTTCAATTTCATGTCTTGACTTTGGGGTGCATTATATTTTGCCCGCTGCCAGTTTATATTTTTTATACTGCCTAACAGCAAAATGACCAGGATCTTCTCTTTCCAGTGCATCAAATAATAGATCCACTGGGTTTTTAAAGTCCTCGTCATCTTCTCTTGCTTCACTCGCGTTGATCAACTCAAGTAGTGTTGTAAAGTTCTGTTCTTCAAGTGGTGCTTTATAGTAAATATAGCCAATTAAAGCTGTATAATATAATTTCTCAGCTTTCACCCAAAAATCTTCACTGGCTTTTTCACCTTCACCTTTAGTATTGGCGATGATTGTGCTGACCAATTTCAGAATATCCTTTTCTGAGTGAATGTAAGCAAAAGGGTTGTAATGCATTGATTTCTTAAAGTTAATGGTGTTGAGCACTTTGATCCGGTAAGGTTCATAGCTTATTTTGCCTTTATCCGTCTTTAATACTCGGCCTCTTGCAAGAAGTTTGCCGCATTCGATCAACAGTGTCCCTTTAGGATCTGTGATCACATAACTTGAATGCATTTGCATGAGATACGGTTTAACAAAGAATCGTGTTTTACCTGATCCAGATCCACCGATGACCACCACATTTTTATTTCGAGCGTATTTAGGATTTTTAGGTCTGCTGTCCATCATCAACCGTTCACTTTGAGTCAAGAGCACGTTCCTCTCAAATTCAGGGTCGCTGTATGGCTTAATATCTTTTGGTGTTCCCCATCTTGCCGAACCATATTCGGCGCCCTTTCTATATTTCTTTGCATTCTTGCCCTTTATGTAAATCAATAGATATATAGAAGCACTGCCTAGGATTCCAACCAACAAATCACTTGTCTTTAAGCTCAAAAGTGGTGTCTCGAAGAGTCTCCCCAGTTGCAACAGCAGCTGAGCAAAGCGATTGATTAAAGACTCAGATTCTATCAATCGAAACAATTCTGAAATTTGATTAAAAACATAAAAGATCAGAGCATATGGCAATCCTTTTAAAACGTTCTTCTTTGTCTCTGGTGTCATAAACTCTGCTCCTTCTGATGTTTTTTTACTTTATTCTTATTTGACGTTTTTGCCTTTTCTACCATTTCTTTTAGCTTCGCTTTAACAGATGGCCGGTCGCTTTTTGTTTTCTCTAAACTTGATTTCAAGTATTCTTTGAATGCAAAATCGATGACATCGAGATCTTTTCCTTTGAAGAAAACAAAATATGTCGGTGGGTTCGATTGAACATCTTTTTTAAGAGCATATTCAAGATGATACTTCTTTGCAACTTTTTCAAAATCCTTGATATTCTTTTCAGTGATTTCAATATTTTTAAGGCCATCGTATTTCTTGCTCAATTTTTCTAAGGATGTTTTCCCGAGTGGCTTAACAGATGTTTTGCCCCTTTTGTTTATTTTTTTTTGATTTTGATGCCTCAGATAGAGCGCAATTATTTTCTTCAGTTCATTGGCCGTAAATTTTACTGTATTGACTTGAAATGCAATCGTTTTTTCATTTACCTGCTCTTGCATGTGTCACCACCTTTATAAAATACACCACTGCTGTAATCACGGTTCACCTTAGATCGGTAATACTGCGATAAGGTCGTCGGTGCATTAAAAACTGTCGTAATCAGATATGAGCGGATATTCCTGACATCCGATGGATTCTCATTAAGCGCATCGATGATGTATTCAATATGCATAGAATTGATTTCCATAAATCGGTCTCTGACAATACCAATAGGCATGGATATCCCATTGACTTTTATGGTGGCATCATCAGGCATCATACATACATCAATCATGATATCGATGATATTGCGAACATCTTTGTTGCTAATGCGATTATCCTGATACGTACGTTCATATTCGATATTGTCTTTTATTATTCTTTCAAATCGATTTCTATTTTGGATCATATCCTTTCCATCCGTCTCAAAGATAGGATTAGATTGGATATGATTCAAATCAATATCACTAAAATCAGTATGATTAAGATTAGTATTAATACGGTCTAATTTTGAGACTTCTTGAAGTTCCATTTTCGCACTTCTAGAAGTTTGATTTTCAGACTCCTTGAAGTCTATTTTTTTGACTTCTTGAAGTCTATCTTTCATA
>JAIUOA010000010.1 GCA_020161295.1 Bacillota bacterium | reverse complement strand
AACTTGGAAATTCCATGAAACTGTATGGCTAAATCCAGAGAAGGAAATTTCAGAAAATTCGGTCGAATCATCAGTATCATAACTACCATTATTTAGGAAATTGCGACAACTTTATTGACAAACACCGTGTTGCTGTAGCAGTAATATTGACCTTTAACTTAGAATTCAGTGCGGTTCTTGTTACCACAGCACTTGCAACAGGTTTATTTGGTGCGGTATTTGTAATGGAGATGCTTTTAGAATAACTGAATTCTCTCCCTGTGCTATCAAACGAACTTGCTCTCAAAATAAAGCTACCGGTTTTGGTGATGACAATGTTGCCACCTAAATTTGATAATGCTCCTGAATAACTTTCTGGATTACTATCTTGTGATAAGGACCAGTTTAAAGTCCTTCCCTCGAGTCCCGAGATGAACAGCATTGAAACATTTAGGTTATCACCAATATGCGCTGTCTGAGGAACCGTAAAATTAAAGTTTGCTAATGGCTTGACTGTCACTTCATTTGATTTGAAAGTAAATTCTCTGCCGTTTACATCTGTAGCCTTTGCGATCAGCTTAACTTCGATTGTTATCTCGGTGTTCATTCTAAAATATCCACCATTTGCCCCAAGTGAACCGGTAGCGCATTCTGTATAAGGCTTTTCTTCCGCTCCATCGATAGACAGTAGCCACTCAATATTCATTTCATCAAGTTCTGAACCTGAAGCGATTGCTGTAATGCTGTCTCCACTATAAGTTAACGGAGTGAGTGAAATGCCCATGTTCGGAACCGGGTAAACAGTAAATATGCCACTTTTTACATAGCTTCTACCTGTAGAATCTGTCATGGTTAATATTAATTCATATTGACCCTTCGAAGAGAAGATCAGGCTACCACCTTGTTTGCTCAACTCACCCGTTGCAAAATTGGAACATAGCTCAGAGCCCCCGTCATCTTTTATGATGGTCCACTGCGTAGTGAGGTCATTCACATAAGTACCAGCAGCATTGATTGTCCCTTCCTCACCTACGTACCAAATCTTTGGCACATCAAGTGAAATTTCTGGAACTGGATATACTGTCGTTGATGCTGTAAAAGCGAATACTCTTCCGAGAGCATCTGTCATCGATGACGTCAGCGTATACTCGCCAGTTTCAATAAAATTAATTTGTCCGCCGTAGGCATTAAATTCTCCTTGGATAACATCAGATATTTCTACTTGCTCTCCGTTCTTCATAATTGACCACTTCACAGGCAGCACATTGTTATTGCCTCTTGTTCTAATATCAAGAGTTCGGTCGAGATGTGTCGTTTCTGGAAGTTCAAATGAAATGTTCAGCACAGGCAGAACTTCAATCTTACCGCCATTTTCATATAAGAATACTCGCCCAGTTTCATCAGTAATGCGAGCAATCAATTCATAAGTGCCAGCATGTTTGAATTTTATTGAACCACCACTATTATCGAGCGTTCCATCAACATATGTTTCAAAATCTTGAAATCCAAACCCATTCTCAAGCAACCACTCAACATTAAGTCCATCCATTTCAGACGATTCAGTGACCACTTGGACTAATGTATCTGTGTGTGCAGCGTCAGGCAAAGAGTAAGCAATACTCGGAACAGGATACACTTTTACTGGAGCTGAATAACTATAACTTCTCCCTGCTTTATCAGCGAAGGATGCTTTAAGAATATACTCACCATCATTTACAAAGCGAACAAAGCCACCTTCGTCAGAAAGATTACCTTGAATCGCATTTTCAATTTCAACTATTTCACCATCTTTTAATAGTGACCACTCAATTGATGCGTCTCCAAGGTGTTCAAACCTAGTTTCTACATGAACTGTCTTGTCTGTATGCGTGATTTCAGGTGCATAAAATCCAACTGAACCAACGGGGTAGATTGTTATTGTCTTTGAAGATTCAAACATTCTACCCGTTTCATCGACTAATTTTCCAGTGAGCAAATAGACTCCCTTGTCTTTAAAGCGAATATTCCCACCTTCGTTGGTTAGCTTACCTTCAACATCTTTTGAAAGTTCAGCTATTTCACCATTTTTCTGTAAGCTCCATTCAACGTTTAGGTTATTCGCATTTGTTAGGACCGTTGATAGATGAATTTCCTTGTCTGTATGAGATGCTGACGGAATATCAAATGAAATCCCTGCAACAGGGTATACTTTTGTAGATTCCGTATGTGAAAAGACACGGCCAGTTTCATCTTTAATTGACGCAGTTAAGCCATACTCCCCACTATTCTTAAAGGCAAAAGTTCCGCCTTCATCGTTAAGATCACCTTCAAGGATATCCGCTAGATTAGTAGCCTCTCCATCTTTCGTTACTGACCACTCAATAGTGTTTCCGTATAGATTTTCCAATGAGTATAAGATCGTTGTTGATTTGTCAGTGTGTGTTTTTTCCGGCAATGCAAAGCTCATATTGACAACTGGATATACTTTGATTTGCTTTGATAGTACCGTTTCTTTTCCTCTGGTATTCTTAGCAGTGGCTATTAAAGTATATTGACCGTGTTCCTTAAACTTAATCGTGCCACCTTCAAGTCCAAGTGTTCCTGTGACAGCATCTTTCATATCAATAGCCTTTTCAGAACCATCGACATCAGTTTTAGTCAACGTCCAAGTGAAATCATTCATGTATTTCCACACAGGCATCACTTCAATATCATTATCTGTGTGGACTACCTGAGGTAATTCAAATTTAACCTCTGCTGTTGGATGATAAGAATCTCTATCCGAATTATCATGTGAACTTCCACCACTATAATCCGGAGCTGGTGTAATAGGTGGCACGTTCTCTTCTGTCGTTGTGGTTGGGTCTGTGGGATCTGTCGGCGTGCTAAGTTCAGGTGTTGTATCGGCTGTTTGAGAAGGTTTTGTAGGCTTTTCTTGTGGTGGCTTTGGGTTAATGCTCTCATTCATTTTGTCAGCTTCGCCTTTAGTCGCCGGATCATACGGTCTGATTTTATCATCATCTTCATCACCAATGATTCCATTCTCACGACCAATGATTACATAGCCTTTGTCATCATCTTTGATGTCCGATTGATCATTATAACCACTGTGTCCTTTTGTGTTCTCAGCTTCATCATCCAAACCTTTAATTTTCACTATCAGTTTGATAATTTCGGAGCGAGTGATTGGATCATCAGGGAGAAAGCCATCAGGGTAATCTGAAGGATTTATAAATCCTGCATCTACTAATGCCTCGATGTACTTCTCAGCAAAGTGTCCATCGATGTCTGAAAAACTCGGTGGTTCCTTTTCTGAATTTGAGATATCCAGCGAGATCTCCTTAGCTAGAATTGCAGCGTATTCGCCACGTGTGATAATTTCGTCCTTGCCTATAAAGCTTTCCGGATGAAGTCGGTAAGCAATATAGATTCCACTACACAGCAGAACCAAGAAGGCGATTGCAATAATACCAATCCGTTTTTCTTTCTGTCTCATAATGTTTCCATCCTTTCGTTTAATTTTTGATATGAAAAAACCGGAGTCAGCTATTTGACTCCGGCTTCAAATCCACTTTGGACATAAAAAGAGGCAATGTCTATTGGTCGCTTTGGTTGACCAATAAACTTTGCCTCTATTACTTATTGCATTTAGTTCTAGTGTTCTCGCACACTGTATTTGAAACCAGTTCGCTCAATATCGTCTATTAGACCTTTTATTTCTGATAATGAATGATTTTTTAATTCTTTTCTAAATGCTACAATGCACTCTTTTCTTCAGAAATCATATGACCATTGTCCTGACAGTACCTCAATGATTCTTCGAATCTACCATTCAAAAGCCAGTTCTCATCCTGATTCCAAATAGGGATGATACATTAGTTGAAAATGATCTATCAAATCCTCTTGCTTCTTTTAATATTAGAGTGATGCAAATTTCCATTACGCACCTCTAGTTTTGCTCTCATCCTATTATTAGTGAAATTTATAAACCAATAGTAGGCTTAAAATATAATTTATCTATTACTAAATTCCACCTACTTTTAATTTCTTCATATTTATTTTCAGTAAAAATTTTTGCTTCCTGAATCGCTTTTAAATCATCAATTATTTTATCTAGCTCCACGATTAGAGTTTCCAATTTTGTTTGATTTGCCAAAACATCTGAATAATCCACAAATTGACTCTCTAAAGGGTTAAGGCCATACATAATTTTGTTGTCTTTTCTATTGAATCCAGCTTCAAAGCAGTCAATTGCTATTGCAGTTTCTCTAAGATTTACAATACAATCACTTAACTGCTCGCTGAATGAATCTAAACTAGAATTGTTTTTGTCTTTAAGACTTCTCTGAAGTTGTTCCAAAGAATTAATTGAAGTATTCAACAGGTAATTAAATCTTTCGGTATTTATTTTGTAATAGTAAGAATCTGTTTCATTTGAACCAGTATTTTTGAAAATTAATGCAATGGCTAGTATTATAAAGATTAAAAGAGAAATCAAGATAATCTTGTTTTTATTCATAATTCATCTCACTTTTCATGCAATATTTTAAACTAATGTAAATACTGACCACAATGGGCATTATGATTGTGGTCAGTATTATAATATTCAATTAAAGTCAGTTACAATAGTAAGATTTTGTGACTGTTTTTGACTGCATTCCTCCCCATGTATAATTAAGGCCATTTGAAACATCATAACTAAAATTAGCTGTAAAAGTTTTATTTCCTGATGTATTTAATTTATTTACAGTAAAACTATGATCAAAATTGTGATTGACGTCAATTAATTGATGCTTTTGTTTTGTCCATTTTATGCCATCATTTCGAACGTAAGTCCCATTAACATTGTCGAATGACTTATAAGTATGACTCGTATAAATGCTTGAGTTTGTATAGTTAGCAGATACACCAATATTAGCACCTGGAAGAGAATAACTCCACCCTACTTGGACGTCTATGCTCCCTGGTTTGTAGTAGGTACCACCCCAAATCACTTGTTGTAAATAATCCCCAGGTGATGTTGCCACATCAACACGACTATCACCATAAGTACCTATTTTCATGTTTGAATTACTGCTATTCATACTAGGTACGTTCGAACTTACAGTTTTTTCTTCAACAATCATCAATTTTGCAACAAACGTACCTTGTGAGTATAGTGTGCTTGGCCCATCAATATAATGCCTTACCTTTATAGACTCATCTACATAAGCTCCACTGACATTATAACTATAAGTATACACGGTGTCTTGATAAGTTGCAGCCATTGGAGTAATCAAGCCCCTGTATTCTATTAGGCCTTCAGTCCTTGGTTCCGATAATGCAATATTTTCTACAAGAGGTAAATCGACTTCTTTAACCTCAATCGGTTCCAAAATCTTTGCATACCAAAATTGATCTTCATGATTACACACTTGTAAATTTGACAGCATAGATTTGAAATTATTCTTTGATATTATCTTCGTTGGATTAAACTCAATAAATTTCATATCGTTACTTTGGATATCTCTAAGATATAAAAATCCAGCATAGCCGTTCTTCTTTAGAATATCTTTTGTTTCAGAATTCACAATAAGTGTTTCTGACGGATTTGTTGAAAGTCCAAAATACAGGACTTCATAATGATTAGTTGTGTCGAGTAGATTCCCGACAATCAGATCACTACTGTTTTCAGATGCATAAAGTGTTCCAATCAAATTGAATTCTTTGTTATTTACATAACCCTTCAAATTTAACCTATCATTTGATAATTTTACATCACTAAAATCAAAATAGTCACTATGATTTGATTTCATAAATGAATTATTTGATTCGCCCAGTTTCATTGATGTAATGCTTCCCATATTATCAAAACTACGACTATCAACAATTAACTCTGATTGAGCAAAGCTAGTAACCGGTAAAATTAATAAACTCAATACTAATAGCATAGTTAAAATTTTACTTCTATAATTGTTCTTCATAAAACCCTCCAGCATCATTTATATATTTTCGGTTTTTTAATACGATTTTGATGTACTTGTGAAAGTAGTTGTTTCTATTATAGAATTTGATTTAAAGACAGTTCCATTAGAAACTAGTCTATAATTGTAACCCTTTGCAACATAATACGTTCCGCTAAGACCCGCGTTTGTACCAACTGAAGTATTTGACCAACTCTTAATTGTTGTCCAAAAACCATTCTTAAACTGCTGTAAGTTAGCATCTACTTTAACGCTATCAACATTTTGAGCAGTCAAGTAAACAGTTACTGAAACTTTACCATCAGAAGAAATATCAAACAAATTCTGAAATATTGAAATATTCGTGAAATATGGTTGAACAATTATTTGTTCTGAATACTCATTTTTCAGATCATTCGAATTTGCATAAGTTGGTATGGCAATCAAAATGAAAAGTGCCAACATACTTGTACATAATTTTAATATAAACTTATCCATTTTTTCACCTCCTTTCAATCTATAAAACGTTTGAAAGGAGTATCTGTTACACTATTTTCTAAAAAAATCTAAACTTTCTGCAATTTTAATTAAAGACTCTCTATTTACCTTTCCAATTACATAAAAAGTATTATCTTCAGTAGTCCAAATCAATGTCGATATATTATTTTTTTCTACTAAAACACCCTTATTACCTTTAATCTCAACATCAATAACAAATGCATTTTCAGTGTCAATCTGAAAATCTAAATTTACTGGTGATTGAGAAAACTGAATTTCATCACCTTTATCATTTAAATAATATAAGATTTTTACTTCTCCAAAACTTTCATTATTTGACAATTCATAGCCATCGGGTATAAACTCAGGGGCAAAATATGACTCCCATTTGATTACCTCTTCAACTACTTTATTTTTTTCAGTTATGCTCATGCTTGTATATTTCTCAGTCACCTCTACAAAAATATTGAAAAGTTTTATTCGGAATGCGTCTACACTCATTGTTGTGACTAAAACACTAATTCCAAATAAAACTGTGAAGATTGCTACACGCTTTGATATCGAATTAAAACGATGCCAAAATAATTTACTTCGTTCAATTTTTTTTGCTTTAAGAACATACTTTGAAAACCATTCGTCAAGTTCCGTAGGTATAATATTTTCATGAGCATTTTTAGAAATGTTATCAAAGTCTTCAATAACATTTTCTACATGGCACTGTCCAATGTATTGATAAAAGCCTTCTATCACTTTTTCATGGTTATCTTTCATTTGCACACTTCCTTTGATACACATCGAATTCTTGATCGTTTTTCATTATTTTTTTTAGTTCATTCTTAGCTCTACATAATCTCACCCTAACATTTTCATAGCTGATACATAAGGCATTTGCTATTTCTTTATCATCAAATTCATGATAATACTTCAATGTCAATACATCAGCATATTCAATTTTTAATTTTGCAAGATTCTTTGCAAGCATTTTAGCGTCACTTATCCTAATAACAAGTTCATCCATTGATGGAACATTTGATTGGATTAATTCACTAATATCATCAATTTCGATTACTGGCTGTTTATTCTTTTTTCTATAAATATCTATTGCAGTGTTCCTAACAATTGTAACGATTAAATACTTAGTTTTGTTACACTTAACTTCATCAATTTTTTCTATGTAAGTTATCATTTTTAAAATCGAAGTTTGAACCGCATCTTGAGCATCATGAGTGTTTTTAAGTATATCATGTGCTATAAAATACATTTCTTTATGATACGTTTCATAAATTAGTTCCAGTTTACTTCTTGATTCAACATTATCTATAATCATTAAAAATTGTAGCATAATTACCTCTTGTCAATATGCAAACGATTATTCACAGAAATATTTTCTTTGGAACAATTCTATACATAAGTCTTTCTAAACTAAATTTCTACATACTAATATTTTTTTTTCTCATTTATAGTATACCTTTAATAATCTTGGTTTTCCATATATATGTAAAATGAGACTAAGTTATATTGTCAAACAAATGACGGACTTGGTCTCATTTTGATTATTATTAATAATTGTATAATGTCATCTATATTGTCGCCCTTTTTTAGGGGTCAAAAAACGTCGTTTTTTCGTCTGTTTTTTGCCCAAAATCCAGACCAAAACCACTATATGTTGTGGTTAAACCCTACTTTTTCTCGCCCGAACCACTACGCGTCATCAGAATTATTATAATGCACCCCATTGTCAAGACACGAAATTGAAAATTTTAAGTTAATCTCCCTTCGTGTTTTTATTTTAAGCAGCCTCAAGAAAGAACCTTTCTTCAAAAGCTTCTGCTGGGCATCGATTATTGATCGAACTGTGTGGTCGGTAAGTGTTGTATTCAATCATATATTGATCTATATCGCGTCTTAGCTGACGCGGCGATGTGTATTCGTTGATATAAATTAAATCGTATTTCAGGGTTCTGAAAAACCTTTCTGTGCGTACATTATCAAGTGCTTGGCCTTTTCCATCCATTGATATTTTGACATTTGAGGACTCTAATAGCTTTATATAATCCGGGTTGGTGAAGTGACTGCCTTGATCACTATTTATGATTTCTGGTTTGTGGTTCTTCAATGCTCGTTTCAATGTGTTCATAACAAATGGTTTATCGATGGTTGTGGACAGCTCATAATCAACAATCATACGGCTATACCAGTCAATGATGATAAACAGATATAAGAACCCCTTATTCATTCGGATATAGGTGATATCAACGCCCCAAACCTGATTTGGTCTGGTGATTGCAAGATTTCGTAGCAGATATGGTCTGATGTACTGAGCATGGTAGCGTTTACTGAGATTAGGTTTTGGATAGATGGTATAAACACCCATGACTTTCATAAGACGCTGAACACGTTTACGATTGATCTGAAGCTTGTCATCGCGCCTGATGACGGTTGTAATCGTCCTGTAACCCCATGTTGGATGCGTAGTGTGGATCTCATCGATTCTTCTCAAAATGAAAAGCTCTAACTCTGTAAACGATTTTGTTTCAGACGCATCACGATATAAGCTGGTTCTATTAACGCTTAGAAGCTCAGCTTGACGTTTAATGGTTATTTTATCATCATCGAAATCAGCGAGACCTTTTCTTGAAGTCGGGTCCGAGGATTTCTGTAGATTTTTTTTTCAACCAGTCGACTTCATAGGTCAGCTGGCCAACTTTTCGCTCTAAATCAGCTATATGCGCTTCTTTTTCTTCAAGTTCCTTTTCGGTATCAGATGTCCCCTTCTTAAATACATCTGATGCTCGCTCTAGGAATTCTTGCTTCCAGCGGGTGATCATCACTGGACTAACATCGTATTTAGCTGCTAGTTCGCTCACAGTTGAAGCTTCAGATAGTAACTCAAGTACTATCTTTGTTTTAAATTCTGCCGAGTAATGATTTCGTTTCTCATGATTTCATTATAACTTATTTTTTCTTTTTTGTGTCTCACCCTATGTTTGCTAATGTAATATTGAGCCATTTAGCTAGTAAACGCTCATGAATATTTGAGCCACTTTAAATTTCCAGTACAATAAAGTTATTAAGTGCTGGAGGATACTGAGGTGGTAGTTACGATAGAAGATTATGAAAAAATTCGGAGACTTTACTTAATTGAGAAAAAATCAATAAGAGCAATAGCGAGAGAAACTGGCATAGCAAGAAACACGGTATCCAAGTATTGTGAAGGTGATCTTTTGCCTGGTACACGCAAAGAGTATTCACGCGACAATTCAAAAGTGACTGAATCTATTGAGGCATTCATCAAATCGTGTTTACTTCAAGATCAGGTTGAAAATCACAGAAAACAGAAGCATACAGCAAAACGAATTTATGATCGATTATGTGATGAGCTAAATTTTACTGGTGGAGAAAGTACCATCAGTAGGTATGTTAAAGAGCTCAGAAATGAGCCTAAAGAAGTTAGTATCCCGCTTGCGTTTGATCCAGGTGAAGCTATGCAAATCGATTTCGGCGAAGCGTATGGGTATTACAAAGGCACTAAAATCCTGTTTCAGATTTTTTGTGCAAGACTATGTTATAGCGCTATGCCTTATGTTTTTGCAGCTCCACGAAAGAATGCAGAAACATTTCTTGAAGGGATTCGACGGGCATTTGAATTCTTTGGTGGTGTCCCCAAGCGTCTCATCTTCGATAATGATAAGGTTGCTGTCCTAAAGAATTATGGCAAGTCCGCAGTAACACAATCCTATTTACAATCGATGATGGCGCATTATGTGTTCACCATCGACTTTTGTAACCGTGCTAGTGGGAATGAAAAAGGATTGGTTGAAGGTCTTGTAGGCTGGGCTAGACGAAATGTTTTGGTTCCGATTCCTCACTTTGATTCATTTGATGCGTTAAATGAACAACTTTTGAATCGGTGCGTAAAATATGGTGAACAGCACCGTATTCAAAACCGATCATTATCTGTCAAAGAGCAGTTCGCTCATGAAAAATTGAGCCTACTCCCATTACCAAGATTTGCTTTTAATACTGCGAAAAGAAAAGAGATTAGAGTGGATTCGTTTGGTCTGGTTAAGATAGATGGCTCCCGATTTTCAGTTCCACATGAACTGGTAGACAAGTTTGTCACGGTGAATCTTTGCGCGACTAAAGTAGAGATTATCTTTCGAAAAGATCTTGTAGGCAACCATGACAGACCAATCTCTAAAGGCGAAACTCTCTTTGAATTATTGCACTACATTGATCTGCTTGAGAGAAAACCACGTGCCATTATGAATGCAAAACCTGTGAAGGCTACACTTTCAGAACCACTGATGAAATTTGCATCATCCATAGCAACCTCACCTGAAGAACTCGTGAAATTTCTACGAATCTGCGTCGATTATAAGATTGACTTTTTAACGGCTATTGTCTCAAAACCCTACGTTAAAACACTGGATCTTCTAGTCGCTGAGATAGAGCATTCCCATAATAAAGAGAGGAGGATCAGCGAGTTAAATATGCCATCGATAAGTGTTGATAAAGTACCTCTTTCAGCATTTGATCGATTAATCCCAGGAGGTGATTCTTATAGACAGTGTTGAAAACAGCAGATTAAGTTACTGGCTAAAACGCTACGAATACCAAGCTTTACGAAATACGATTCGATTCTAAGACAAAATGATTCAACTTTGACTTATGAAAAACTGATTCTTTTACTTATGAAACAGGAACTGGCTGCTAGGGAGATAAATCGTCATACAAGGCTCATGAGAGCAGCAAAGTTTCCCTATGTAAAAACCTTAAGTGAGTATGATAATACGAGATTACATCATATACAGCCAGCATATGTGAATGAATTGTCTGGATGTGACTACATTTCCAAAAGAGAAAATATCATCATGCTTGGAAATCCAGGTAGCGGGAAAACACATTTATCGATAGCGCTAGGAATCAAGGCTTGTGAAGCTGGATATCATGTGAAGTTCATGACCGCTGCAAGATTGGTCAATGAAATGACAGAAGCTAAAGATTCGCGAAATCTATTGAAGCTTGAACGAGCACTTACCAAAGTTGACTTGTTGATAATTGATGAGCTTTCATATGTTAGATTCAACAGGGCTCAGTCAGAGTTGTTGTTTCAAATAATATCTGAACGCTCTGAGCGAGGTAGTATTATCACTTCTAGTAATCTAGAGTTTTCTAAGTGGGTTGACCTATTCGAAAATGAGATGATGTTATCTGCTCTGATTGACAGACTAACTTTTAAGTCACATATCCTCAACCTGAATACCAAAGATAATCTAGGCAGATCTTCACTAAAAACGAAATAAGTTGGGCGACTGGCTCAAAAATTCATGAGCACAAGTGGCTCAAAAATTTATGAGCGAGTGGCTCAAATATTCATTGACGAACGCACCTAAAGCTTGTCCGAAAAAGCATTACGCAATTTTTTTAGTACTCTATTTTTCATCTGATTAACTGCTTGTCTTGAAGTACCATAGAAACTTGCAATCTCTGTTACTGTATAACCAGTAAAATAAATCATGCATATAACGGTCAGTTCTTGTTTTGTTAATATATTTTTAATAAACGATAATTCATATTCTTGATATACATCATTAGTTGCGGATATGGATTCAACATAATATAGCTCATTATCGTTTAAGTCTGAATAAAGTAGAAGGTTTCGAAGCCGTTTGACTTCTATCAATCTTTTTACATAACTGCTGTGAACCGAAGTGCATATGTAGGAAATCACGCTTCCTTCACTTTTGTTATGAATATTTTCGATTTGCATGTTATGTAGTAGTTCGATAAAATTAAGAAGAAGATCATTATAGGCATCATCATAAGACAGCTTATAAGCGTACTTCTTCAGCAATGGATTGAACTTTTCGATAAGCAATAGGGTGGCATCACCATCCCCGCCTTGTGATCTTTCAATAATATCAATAGTCATAATGCATCCCACCACCTTTCAAATGGTAGAGAGATGGGATGCTTGTTTTTGTAAACATATAAGCAAGAAAAATCTAATTTTTCGGCATCATCGTCACCTTCTATAAATTAAAATGTAGGTATTAAGGCAATTCGGCCATAATACCTGCTTCATTTTTTATTTATCAAAACTCGATAGTGCGAATTATCTTTTGGTATAACAAGTTTTTAATTTTATTCTGCCTTTCTATAAAAAAAAGAAAACCCTATATTAATTTTGGTATTAATTGTGTATCGATTGATACGATTTACCATGGGGCCGTCAATCAACACCTAACCCCATGGAATCATACGCCTCACTAAACATCGTTATATATAAATAACGTATATGAAGATAAAACCCCTACAAACATTTCCCAATTTGTATGGGTTTGTTTTGATACGGTATTACTGAATTTGCACTTTAGAAGTCCAGTATAAATAAAAGCACCGGGATATCAGTTTTATCCCGACGCTTTTATTATTTTTTTCAAATCCTTCATACGGGATAAGATATATAATTGTTCATCTCTTAACTTATATAAGTCCTGAATTATGGATTCTATGAGTGCTGGATTTCCGACTATTTCTTCATTGAAAAATCCTTCAGATGGACTTTGAAGTACCCTATGCCTTGAATTATGATACTATTGTCAAGATTAGGTGCTCCGCCAGCTATCCACTTAATCTTACTAGTTATAGTGGTGCCGATATAGTCAATTTTTTTGAAAGAGATGTTTACTTTTTGATTGCCTCCCTCTCTTTACTTTGTAGACGAAGCTTCTAAAGTGTGCGCGCCATTTTACAAGTTAGTCAAAAAATAAAAATAAAGGAAGGTAATTGATTATGGCAAATATTGCAACAACAGTCTATGATAATACTATTCAAGCTTATCGCGTTGATATCAACGGGAAATCTGGTATCTACATGGAAACGCAATCAGGTGCAAATACGCTAAGAGATCGTCTTAATGCATTATTTTCTGATTCGAACCGTGATTTGGACTTTATAACACCCTCACACGATGGCTCTCGATATATTGTTTCATGCCCACTGGTGAGAAAGAACATTGGAGAGAAAACTTATTTTTACGACACATCCTCAAACCCATCATCCAACTATTATGGTGAGAAGCTTTATGAGGCAACAAATAATACCGATCCCCGCACATCCGCTCAAACTTTGCTTTACCAAATAGGGATAAATAACACAATGCCTTGGTATGATGCGCTATTTATTGCTAATAAGATTCGTGCTCTTGTCAATTTGAACTTCAATGATGCTAAGGGAAGCTCAACTTGCACAAACCTTGTTATGCCGACAAACCAAGGTGGAACGGTTGCAAGTACAATTTCTACCAGCGCTACATGCGATTATTATGGTCTACCATGTCAGGGTACTCAACCAGGTAAGACATCAACATGTCCCGAAATAGGATTTCCTGCACAGAACATTCTTAGCGCAATGACTGCAAACGGTGAAGTTTTTCATCCTCAAGGTTTAACCGCGGCAATGACCTCCACTAACAGTTGGAATACCACCTATAGAAATAAATTTGTTAAGGTGACAAACTTGTCAAATACTTCAAAAAGTATCGTTGTCAAAGTAACCGATACAGCTCCAGCAAATAGGGGTATAGAATTATCCTATAGGGCGTGGGTTTCCATTGGCAAACCATCAGGTGCAAACTCTGTAAAAATCGAACTAATGGCAAACTAATTATTAAATAAACAGAAAGCAGAGAGCTTTTGCTCTCTGCTTTCTGTTTATTTAACTTGTAATAGCTCATTTGTTTCATAAACATAAGTCACTAGATTTTGATTTTGCCCAATAGCTAAGCTGAAAGTGTTCGTTATAGAATCATACATTGAATACTTGGCACCTGATTGTTCGTTAATATTCGAGATACTAACTGTTTGTTTATCAAAATCGAAAAAATAAATTGAAGTATCGGGTACTGTGCCTACAGTAGAGACCACTTCCTTTGTGCCATTTTCATCTATATCACTAATTTGAGCAAATCCGTCGATCTCCGATATAATATACGGTGTCTTTTCCTTTATCACAAAAAATATTGTGATTCCGTTGCTCGCGCCACGCACCTCATTAGTTATATAGACTGTATCAGTTTCAGCCAATACTATTTTCGTTAAATCATACCAAGTCTCGCCAAGAGAACGTGACAAAGCATATTTTATCCCAGAAATCTCAATATATGAATAGATATAACCTTCAGGATTTTCTTCATTGAACTCTTTGGGTATATATTCAACATATGTGACCATATCATCAATTTTTGTTGAGTTAACAATACTTCCTATCTGAATATCGTTCAATAAACTAAGGGGTATATGAGAAAAATCCTGAGCAGAAAAATTTAGTTGAATGGTGCCTGGTGCTGATGGTGTGTTTTGTGTACCTTGTTCTGAGAGAATGTCATCAACTGGTGTTTTAGGCTCATTTTGTTTTTTTGCACAAGCTGTAGACATTAGTAACAGAAAAATAAGCATAAGAGTTGTTATGTTTCTACAATTTACGGTTTTCTTTTTTTTCATAGGCCACTCCTTTTAACTTATAATTGGGAATCATGTTGTACTTCAAGATGCAACTTCTGATAATATTTAACAAAGCAATAGTCCAATAGCAATAAGTTTGCCCTCAGTGTATTGAAAGAACCCATATTGATTGCTTTTTACTTAGTGTCATTAGTGTCAATGGATATATTTCATAATCAGAACCTGAGTGTTTATTTCATCAATTGAATTTAGATACTTTCTAATAAATTCATATTCAGACTCAAAAATAACCTCGTTGACAGGTTCCTCGACTGACTCAAGAAATATTTCAAATTCGCCTATTCATTTATTGGCAAAAGGTTCTTGCTTTCTTAATACATCAATGAATTTGCTTCTCACTATAATAACGGTTGAACCACGGAAATCCCTACAGTCCAAATTTAAGTATTTTTCTTTTTTCTATATGATAGATATAAAAGCATTATGTACTCCATCCTTAGCCATATCCTGATTTCTCATAATCTTTCATAGCATAATGAAGCAGGGCATATTTATGATCCTCATATATGTCTGTCGTCTTTTTCGTTCCTGCTTTATTTCAAGCATGGATAAATTAAGCAATATTCTCCCACCTTTCATCTAAAGAAATTTATTTAGTATGTCTTTATAGTTATTTTTATTATAATACACTATATACGGTTAGGCTAATATTTTCAAGATACCGATCATAATCATTTTTATCCTTAAAAAAGGCATCAAGATTCTCATCTAAATATCTTGAATTATTCTATATACAATTTACATTTTAGAGTGTCATCACTTAAATTACCATATGTCATCTATAAATCACCCCCAAAACAGGGGTCAAAAAACGGTGTTTTTCAGCTGATTTTTGACCCAAATTTTGCCCTCAAACTACTACATGTTGTGGTAAAACCCTATCATTTGTCCTTCGAACCACAATACGTCATCAGAATTATACTCTCAACGTGGGCCGTTACTAGAAATAAATCAAGCAGATTTTTAGTTAATCAACCATTTTCACTATATCATCGTAAAAAATCTTCCAAAGTTTATTTAAATCGTTTTCGTCTTCACTTTGAAACCTTAAGGTTACTGAGTCTCTAAAATAACATTCCCCTACTTCAATTGAAGCAAACTCCAAACTCAGCGCCGTTTCTATAAACGCTTTTAGCCTTTGGCCTGATTTTTCGAGGTCAAAAGAAATATAACCAGAATTTATGTCGTTATCATCATGATCTAATTTTAAACCTGAGCATGATGCAAGAGTAATAAAACCTTTACGGTTTAAAAATTCAATCAAACCTGAAATTGATTTGTCAATCTTCCCAACACCTTCTACTTCAACATATTCTCATTTTGGTGGTAGCAATTGAATATCTCAACCAAGTTGTTCAAATTCCTTTTTATTTAAATGGTCAAATAAATTGGTACTCAAGTTATCCCCCTTTGGACTAAAGATTGTTCGTACTATTCTATTTTACATTATTTAGCACAAATAAAACAAGTATATTGCTTAATTTCTGGTACTTAAAGCATTCTTAACTCAGCTCTCATAACCTCAACTTCTTCTTCATGCCATAATTCTTCCATCTCTTCTTTCGTGGCAATCAGTAAATCATCTGGATCCTGCTCCCCCATCTGATAAGGCAATAAGTGTTTGAGTATATCACGGCAAAGCTCTTGGTCTAGACAATTTGATAAAATTCCACCATAAACCGATTCGCAAACAAATTGATCACATATATCTGTAACGATAATTCTGTCAGCCTCATTTGCAAATGTTGCAATCAAACTTGCGATGTTTTCACTCGTAATATTGAACATATAATCTGTATGCATCCCATTTTCACCAGTCTTAAATATGCATGCGTATCCAAGATTACCTTGATCCATAATCCTATAAAGTTTTTCTCTATCCATTTTAAACCTCCTCATAACCAGCAATAGAAATAAAAAAACCACAACTAATTTAGCTGTGGCAATCTCACAATAATAATTTTGTATTTGAATGAATCAACATTTTAAGAGACATTTAACTGGGCAAGGGTTCAATTCCCCCCACTAGCCAATTGTTAGCTCAATTTTGACCATTACTATTTTGAAAATAAAAAAGCCAAGAAAGCTTGATTTAACTGGCGTTGATGCCATGTTAGCTTTCTTGACCGTCATTCTTGGTGGAGATGGAGGGAGTCGAACCCTCGTCCAAAAACAAATCACTAACACTTTCTCCGAGCGCAGTCGCCAATTGGGGTTTCGCCATAACTCACGGATGGCGACATCCAAGCGTTATGGCTATTTCTATTTTACCGCACTATCAGATTAGAAAAGCATCTTTCAAAGGGACCTCAGCAGGGGTTGGTCAAGCTCTAGGCGGCTGAGATAAGGCCCAGAGGTGACGCTGCAATTAAGCAGCTAATGCAAATTTATTGTTTGCGTTTGTGTTTAAGTGACCCAGTTCTTTTACGAGTACCCCAGGTCAGGAAACTCGGCTCGCTTATGATAGATCATCATCCCTGTCGAAACCAGTACATCCCCATGTATAAGACCGGATGGCGGCGTTAAGTCGCCAACCGGTGGTTAACGGGAGTGTGTGGTGGATGACTTATATCACGTCATTACTGATTATAAGCCTTTAGCGTTTTCTGGATATGCCGTTCGGCATCCTTTTTCGCTAACGTGTCGCGTTTATCGTAGAGCTTCTTACCTTTCGCCACGGCGAGCTGCATCTTCATCAGTCCCCGCTCGTTAATGTAGACCTTGAGCGGAACGAGGGTGTAGCCTTCTCGTGTGGTGTAGTTTAAGAGTTTCGCGATTTCGCGACGGTGAAGTAACAGCTTACGCACGCGCAGTGGATCTTGGTTATATCGGTTGCCGAAGTCGTAAGGGGTAACGTTCATGCCAAGCACGAACACCTCGCCGTTTTTGATTTCTGCATACGATTCCTTAATGCTCACTTTACCGCCGCGGATGGACTTCACTTCAGTGCCATATAGCTCTAGGCCAGCTTCATAAGTCTCTTCGATGAAGTAGTCATGCCAGGCTTTTTTATTTTGAGCTAAGAGTTTGATTTCGGCCATAACATGCCTCCTTTCAGCGTTTTTGGTCCTTTTTAGGCTCGCTCAATCATTTTAACATAGGAGAATCGCGGGTTCAATCCCATCCGGTGAACGTAATGTAAATTTAATCCTAATTCAGTCTAGAGCAGTCGGTCCAGTGCATACACGAGTCCATCCTCATCGTTGGTGACGGTGACGAAATCGGCGGCCGCCTTAAGTTCTTCCATGGCGTTGCCCATGGCTACGCCTATGCCAGCATAGCTGATCATGTCCATGTCGTTTTCGTTATCCCCGAAGGCGATGACGTGCTCAAGCGGGATATCATAATACGCGCGGATGGCTTCGATGCCCGTGGCTTTCGTGACGCCTTTTGCCATGACATCAAATGACGTGTCCAGCGATTTACAGGTTTCGAGTCCCTCGATTTTCTGAAGGGCTTTCATCACGGCACTAAAGGTTTCAGGGTCCTCATGGTAGAGTCCGATTTTATAAATCGGTACCTGCCCCACCATCGCAGGGAGGTCTTCCGGGAATGCTACAGTGAAATGATACCCTTCAGGCAGGGCTGCCATGCCCTCTGCGTACTTCTGTGCCAGATGAGCATAGCGCGATGCGTAGATGGCATCGATGTCGTACAGGTGATAGTAAGCACCGTACTGCTCGCAAATTGCTACGACCTGTTTAGCTAGATCTGGCGCCAGTTCGATGGCCTGAATCACCTCACCTGTCTTTAGATGCTTTACCACCGCGCCATTACACGAGATGAGAAAGCCGTCGTAATCCAGTTCAGTGGTGATGATTTTTCCTGCACCATGCATGCGGCCTGTGGCGATGGCGAAAATGTGTCCTTTATAGATGAGATCGAAGATTCGCTGCTTCGTGACGAAAGAGATGTGCTTATCGCTTCTCAGCAGGGTGCCGTCGATGTCGCTAACGATTAATTTCTGTGTGCTCATGTGTTGACCCTTCCCTTATGATTCATATTTGGTGGCATCAAAGTCTTCTATTTCGAACTTAATAGCATCATCATTAAGATTTTCTGGCTTTAAGGTTAATTTACTGTGCCAGCTCAAAGTCGATTTCTCTCAGCTCTGGGTTCGCGTCAGCCACCACCACGGTGATTTCATCGCCCAGTGCGTAGATTTTACGGGTTCTTTCGCCCACCAGCTGCAGCCTGACTTCATCATAAACGTAGTAATCGTCGTCGAGGTCATCCACGCGGAGCAAGCCTTCGATGGTGTTCTCCAGCTCGATAAACAGACCGAACGAGGTCACGGAGGAGATGATGCCTGTGAAGGTTTCGCCGATATGCGCCTTCATGTACTCCGCCATCTTCATGTCGTCCACGTCGCGCTCTGCCAGCTCGGCATTACGTTCTTTTTCAGAGCTGATGATGGACACTTCCTCTACGATTTTTTTCAGGTCTTGGATGCGCTTTTCGTTTAGCTTACCTGCGATCATCTCTTTGATGATGCGGTGGATCTGAAGATCTGGATACCGGCGAATCGGCGAGGTGAAGTGGCAGTAATACTTCGCAGCCAGGCCGAAATGGCCGTCGTTGTTCGGCGAGTACTTCGCCTGCTTCAGTGACCTGAGCGCCATCTTGCTGATGACATGCTCTTCCTTCTTCCCAGTGACCTCCTCGATGAGCAGCTGGATGGACTTCGGATGCACCTCATCCGCACTTTCCTTCAGCTTATAGCCGAAGTGGTTGAGGAATTTATTAAGCGATTCGATTTTCTCTGGACTCGGTCTTTCGTGGATACGGTAAACGAATGGAAGCTCCAGCCAGAACATGTGCTCTGCCACGGTTTCATTCGCTGCGAGCATAAAGTCTTCGATGATGCGGTGCCCGATGCGTCTTTCAGCTTTTCCGATAAAGATCGGCTTGCCTTCCCCATCGAGCTGAATTTTCGTCTCAGCGAAATCGAAGTCGATAGACCTACGGCGCTCCCGTTTGGTTCTTATCTTTTCTGCGAGGGCCTTCATGTTCTCCAGGTCCTCCAGTATGGCTTCATAACGGTCTCTAAGTGCTGGTGTCAATGCCCCTTCCAGCATGTCAGAGACATCATCGTAGTTCATACGCTCTACGGTTTTGATGACACTCTCCACGATGCGGTGCTTCACCACATCGCCGTGACCATCGATTTCCATGATACATGACAGCGTCAAGCGATTTACCTGTGGGTTCAGTGAACAAATACCGTTTGAGAGTCTCTCAGGCAGCATGGGCACCACGCGGTTTAAGAGGTACACCGATGTGGCACGGTTAAGGGCTTCCTTATCGATTTTCGAGCGTTCCTTTACATAATGGGTGACGTCGGCGATGTGGACGCCGAGCTCATAATGGCCATTATCCAGTTTGATCACGTGGACCGCATCGTCCAGATCCTTTGCATCCTTACCATCGATGGTGATGACGCGGTAATTTCTAAAATCCTCACGCCCTACGGTCATGCTCTCGTCCACTTCGGATGGGATACCATCGGCTTCGTCCAGTACCTTGCTACTAAACACCTCTGGGAGCTTAAACGTACGGATGACGGATAAAATGTCGATTCCCGGTGCACCACTGGCCCCGAGTACTTCGATGACACGCCCTTCAGGGTTACGACGGTCCTCTGGCCATTTACTGATTTCCACCACGACTTTATCACCTTGCTTGGCCCCTAAGGTCATGTTTTTAGAGATAAAGATATCTTTGCGAAGCTTCTTATCGTCTGGGACGACGAAGCCGTAATTTTTACTTTCCTCGTAGATGCCCACGATCAGGGTGTTGGCGCGCTCTACGATTTTGATGACCTCGCCCTCACTCTTTTGGTCGGGTCCACCTACCTTGGTAAGCTTTACCTGAACCTTATCGCCATTCATGGCACCCATGAGGGCATCCGATGGGATAAACACGTCACGCATTTCCACATTTTCCACGATGACGAAGCCGAAGCCGCGCATGGCGATTTGGACTTTACCCACATAAATTTGGAAAAATTCAGGTAATGCGATTTTCCCCTTTTTCGTCATGATGATTTTAGATTCATCCGCTAGAGCTTCCAGGTGGGCTATATAGGTTGATCGGTCGATGGGCTCAAGTCCCATGGCCATAAAAAGGTCCATTTCTGTGTAAGGTTTTTCATTATGTTCCTTTAAAAAACTGAGTATGTCTTCGCGTTTCATAAGCCCTCCTAGTTTAAACATGCTATGGCTACTACCCTTATTATACCACGATTCGTGCACCTCACGCTCTCTGGGTATAAAAAAGAAGCCCTTAAAGCGAATGATCGCTTTAAAAGCTTCTTATAATCATTAGAGTAATGAACCGATGCTGAGGAACAGTGGTGCAAATACTAATGATACGATGGTCATAAGCTTGATCAGGATGTTGATCGATGGACCAGAAGTATCCTTGAACGGGTCACCTACTGTATCGCCGACAACTGAGGCTTTATGCGCTTCTGAGCCTTTTCCACCGTAGTGTCCCTCTTCAACGTATTTCTTTGCATTGTCCCAAGCGCCGCCAGCATTAGCCATGAAGATCGCGAGGAGTACCCCTGTAACCAGTGCACCCGCTAACATACCGCCCAAGGCTTCGCCGCCGAGTAAGAGTCCGACCACGATAGGCACGAGAACTGCCATAAGGCCAGGAAGCATCATTTCTTTAAGCGCTGCACCTGTACTGATGTCTACACAACGTGCATAGTCAGGCTTTGCTTTACCTTCCATAAGACCAGGAATGTTTTTAAACTGAAGTCTAACTTCTTCGATCATTTGGTAAGCAGCACGGCCAACCGATTCCATGGTAAGCGCTGAGAAGATGAATGGTAACATACCACCGATAAAGAGACCCACTACTACCTTAGGGTTTAGGATGTTGATGGTCGTGATGTTGATGGCTTGTGAATATGAAGCAAATAATGCAAGCGCAGTAAGTGCCGCAGAACCGATAGCGAATCCTTTACCGATTGCTGCAGTAGTGTTACCAACCGCATCAAGCTTGTCGGTGATTTTACGAACTTCTTTAGGAAGCTCACTCATCTCTGCGATACCGCCAGCGTTATCCGCGATAGGACCGTAAGCGTCAACCGCTACAGTAATACCAGCTGTCGAAAGCATACCAACAGCTGCGAGCGCGATGCCGTAAAGGCCGCCAAACTCATAAGCAACTAAAGTTGCGATACAGATGAAGAGGATTGGAAGCATCGTCGAGAGCATCCCCACTGCAAGACCAGAAATAATAGTGGTTGCAGGACCTGTCAACGATTGCTCGGCAATTCTCTTAACCGATTTATAATCACCTGAAGTATAAATTTCAGTAACGACGCCGATTAAAATACCACAGATAAGACCGGCAGTAATGGCGAAAAACGCATTTAAGTCGCCGAAGAACTGTCTGCTTAAGAAGAATGCCGCTACCACGACGATAATGCCGCTGGCATAAGTGGATTTTTTAAGGGCTTTATGTGGATCCGATTTTTCGTCACCTTTAACGAAAAACGTTCCGATGATAGACGCCACGATACCCACTGCCGAAAGAATAAGCGGGAATAATGCGCCCTTGAATTCAAATGAAAGTACACCTAATGTGATGGCTGCGATGATAGAGCCGACATAAGACTCAAATAAGTCAGCACCCATACCTGCAACGTCACCGACGTTATCACCTACGTTATCGGCGATAACGGCTGGGTTTCTCGGATCATCCTCTGGGATGCCCGCTTCAACTTTACCGACAAGGTCAGCACCGACGTCAGCAGCTTTCGTATAAATACCGCCGCCTACACGGGCAAAAAGTGCGATGGAAGAAGCACCAAGACCAAATCCTGTAATAATCGTCGCATCTTTAAAGATGTAATAAAGTACGCTAACGCCTAATAAGCCAAGTCCCACAACAGACATACCCATTACTGCGCCACCTGAGAAAGCAACTGAAAGTGCACGGTTCATGCCGCTTTCCTTCGCTGCAAATGCCGTTCTTACGTTTGCTTTCGTCGCCACTTGCATACCGAAAAAGCCTGCTAATGCTGAAAAAAGCGCACCCACTAAGAACGAGATTGCCGTTCCGATGCTTTGTAAACCAACTGCGATTGCCACTGCTAAAATCAGGGCAAAAATAACGAGCACCTTGTACTCGCGTCTGAGAAATGCCATAGCCCCTTCATGAATATAGGAAGCAATCTCATTCATACGGTCATGAGTAACCACCACCGTGTTGATTCTCTTCACGACTAAAAAAGCCGCAAACACGAGTGCAAGAATCCCTGTACCCGCTGATAATAACACATAATTCATTATTAATCCTCCCCACTACTTTATATTTCCTATGCCTTATAACCACCCACAACTCCCATCTTTGTGTATTGATTCAGATACATAAGAAGAAAAAAATATACAACAATTAGTCTGAACTAACTATTGTATATTAATCTTTAGAACTTTTGCGCTACAGTCATTAAAACCGCTGAGCCGATGAAGACAAACGCTGCAATCTTCGTAATCTTATCAAACTTCGCGTCGTAATCTCTCGCTTTGTTTTTACCCCAGATTTGCTCAGCGCCTCCGCCGATTGATCCTGATAATCCCGCAGATTTACCTGATTGGAGTAAGATACTCGCGATTAAAACCAATGATGACAGAATTAACAATACAGTTGCTACGATAGTCATTTTTCCACCTCCTATTGTCTATAGTCTGCAATGCCTTATTTCTAGGCATTTGCTTGTATACATGCTTAACAAAGGTATTTTATCACAGCAGTGAAAAAAATACAATAAAATTTGTTACCAAAAAGACGAAGGCTTGGTGGTTGCTGTCCACCAAGCCTTGTCCCTTGTTTGGGTTCAAACGAGATTTGCGTTTTTAAATAACGCTTTGTTAAATTATCTTAAATTGTAGAACGCTGACATTCCTGCGTAGATCGCATTATCGCCAAGTTGTTCTTCAATTCTAAGCAATTGGTTGTATTTTTCGATTCTGTCTGTTCTTGCTGGAGCACCTGTCTTGATTTGTCCTGTGTTAAGCGCTACTGCTAAATCAGCGATGGTCGAGTCAGCTGTTTCACCAGATCTGTGTGAAGAAATCGTCGTGAAGCCTGCTCTCTTCGCCATTTCGATCGCATCAAGTGTTTCAGTGATTGAACCGATTTGGTTAAGTTTGATAAGAATTGAGTTAGAAGCTTTCTCTTTAATACCTCTAGAAAGTCTCTCAGTGTTTGTTACGTAGAGGTCATCGCCAACGATTTGGATTTTGTTGCCGAGTTTTTCTACCATTAACTGCCATGCTGACCAATCTTCTTCAGCAAGACCATCTTCGATAGAGATGATTGGGTATTTTTCAACGAGACCTGCATAGTAGTCTACGAGCTCAGCTGCTGTAAACTCTCTGCCTTCGCTAGCAAGTGTGTATTTGCCAGTTTTTTCATCGAAAAGCTCATTTGCAGCAACGTCAAGCGCTAACTTGATTTGCTCGCCTGGCTTGTAACCTGCTTTTTCGATCGCTTCCATGATGACTTTAAGTGCATCTTCGTTAGTAGGAAGGTTAGGAGCGAAGCCACCCTCGTCGCCGATACCAGTAGCGAGGCCTTTTGATTTTAAAACTGATTTTAATGAGTGATATATTTCAGCACCCCATCTAAGCGCTTCTTTGAAAGATGTTGCGCCTACTGGCATAACCATAAACTCTTGGATGTCCACGTTGTTATCCGCGTGAGCGCCACCGTTCATGATGTTCATCATCGGAACTGGAAGCGTTTTAGCGTTTGTACCACCAACATATTCATAAAGTGAAAGACCACATGACTCAGCAGCAGCTTTCGCTACAGCGATGGAAACGCCCAGGATTGCATTGGCACCAAGCTTACCTTTGTTAGGTGTGCCGTCGAGTTCCTTCATCATTTTATCGATGCCCACTTGATCAAACGCATCCCAGCCTTCGAGTTCTGGTGCGATGATTTCGTTAACGTTATCAACTGCTTTTTGAACGCCTTTGCCGAGGTATCTGCTCTTGTCGCCATCTCTTAATTCAACTGCTTCGAAAGCACCTGTAGAAGCGCCAGATGGTACGCCAGCTCTACCCATTGAACCGTCTTCTAAGTACACTTCAACTTCAACTGTAGGATTACCTCTTGAGTCTAATATTTCTCTTGCATAAACATCAGTAATAATTGACATAATGCTAACCTCCATAAATTATTGGTCTATGACCTTATATGTGGACGGGCGATTTTACCCGCCAAATGAACTAAAGAATAATGGACTTGCCTGTCATTTCTGCTGGTACATCCAGCTTCATGAGTTGTAAAAGGGTTGGTGTCAGGTCGCAAAGCTTTCCGTCATCAGCGAGCTTCACTTCGCCAGCACCGCCGACGATACAAGGTACGTGGTTCGTGGAGTGCGCCGTCATCGGTTCACCGTCTTCAGTGAGCATCTGCTCAGCGTTTCCGTGATCCGCTGTGATGATAAATGCGCCGCCTTTTTCTTCGAGCTTTTTAACGATTTTGCCCACGCACTCATCCACCACCTCAACTGCCTTAACCGCTGCTTCGATAATGCCGGTATGGCCGACCATATCAGGGTTTGCGTAGTTGATGACGATGAGGTCGTAATGGTCTCTGTCGAGCTCAGCCAGAAGTCTGTCTGTCATTTCATAAGCAGACATCTCTGGTTTAAGATCATAAGTGGCCACCTTTGGCGAATTGATCAAAACGCGGTCCTCACCTTCGTTTGGTGCTTCGATGCCGCCGTTGAAGAAGAAGGTTACGTGTGCATACTTCTCTGTTTCAGCGATTCTAAGCTGCGTTTTTCCCAGTTTTGCCAGGTACTGTCCTAGGGTATTATCGATAGATTGTTGTTTATAAGCGGTGCCAATGTTCTCGATGGTTTTATCGTATTGCGTGAATCCCACATATTTAGTTGGGAAATATTCACGGGCAAAGCCGTCGAACTCAACATCTACGATGGCGCGCGTAATTTCTCTAGCGCGGTCAGGTCTGAAGTTAAAGAAGATGATGGCATCATTTGCTGAAACCGTCGCTACTGGCGCACCGTTTTTAACGATAACGGTCGGGAGGATAAATTCATCCGTGACGCCAGCGTCATACGACTTTTCGAAAACAGCGATTGCTGATTCTGATACTTCACCTTCGCCTTTTACCAGCATGTTATACGATTTTTCGATACGCTCCCAGCGCTTATCGCGGTCCATGGAATAGTATCTCCCTGAAACGGTTGCGATGACGCCGAAATTTATCTCAGCCATAAACGCTTCCAGTTCACGCACATATCCGAGACCACTGGTTGGCGAGGTGTCTCTACCATCCATGAAAGCGTGAACATAGATGTTATCCAGACCTTGGTCCTTCGCCATCTGAATCAGTGCCTTCAGGTGTTCGATGTGGCTGTGTACGCCACCATCCGATAAGAGGCCCCATGTGTGGAGCTTCGTGCCATGCTGTTTCGCATGCTGCATCGCGCCGACGAGTTCTTCGTTAGTGAAGAAGTCGCCATCCTTGATGGATTTCGTGATGCGCGTCAATTCCTGGTAAATCACACGGCCTGCACCGATGTTGAGGTGACCCACTTCCGAGTTCCCCATCTGACCTTCTGGAAGGCCGACATCCAGTCCGCTGGCAGCAATTAACGTATGTGGATATTTTTCAAGTAACTGGTCATAATTGGGCGTGTTGGCGAGTGTTACTGCGTTACCAGCTCCGGCAACGCCTTGTCCCCAACCGTCCATGATGATCAGTGCTGTTGGTTTTTTCATATATGGCTCCTTAGAAGTTGACCAATTGGATAAAATCAGAAGGTTCGAGACTTGCGCCACCCACGAGAGCACCGTCGATATCTGATTCGTTCATGATTTCTTCTACGTTTGAAGGTTTTACGCTTCCGCCGTATTGAATTCTCACCTCTTCAGATGTTTCATCGCCGTAGATGCCTTCCAATACTTGACGGATATAAGCGATCACGTCGTTAGCGTCTTGGCTGCTAGCGGTTTTGCCAGTGCCGATCGCCCAAATCGGTTCATACGCAATGACCACTTTTGGGGCATCTGCTGCAGAAATTCCTGCAAACGCTTTTTCGATTTGAACTTTAACGAGGGCTTTCGTTTCACCAGCTTCTCTTTGCTCGAGGGTTTCACCACAGCAAACGATCGGTGTTAAGCCTTTTTGTAATGCCTTGATGGTTTTTTTGTTGACAGTTTCATCTGTTTCTGCGAAGTACTGACGTCTTTCAGAGTGACCGATGATGACGTGTGTTACGCCGATATCTAAAAGCATGTCTGCGCTAACTTCACCAGTAAAAGCGCCTTTGTCTTCGAAATGCATGTTTTGAGCGCCGACTTTAATGGCAGTGCCTTTAGTCGCTTCTACTAAGCTTGGAAGTAACGTGAAAGGTGCACATACCAGTGCTTCTACGTCAGAAGAGACGATTTCGGTTTTAACGGCATCGATAAATGCCACCGCTTCTGCCACTGTTTTATGCATTTTCCAGTTTCCTGCGATAATGGGTTTTCTCATGATGCCTCCTATTTGTCGTTTAATGCTTCGATACCTGGAAGTGCGATGCCTTCTAAGAACTCTAATGAAGCGCCGCCGCCTGTTGAAATGTGTGTCATTTTATCGCCGAATCCGAGGATGTTTACTGCTGCTGCACTGTCGCCACCGCCGATGATGGTGGTTGCGTTTGAATCAGCAAGCGCTTTCGCTACAGCGATGGTTCCGCCAGCAAACTTCTCGAACTCGAACACGCCCATAGGTCCGTTCCAGATGATGGTTTTTGCGTTAGATGCCACTTCTGCGTATTTTGCAGCCGTTTTTGCACCGATATCCAGACCCATAGTGCCTTCTGGAATCTCTACGCCTTCAGTACTGATCGCCTCTGCATCAGCGCTGAATTCAGCCGCTACGAGGTGATCTACAGGGAGGAGAAGCTCAACGCCTTTTGCTTTAGCACTTTCAAGCATTTGAAGCGCATACTCAAGCTTGTCTTCTTCCACGAGGGATTTACCAATTTCATGGCCTTGTGCTTTTAAGAACGTATATGCCATACCGCCACCGATGATTAATGAATCTACTTTTGTGAGGAGATTTTCGATGACTTTAATTTTATCGGAAACCTTAGCGCCACCGAGGATTGCACAGAAAGGTCTTTCTGGCGTTTCCACTGCTTCGCCGAGGAACTTTAACTCTTTTTGAATCAAGTAGCCACACACTGCCGTGTCGAGGTAATCTGCCACGCCAACAGTCGATGAGTGCGCTCTGTGTGCTGAACCGAATGCATCATTTACGAAGATATCTGCGATAGAAGCAAGATCTTTAGAGAATGCTTCACCGTTCTTCGTTTCCTCTGCACGGTAACGCGTATTTTCGAGTAAAATCACATCGCCTTCGTTCATGGCTGCCACAGCTGCTCTGGTCTTTTCGCCTACAACTTCAAGTTCTGCAGGGAATACCACTTCTTTGCCAAGGATTTCTGAAAGTCTTTTAGCTACTGGTGCTAACGTATACTTTTCAAGGTTATCTGCTTTAGGCTTACCAAGGTGTGAGCAAAGGATGACTTTTGCGCCTTTTTCGATCAAATAGTTAATGGTTGGGAGTGCACCCATGATTCTGTTTTCATCCGTAATCACATTGTCTTTTAAAGGCACGTTGAAATCCACGCGAACGAGGACGCGTTTGCCTTTTACTTCGATATCTTCAATCGTCTTTTTATTAAACATGCTCTTATCCTCCGATTCATACATGAAGTGAACCCTGACTAAGTCAGGGTCCACGATCAGACATAGTCCGAATAGCTCTTATTTATTTGCCATGAATTTTAATAAATCAACCACTCTGTTTGAGTAACCCCACTCATTATCATACCAAGAAACGAGTTTGAAGAAACGCTTTTCGCCTTTAAGGTTGTTTTGGAGTGTTGCTAATGAATCGTAGATTGATGATCTGTTATCGTGGATAAAGTCTGTAGAAACGAGTTCCTCGTTAGCATAGCCGAGGATACCCGCAAGGTAAGTCTCAGAAGCTTTTTTGAGTAATGCATCGATTTCTTCGATAGAAGTATCTCTTTGAGCTGTGAAAGTAAGGTCAACTACTGATACAGTAGGTGTAGGAACGCGGAATGACATACCAGTTAATTTGCCTTTAGTTGCAGGAAGTACTTCGCCTACTGCTTTCGCTGCGCCAGTTGAAGAAGGAATGATGTTGATAGCTGCTGCTCTTCCGCCTCTCCAGTCTTTCTTAGAAGGACCATCAACTGTTTTTTGAGTTGCAGTGTAAGCGTGGATTGTCGTCATAAGACCTGTTTCAACGCCGATACCTTCTTTAAGAAGAACGTGTACAAGTGGTGCTAAGCAGTTAGTCGTACAAGAAGCGTTTGACACGATATCGTGCTTATCTGCTTCGTATTCATTTTCGTTAACGCCCATAACGATGGTCTTAACATCGCCTTTACCAGGAGCTGAAATAACAACTTTTTTAGCACCAGCAGCGAGGTGACCTTTAGCTGCTTCTGAGTCTGTGAAAAGACCAGTTGCTTCGATAACATACTCTACGCCAAGCTCTTTCCAAGGAAGATCTGCAAGATTTTTAACTGCTTGAATACATTTTGTTTCTCTGCCGTTTACGATTAAGATATCTTCTTCAGCTAATTCAGGGCTGCTTTTTCTTGTTTTGATTTCTCCGTTAAATTTACCTTGTACTGAATCGTACTTCAATTGGTATGCAAAGTAGTCTGCATCAGTTGCCATATCTACGACAGCGACCACGTCAAATTCTGTTCCAAGTAATCCTTGCTCTGCCATTGCATTGAACACGAGTCTTCCAATTCTTCCGAAACCATTAATTGCAATTTTTTTCATCTTGAATCCTCCTTAAAATTTATAAAACCGTTTGGATTTTTTTAGCTGTTTGCTCGTCAGTGACCAACACTAAATTCGGGTTGAGTTTGCTAATGGCGATGATGGCTTCAGTTTTATCCACGCCGCCAGCAACAGCTATGACATGCTTTAAGTTTTTAAATATATCCAAATCAATACCGATGGTACTGATTTCGTAAACAATTTCTCCGTCCTTGTTGAAGTAGTAGCCAAATGACTCTGCTACAGCCCCTTTTCCAAGGATGTGGTCGATTTCTTCCTGCTCGAGCACTCTGCGGTTGGCCATCACTTTTGCCTGACCGATGCCGAAAAGTAGAACGTCCAGATGTTTGATTTGATCGAGGATTTTTTTAATGTTTGGTTCGTTTTTAAGCTCCTCGATGGTTGCTTTTGAAAGGTTATCCTGCGTATAGAGCATTTGATGCTGCGCACCAAGCTTGCCCGCTAATCTTTCCGCTAACGTATTCGCTTGATACTCATATTTGTTACCGAGTCCACCACGTGCTGGGACGACTAAAATGTCATTCCCCTTAAAGTTAACCCAATCAGGTTTATACCCATTTATCACGCGTTCTATCGAAGAACCTCCAGTTAATCCGATAATACTTTTTTCATTAATGATGGTACTGAGGTATTTAGCGGCCTCATAACCGATCTCGTTTAATGAAACGTTTGGATCCTGGATCCCCACCGAACCGACGATGACCTTTCGAATATTAAGTTTGCTTGCAAGCTCTTTTTCCAGCAGATGGATGCCGTTGATCTTATAGAAGACATCAGTGAGCGCTTCTAGAACTTCATGACCCTTCTGCGTGAGTCGCATGCCATCCGGATAGTAATCGATGAGGTTATTATCCTTAAGGATATCACATTCGCGTCTAACCACACGCTCTGTATAACCCATGGTACCTGATAGCATCCTTCTTCCCACTGGTTGATTGAACTTGATGCTGTTTAGAATGTTAAATCGAAGTGGCAAGAGTTCTTCCATCTCTGGAAATGCATATTTAAGAACGAATATTAAGTTGTCCTGATCCGAATTCCTAAAAGTATCCATCATTCACCACTCTTTCGGGATGTATTTCGTCCGTGTTATCTTAATTTAGTCCCATGTGGGCTAAAAAAAATAACCACTTACAATGTCATTATACCACTGCCAAAAATGAATTCAAGGGGTTTTTTAAACTTTTTTCACTTTTTTGTCCCGTGGTAACATTTTACGTCCCGGGTATATAACAAACTAAAAAAGATACTGTTCAAAACTGAACAGCACCTTGTCTTATGAAGTCACTATTACCATCAAACACGAGGGGATTGGCACCCTCATTTAGAGTCTTAAATCAAAATCGTTTACGCTTGGAGGATGGCGCGATATTGAGTTCGTCGCGATATTTGGCCACCGTTCGTCTGGAAATATTGATGCCTGTTTTAACGAGCTCATCGGCGATGTATTGATCGCTGAGCGGTTTTTTCGGATCTTCCTTCTCGATCATTTCCTTCATGACGGATTTGACACTCTCCGACGAGACGCCTTCGCCACTGGCCCCTTTTACACCACTTTGGAAGAAGTACTTGATCTCGAAGAGTCCATTAGGACACTGCATGTACTTGCCATTCACGGCTCGGCTTACCGTGGATTCATGCACCTCAATCTCATCGGCGATGTCCTTAAGATTGAGAGGTTTTAGATATAAGAGGCCTTTTTCAAAGAAATCCTCCTGATACTCCACGATGGCTTTACAAACACGGTAAATGGTATTGCGGCGTTGCTCGATACTTTTAATGATTCTGAGAGCCGCCTGTAGGTTCTTAGAGAGGTATTCGTTCGTCAGTGTATCCTTTGTGAACTGGTGGAGCATATTTTTATAAAAGCTGTTGATTTGAAGTCGAGGCGAAGCACTTTCATTTACCGTCACCACGTACTCATCCTTAACCTTTTCCACATAGACATCTGGGATCACATACCTGACATCACGCGATGAACTAAAACGTCTACCTGGCTTAGGCTCCAGTGTCTTAATATAATCATAAGCCTGCTGTACACGTTCTGCCGTTTCTCCGATTTTTTTAGCGATGACGGCAAACTTTTTCTCACCAAGCTCTTCCAAATGATTCATGACAAGTAGCTCTTCCAGACTTTCTTCGAAGCCCTGTTGGTACATCTGAATCAGTAAACACTCCTTGATGCTACGCGCTGCAATTCCAGGTGGATCAAAGGTTTGGATCAGTCTCACCAATTGCTCAATTTCGTCGAAGGATCGATTGAACAGTACCATGGCCTCTTCATTTTTCATTTGAAGGTAACCGTTATCATCGATATTTTCTATAATGTATTCGCAAATCTTCACCACATCGGGTGAGAGCTTTGAAAACTTAAGCTGCATAAGTAGATAATCCCTTAGCGTTTCTTCATCCGCCACAAAATTATCATAATTCACTTCCGAATCCGAATTATAAGTCATGCTTCCAGAAGGTCTGACATCGTCGAAGTAATTCGCCATATCATCCCAGTCAATTTCTTTCGCGTCACCCTTATCTAAATCGTACTCATAATCAGAATCGGACTCTGTGCTATGATCAGTTTCAGCGACGGGTTTATCTTGAGCTGGCTCATCATCCGATTCTGAGTTTAGCTTTTCGAGTATGGGATTGTTGAGGAGCTCTTCATTAATAAACTCGTTTAGTTCCATGGCGTTATACTGCAAGATTTCGATGGCTTGCTTAAGCTCTGGCGTCATGATCAGCTTTTGAGTTTGTATAAGATTAAGGTTAAAATTCATTTTCATCGTCGGTACCGCCGCTTCAAATTAATTTAGGCACAATTTTTGCATGACATAATAACGTTTTTATTATACCAAACTTACACGAAAATTGGTAGTCATAAAAAGAACTCCTAAGTAATCTAGGAGTTCTCGTAAAATCGTTATAAAGTTTGGAATTTTAACGTTTTGCTTTATCGTAAGGAATACCTTCCGCTTTAGGCGCACGCGATTTTTTAGACGTAAATGCCAGAACTACCATGGTTGCCACATAAGGTAGCATCTTATAGTATGTCTGGTTGATGCCCAAATCGTTCAAGAACGGAATCAAAGCAATGGAATACGCTAACGTTCTAAGGAATGCAAAGAACAAGGCAGCGAACATGATACGGATCGGCTTCCACTGTCCGAAGATCATAACAGCGAGGGCCAAGAAACCGAAACCAGCGACACCTGAGTGCCCATTGATGTTACCGTCAAGGATACCGACAGAGTAGAAAAATCCACCGATTCCGCCCAGGATACCCGAGAGGCTGACACCCGCATAGCGCATGAAGTAAACATTAATCCCTACCGAGTCAGCTGCTTGAGGGTGCTCACCACACGCTCTGAGTCTTAAGCCAAACTTCGTTTTATAGAAGATAATGACGCTGATGATCAAAATCACAAAGCCTATAATAACTGTCAGATAGGTCTTCTGGAAAAACATCGGTCCTAATACTGGAATATCACCGAGTACCGGCATTTTTCTAATAAAGAAGCCCATGTTCGTGGTAATACCATCTGAGTTGAAAAACATCTTTGAAAAGAGAAGCACCGCAGCAGGAATCAACATGTTGAGTGAAGTTCCTGTTATGGTTTGGTCTGCTTTCATGGTGACCGCAGCAAAGGATAAGAGCAACGAGTACACAAAGCCTGCGAGGGCTGCAACTACCATCCCCATTAAAAGTACCAACTGTGCATTGATGCCAGCGCCCTGAATCGTGAAGACAAATAGTGCGCCAAAGAATGCACCAAAGAGCATAATCCCTTCAAGACCGATGTTGATAACACCGCTTCGTTCACTAAACATTCCACCGAGGGCTACGAGAAGCAATGGAATCGCTACAGGAAGCATGTTCTGAATCAAATAATAAATCGTATCCATTACTTCGCCTCCTTCTCAGTCTTTTGATGACGTTTGTTGATTCTCGCTTTAATAAAGCGACCGATCGCAGCATTCATGATCATAGCAAATGCTGAGAAATAGATGATGACAGCGATAACGATATCGATGATTTCAGGCTTATAACCCACGAGGTTCGCCAGTGTACCACCGCGCTGAATGTGTGAAATAAACGTTGCAGAGAAAATAATCCCTATCGGATTTGAGCTTCCCAAAAGGGCAACCGCGATACCATTAAAGCCGTTTGCAGCGATGATGTTGATCGGCTCATACGTCATGGAGCTACCAGCGATGGCTGAAGGTGCTAAGATGGCAAATGCGCCACCCATACCAGCAAGTCCACCCGCGATGACCATGGTTAATACGATATTGCGCTTGCCTTTCATACCGGCATAATCAGCCGCATATTTATTAAAGCCCGTCGCTTTAAGTTCATACCCGAAGGTCGTTCTCTCAAGAACGATGAACAGCGCTATGGCGATGATGATGGCGAAGATAATACCGAGGTTGACATTGGAACCCGTGATTCCTAAAGATGGGATTTGCACAGTGGATGGCAGATAATTCGTTCTGGATTTCGATGCGATGTAGATGACACCGTTACCTTGAATGATCATGTCCACCAAATACATACCGATATAGTTGAACATAATGGAGGTGATAACCTCGTTTACATTTAAGAAAGCCTTAAACAGACCCGGGATAATCCCCCAGAGCATTCCGCCTAGCATCCCCGCAAATATGGCCACGATCCAGTGGATACCGTTTGGTAAATCCCACATAAAACCGACATAGAGCGCGAAGAACATCCCCATGGTGTACTGTCCAGAAGCTCCGATGTTAAATAGCCCCATTCTGAAGGCGAAGCCTACAGCGAGACCGGTCATCATAATCGGCGTTGCGAAGTATAGCACGTCACCGAAGCGGCCCAAACCGCCCACGAGCACGTATCTAAAGCCAGAAATTGCCTTATCTGGATTTGCAAGAATCATGACGATAAAGCCGAAGATCAGACCCAGTGCGATTGCAAGTAAAGCCGCTGTAAATGCAGAGAAACCACGACTCTTTGTCAATTGCTTTAAGTCAAATCCTTTTTTAGGTGTTTGAGTTTGTTTATCCTGCATGGTTGATCTCCTTTGCGGTATTGCGTTTAGCACCAGACATGTAAAGGCCTAGCTCTTGAACCGTCGTGTTCTTAGGATCGAGCTCACCGACGATTTCGCCTTCATACATGACCAAAATACGATCGCTGACGTTCATCACCTCATCAAGCTCTAGTGAAACGAGTAAGACGCCTTTGCCAGCATCTCGACGCTCGACCAATTGCTTGTGGATATATTCAATTGCGCCGACGTCAAGTCCACGCGTCGGTTGAACAGCGACGAGCAAGTCGTGCTTTTTATCGATTTCTCTCGCGATAATCGCTTTTTGTTGATTACCACCAGACATACTTCTAACGACCGAAATTGGTCCCTGACCACTTCTAACGTCGAAACGCTCGATGAGGCCCTCAGCGTATTTTCTAACAGCATCAAATTTGATGAAGCCATTTTTCTGGAACTCAGGTTGCCAATATCTTTGCAGTACCATATTTTGCTCGAGCGAATATTCAAGTACCAAGCCATGTTTATGGCGATCTTCAGGAATATGGCTCATGCCTGAAACTGAACGCTCTCTGATGGAAGACTTCGTGATATCTTTACCAGACAGTGTAATAGTACCCGCACTCATTTTATCGAGGCCCGTAAGCGCTGCGACAAATTCGGTTTGGCCATTACCCTCTATACCTGCGAGACACACGATCTCTCCTGCACGCACTTCGAAGCTCACGTCTTTAACGGCATTGTTTTTATGGTGCTTAGAAGGTACAGTAACCCCCTTGACCGATAAAACGACATCCTTGATCTCAGCAGGCTTTTTATCCACGTTAAAGTTTACGTCGCGGCCAACCATCATTTTAGAAAGTTCTTCCTTATTCGACTCCTTGACGTTGACTGTACCGATGTATTTTCCTTTTCTAAGGACTGTACAGCGATCTGCAACTTCCATGATTTCGTTTAGTTTGTGAGTAATAAACAAAATAGATTTACCTTCTTCTGCAAATCCTCTCATGATTTTAAGAAGTTCTTTGATTTCTTGAGGCGTTAACACCGCAGTCGGCTCGTCAAAAATCAAAATTTCATTATCGCGGTAAAGCATCTTGAGGATTTCTACCCTTTGTTGCATACCTACAGATATGTCCTCGATAAGTGCATCTGGATTAATGGATAATCCATACTTCTCACTTAAGGCCATAACCTTTTCTTTTGCTTCGCTTTTTTGTAAGAACCCAAGCTTGTTAGGTTCGACCCCCAAAATGATGTTCTCAAGCACCGTGAAGATCTCCACGAGTTTAAAATGTTGGTGAACCATCCCGATTCCCAAAGCATTTGCATCATTAGGATTGTTGATTTTTACCACTTGACCGTTTTTTCGGATTTCACCTTTTTCTGCTTGATATAGACCGAAAAGAACACTCATCAATGTGGATTTTCCAGCGCCATTCTCTCCCAATAACGCGTGGACTTCCCCCTTTTTGAGATTTAATGTAATATTGTCGTTGGCAATAATACCGGGGAACTCTTTTGTGATGTTCAGCATTTCAACAATATAATTTTCCACTTTGACCTCTTCTTTACAATTTGGCTTATTAAAAACCGACGTTCATATTGTCAATAATATACAATGATACCCATTTTGTATATATAGAAATCTAACAATTTTATTTTTAGTGTGGCTACAATAAAAAAATAGGGGAAACTTTCGCCTCCCCCATTGATTTCAACTCATTTGCATAAGGCTAAGGCCAATATGTCAAACTTCAAAGCATTTTAAACTATCTTGTAGATACAGCAACCTTAACAAGGTTAAGTCCTGTCGTTAACTCGTCAGCAGTAGCAACACCACTTGCATCAGCAACTGTGATTGTTCTAACTGGAGCAACGCTTCCTGAAGAAAGTTGAGCAAAGATTGCATCGTAAGCAGCTTTGTCAAATGATTGGAATCTGTCAAACGCGTTAGCATTTGCATCGCCGATTACAGCTGTTGGAAGACCAACGCCGCCGTTAGTAGCGTTGAAGAATGTTGTTTTACCGCTGTAAGTTGCCCAAGTGTCATTGTAGATTGCTTCAAGAACGCTTACAACTGATGCAGCAAGACCTTTAGTAGCTGAAGTGATAACTGTTTCGCTATCATATCTTTGGTCAACGTCAACGCCGATTACTTTTGTGCCTGACTCAGAAGCAGCAGACATAACTGATTTACCAACAGAACCACCGCAAGCGAAGATTACTTCTACGCCTTCTTGGTACATCGTTCTAGCAGTCGCTTTGTTTGTGTCGTTTTCTTCGAAGTTACCAGTATAGTGGTAAGTCACTTTAATTGCGCCATCAGCAAGACCCATCTCAGCTGCAGCAAATTCAGCACCTTGGAGGTATCCATAACCGAAAGCTTGAACTGCAGGAACAGCCATACCACCCATGAATCCGAGGTTAGTCATGCCATCTTTAACTGCAGCGTAACCAGCTAAGAAACCTGATTGCTCTTCAGCGTACATAACGCTTGCTACGTTTTCTTTAGTTTCGAAAGTCGCCCAGTCAGCAGTGTGTGGTGCGCCATCGAGAAGGATGAATTTAACATCTGGGTATTTAGTTTGAGCTTCGTAAATAGGTACTTCGAAAAGGAAGCCTGGAGTTACGATAACTTTTGCGCCACCAGTTACAGCGAGATCGATCGCAGCAAGGTATCCAGCGTCAGAAGCTTCTTCTGGTTTAATGTAAGTGTGTGTTTTGTCATTTGCTTCAGCGTATTGAACAACGCCTTCCCATGATCCTTGGTTAAATGACTTGTCATCGATGTTGCCTTTGTCTGTGATCAGCGCGATTTCATACGTGCCATCTTCTTTCTGACCACAACCTACCAAACTCAGGACGAGCATGAGCGATAGTACAATCACTAATACCTTTTTCATTGTAAAACCTCCACTAATAAATTCATTCGACTTGCGTCTTCGAATTAATTATATCGTCATCCAATTAAAAAAACAACTATAAAAATAACTCAAAGATTCCAAACTTTCAGGCAAATTACATTCTATTAAAACACACTAAATTATACCCGTTTTTTTGAATACCAACCACAAATGTTATGTTAGTTTTCTACAAATGCTGAGCGATTAATTCTTTAATGCCGGCAGGGTTTGCTTGATCCTTCGTACATTCTCCCATACGCGTACCGTCTTTATATAGCACCACAGTAGGCAGCCCTAAAACGCGTTGGCTAATGGCCAGTCTTCTTTCCTGTGAAGTATTGAGTTTTCCAAACACGACCTTACCTTCATATTCGCTTTCAAGCGCTTCGAAATCCGGCATTAAAGCCTTACATGGTTCGCAGCCTTCGCCCCAAAAGTCTACTAATACTAATCCAGACGCCTTTAAAACCTGTGATTCAAAATTATCCTTATCAAGTATTAACATGTTGTCCTCCTAACATTTTTCACACACTATTTTATCACTTACTATCTAATCATGTAATGAATCTACATACTTCTCCGCCATTACCGCAGCAATCGCGCCATCTGCTGTTGCAGTGACCACCTGTCTTAGTGATTTGGAACGAATATCACCTGCCACAAAAACACCTGGAATATCTGTTTTCATGTTCTCATCAGTAATAATGTAACCATTAGCATCCAGCTTTACCAAGTCCTTCACTAATCCAGTTTCAGGTAAATACCCTACGAAAACAAAAACACCCATTAAACCATCATTTGGATCCGCTAAGACCTCTTTGCACTCACCAGTGATAAAGTTTTCTAGCTCAATCCCTTGAACCATTCCATCACCAATGATGCGCTTTGCGCCAGTGTTGAGTACCATCTCGATTTTAGGATGGTTCATGGCTTTTTCTACGATGGACTTCGCCGCTCTAAATTGATCACGCCTATGAACGATCGTCACTTTTCTGGCAAATTTGGCGATAAACATCGCCTCCTCTAATGCCGTATCACCACCACCAAATACATAAACCTCTAAATCTGTAAAGAACTCAGCATCGCAGGTTGCACAATACGACACGCCTTTACCGGAAAGAAGCTTTTCACCTGGCACATCCAGTAATCTAGGTTTTGCGCCCATGGCTAAAATAATCGATTTCGCTTTCAGTTCCCCTTTGTCCGTATAAACGGTTTTGATAGTTCCCTCGAAATCAAATCCGGATACGTCCGCACGCATTCTCACTGCGCCAAATTCCTCTGCTTGTTCTACCATACGCGCAACCAGTGATGGGCCAGTGGCATCCTTAATGGATCCCGGATAGTTCGCCACTTCTTCAGTACCAGCAATTTGTCCACCGGTGCGATCTCTTTCCAGTATCAACGTGCTCATCTTAGCACGCGCGGCGTAAAGGCCTGCTGATAAGCCAGCTGGTCCAGCACCGATGATGATCACATCATATACCATTTCAAGTGTGTTGTTCATACACCCTCCTATCTTTCAGCCACATCTAGTACTGCCAGGGCAATATTAGATGAATGGTCTGAGATTCTCTCAAGATTGCTTAACATATCGAGGAATATAATTCCTGAACTCGTTTCACATCTACCTTCGTTCAAACGGGTGATGTGCTTCTTACGTAGTGTTTTTTCCATCTCGTCGACGACACCTTCTATTTCGATGACACGTTGGGCGTGATGACGGCTTTCTTCCTTCATGGCTTGAAGGGCAAGATCATAGGATTCTGTAACTTTGCCCACCATTTCTTCGAGTTCAAGGATGGCCTTTTCTGAGAAATTCACGTTATTATCAATTTTATAAAGTGCCAGTTCTGCGATATTATCCGCATGATCGCCCACACGCTCAATATCGTTTACAGTGCTAAACAGTCCATCGATGACCTTTCTGTCGTCATTATCTATGGCTGTGTTTGAGAGTTTAATCAAATATTCGCTGATTTCACGCTCCAAGGTGTTAATCGTTTTTTCAATTTTGAAGGTTTTCTCGACACTCTTCATGTCATTATCGCGAATGGCTTGAATAGCACTTTCATATGAAATCTTCGCGAGATTACCCATATGGAGCACTTCTTTCATAGCCTGACCAAGTGCAATGGTCGGTGTTTCCAAGATACGATCATCAAGGTATTTCACGCCAAAGGTCGATGCTTCTTTTTCTTCTGGTGTCGTCGGTAAAATCATACTAACTGCTTTGACGATTAAACCTGCAAAAGGTAACAGCAGAATCGTATTTACGACGTTAAATAGGGTATGGGCATTTGCAAGCTGTCTCGCTGGGTCATCTGACATGCCCGACACGATGGAAATCGTAATCTTACTAAAGAAGGTAATGAATATAATGGTACCGATCACATTAAATAGAAGGTGCATTAAAGCAGCTCTCTTTGCTGTGCGATTTGCGCTAATGGATGATAAAAGCGCTGTGACGCAAGTTCCGACGTTCGTTCCTAAAAGAATCGGAAATGCAGATTCAATAGGAAGCACCCCTGCAAGTGCCAGTGCTACCATGATACCCGTCGTAGCAGAAGAACTTTGAACGATGGCCGTTACGATCAAACCGATAAGGAAACCTTTAATCGTACCTAAAAGTGATCCTGCACCGATGCTGGTAATCATATCGATAAAAGCAGGAAGTTCTCTTAGTGGCTTCAGTGCATCCTTCATGATTTCCATGCCAAGGAAAAGAATACCGAAACCGAGGATGATTTCGCCGATAATAATCTGCTTGTTTTTCTTAGAAAAGAGTTTAATGCCCACGCCAAGTGCGATGGCAATCGGTGCAAGCGCACTGATGTCGATGGATACCAGCTGTGCCGTAATCGTCGTACCGATGTTTGCACCCATGATAATGCCTATGGCTTGCGTCAGGTTCATGATCCCTGCGTTTACGAATCCAACCACCATGACCGTGGTTGCAGATGAACTTTGAACGATCATCGTAACGATGGCACCCACGAAAACGCCTTTAAAAATGTTGCTAGATAACTTCTCAATTATTTTTTCGAGCTTGTTGCCCGCAGACTTTTCAAGTCCCTCACTCATGACGGTCATTCCATAAAGAAATAATCCTAAACCACCTAGCAACGGAATCAAGAGTTCCATCCAATCATTAAAAGATAATCCCATTGTTCGCTCCTTACACTTTTTCTGTTTCTATGTTTAAACTCATAAAAAAAACACTACAATCCAACAAAAGATGCAGTGTTTAGTTGACCTCACTTCAAATCAAAAAAATCATTTTGCCTCAAAGCTTCATAGAGCACAATCGCCACTGAGTTTGACAAATTCAAGCTCCTTAAATGCTCATTCTTACGCATGGGAATCTTAAATCGGTTTTCCGCGTAAGCTTCATGAATATGTGCTGGAAGCCCTGAGGTTTCCCTGCCGAATATGATGAAACATCCATCCGAAAAAGTCTGTTCATCATAGTACTTCGTCGCTTTCGTCGTGGCAAAGAAAAGCTTTTCAGCACCATACTTCGAAAAAAAAGCATGTTCGTCTTCATGTACTTCAAGATCAAGATAATCCCAGTAATCAAGACCAGCACGCTTGAGATGCTTATCATCTATCGAAAATCCCAAAGGCTTTATCAAATGAAGCTTAGCGCCTGTTATGGCACAACTTCTCGCGACATTTCCCGTATTAGGTGGGATTTCCGGTTGATATAAAACGATATTTATCATCATTAACTCCGTTATTTTTTTATGCCGATATCGAACTCAATTTCACCCATGGTGGATACCAATGGAACACAAATGGTTTCCATCCCAGCTGATGTGATTTCAATCGAAGTCCCCTTAACGAGTGACGGTGGTGTGATATCGATTTGAGCGCCGACGTTAAATAGAAGGGTCGCAGAGTTTCCCATGATCATATTCCCGAGCTCAGATAATGCACTCTTAGCCATTTCATCAATTTCTTCCACAGGCATGCCCATCATCATACCAGATGCCACTGCCTTCGCCATGGATTCCGTTAAGCTGAAAACCGCCTGTCCTTTAATGTCTCCTGTGATGCCTAATATGATAACGATTTCCTTAGTGGGAAACGGGTTGTTTCTTATGAATGGTCTGCCAACACTGAACTTATCGGTTACAAAATTGTTAAGTACTTCAGTTGATGCTTTAATAAATGAATTGACGTATTCAGCCTTCACCGATATTCCCTCCTTACCTTCACATTTATAGAATAATAATACCATATTTTAACGAATGAGGGTAATTATTTATTTAGGCCTTTCACCCCATTTTACCTACTGATTCAAAGCGCGAATCACAGGATACCCCATCACATATTCAACGATGGCAATCCCGCAATTTTCTATTCTGAACTTCCAGTATCCTGTATTATCACCGAAACACAAGTAGCTCATGAGTGCTTGAATCACCCCGCCATGGGCAACGATGGCGATTTTGATGTCATCGTCTTTGCTGTAAGGCTCTATAATTTTATTATACGCTTCTGTAACTCGTTCAAACATTTCTTTAACGCTCTCACCCTCTGGCACGACAAAATGTTCGAAATCCACAAACCATTGGTTGAGCAGTTCGCCATCCTTTTCCTTGATTTCTGCCATTTTAAGACCTTCCCAAATCCCGAAATTCATTTCGCGAAGTGAAGGCAATATCACGGGCGATACCGCTTGATGCGTCGAGATTAAACGCGCAGTCTCCTGCGCCCTGATAAGATCCGAAGAATAGATGGCATCGAAGGCGATCTCCTTAAGCTTTTCGCCAGTCAAAACCGCCTGTCCTACACCTTTTTCTGTTAAACTCACGTTAAGCACGCCAGCAAATCGCTTTTCAACGTTCGCCGTCGTTTCACCATGTCTAATCAAGTATATTTTCATTTTTACCTCATCTTTAGCTTCTTACGAGCCCGTTTTCATCAAATTATACTGCTCTGCCGATAACGCCCACTGCTCTTTCGCATAGTTTTTGATCAATCGGTTCTTAAAGGCAAACTCATGTCTGACGACCATTTCAAACCATCGGATAGCTTCCTTGAAGTTCCCAAGCTGACGGTTAAGCTCGCCGATCAAGTAGATGATTTCCAGCTCCTTCTCTTCTTCATCCTCTTGCTTTTCGCTCTCATAGCTTCTTATGAACGCATCCAGTGCCAGCTGAACGTATTTCTTATTATCCTCCACACTGTCCAGCTCCTCATAAAACCATGCCAGACGAAGGAGCAGCTTACCGATAATGGCTTGCTTCTCGCCAAGCACCTTATAATTGACCAGCGCTATCAGATGGACGGTTATCGCTGCCATCAAATCACGCTCACCAGTAAAGTCCTGTGGCTTCCAGTTTCTTGTGATCGCATCCTTTACAGTCTGAGCTGTTTTTGCTGAAATTTCTTGTTTGAAGTCCCCTTCAAACTTAGCATAACCACATGCTGGACAGCAAATCACCCCATAAAAGGTCGGGTTATCACTTGAAAAAATCGTATGAAAGTCCTTTTTTCGTTCTTTCGCTCGAATCGCAGAGGTCTTGACTTGTTTTGAAGTAAAGGGATTTTTACAGACCGGGCAAGTGTATTGCCTGTCAAATAACGTACTCATTTTGCCTCCATTAATTGTTCCAATAGATGTCGATGACATCGCCATCCATCAATAAATCGGTATACTTTGCGCGTTCACCATTGCGCTTCAAAATAAGGATACCTTGCGGCTTCGTCAAATCGAATGTGATATGACTAAAGACATCGACGAAAACCATTTCAGCTTTAGTTACCGGTATTTGAACCGGATCGCCATTGACCAAAATCGAAAGCTCACGATTATGTGATATCGTGTCGTCGTTAGTAGGCTGAGTACCTTTTAGGTCCACCGAAGTGACGATGGACTTTTCAAAAGGCGAATACCGATAGGACTCGCCACTTTTAATCGGTGAATCATCCTCAAGCCTCAAATCCCCATTATAAATGGCGAAACTATAATAATCAAGCTCCAGTGCATCGATCAGCTGCTTCGCCGTCTTGATGCCCTTCGTTTCAATCACGTCCCCATCGATGATAAAATAATCACCTGTACGGTTGACACCATTGACGCTAACGGCTTCGAGCACTTGAATTCTCTGCTCGTTAACGATTACAGATGCATCCATTTTCACCACTTCTCGAAGGGTTATTTTACGGGGTTTTCCCTTCTCGGCTGGAATGACATTGATTTGATCTTTATGTGATATTTTCGAATCGAGGTGTGCAGGAGCGCCATTGATAAAAATGCGTGCCGGTTCGCCATACTCACCTCTGATTTCCCGTGTGTCGCCATCTATGGTTACGAAAAGGCTGTCCCCTCTTTCAGAAATCAAGCTTCGAGCGTTATAGCCCGTCAGGATAAGCGCATCCGAAACTTGAAGGGGTTTGGAGTTGAAAAGCCTTATGGTGGTTTCATTGACATTCACCTGAATAAAATCTTGATCACGCTCCACAAACGCTGTGGCGCCGATGCCCACAGGCGTTATGAACTCAGGGCCACTAAGTGGCTTTGCTTCAAATTTTATGCCTTCCAAGGTCTCCACGTTTTTGATGACCACACGTTCCTTCGGAAGTCCGAGGGCCATGGCCAAATGCGAGGTAAACCCTGGAATCTGCGCACCTCCACCGATGCAGAATACAGCGCTAGGTGGTTTTTTGTTGAGTTCAAGGATACTCTCAGCCACTTCCTTCGTAATGTGGGTCACCACATCGTCGATTTGATGCATGATTTCTTCAGTGGAAAGTGTATGGCTAAGTCCGATAATGTCGGTAAAGGTGTTTGTTTCGTTTTTGCATAGTCCGATTTTAAGCGCTTCAGCTCGGTTGAAATCCAACAGGTAGGTCTGAGCGATTTTCTCTGTGATTTCATCGCCTGCGAGTGCCACCATGCCATATGAAACCACTGCACCATCTCTTGAGATGGCGATATCCGATGTGCCTGCGCCAACATCTACCAGTGCCAAATTTAAAAGGCGAAGGTTTGGCGGAATGGCCACATTTATAGAAGCAATCGGCTCAAGTGTAAGATTCATCACCTCAAGACCTGCCTTGTGAACGACACTATATAAGCTATCCACGACGATGTGCGGTAGAAAGGTGGCGATGATTTCCACTTCCAGATTTGATCCACGGTGACCGATAGGGTTTAAGATCATGGACTGGTCTAGGAAGTAATTAATGACACTATACCCCACACAATAATAGCTGACCGTGAGGTTCTGAGATGTCATCAGCGCAGTTTGCGCCTTTTGAATCGCCTGAATTTCCAGGCTGTCTAATAATGCTTTGTCCACTTCTTTCGTAACGTCGATGGCCATTTCAAATCGCGTGCGTTCCGTTTTTAGCGCGCGTCCCGCAGCAGCGATTGCAGCGGATTCCAATCGGTAGCCATTGCGTTTTTCAAGCGCATCCACCACACTTTTTACCACGTCCGTCACTTTCGCGATATCGTGGATTTGACCGTCGAACATGGCGCGATCGGGGTGCTCCATGATTTCATAATCCTGTATGATGAGTTCTTTTCCCTCTTTACGTGAAATGATGCCCACGACGCTTCGTGTGCCGATATCAAGGGCGAACAACAGGTTTTTAGGCATGGGGGACAATTTCATGTTCATCGTGTCTTCTCCTGAACGTGTTTTTTATAGTAATCACAGACGCCCGTCAGTGGGCAACTGCTGCAAACCGGGCCTCTCGCTTTACATACCCTTCTGCCATGAAATATTAATAGGTGATGGGCTTTCGTCCAACGCGACTTTTCAATGCGCTTCATCAGTTGTTCTTCGGTGTCTTCCACATTTTTAGCCTTCGAAAGCCCGATGCGGTTCGCAACTCGGAACACATGCGTATCCACTGCGATGGCGGGGGTATCAAAGGCGTTGCTCACCACTACATTGGCGGTTTTTCTACCGACGCCTGGCAGTGTAATTAACACCTCGTGCTGGCTAGGTACCTGTCCGTTATGATGTGTCGCGATTTGATAGGACGTTTCTTTAATGTTTTTCGCCTTCGTTTTATATAAACCACAGGGTTTAATGATTTCTTCAATTTCTTCAATGGGCAAATTTGCAAGCTTTTCAGCCGTTCCAGCAACCTCAAATAAGACCTTCGTCACTTGATTCACCCGAACATCCGTGCACTGGGCACTTAAAATGACCGCGATCAGCAGCTCAAAGGGCGATTTGAAATCCAGCTCCGCCTGAGCATCAGGGTAGAGCGTCTCTAGAATATCCACAATCTCCGCAACTTGTTTTTTTGAAAGCATCTACAAGACCTCACTTTTCAAACTTCATTATAACATATCCCTTTTGAAAAATTATGCGCTTTTCAAAAAAATAAAACCGCACATAGGCTGCCTGACATATGTGCGGTTTAACTTTAAATTATTCTCCTGAAAGGTCGATGAATCGGCCGAGAGTATAAATGATGATGGTATAGACTGGAATCGTCACCACGGCCGCTACGACACGCCCTGGTAAAAACACTAGAAATCCTTTATCAAACATGATTGAAAGCCATAATGTGTTCAGTGCCAGTGCATTGATCACATAGGTCAAGTTTACGGCAAACGCAATTTTATCAAAAGCGATTTTTTGAGTCTTGTCTTTGAATTTCGCAGACATGATAAACGGAATCACGATAAACAATGCGGTTACGAGAATCATCAAAACAATCATCGGTAAAGCACTCGTGTCATTAAACACCGCTTTTCCCCCTTCGAAAGACAGCACATCCGTACTGAACATCAGGAAGAAGAGTCCCACGCCAAACGCAGCCATAACCACCGCATTGACGAGATTGAAATTGATTTTTAATTGGTGGATTTTTAAGTTTTTAAACAACACCCCTGAAATCACACCATAAAGCGCAGCGGTGAGCGTAAAACCAGGGAAAAATGTGCCATCCATCGGATTGATCAAAAATCCGGCTAAATCCGCGACGACGCCTGTCAAGCCTCCTACGAGAGGTCCAAACATCATCCCCGACATGATCAGTGGAATACTACCAAATCCGACTCTAAGCGCTGGAAGACCACCGAGCATCAACATCAACGATAAAAAACGCGTCAATACGATACTCACAGTCGCCAACAAGGCCGCCTTAACGATCACTGAAGTCTTTAAGGGCTTTTTCGTTTTTTGTGCTTGCATTCTTATGCTCCTTTCAAATGTAAATTCCTACTATTACATTACTATCGAGGCAGCATAATAATGCAACAGCGGACGCAGCAAAATATCGCAGACCCCTAAGGGTCTTTCGTTTAAGGACAACTTCCCATTCCTTAACACTTAACGCATTTTGCCTACTCTGTTACCGTAGCATTTCCATTTTAAAGCAAGGCATCCAATTCGTCAACCACCGCTTTGAACACGCGAAGGGCGCCTTCAACTGGCGCAGGGGTTTCCATATCTGCTCCCGCAAGTCTGAGAATATCGATTGGATAATCCATGGAACCACTGGAAAGGAACGCTAAGTAGCGATCGATTGCCGTTTGACCTTCTTTTAAAATTTGATCAGCAAGTGAAATCGCTGCTGAAAAACCAGTGGCGTATTGGTAGACATAAAAATTATAGTACATGTGCGGGATACGTGACCATTCATACTTGATGGCCTCGTCGATGACCACGTCTGGTCCAAAGTATTTTTTATTCAGGTTCATGTAGTGCTCACACATGAAATCTGCTGTTAATGCGCCTCCATTTTCCACATGGGCGTGAATATCCCTTTCAAACTCAGCAAACATCGTCTGTCTGAAAATCGTGCCTCTAAACTGCTCCAGATAATGGTTGAGAATGTACTTGCGCTTACCAGGATCCTGAATCGTCTTCAGCAGGTAATCGTTTAGCAAAGCTTCATTCGTGGTCGATGCCACTTCAGCCACGAAAATCGAATAGTTGCCATAGACATAAGGCTGATGCTTTCTCGTCAGGTAGCTATGCATCGAATGGCCCATCTCATGCGCAAGGGTAAACATGCTGTCCAGGTTCGGTTTATGATTAAGCAAAATATAGGGCTTAGAATCATAGGTGCCCCATGAGTACGCACCGCTACGCTTCCCTTCGTTTTCATAGACGTCGATCCATCGCTGATCAAAGGCTGATTTGACTACATCTTGATACGCGCTTCCCAGTGCACCGAGCGCTTCGATAACGTGATCTTTTGCTTCATCATATTCTATAGGGAACGCCACATCTTTGATTATCGGCGTATAGATATCATAGAGATGGAGCTCCTCTACGCCCAATACCCGCTTTCTAAGTTTCATGTATTTGTAGAAAGTCTCTAAATTGTTATTAACCGCTTCGATTAACTTATCAGGCACAGAGGCGGGAATTTTATTCTCAAATAGAGCCGCTTCACGCGCCGAAGGATATTTTCTTACTTTGCTGAAGAAAACATTCTTTTTCACTTCACTTTGCATGAGCGATGAAATGGTGTTGATATGCGCTGAGTAAACCTTATAGAACTTGTTAAAGGCATCCTCTCTAAGAACGCGGTCAGTGGACATGAGCAGTGAAATATAGCTGCCGTTCGTGAGCTTATGCGCTTCTCCATTTGAATCGATGGCATCTTCAAATGTCATATCGGCATTTAGGAGCATCCCGTAAGCATTGATCGGCGTCGACCCAATTTCTTCAACCTGTGCGAGCATCGCTTCCATTTCTTCTGTGAGTGTGTGCGCCTTTCCTCTAAAGAGATTATCCAAATATTTCGCATAAAGTTTTAACTCAGGATGTGCAAGCCATTCTTTTATCGTGTCTTCGGATAAGGTCAAGATTTCAGGAACCATAAATGCAGTGATTTCGCCTACTTCTGTCATCAAGCTCTCAGAACGGGCAACCAACGCCTGGTAAGTGGCATTTTTTGTATTTTCATCTTGCTTGAGTCTAGCATAGGTTATGACATTCATTAACTTTCTTGATAAATGCTCTTGCGCCTCGAACGCTTTAATAAGGTTCTCAGGACTTTCGGTCAACTGACCCTTAAACATTTTAAACGCTTCAGCCAGTGCTTTTACCTCGTTAAAGGTCATCTCCCAAGCATCGTCATTTACAAATAAATCTGTCAAATCCCATTGATAAGCTACTCCGATTTCTTCTCTTTTCATGTTTCCTCCTGCATCACTTAGTTGATGTATTTGTTTTCCTGATCTACGATACGCTCAAGAAAATCGTGAAGCTCCCCTGGCATGTAAATCAGCTTTAAACCACAATTATAGACATCCTCTTCCAGTCGGCACCAGACCACACGGCCGATGACCACATGGTTGATGGATTCCACTTCTATCGCCAGACTCAATGTCGTATCCGTTTCAAGAGGACTGCTGGACTTGATCCCTAAGCCTCCCACAGAGATATCGATTAGCGAAATCTCAAGCGGCGAGTTGATCACGACGTCATGACTTGATGTATGAAAATTATAGGACTCAATGACGCCTAGATTGCTAATCCGTTTCTCGCGTCTTCTTTCCACAAACATGCCCCCTTCCTAATTGGTTTTCATGGCACTTATAAACGCTTTGACGATCTCAGGGTCGTACTTGGAGCCGGCAAGCGACATCAGCTCCTCGAGCGCTTGCTCATGCGTCAACGCTTCGCGGTACGGCCGCCGATGTGTCATGGCTTCATAGCTGTCGATGACGGAAATCAATCTGGACAGCATAGGGATTTCACTCTCTTTTAAGCCTTGAGGATAGCCTGTGCCATCATAATTCTCATGATGGGATAAAACGTACTCTGCTATGCCTGCCATGTTAGGAGAGGCCACTAGTAAATGATAGCCGATTTCCGTATGCTTTCTGATCTCCTTCAGCTCTGCTTCCGTAAGTCGCGTCGGTTTATCCAACAGCTGATTATCAATGGAAACCATGCCAATGTCATGCATCTCCACGGCCATTAGCAGTTCTTCCATTAAGGACGTATTTAACATCATATATTTACCCACTTTTTCAGCCATTTCAACCATTCTTGAAGAATGAGTCGCCGTTTCGATGGATTTTAGTTCCAGCTGTCTTTTTAAGGCGGTGATCATATCGCGCTTAATTTTTCGCGAACGGTTGAGCTTATGCCTGTACATGGCGTAATCCGCTTCTCTGAAAACGCTATCCATGGATACCGACGCTTTTTTTCTGACCGCATAACCTAAAGAGAGGTTCACTTCAAATGGAAACTGCGTCAAATTGCGGCATGCCACGTAAATTTTATCCAACAGGTGTGCCACATTGCGACTTTTCGTAATGATGGCGAACTCATCGCCACTTAGTCTGGCGATGACGTCGTCAGGCCTTTGAAAAATTTGCTTCAGCACCTCGGCGGTGGCGACTAGCATCTGATCGCCTACCTTATGTCCATAGGCGTCGTTCACCATCTTAAGGCCGTTAATATCGCCGATGATGACGCCGACACCACTCTCGCCGTTTTTCTCCAGCTCCGCTATTCTAGCATCGTAGTATAGTCGGTTCCAAAGTCCCGTAAGCGGATCGTGTTCAGATAAAAACTGGATTCGCTCCTCAGCGCGTTTCATCTCGGTAATTTCATGGAGTATGCCGCGTTCATGCATGAGTCGACCTTCAGGATCGCGCTCGTGAATTACCCACTCCTCAACCCATTTGATGTCACCATTTTTACAGAGCACCCGATATTGATTCTTATAGCTATCTGACCCGTGCGCGCGCGCATAGTAAAGTTGGCCTTTAACCCGTGCCCTATCTTCCGGATGAACGAAATCCCAATAGTCCTTAAGCGGGCCCGTATAGAAATCCTCAGGTGTATAGCCGAACATGTCGATGTTTTCTGACACGAAATCTGTGGGCACTTCTTCTGAAAGTGTCCACTTGAATATGACCAGATTGCTTTTGATAATGATCTCATATGCTTCTTCTAAATCAATTGACCAACGGCGATTCTCTGACATGTGTCCCCCCTGACTCATATGGAAAATAGCGGAAAAAACTTAATCCTTTATGATCTCGTTAATAGCCTTAATGGTATTTAATATGTCCTCTTCAGTGTTGAAATAGGAAGTGCTGAATCTTACAGTACCTGATGAGAATGTTCCGTAGCTCTTATGGGCTAGCGGTGCGCAGTGTAAACCTACCCTGGTGGCGATTTCATAATTTTTGCTAAGCGCATGGGCGATTCTAGAATTGTCATCCTGAGAAAAATCAAGCGACAAGACCCCTAAGCGCTTATGTGAATCTGGATTACCTATGATTCGAATATGGGAAAGATTTGATACCCCCGCTTGAAGCAATGAGATTAGCTTTCTTTCATGCTCTAAAATAACCTCAGGTGTGATGCGTCTAAGAAAATCAATGCCAGCGCCAAGTCCTAAAATGCCCGGTAGGTTCTGTGTACCCGATTCAAATTTGTCAGGCATCAAAGTCGGCTGCTCAAAATACTCCGATAGACTCCCCGTTCCGCCATAAACCAGCGGTCTAAGGCGTTTAGCAAAGGGTTTGGAGAGTACAAGCCCTCCGATGCCCTGCGGCCCCATGAGTGTCTTATGCCCGGTAAATGCCACCGCAGAAAGCGAAAGCGCGAGCATATCGACGGGCAGAATTCCAGCCGACTGCGCCGCATCGACGACCAGTGGCACCTCGTATTGCGCGGCAAGTTCAGCCACCGCTTCCAAATTCTGAATGTCACCCGTGACGTTTGATACGTGATTGATGACCATCAGCTTCGGTAAGGTTTTCAGTACTTTCTCCAACTGCTCCATATCGATTTGCCCATGGTGGTCATTCGGAATGATGATGGTTTGAACGCCAAGATGCTTAAGTGCTTCAAGCGGCCTGACCACGGCGTTGTGCTCAAGCGAGCTGATGACCACCTCATCTCCTGGTTCTAAAAACCCCTGGATCACGAGGTTTAGGCTTTCCGTGACGTTACGCGTAAAGACCACATGGTCAGCGTTATTCATTTTAAACAGGTTCGCGATCGCCATACGGATATCATACAGGCGATGCTCCAGTTGACTCATGGTTTTTGAATGACTACGGCCTAAACTCCCTGGATAGTTCGTCAGCGCGTCGGTGACTGCAGCCACGACCTCAGGTGGTTTAGGGTAGCTTGTTGCGCCATTATCTAAATAAATGCTCATTCGACCCTCGAAATTTCCATATTAAAATTATTATATCATACTCGCGGCATTTCCATCATCAATCCGCGATAATGATTCTCAAAAAAAATGCAGTAAAGCCGAAAGTTGGCCTTACTGCAATCCTTATAGAGAAGGATATGATGGTTTGTTAGGGTGTTCCTGACGATTACGAGTTGTTTCCTTCGAAATGAGTGCCTTCAACACTGTAGATTACCCACTCAGCGACGTTAGTGGCATGATCCGCCATGCGCTCGAGATACTTAGCAATCATCATGAAGTCCATGCACTGTTTAACCTCATCTGGTTTTTGCTTCATGACCAGTTCAAGATCATCGACGATAACCTTAAAGAAATCATCCACGATGTCATCCGATGCGCAGACTGCCTTGCTTTTTTCCACATCCTGATCAATATAACAGTCGATGGTCATACGGACCATGTCCTTCACTTGCTTCGCCATCTTAGGGATGTCCACCAAAGGCTTAACATACTCCTTTTTTGCGAGATCGATGGTAAGCTTGGAGATGTCCTGACAGTGATCTGCGATGCGCTCGAGGTCCGTGACGATTTTCACCACAGAAAAAATCTTTCTAAGGTCGGATGCCACAGGCTGCTGACGTGCGATGAGGTAGATGCATTTGTTTTCGATTTCCAGCTCCATTTGGTCGAACTGGTCGTCGTTTGCGGCGATGGTTTGTGCGAGGTTCAAATCCCTGTTTACCAACGCATTGATGGTGTCTTCTATGGTTTTTTCGATTAAGGTGCCCATTCTGATGATATCGACTTGGATCGATCTCAATTCATTTTCAAGCGGTGCTCTCATCTAAATACTCCTTATTTTCATAATTAATCAACCGAAACGGCCAGTAATGTAATCTTCCGTTCTTTTATCCCTAGGGTTAGAGAAAATCACTTCCGTGTTTCCGAATTCCACTAGCTCACCCATTAAAAAGAATGCCGTTTTATCAGAAATTCTACCTGCCTGTTGCATGGAGTGTGTCACGATACTAATGGAATAATCCGCTTTCAGGCTATCGATCAGCTCTTCGATTTTAGCAGTGGCGATAGGATCCAGTGCCGATGTAGGCTCATCCATCAGGATGACATCTGGCTGTACAGCCAGTGCTCTGGCGATGCAAAGACGCTGCTGCTGACCACCTGAAAGGCCATAAGCGTTATCATGGAGACGATCTTTTACTTCATCCCATAATGCGGCGCTCTTTAAACTGGTTTCCAATATTTCTTCAAGTGACGCTTTATCTTTAACACCGTGAATTTTAGGACCGTATAAGACGTTCTCATAAATGGACTTCGGAAAAGGATTCGGCTTTTGGAAAACCATCCCCACGCGCGTTCTCAGTTCTTCTACGCGCATGATCTTATCGAAAATGTTGATGCCATGGTAAAGGATTTCACCTTCCGTGCGCACGCTTGGTATATTTTCGATCATACGATTTAACGTTTTAATAAAAGTCGATTTACCACAGCCTGATGGGCCAATGATGGCGGTCACTTCGTTTTTATTGATTTTCATGTTGATGTTTTTAAGTGCTTGGTCGTTCCCGTACCAAAGGTTGAGGTCGCGTACATCATAAACCGTTTTATTATCATAAAGTTGACTCACTTTTATCCTCCTTGAGTTAATAGCTTTTTTGAGATTTGTTCCTTATGATGATGGCGATGGCATTCATCAAGAACAGCGTAACCAGTAATACGATAATCGTCGCCGCTGCGAGGTTTGCATACTCGGGTGTGAGCACTGTGTCCAGTGTCCAGTAATAGATCTGAATCGGGAGTGCTGTAAAATCATCCATGATCGAGGTTGGCACTTTCATAATAAGAGCCGGAATCCCTAATACGACCAGTGGCGCTGTTTCGCCGATAGCGCGTGAAATCGAAAGAATCGCGCCGGTTAAGATCCCTGGAATCGCTACAGGTAAAACCACTTTGCGTATGGTCGTCCATTTAGAAGCCCCCATCCCATAAGAAGCTTCTCTTAAAAAGTTTGGAACCGCTTTAATCGCTTCCTGGCTAGATACCACCACGATGGGGAGAACCAGTAGTGAAAGCGTTAAGCCCCCAGCGAGAATACTCGATCCCAGATTCAGCAATCTTCCGAAAAACGCGAGTCCTAAAAGGCCGAAGATTACGGAAGGAACGCTGGCGAGGTTGGAAATGTTAATCCTGATAAAATCTTGAATCTTGCTCTTACTTGCGTACTCTTCGAGATAGATAGCCGTCGATACCCCCACGAGCAATGTGACCGGGATAACGATCATCATGAGCATGACTGAGCCGATGATGGCTCCCTTTATGCCTGCTTTTTCTGGAAAAATGGAAAGATTACGCGTTAAAAATCCACCATTAAGCCATCCGATGCTCTGCGATCCAATACGATAAAGTAAAATAGCCAGTACGATAAGCGCAAACACCAAGGATAACGAAAAAATGACTTTTGCTATTTTATTAATCAAAATACGTCTTTCAATCCGTTTTTTGTCTATTTGAACCTTAGAATTTCTTTCTAAGTCTTTCATTTCATTTTTATTAAGGGTTTGTTCGAGGATCATATTAATACTCCTCTCTAAATTTTTTAGATATCGCCCTTGCGATAAGGTTCATCACAAAGGTGAAAATAAACAATAGCAAACCGACTGCATATAAACTGTAATAGCCGGTCGTCCCGCTACCCGCGTCGCCGCTGGTGAATTCCACGATATAGCCTGTCATGGTTTGCATGGACTGGGTGATATCGAAGGTGAAATTCTTAGAGCTTCCGCTTGCGATGGCCACGATCATGGTCTCTCCGATGGCTCTGGAAATTCCCAGAACAAACGAAGCCATGATGCCTGATATTGCCGATGGTACGACGACCTTAGTGGTCACTTCGAATTTTGTTGATCCCAGACCGTAAGCGCCTTCTCTAAGCGCATTTGGCACTGCACTCATGGCATCTTCGGATAAAGAGGCTACCATGGGGATGATCATGATGCCCATGACAATTCCTGGACTAAGGACATTTTTAGCTTCCAGCGTAGGAATAAGCTTCATTAACAAGGGGGTAACAAATGAATAAGCAAAGAATCCATAAACGATGGTGGGGATTCCCGCGAGAATTTCCATTATGGGTTTAACGATTTTTCTTACTTTTGCAGTGGCAAACTCACTCATGTACATGGCTGCTGCCATACCCACTGGAATGGCCACCATCATGGCGATCAGCGATGACAAAATCGTACCATTAATAAGTGGTAAGATGCCAAATTTTGGGTCTTTTGCTAATGGGGCTAATTCTGTACTAAAAAATTCGACCAGAGACACTTCACTGAAAAACTTCGCGGCATCAAATACCAAAGTCGAAATTATTCCTAAAGTGGTTATTACGGATATACTGGCCATCATGAGAAACACTTTAGGCATCACTTGGTCTGTACGATTTTTACGTTTGCCTATATTGGTTCTGATTTGTTCCCGTATCGTCGTTTTACTTTCCATCATTTCACTTCTTTCTTTATATTCTTTCTCTCTAGGGTTTATAAACGCGACATAAGATGAGGAGAACTGCCCCCTCATCTTATGTCCGTAGGTTATTTTAAAGACTCAAGCTTCGTTAAGTACTCGCTATAAATTTCACTTGGAAGTGGTGCGAAACCATTATCTCCCGCTAACTTTGCAGCGCCTTCTGGCGATACGACGAACTTAGCAAAATCAAGTACTTGTGGTTTTTCTTTTGCGTAGTCGAGGTTAAGGTATGTGTACACAAGTCTTGTGAAGCCTGCATAAGGAAGATCTTCACCGATGGTTGCTAGCTCTGGTGCCACTGGACCATTACCGAAATCAACTTTTACTGCTTGGAGTTTATCTTGGTTGTTTACATAGTATCCGAAACCGAAGAATGCGATGGCATTTTTATCTTTTGATACGAGGTCAACTAATGTTGAGTACTCTTGTTGAAGGTTTGCAGTGGTTACCATGGCTTCTTTTTTAAGAACGCCTTCGTAGAAGAATTCGTATGTTCCGTGGTTTTCGTTTGGACCGTAGAATTTCACTTCTTCAGCTGGCCACTCAGCTCTGATATCTGACCAAAGTACCACATCGTTTTCTTTGTACTTGCCTGATAAGAACATATTGATGATTTCTTCCTGAGTCATTTCAGCTGCCCAAGTGTTCTCTTTGTTGATGACGAATGTAAGACCATCATAAGCTAACTTGATTTCCATGACGTTCTCGTCCATTTTAAGGTCTTTCTCTTCGAGCTGTGCTACTTCTTCATCTTTAATTTTTCTTGAAGCATCCGATAAATCGGTTTCACCTGGAATAAACTTTTTAAAACCAGCACTTGAGCCTGCACGGCCTACTTGTACGCTTACTGATGGTTGTACTTCTGTCATATAGTTTTCAGCGATATTTGCCATAAGTGGATATACTGTACCTGATCCGTCTACGATAACTTGTCCTTCAAGCTCAACTTTTGCTTCAGTTGCTGCTGTGGTTTCTGCACCTGCTGCTGCAGTGGTCGCTTCAGTTGCTTGATCGTCTGACGCACCGCACGCTGTCAAGGTAAAGATCATGACAAACGCCACAATAAGTAATCCTAACTTCTTAATCTGTTTCATTGATAAATTCCTCCAATTTAATTCTTTAATTTTCATTTTCATTTGATTTTAAATTCAATTGTTTGATTCGTTTTGTTACTGAGATTCGCTACACCGTTAATGTAACAGTCCAATGTTAGGTTCAAATAACCGCTATGTTAAGTCTGTGTTAAGTATCGATTTTATTCAAAAACACAAAAAAGTTCCCTATTTGTTTAAAAATAGGGAACTTCATCATTTTATTTTACATTCTAAAAGGTTTTTTCGATGGTTTATGACTGTTTTGGTAATAGTATTTCAAAGGTCGTACCTTCACCTGGTGCCGATTCCACAGAGATTTTACCTCTGTATAACAACACGATGTGTTTCACGATGGATAATCCTAAGCCAGTGCCACCCTGTGATCGGCTTCTGCCTTTATCGGCACGGTAAAACCGTTCGAATAATCGGTCCTTATGGATTTCAGCAAACCCGATACCCGTATCGCGCACATGGATTCGAATCCATGAGCCGTAACTTGACACGTTGACACTGACTTCACCTCGTTCAGTGTATTTGATGGCATTGTCCACGAGATTGATGAACATTTGCTTGATTCGGTCGCGATTAGCCATAATCGTAAAACGCTGTTCAAATGTGGTGTTCAGCTTAAGCTTCTTATCTGAAGCCTTTTGATCGAGGATGTCGAAGACCTCCTCTACCACGCTTTGCAGGTCAACCGCCTGAGATTCTGGTTCTCGGTCCATGCTCTCGATTTCGGATAAAAGCAGAATATCGTTTATAAGCCTGTAGAGGCGATCGGACTCGATATCGATGATATCTAAAAAGCGTCTGGCAGTTTCCGGTTGATTAATCGCGCCGTTTTTTAGCGTGTCCACGAACCCTCTAATGGAGGTAAGGGGTGTTTTGAGCTCGTGTGAGACGTTCGAAACGAAGTCGCTTCGCATCTGCTCCAGCTTTCTTACTTGCGTGACATCTTGGATGACGATGATGCTGCCGATGATTTCCCGTTCTAATGTAATAATCGGGTTCACGTAAATTCTCAAGATTTTATCGATATGCACATACGGCATCTCGCGAACTTGACTCATGCCACTGACCATGGACTCCTCAACCATCTTCGCCACTTCATCGTTTCTGACGATTTTATACATGGATTCGTTTTGAACCACATAGTCTATGGGTAAGCCCAAAATTTCGAAGCAGAATTTATTGATCATGATGATATTTTTATTCTGATCCACGGCGATGATGCCGTTGATCATGCTGTTGAGAATCGCTTCCAACTCCACATTCCGATGCTTCAGTTCGTTCATGGAAGTATTAAGGTTGGAACTCATTTTATTGAATGCTATTGCGAGTTCACCAATTTGATCCTGCGCCGTGATATAAATCTTTCTACCGAAATCGCCATCAGCGATTTCGTTTGCTGCCACTGTAAGTGTGTCGATGGGTTTCGTAATCTTCTTAGAGACGTAAAGCGATAACACCACTGCGATAATGGCCGCACTAATCATGGAAAATACGGACGCGTTGATAATCTGCGTGTTCACGAGCTGGATTTCCACCAGTTGTTTCGAAACCCTGACGATAAATCGCGTGTCATCGATTTTCACTGGGACAGCCACATACATAAAATCCGCTTTAACGGTGTTACTGTACCTGACAGAAGTACTGGGCATCCCAGTGGAAACGGCATTCGAGACCTCTTCACGGTTTAGATGATTATTCATCTTAGCGGGATTTTCATGCGTATCGGCTAAGACCACGCCCGTTTCATCGATAATGGTGATCCGCGTCCGGGTTTCATCGTGTACTTCAGCTACAAACCCCATAAAATCAAAGGGTTCAGCACCACGGGCTTCATATGACTTTTGAAACAGCGTCTTCACCAGTAATCCTTCATTCAAAAAACGCTCTTGAATTTGAAGGGTCATCATGTTATTAAAGCTTCGCATCATGATGAGGCTAAAGGTCAGCGTCAATATGATGATGAGCAATATATAGGAGGCAACGATTTTTTTACGCATTATGCTTCCTCTTATGGTTTGTATTTATAGCCGATGCCACGAACCGTCTGAATGCGTTCAGGATTCTTATCGTCTTTTTCAACCTTTTTACGTAACTGACGGATATGGACATCCACTGTTCGCGTTTCCCCTACGTAATCGTATCCCCAAATGCTCTCTAAAAGCTCATCTCTGGTAAATACCCGGTTTGGATATTGCATCAGCTTTTCTAGCAGCTCATACTCTTTAAGCGTAAGACTGAGCTCCTGTCCATCGTTAAAGATCTGATGGGTTTCCGAGCTGATAAACAGCCCTTGCGAAGGCACCTCTAATACAGCCAGGTTGGTTTCGCGTTTAAACTGGGCACGTCTCAGCACTGATTTCACTCTAGAAATCAGTTCTCTGGTTCTAAATGGCTTTCCGATATAATCGTCAGCCCCCATCTCTAGGCCGATTACCGCGTCGATCTCTTCGTTTTTTGCTGTCAGCATGATGACTGGTAAATCCATCTGTTCAGAGCTACGAATTTGCTTCAGCACCTCGATGCCATCAATTCCTGGAAGCATCAAATCTAAAATCACCCCATTTAACGACTGAGATTTCACGATGTCCAGCGCTTGTTCGCCGGATTGCGCCTCGATCACTTCGAAGCCGTTACTCTCCAGATTATACCTGAGGAGCTCCAGGATATGGATTTCATCGTCCACGATCAGCAATTTGTTCTTATTCATATTTACCTCTCAATACAGCATTCGCCAGATTTTGTAGCAATCTCAGTGAGGTCCTTATGTGCTCATTGTATCTTAACCGCTGTTTATTTGACAATCTTTTTTCGCTTTCCATCGAAAAAGGATTTTAGATTTTCAGGAATCTTATAATCCGCCTCAGTTTTTACATCACAGAGGCCAAAATAGACCTTTAAAATCGCTTCCATTAGCATCGGCACAGGTGGGGAATCGTATTTCATGCCTTTATAGATAAAGGTTCGGCACTGTGTAAGCGTCCCAGAAATTTCTGAGCAATCGGCACAATCATTTTCTTCGATGGCGCCTAGTAAATCGATTCCATTTGCTCGCACGGTTGGTGAGCTATAAAACCTGTATGCTGCGGCCTCTTCTTCATTTTCTATCTGTTTCGTGACGACATCAAATCGGATTCCCAGTCGCTTCATAGGTTTTTCCAGTTCTGAAAGCGCTTCCATTAAATCCTTTTCTGCTAGCATGCACCGGCTACAGCTTTCCAAATCCAAATAAATGTATTCAATTTTCATAGGGGTTAGTAAATCAGTAAATGGGATCATTATCTCCTCCTTATGGACTTGACAAAATTTCGTTCAACAATTATGCTTTATTTGTCATCTACATATTACCATATGTGCATATGTGTATCAATAAGGAGCGTTTATGATCCCCTCACTTCAAGGCCTAACTGGCCTATATAAATTACTATCTGATGAAACCCGGCTAAGAATTTTGATGCTATTAACCGCTGAGCCTTTATGTGTCTGCGAGCTATGCGGCATTTTAGACCAACCTCAGCCGAAAGTATCAAAAAATCTTTCAAAATTACGAGATATGGGCATCGTGGTGGACGAACGAAGAGAGAAGTTTGTATTCTATCGTTTAACCGAGCAGTCGTCCTATCTTAATCAACTCCTAAAGGATTTATCGGCAAATCTGCCTAACTATCCTAGGCTACTCAACGACCGTGAACGCCTTGCTGATAAGGATAAATACCTCACGCTTTGCACCATCAATTTAGAATAAGGAGTTTCTATGACCATTTTTTCATTTATAAACCAGCAGCTACTCAAAATGGAGTGGTTATCTGACCTCGTCGCCACCTTTGTGGAGTCGGTCCTTAAGCTTGACATGGACAGTCGAGTCGGCGGAAGTGTCCACTTTTTCATCTATGATGTCATTAAAATTTTTATTTTACTTTCTGTTCTAATTTTTACCGTATCGATTATACAAAGTTACTTTCCTCCGGAGCGCACGCGTAAAATTCTCGGAAACTTTAAAGGCATCACTGCTAATATTTTAGGGGCACTTCTGGGCACCATCACACCCTTTTGTTCCTGTTCATCGATTCCGCTATTCATCGGTTTCACCAGTGCTGGCCTCCCTATCGGGGTCACCTTCTCATTTCTAATCTCGTCACCACTCGTCGATTTAGCTTCAGTGCTTCTACTCGCCAGTATATTCAACTGGAAGATCGCCATCAGCTATGTCGTCGTCGGCTTAGTCCTCGCTGTCGTTTCGGGGACGATGATCAGTAAACTGAAGCTTGAAAAATATGTGGAGCCTTTCGTTTACGGAAATCCTCTTTTGGATATTCCCGAGGAAGAGATGACGATGAAGCATCGCATCGACTTCGCTAAAACACAGGTGAAGGACATCGTTAAAAAGGTTTGGCTTTACATCCTCATAGGCGTGGCCATCGGAGCTGCCATCCACAACTGGATTCCTGAAGAGGTGATTACTGCACTTCTAGGCGATGACAAATGGTACTCTGTACCTCTAGCGACACTAGTAGGGATTCCCATGTATGCCGATATTTTCGGAACGCTTCCTATCGCTGAAGCCCTGGTGGGAAAAGGCGTGGGTATCGGCACCGTCCTATCGTTTATGATGGCAGTAACCGCCCTTTCATTGCCATCGATGATTCTACTAAAAAAAGTGGTGAAAACCCCGCTCCTGATTTTTTTCGCGGGTATCGTGAGCGTCGGTATTTTAATCATCGGTTTTACCTTTAACGCTTTTAGCTATTTGTTAATCTAAAAAATCTCAAATAAATCAAATCTTATGGAGGACAAAATGAATATAAAAGTTCTGGGATCAGGCTGTGACAAATGTAAAAAGCTCGAGGCAAATGTAAAAGAAGCCATCGCGGAAATGGGCATCGAGGCCACTGTGGAAAAGGTTGAGGACTTTAAGCAAATCATGGCTTACGGCGTCATGCAAACTCCCGCCCTAGTGGTGGACGAAAAGGTGAAGTCAGTGGGCAAACTGCTCAAGCCAGATGAAGTTAAAGTGTTCTTAAAATAGCATACGATCGGTAAACTTAGAAAAATGGCGGATTGCCATTTTTTTATTTTCCATGGATAATAGTAGTGACAGCATTATAGGAGGCCTCATGATATCCCTAGGGTTTAAACAAAACAAAGACTTTTATAAAACACTATTTACCATCTCCATCCCCATCGTCATCCAAAACTTCATCTCCTCGTCACTGAACCTCGTGGACAACGTCATGATCGGTCAGCTAGGCGAAACGTTCATCGCGGCTACAGGACTCGCCAACCAGATTTTCTTCGTCATGACGCTGATCCTATTCGGGGCAAACAGCGGCATCAGCATCTATATCGCCCAGTTTTGGGGAAAAAAAGAAACCGATCGCATCAAATCGGTTTTAGCCATCGGTCTTACATTTGCTTTACTAATCTCTGGCGTCTTTTTTATCCTAGGCTTTTTGCTACCCGTGGAAGTGCTCTCACTGATGTCGAAGGATGCGGAAGTGGTGAAACATGGTGCTGCCTACATGAAAATCGTCAGCCTCAGCTACATCATCACCGCCATTACGTTTGCTTTCGGATTTTCCACTCGAAGCGTGGGGCACCCTAAGCTTCCCATGGCAGCCAGCATCATCTCACTTCTCATCAACACCGGTTTAAACTATGTACTCATCTTCGGCCATTTAGGCTTCGCGCCAATGGGCATCGAAGGCGCTGCCATCGCCACTGTCATCGCACGCGTGGTGGAATTCATCATCATCCTATATGGCGTCTATAAAACCATCCCAGTACTCTCTGTATCGCCGAAGTGTTTCGTGACGATTCCTAAGGACTTGATCCTCAAGGTGGCAAAAACGGCGTTCCCTGTCATCGTGAACGAAGGGTTCTGGTCGCTGGGCATGACCGCCTATGCACTCGTCTACGCACGTATCGGAACGGATGCCGTGGCGGCCGTTATGATTACCAACACGGTGAACAGTCTGTTCATGGTCATCGGCTTCGGCCTGGGTAACGCCTCATCCGTCATGTTGGGCAACACACTGGGTGCGGGAGAAATAGAGCGCGCCATCGATTATAATAAAAAATTTCTCAGCCTTAGCATCCTCGTCGGTATCGTCATCGGCGTGCTCATCAACCTCATCGGGCCGTTTCTGGTGCGAAACCTCTATCAACTCACACCTGAGTCCTATGAAATCACCATTATAACACTACGGATACTGGCGCTGTTCATGGCCTTTAAATTCTATAACACCATCATCATCATCGGCACGCTACGAAGTGGCGGTGACACGGTATTTTCCATGCTACTGGAGATTACCTGTGTGTGGCTCATCGGTGTGCCATTGGCACTACTGGGAGCATTTGTGCTCAAATGGCCCGTCTATGCCGTCGTGGCCCTGGTAAATGCAGAGGAAATCGTGAAGGTCATCGCGGGGCTTCCGCGCCTTTTATCAAACAAGTGGGCGAAGCGCCTCGTTTAGCGGCACCCAGCCGATTTGAATCTGGACGCATAATTGTCCACTTTCATCTTTAATCAAATGCTCAGTGATCACCCCATCGGTGGTCACTTTTTTTTGGCTGCTCACTGTGACCTGCTCCCCTTCGAAAACCTCGCGTTTGAAGGCCACCTGTAATTCGCGAACCCGATAATGGTCAAGCACGTCGCCCCCCAGAGCATCCACTGCCCACCGGATATAAGTCACGTTATTGACGTGATGATTCACATCTAGGTCTGAATACACGCTGCTGCGCTGCATGATCTGCATCTCACTGTCCATCAAATCGATAAAGGTCAGCTTTTCGGGTTTATCGGCATTTTCAGCCACCTCGAACACGTCGTTCAGCACTTTCGGAATATTAAGCTGTTTCCGCGAAGCAAGGTCGATATAAGCCCATTTACTTATGGCCGTCCCTAGGATTCTCCCCTGTGCGTCCTCGATGGTGTACTGTCGATAGGCGATAAACTTTCTGAAATAGGTCGGCTCCGTGGTGACGGTAAGCGTCGTGACCTCCTGCGGCATTTCATCCATGGAGACACGCCATTCCACGATGACCCACAGCCCATTTAAGACCTCAGGTCCCAAATGCTTCGTTTGTGTCTCGAAATGAATGGTGGAGATATCCTGTAAAAAATTCATTAAGGTGGTAGGCTTCAGTTTCGCATTTTTATCGAAATCATAGCAGTGAATGTCGTAATTTTTTTTAAAGCGTTGTCCCATGCCATCGTCCTCTCAACTGTAATAAATACATCATAAAAACGTCCTTTGATATTATACCATATCTACTCCCTTAAGGGTGCCAATGTCTCTGCGTCACCCTTACCAGTTTTTCCACGACCATCTCCATCTCATGATCGGGTATGCCGCTATACGAGAACACCACGTAACGGCCGAGCTGTTCTCCTGCAACAGATTCAAGTACAATCCCCAGTTCGGCGCATTCATAAGTGACGCCCTTCAAATCGATGCGGGCATCAAACGAAAGCGTCACGTGAAGCCCTGAGCTCGATCCCACTAGGGCAATCCCTGGATGGGGAATCGTTTTAAAGGCTTCAACCAACAGTTGGTTTTTGCGGCCATAGATTTTTTTAATCCGCCGGATATGGCGTTCAAAGGCACCTTCGGCCATGTAATGGGCCAATGCCAGCTGATCGATCTTTGAAACCGACTGTGAGTATCGCGGCAATAGGACGGCGAACCGTTCCATGAGCTGCTTAGGTAAAATCATAAAGCTGATCCGGAGCGCTGGCATAAGCAGTTTTGAAAAGGATCCCATGTAGATGACGTGAGCGCCTTCGCCTAATCCCTGAAGTGCGGGAACCGGATACCCTTCATATCTAAGAAGGCTATCGTAGTCATCTTCGATGATGAGGCCATCGTTCTTCCTCGCCCACTCTAAAAGCTGAAGGCGTTTTTTGATGGTCATGATGCTACCGGTAGGGTATTGATGCGAGGGGGATACATAGACCATCTTCGCACCGGAATCTTCAAGTGCGGTCACGTTGATCCCGTCCTTTTCAACAGGAATTCTCGCCATTTCGTAGCCTAAATCCTCAAAGACGAACATCCCTTTCGTAAATCCGGGGTATTCGAACGCCATCTTTTGTGTGGTGTTTCTAAAGCAGATGGCAATCATGCTAAAGAGATACTGAATCCCAGCACCGATAACGATTTGGTCGGGGGCACATTTTACCCCTCTGGATTGATGGACAAACTGCGCAATTTCGTGCCTAAGCGCAGACTCCCCCTGAACCTCACCATAGCTAAGCAATGACTTTGTTTCATATTCCAGGACGCGGTTAACGGCTTTTTTCCACTCGCCAAACTGAAACGCGCTCTCCTCCGCATCGTCGGTATTAAAGCGTTTGGGGCGTGAAGCTTTCGGAGGATTTGGATTCGGGCTATAAGCCTTTTGAGTCATAAGTCCAAACTCGAAATCCCCCACATAGTAACCGCTCTTATTTCTACTCTCGATATACCCTTCCACCATGAGCTGTTGATAAGCATTTTCCACGGTGGCCTTACTTACTCCTAGAAGACCAATCAACTGTCTAACAGACGGTAGCTTTTCATTTTTAGAGAGCCGACCACTTTCGATTTCACTTTTAATGGCTTCATAAAGCTGGATATATTTCGGTTTATTACTGAGTTCAAAATCCAGTACCAATCCAAACATTCCTTCCTCCTCTTTTATCCGCATGAGATGGCATGTTAAACTGACCTTATCATTTAGCTTAATTCTGTCCCTTTTGATAATGTCAATTATATTCTATCATGAAGGTGTAAGCAAGGACTTAAGGAGGAAATTCATGAAAAGTAATTTGCGGATGATGATTTATACCGCGCTAATGACAGCATTTGTTTTTATCACCACTTCCATAATCAAGATCCCGATTCCTTTTACAGATGGATACATTCACGCAGGAGACATGTGTATCTTCGTCGCTGGTATTCTCTTAGGGCCTTGGTATGGCGGATTTGCAGCGGGCGTAGGTTCGGCCATGGCCGATTTTCTTGGCGGTTATCCTCAATGGGTGCTTCCGACACTGATCATAAAAACCATTATGGGCATGATTATCGGATACCTCGCGAAGCCTGAAACCAACACAAAACCAATTCTCGTCGCCACCATGACCTTATGGGTAGGCGCACTGATTACCTTTATATTCACCATCGGTCAATCCTCGGCTGATACGTTAACTGCACATGTGGAAGAAATCGGCACGCTCGACCAAGCCCTTCAAATGGCCGCTGAGCTCAGAATTCAGCTTCTCATCGTCGCTGTGGGAATTCCACTTTTAGTCATCGCATTATGGCAGCTTAGAAAACACTATCACGTCAGCATGAATCAGCTGGTGAGCATGGTTATTTCAGGGATTTGGATGGTCTTCGGCTATTATGTCGCCTCAGGCATCATGTACGGCAGCTTCATCGCTCCGATTTTCAGTATTCCATGGAACATCGTTCAGTTTACAGTTGGTGCAGTGCTCGCCTTTATGGTAGTCGCTGCTTTAGCTAAAGCCAATATATCGCAGTCTACGCTCATTAAGAATTAGAAAGATTGATTAACTGCTAAAACGCGCGCACGCATTGTGCCACGCGTTTTTTTTTGTTATATTATAGACAAGTGCAAATGCACTAAGGAGTGGAAACTATGGAACGTATTCTCATCGTCGAAGATGAAGTAAAAATATCAAGAATCATCGATCTGCAGCTCCGCTATGCCGGATACGAGACTGAACTCGCATTTGATGGTAGCGAAGCGATGGACAAGGTTGCTCAAAAGAAGTTCGATTTGATTCTCATGGATGTCATGATGCCTAAAACCGACGGCATTACCGCTTGTAATGCCATCAAAAAGCTCTATCCTGACACGAAAATCATCATGCTCACGGCTAAAGACGATATTCAGGATGTCATTAATGGATTAGATTCTGGGGCAGATGATTATGTCACCAAGCCCTTTGTATTTGATGAACTTTTAGCAAGAATCCGTGCAAACATCCGTAAAAAATCATCGCCCTCTACACAAACGGACTTAATCGTTTTCGAGGATATCCTCATCAACTCCATGACTTACGAAGTGTCGCGAAGTGGTCAAAAGATCGACCTATCTAAAACCGAATTCGATCTTTTCAGACATCTGGTCATTAATAAAGGCATCGTGCTTACCCGTGAGCAAATCCTCAACAAAGTATGGGGGTATGATTATTACGGCAGCTTGAACATCGTCGATGTCTATATCAAATACCTTAGAGATAAAATCGATCGCGATCATCACCGAAAGCTGATTCAGACCATAAGAGGACGTGGATACGTTGTTAGATAAAGTACCTTATTTGAATAGCGGACTAAAAGCCATAAAAAAGCGAATTCGTAAAATGAAGTTTTCGACGCGCGTGACTTTAGCAAATGTATTTCTCTTTACGCTACTGATCGGGATCGGCATGGGGTTCGTCACGCTGTTAACCAATCAGTTCCTCTACTTTAAGAACCGCGAGGATTTGCTGAACAAACAGCTTCAGATTGAAGAGGTGTTAAAAAAGGAGCAGGACACGATTCTCGCCGCAAGTCGGAACGACCGGGTGGGGTTGATTTATCAGAAGCTGGAATCCTATTATCTATTTGATCATTATAAGACACTGATTATGATCATCGATTCCGACGGGAAAACTTCTTATGGCCTAAATAAAGATGTCTATGATCTATTACTCATGGATCAGCTTAAAATTTCACCTCAAAACATGTCGATCAAATCCATGCTGGAAAAGTCCACCACAACCGGTCAAGAAATGATTAAAGTCGAGATGTTTCGTAGCATCAACGCCACAGAGAGTGTCAAATTCCAAGAGACGACGATACATATTCCTCAGCAGTATGGTCCTTCGATTATCACAGAATCGAATATTCTGGGATTTGATACCCTGTATACTGCCATTAGGCTCGATACTGCGGATCAATACAGCGCATTTGTCGTGGTATTTTTGTATCCTGCACTGGATAACGACTTCTTGCTCAGCTTAAACTCTGCCTTATCCATCTCTGCCATCATCGGGATTCTTTTTCTATCCATCTTCGGGAAATACTTTACGAAACGTGCACTCCGGCCCCTACTGGAGCTCTCCAATATCGCTCAAAACATGAATAAGGAAGTGCTCAATTACCGCATCCCGACAAATGAAAGTAACGACGAAATCGATACGCTGATCAAGAGCTTAAACACCATGTTAGTAAATCTCGACGCCTCCTTTGAATATCAAAAACGGTTCGTTTCCGATGCTTCCCACGAGCTTAGGATTCCGCTCACCATCGTACTCGGCTATGTGGAACTTTTAAAAACCATGGGAACTGAAAATCAAGCCTTATTAAAAGAATCTCTGGATGCCATCGAAGATGAATCAACCCACATGAAGAATCTGGTTGAGAAGCTACTTATCTTAGCAAGGCTGGAAAACCATCGCGTCCGCGTCAATCTAGAACCTATTAAAATTGATGACCTGATGGTGAAGATGCGTCAGGAAAGCTTACGCCTCTATCCGACGCATAACTTCGTCTGTCGACCCGAGTACTCAGGCATTATGGTCGCTGATATGGAGCTCATGACCCAGGTATTTAGGGCGTTATCCGAAAACGCGGTCAAGTATTCTCCCGAAGGCTCCACCATTACCTGTACCTGCCAATTAAAGAATCAGTACATCGAGTTCTGTATCACCGATGAAGGTCAGGGCATCGCGAAGGAAAGTATCGGTAACCTGACTAACCGCTTCTATCGTTTAAATGAAGACCGGAATAGAAAAACAGGGGGTACCGGACTCGGCCTATCCATCGTAGAAGCCCTTTTGAAAGCTCAGGGTGGCCACATCCGAATCGAAAGCACTTTAAACCTCGGCACACAGGTTTATCTCTATTTACCGAAGAAGAACTTTACCCCGTGATTTACTTTTGCATTGATATAAGCTAATTGATACGTTATAATAAAGCGTTAAAGATTTTATGGAGAGGTGTCTAATGGACAGTTATGGTCCCGAACGAAAACTGAATAGCAAAAAGACACTCTAAATAATCTTTAGTTTTAGGTCAATACCTCATTATTAACCTCTTAACCATCTAAAGATCATTTAGATGGTCTTTTATTTGTCATGAAAAGGAGGTTACGAATGATTAAATTTTTTAAAACAAATGCCCTCGGGTTACAAACCCTTAGCGAAATCGAGGATAACAGCTGGATTCACCTCGTGTCACCGACAGAAAGAGAAATTTCTTCAGTTTGTGATGCGATAGGGATACCACGCGATTTTCTTATGGCAGCACTAGATGAGGAAGAACGGGCGCGTATAGAAGTTGAAGAGGATTGTACGCTGATTCTCGTCGACGTTCCACTCGCCGAAATGCATGATTCGTCTGTCATCTATACAACCTTACCATTCGGCATCATTATCGCTAAAGAAAATATCATCACCGTGTGCACGAAAGAGATTCCTTTGGTGAGCGATTTTATCTCAGGGAAAATCAAGAGCTTCTACACTTTTAAGAAAACGCGTTTTATTTTACAGCTTCTTTATAAAAATGCCACTTACTATTTGAATTACTTAAAGCAGATTGATAAGATGAGCAATAACATCGAACGTGAACTGCACAAATCGATGAAGAACAAAGAACTGATTCAACTACTCGACTTGGAAAAGAGCTTGGTTTATTTTACGACATCATTGCGTAGCAATGAAATCGTCCTTGAAAAAATGCTGAAAATTGAAAGCATAAAAAAGTATCCTGAGGACGAAGATTTACTGGAAGATGTCATTATTGAAAATAAACAGGCGATCGAAATGGCTAACATCTATAGCAATATTTTAAGTGGCACGATGGACGCCTTTGCTTCTGTTATTTCAAATAATTTAAACATGGTCATGAAATTTTTAACTTCGATTACGATTGTTTTAACAATCCCTACCATGATTGCGAGTTTCTTCGGTATGAATGTGCCCGTGCCGCTATCGGGACAACCACATGCCTTTATGATTATCATCGCGATTTCTTTAGCGATTTCAAGCTTGATTGCCATGTTTATGGTGAGGAAGAAATTGTTTTAGCTCACTCCCGAAAAAGTATAAAGACCTTGATTTCAGCTGGAAATCAAGGTCTTATCTTTTTCAATTACTAACCTAGTCGTTCAAAACTACTTGTTTTTATAATATGCGACGAGTTTTTCAAATGCTGGTAGCGAACGTTCAATCATGCCCAAATCGACGCAGTAGGAAATTCTGAAGTAACCTGGGTAACCGAATCCGCTGCCTGGAACCAAAAGAATATTGAACTTTTTAGCTTCCATGACAAATGCCACGTCGTCTGCTTCCAGCGCTTTAGGGAATAAATAGAACGCCCCTTTTGGCTCTACCATTTCAAAGCCAAGTTCACTTAGCTTTTTGAACAATAAATCGCGGCGTACTTGATACTGAGAAATATCGACGGATTCTTCCAACGAATCGGAAATAACCTTTTGCCAAATCGCGGGTGCATTAACAAACCCAAGTGTTCTGTTAGCAAAAGCCAGACCACTCATAAAGAGCTCTGCGTCCTCAAACTGGCTGTTAATGGCGATATACCCGATACGCTCTCCTGCAAGTCCCAGTGATTTAGAATAGGAGTTGACCATGATGCTGTGTCTAAAATAGTTGTGAATATTCGGAACCACATGTCCATCATAGACTAGGGCTTTATAAGGTTCGTCGGAAATCATATAGATTTCTCTACCGAATTCTTCTTCTTTTTTGGTGAGTATTTCGCCGAGCTTCTTAAGGGTCTCATCAGAGTAAATCACCCCTGTAGGATTATTCGGTGAGTTAACCAGTACCGCTCTCGTTTTCGCTGTGATGCTTTTCTCGAACAACTCAAGGTCGGGTTCAAAATTTCGCTCGTCGGTTTTAATAATGACTGGAACCCCGTTATGATTTTTAATATAAAAGATGTACTCAGCAAAATACGGTGCAAAGATAATGACTTCGTCACCGGCATCAAGTACAGTTCTAAGAAGCACGTTTATACCGCCTGCAGCCCCAACTGTCATCAGCACATGTTCAAAGCCTAAAGGCTTCACGATGTCACGATTGATGGCGTTCGCCACCTTTTGTCTGACGTCTTTAAACCCGGCGTTATCCATGTAGCGGTGTGCCCCTTCAATATCCGCATTAACCACTTCTCTTAGCTTATTGGTTACTGATTTCGGCGGCTCAAAGTAAGGATTTCCTAAACTGAAATCATAGACATTTTCATCTCCAAACTGTTCTCTCAGTTTGCTGCCTTCTACGAACATTCTTCTGATCCAAGATGCATTCTTCAAATTCTCATGGACTTCTTTCGATATCATAATAGCGCCTCCTTAAGCAACCCAAAATTTGCGTCTATAATCCCCTCGACACTTCAAATACTCCATCACTATTATATCATGAATTCTCGGCTTTGCAATTTTTTAGTAAGCACTAAAATTTTTTTATAATTACTAAGGTTGAGTTGACATTATACCGACTCTCCGCTAAACTAATACCAGTTATAGGTGCCAAATCGGAGAATAGGGAATTAGGTGAAAGTCCTAAGCGAACCCATCACTGTATGATTGAGCGATTGCAAATGCCACTGGAGTTCTGGGAAGGCGCAATAGGCGATGAAATCGAGCCAGGAGACCTGCCTGTAATAGACATAATGAGCGACGGTAAAGTTCATTACTTGTTAACCACTTTTTTTGAGGTGCGTAAAACGAGTAATGGACTTTTTTTGTTTTCAAATTTTGTCTACCGGCCTATACACATATAAAATCAGGAGGTTCATTATGAAAAACATTAAGCTTCAGGGGCTCAATGAAGCCACGATGAAAAAAACCAAAACCCGTGTCGATCAATTGGTGAAACCGCAGGGTTCACTAGGCGCATTAGAAGATCTCGCCGTTAAGCTATCCGGCATCTATGGTGTTGAACGTCCCACTATTACTGGCAAAGCGGTCATCGTCATGTGTGCTGATCATGGCGTGTGCGACGAGGGCATCGCTTCAGCGCCGAAAATAGTGACACTTATTCAGTCGATTAACATCGCGAAAGGGGTATCTGGCGTAGGTGCACTGGCCAAGCTAAATGGTGCTAAGGTTTACACTGTGGATATCGGCATCGATACCGAGGACTCACATGAATTACTGATCAATCAAAAGGTAAAGCGTGGTACTGATAACATCGCTATCGGCGACGCCATGACGCGATCTGAGGTAGAGCGTGCCATTGAAGTGGGCATTATGGCTGCGAAGCAAGCCATTAGCGAAGGTCACAACCTTCTGGCCATCGGCGAGATGGGAATCGGCAACACCACTCCAAGTACGGCACTGCTTTCGTTATTAAGTGGTCAGTCACCAGAGTCACTGGTAGGCATCGGCGCCAACTTTCCGACAGAAAAGCTACCGCATAAGGCTGCAGTCATCAAGCGCGCCATCGAAGGAAAAAGCATCGATCCTAATGATCCACTGGATATGCTGGCAAAGGTGGGGGGATTAGAGATTGCAGGAATGACAGGTATCATCCTCGGCGCAGCGCATAATCGTGTTCCTGTCATCATAGACGGTTACATCTCATCGATTTCTGCAATTTTGGCTTGCAGGTTATTCGAAGGGGTCTCGGATTACATCATTCCGTCACATGCTTCTGAGGAGAAGAGTGCGGCGCTTGCCAGCTCCTTATTAGGCGTGAAGCCCTACCTACACCTTAATATGCGTCTCGGTGAAGGTAGCGGTGCTGTTCTAGCCTTCAATCTAGTCGAAAGTGCCCTCGCCATGTTAAATGATATGATTACCTTTGAGGAGGCAGGGATTGCTGTGGTATAATGGTAATGGAAGTTTTCCACCATTACGTTAACACAAAGGAGCCGGTATGACGTTGATTTTAGGGCATAGAGGGGCAAAGGCCACCCATGCGGAAAACACGTTAGCCTCTTTTGACCACGCGATTTCCTGTGGTGCGGATGGCATCGAGCTTGATGTCCATTTATCAAAGGATGGCCATATTATGGTTTTTCACGACTTTACTTTAGACCGCATGTGCGGCGTTTCAGGGAAAATTAACGATTTTACACTAGAAGAACTAAAACAGTTCAAGGTAAAGTTCAAAGATCAAATCCAACCCATCCCCACTTTAGACGAAGTCATCGCTTTGTTGCTGGCACTTGAAAGCAAGCAAGGAAAGACCCTTCTTCTAAATGTGGAGCTCAAAGCAGGTCATTCACAATATCCTGATATCGAAAAGAAAGTGCTCGCGCTCTGCCAAAGGCTACTGACGCGTGAACAAGTCATTTATTCTTCATTCGACCACACGGTTCTTCAGACGATTAAGGCCATCGCGCCACATGCTTTAATCGGGGTTCTTACCGATTGCAAAATGGTACAACCATGGCGGTATCTAAGACTTCTAAAGGCAGAATTCTATCACCCGGCTTTTCAAGCGCTAGATGCCGATAGCCTTCGGGAACTAAATGAGGAAGGTATCGCACTCAATGTCTATACGGTAAATGATCCCGATGTGGCACGCGTCCTTATAGAGGCTGGATGCCATAGCATCATCACAGACACACCAGAAAAAATGGTCGCTCTACGCCAAAAAATAACGAAACGCTGATAACCATCAGCGTTTGTAAGTTACCCTTTCGCATCGAGCAGGTTGCCTAAAAGGTTCATGAGTGGATTTTGGTAGGGTGTTTTTGAAGCCGTCGTGGTTTTGGTAACACCCCCTGAAGCATAGGCTTTTCCGCATTCAGGGCACACGCTGATAAAGACCTGTACGCTTTGAGCGATGACCTCTCTTCCCTCTGCATGTGCGGATTGCCGCTCGTTACTCACGTGCTCTTGCTCATGAGCAGAAACTGCTGCAAATGAGGCTTCTGGGGAAACGCCTGTGGGGGTCTTAAATGAAACACCTGGATCATCTGACCCATCCACATAAGTTCTTGAACTACAGGTTTGACACTCTACTAATCCCATCTGTTTAAGGGTCTTATCGCCAAATATTTCGGAAAGTGTACTTAACCGATCTTCTGCAGGTACAACCTTAAGTGCATAGGGAGAAGGTTTGATTGTTTCAGACGAAATTTGGCCAGGGGATTTCTGCCCTTTCACATAATTTAAAACCCCGGTCATTTGTGTGATTTTATCCATCTGAATCACCTCAAAGCAATTGATTTCATCATTTATTTATACCCAAAAATCCGAAATCTAAAAGGTGATTATGCACATTCTTTATGAAGACGCGCATTTGATAGCCGTTGAAAAACCCCAAAATTGTCCCGTTCAGCCAGATAAGACAGGGACATTATCTTTAATGGACCGCACGAAAGACCATTATGAATTCATGCTCGGTAAACCACTTTCCTATTTAGGGCTGGTGCATCGACTCGATCGTCATACCGGTGGCGTGGTGGTTTTTGCGAAAACACCAAATGCGGCTAAGAAGCTTAGCGCTATTTTTGCCAGTCATGAAGTTGATAAGCGCTACGCTACATTGGTAGAAGGAGCCATAGCTTCAAATGAGGCCACGCTATCCCATACGCTGCTTATCGATGAGAAGTTGAATTTCGTAAAAGTCGTTCCACCAGGTACTCCTGGGGGAAAGGAAGCAAAGCTTTCCTATCGCCTGGTCCATATGACGACCTGTGAGGATGGCCCGCTATCATTACTGGAAATTCGCCTACACACTGGGCGGCAGCATCAAATTAGGGTCCAGATGGCACAGATGGGTCATCCGGTTCTCGGAGATGAAAAATATGGCGCACAGTATGGTCACTATTATAAGAAGTCCATGCACTTATGGGCGACGGATTTAAGCTTTAGATTATTTGGGAAAAAGTATCATTTTCACTCGGATGCCCCCTTTTCTACGCTTTAACCAAACACCAAAAAAGAAAAAGTTGTTACAGGTCTAATGATAAGATCCGTAACAACTTTTAATTTTGCGCGAACGACTTTACGACGGTTACTATTCGACTTTATAGATCCATCCTTCTGGTGCTTCTATCTCACCAAACTGGATTCCCACAAGGGTGTCGTAGAGTTTTCTGGTGACAGGGCCTACTTCTGTTTCACTGTGGAATACATGTAGTTGCCCTTTGTATTCAATACCGCCGATTGGTGTGATAACGGCTGCTGTTCCACAAGCCCCAGCTTCGATGAATTCACTGAGGTTGTCGATATAGCAATCGCGTTCTTCGACCTGAAGTTTTAAATAGTTTTCTGCTAAATACATCAAAGAATACTTCGTGATACTCGGCAAAATCGATGGTGAAATAGGTGTTACAAACTTGCCGTCATTTGTAATCCCGAAAAAGTTAGCAGCGCCAACTTCTTCAATTTTCGAATGTGTCGCTGGATCCAAATAGATACAATCCGCAAATCCACGCTTTTTCGCTTCATAGTTTGGAAGTAAGCTACCTGCGTAGTTACCACCTACTTTAGCTGCGCCAGTACCATGTGGTGCTGCACGGTCCATATCTGCAATGGTAAAGTTTACCGGTGCCATACCGCCCTTGAAATAAGGACCGACAGGTACGGCAAACACGCCGAACATAAACTCAGGAGCGGTTCTAACGCCGAGGTTATGGCCAACACCGATGACATAAGGTCTGAGATACAGCGTCGCGCCAGTACCGTAAGGTGGTACGAAGTGCATGTTCGCTTTAACCACTTGAACGCAAGCATCGATAAACTTCTCTACCGGTACTTCTGGCATGAGCACACGCTGACAGCTGTGAATCATACGCTTAGCATTTTCGTCAGGTCTAAACAGCTGTACGTCTCCATTTGGAGTTCTGTACGCCTTAAGTCCTTCGAAGCACTGCTGACCGTAGTGAATCGCTGTAGACGCTTCACTGATGCTGATCATGTTGTCTTCCACGAGCTTACCTTCGTCCCATGCGCCATCCTTCCACATGGAAACATAACGCAAGTCGGTTTTGGTGTAGCTGAAGCTCAATTTCTCCCATTCGATTGAAACATTTTTACTCATCTTCCAAGCCCCTTTCAAATTCATATGATCTTGGAAAAAGGTTACCCAAGTCCATTATAAACTGCATTATTTAAAATTGCTACACCGGTTTTAAAAGAAATATAACAACCCTCTGAAAATTTATAAAGGATTTATAGCATTTAATCCGGATGAATTGAATCAGGTCCCACTCTAAGATATGATGAGATGGGTTTACTTATTTTATTTATTTGGAGGCAACATGAAACTTCCTGAACTAAAAATTGGTCAGTTAAGTGTAAAATTTCCCATCGTACTTGGTGCCATGGGCGTGGGCGTCACTCGGTCAGGTCTAGCTTCAGCAGTGACTAACGCAGGCGGACTTGGTGTAATATCCGGTGTCAATCTCGGCTTTAGAGATCCTGATTTTTACCAAAACAGGCTCGAAGCCAATCTGCGTGCACTTAAGAACGAAATCAGGCTGGCAAAAGAAAAGACTCAAAATGGCTTAATCGGCATCAACTTTATGGTAGCCATGAATAATTATAAAGAACATGTGGCTGTGGCTGTGAAAGAGGGCGTCGACTTTATCATATCGGGTGCTGGACTTCCAACCGAGCTACCTTCCATGGTGAAGGGCTCTGCCACAAAAATCGTTCCCATCGTTTCATCTGTTAAAGCAACTCAGCTCCTGGCTAAATTATGGGACCGCAACCATCAGGTCGCACCTGACGCAGTGGTCATCGAAGGGGTATTGGCAGGCGGTCATTTGGGCTTCTCGAAGGAAGACATCCTCGAAAACAATTTTGATCCGAAAACAGTGATTCAAGGCGTGAAAAACGCCCTTAAACCCTATGAAGAAAAGTACGCGCGTAAAATTCCCGTGATTTTCGCTGGTGGCGTTTTCGATGGTAAAGACATCGCAGAGATGCTCTCTTACGGCGCTGATGGTGTTCAAATGGCCACGCGCTTCGTCGCAACCGAAGAGTGTGACGCGGACGACGCCTTTAAGCAGGCCTATGTCGCTTCTACAGAAGAAGACGTGGAAATCATCATTAGTCCCGTGGGCATGCCGGGTCGCGCGCTTAACAACAGTTTGATTAAACGCATCGCTGAAGGTAGAAGGCCTAAAATCGAACGCTGTGTCAACTGCCTCGCCACCTGTAATCCTGCGACGACGCCATATTGCATCTCGCAGGCACTCGTGTCTTCTGTCACAGGCGATCTCGAATCAGGTTTAATCTTCGCAGGAGCAAATGTCTATAAAGTCAATGAAATCACCACAGTGCCGAAGCTTGTGGAAACACTCGTTTCCGAAGCGGAAGCCGCCTATAACGGTCATCAATAAACATAAAAGAGATTTTAGCGAATGTGTTGTAAGCTTCGCTAAAATCTCTTTTTAATTTAATTGTGCTCGATTTTCAACTAAATAATCACCGTTTCATAGGGTTCAACGGTGTAACCTTCGTAAGCGACCTGATGTCCATTATGGTTGCAGATGATTTTTCTACCTGCACGGTGGACGACCTCAACGCCTTCTGGAGAGGCAATTTGAGCTATATGCTTTTCTTCGCACCATTTACGGGCTAGCATTACAGCAAGGTTCTCGTCGATGCCTGCACCCACGTAATAGACCTTTCCAGTGCCAACTGTATTCACTGTGATTGCGGCATACTGATCAAAAAACGCATCGGTATAGGCGTAAAGCGTTTCAGCCGTTAGTGGTCGAATCAGGTCGCGCCACACACGTGCTGTCGCTTCATCTCCGCCGACACCCTTAATGCCTATTTGCTGTCCGATTCCCAGCGATTCATAAGAGACGACTTTCAGACCACAGAAATCATTTAAGATATTTTCTGAGAGTCTGATATTATTATCACGATTTTTTATACCGCTTCTAAAACCGAAGACGACAGTTCCGCCAGCGGCTACAAACGCCTGAAGACGGTCGAGTAGCGGTTCATCCACGATTTGCATCACTGGAAGCACGACGATTTTATAGTGTGAGAAGTCCTTTTTCTGATCGATGACATCCGTCATGACATTAAGGCGGTGAAATCCCGCATGAAGTCTGACGAATTCACCTGTATAGTCAAACGCATGGCTCTGAGGCTGTGCTGCCCATGACCAGCGATTATCATAATCGTACAGCAGGGCGACCTCCGCTTTTATAGGCGTCATATACAGCGATTCCTCCGCCGCGACTTCTTTAAAGAACGATTCCACTTCTCGGTACTTATCATTCTCTAGATTGTCCGCATCGAGGATTCCCTGGCAAAACTGCTCTGCCCCACGGGTCATGCCACGCCATCTAAAGTACAATAGCGCTTCACATCCTCTGGCCATGGCCTGATGGGACCACAGCTTCGCTTGGTTAGGTCTAGGTAAATATCCGATAACCGTATGCCCTTGTGCCCCCATGAGTTCTTCCACGATCCAAAAGTTCTCGCATTTTAATCCACGGATATAATCCAGAGTGAGTGCGATGTGCGATGGCGAAAGTGGCTTCTCTAATCCACCCCAAACAGGATAGTTATCATAAGCCACCACATCGAGCTGCTCCGCTAAAACGTTTTGATCATAGGCGCGGTCGAAGAATCCACCAAACAGGTTATGAATCACCTTTTGATGGGGCTGCTTATAGTGGTTGACGATATCGATCTGAAGGGTCGCATATTGGTTGATGCTTTGTGAGCGGAAACGCGCCCAATCCAGCAGAAGCGAAGGGTTGTGCGTGGTGATGGTTTCAGTCGGCAAAGGGATTTCGTCGAAATCGTTATACGTCTGTCCCCAGAAAATCGTGCCATAGCGCTGATTGAGTTCCCCTATTTGACCGTACTTGGACTTTAAATAGGCTTGAAATTCGCGATGGCAGACAGGGCAATAGCACTGATCCGAGCCTTCGTGACCCAGCTCATTATCGATTTGCCATGCGATGATCCCCGCTTCGTCCTTATAATGGGCTAATAATGCCGTAACGATGTTTCTCGTGAGGCGTTTGTATTCCGGCGCGTTGTAACAATAAATTCGCCGTCCACCGAACGCGTGTCTGACGCCACTTTGATTCATGGCAACCACTTCGGGGTAGTTCTTCGCGACCCACGCAGGGAAAGTAGCGGTCGGGGTACCGAAAATAACATTTAGCCCCCTCTTTTTTGCTTCATCTATCACATGATCAAAGTAATCAAAAGTATACGTCCCTTCTTCCTTTTCCATAAGGTGCCAAGCAAACTCCCCGATTCTGATGGTGTTTGCACCGAGCTTCACGATGCGGTCCAAATCTTCTTCCAGCATATGCACTGGCCAATGCTCTGGATAGTAATCCACGCCTAATATCATATTTAACCTCTCATGGTATTTATTGGAACAACTCAAAAAAAAATGATAGGTCCCTACCCGACACTAAAGCCAGCCTTACGATGGGGGGGCTGACTTCAGTGTTAGGATTGACCTTAGTGGAGGATTATTTTCTCTTAATATATTTACGGGTATCGATGGCAACTGCCACGATAATAATTAAGCCTTTGATAATGAACTGAAGGTATGGGTTGACGCCGATAAACGAAAGACCATATGCGATAACCTGGAAGATCAGTACCCCTGTAACGATACCAGCGATACTACCTATACCTCCGGTGAAGGAAAGGCCTCCGACGATACAAGCCGCGATGGCATCGAGCTCATAACCGTTACCTGTATTGTTCGTCGCAGATCCGATACGCGCTGCTTCCAGTGCACCACCGAGTCCGTAGAAAAGTCCAGCTAAAACGTAAACCATTATGAGTACTTTTGCTACGTTAACGCCTGATACTGCAGCCGCTTCTGGGTTTCCACCCACAGCGAATATATTCTTTCCGAATCGCGTTTTATTCCATAAGAACCACATGAATACTACGGCAATAATGGCGTAAATAACGAGAAATGGAATCTGGAATGTACCAAGCTTCAATGACCCCTGTGCAATTTTTGCAAACGCTGGATCAAGTCCACCAATCGGTTGCGCACCATATGGCGGGCGGTCATAATAGATCGAAGTGACGCCGTACACGACAACCATCATGCCTAATGTGGCGATGAAAGGATCTACCTTGAACTTAGCCACGATAATACCGTTGATACCACTGAAGAAAGCAGTAGCAAGCATAACGAGTAAAATCGGAATCAATGGATTAAGCTGTGCAAGATTTGGATACATACGGTAGGCATACTCAGGTGCCTGTAGAAGTGATGCAGAGATAACTGCTGCAAGTCCAACCTGGCGACCGAGTGAAAGGTCTGTACCTTTAGCAACGATGATGGTCCCAACACCCAGTGCAAAGATCGTTCTAGTAGATGCCTGTGCTAGAATATTCGTAAAGTTTCTAACGGAAATAAAAGTCGGTTCAAGTACAACGATGACAACCATAAGGACAAACAAGACGATGATAATCGCATTGTTCATCATGAACTGCCCGATGCGTTTACTGTTCAATTTTTCTGACATAATGCCCACTCCCCACTATAAATATTTGGAAGACAACCTGAGAATTTCCTCTTGTGTCGTTTCTTTAGTGTTAACGATCCCTGCCATTCTACCGTTACTCATAACGAGAATACGATCGGTGATGCCTAAAAGTTCAGGCATCTCTGATGAAACCATGATGATGCCCTTTCCCTTTGCCGCAAGGTCGATCATCAATTGATAGATGTCGTATTTTGCACCGACGTCGATACCACGAGTCGGCTCATCGAGCAGAAGCACCTCTGGCTCAGTGAGTAGCCATCTACCGATGATGACCTTCTGTTGATTACCACCCGAAAGCGACATGATGCGCGTCTTTTTGCTAGGCGTTTTTACGCTCATGCTACTGACAACCCAGTCCGTATCTTTCGCAATTTTCTTAAGGTCGAGGATCGATAAACGTTTTACATATCGATCGATATTCGCGATGGAAGAGTTGAAGGAAATGTCTTGATTTGGGAATATTCCTGTGGCACGACGCTCTTCTGTTACTAATGCCACACCATTTTTGATGGCATCTTTCGGGTGTCTGAAATGCATCTTTTTACCATGGATGTGAATAGCGCCAGTCGCATGACGTTCAGCAAAGATGGATTCGATGACATCGGTACGTTTAGCACCTACGAGGCCTGCGATTCCTAAAATTTCACCTTTTCTTAAATCAAAGCTCACATCAATGATTGAAGGTTGATTCACAGCCGTGAGATTTTCCACGGTCATGATGACATCTGCTGGGAAATTCGTCTTTGGTGGGAAACGATTTGTTAAGTCGCGACCAACCATGAGTTTGATGATATCATCGGTTGAAATATCTCTTACGAATTTGGTCGCAATCCATTTACCATCTCGCATGATGGTGACCTCATCGCAAATTTGCGCGATTTCTTCCATTTTATGCGAAATGTAAATAACAGACACACCTTTATTTTTAAGGGCATTGATGATTCTAAACAAGTGGCCGACTTCTTTTTCTGTTAATGAGGAAGTTGGCTCATCCATGACGATGATTTTTGAATTATAGGACACCGCTTTTGCGATTTCCACCATCTGACATTCTGAAACCTGCAAGTCTTTAATTTTGGTTCTTGGATCGAGTTTAATGTCGAGGTCATCAAAGATCGCCTTTGTATCTTTAAACATTTTCTCTTCATCGACAAATAAGCGTTTGGTTGGAAATCTACCTAACCAAATGTTATCCATAATGCGGGTACTTTTTACCTGGTTGAGTTCCTGGTGTACCATGGATACCCCGTTGTCTAATGCGTGCTTTGAGGAAGTAAACTTAACATCATTTCCCTCAAGGCGAATTTGACCTTCATCCATGTGATAAATACCGAATAGGCATTTCATCAAAGTAGATTTACCTGCGCCATTTTCCCCCATCAATGCGTGGACACTGCCGTTACGAACCCTCAAAGTGACGCCATCCAATGCTTTGACACCTGGGAATTCCTTCGAGACTCCGATCATCTCGAGTAAATAATCCTTTGTGGTCTCTTCTTGCATGATTACGCCTCCTTTCAAACTATATAGTAAATACCCAGTTAATCTCTAGGTAATTTTTTCATTTTAAAATAATGATAATTGCGAATAAATTTTATGAAAGATGAATCTCGAAAAAATTCGAGATGCAGTGACTGCATCTCGAACTGATTCTAATTGCTCGTGTTGTGACGGATTATTATTTGTAAGCTTCTTCAGCAAACGCGATATTATCGATCGTTACAGCTACATAAGGTACACGAACAGCTTTAGTTTCGTCTAATGTCCAGCTAGTGCCTTCAAGTGGATCTTTACCTAACGCTACGTTAAGAGCGAGATCAAATGTTGCGCCACCTTGGTTTTTAGCGTCGTTAAGTACTGTACCGACCATTTTGCCTTCTTTAATTTGCTCAAGTGCATCTGGAATCGCATCAACGCCTACTACTGGCATGAATTTGTCGCCTTCGAAGTAACCAGCTGCGTTAAGTGATTGGATTGCGCCAAGTGCCATACCGTCATTATTACAGATAACCATTTCAATTGCATCGCCGTGTTTTGCGATCCAAGCGTCCATGAGTTCTTTACCTTTTACTGAGTCCCACATACCTGTTTGAAGCTCAAGTTCTTGAACCTGGATACCTGCAGCAACGACTGTTTCTACAGAATATTTAGTTCTAGCTTCTGCATCTGGGTGACCTGGTTCACCTTTGAGAAGAACATATGACATAACGCCATCACCGTTTCTATCCCAAGCTGGATTTGCTTTCCATGCGTCAACGATTACTTGACCTTGGATTACGCCAGATTCTGATGAAGTTGTACCAACATACCAAGCTTTATCGTAGCTTGCCATAGCAGCTGCATCTGGCTCTTTGTTAAAGAAGATAACTGGAAGGTCAGCAGCTTTAGCTTTTTCGATGATTGTTGAAGCTGCTTGTGGATCAACGAGGTTGATTGCAAGTGCTTTTACGCCTTTAGAAATCATCGTGTCAACTTGGTCATTTTGAGTTGCTTGAGAGTTTTGTGAATCGTTCAGTTCAAGTGTTGCTTTGTCAGCAGCAGCATTTTCGATTGCTCTTCTAACGAATGACATGAAGTTATCGTCGAATTTGTAAATCGTAACGCCGATTGATGGAAGGTCAGTACCTGTTGCTTCTTCTTCCGCTTTTGGTGCGCATGCTGCTAATGAAAACATCATTACCAGAATCAATAAAATTGCTGTTAACTTTTTCATAATTCATCTCCCCAAGTAAATATTGTGTACTACAACTACATCTTAGTAAATATTTACGATAGTGTCAAGAATATTTTACTTAAACTTTACAAGTGCTCTCACGCACTTGAAGTGCCGTGGGGATAATTACCTTCTTTGAAATGTCCCTTCTTTTGATGATTCTCTCAAGTAAGAGCTCTACAGCCGTCTCGCCCATAAATTCCTTATGAACCCTGACCGTGGTCAGAGGCGGTACCGTATACTTCGAAGTCGGTATGTCATTAAACCCTATGATATTAATATCCTTTGGCACTTTCAGACCACATTCATGTACTGCTCGAAGCGCACCGATGGCGATGGAATCGCTAGCGATAAAGTATGCGGTTGGCGTCTCTCCTCCCGATTGAATGGCCTGCTTCATCAGACGATAACCCGATTCCGCCAAAAATGCGCCGATGTGCACGAATGCCTCATTATACGCGCCTAATGCCATCATATGTGATTTGAAAACGCTTTCGCGACGCTCGCCTAAAGCAATATGATCTGGTCCGATGGTCTCTCTTCCGCCGATATAGCCAATCTTGCGATGTCCAATCTCCCAAAGGTAATCGAGCGCTCCCGTCACGGCTTTTTCAAAGTCGATAACGACGCAATCAAACTTTTCCTCCATAGGAGAAGAGTCGACGAAAACAATATTCTGTGAACGTTCGTAAATTTTCGAAATTTGGGAATCGGTAAATTTTCCGATGGCGATAAAGCCATCCACTGATTCCAATTTTTGAAAATCATATTCATCCGGTTTAAAGATCTTCACGATTTCAACATCATTTTCATAGCACATCTTCTCGATGCCCAGACGAATGGACATATAATACGGGTCATCCAGCTCTTGGGACATGGTGTACCAATGTACCAGCCCAATCTTTAGCTTTTTAGCGACCTTGCCCACGTTGCGTTTGCGCGGCGGCATATAATCCAACTCTTCAGCAATCTCGAATATAAGCTTTCGCTTATCCTCAGATACTGATAAAGTTTCGTCGTAATTGAGCACCCTAGATACTGTGGCAGATGAAACACCCGCCTGTTTTGCTATGTCTTTGATCGTTGCCATCATTTTACCTTCTTTCAAATTTAGTAAATCTCACACTGAGTTGTTTTAGTAAAGTTTTACTTACTTTATCATACGCTTAACAGATGATTTTAGCAAGTTCCTCTACTATTTTATTATTTTCAGCATAAAATGTCACATGATTTGAGAAAAAAATAAAGAAGGTCTTTTCCTAATCCGTAAGAAAAGTTTACACAATATTAACACTTAAGTCACTTCACTTATTTAATCACTTATTTGTGGAAACAATCAATTTTTTCGAGTTGGTTGTATACAAAATAAAACACGGACAAATTTAAGGTTAAATTTGTCCGTGTTTGTACTTCTATTTACCATCTCCCAAGTTACGATAAATGTCTTCCTTACGATGAAAACCACTTTTCACGACAACCTGTTCCATATTCTTCAAATCCACCACCTGTGCATCCAGCTTTAAATAAGGAATACTTTTGTATTCATTATAGATGGTATCGTTCGTGATGATTTCTTCACCCTTAGCGATGGAGACTGCCATTTTGCCTGTCGTGGAAGCCAGATCATAAATGGGTTTATAAACGGTTGCGAGCTGTGATCCTTCCACAATCCGCTGACATGCCGAAAGCTCAGCGTCTTGGCTGACGACGAACACTTCACCAGCCAAGCGATTTTTCGATAGAACTTCTATCGCACCTGTTGCGAGCACGTCATTTGCCGCGATGATGCCATCTATCCGCGTTCCTTTTGCCAGTAAATCCTCTACGATTTCCTTTGCATAGGTCTCACGCCATTCATTTGCCCAAATTTCTCCGACGATCACCGCATCACCAGATTCGATATAGCCGTTTATGCCTTCATAAAAACCTTGATTAAGCAGCTTAGAATTGTTATCCTTTGGATCACCATTGATAATCAATAAATTATAGACATTCGCTGCTTCCTCTTCATCGGCAGGCTGAGCTAAACCTGTTTCTGTTTTCAAACTCAGAGTGTCCATCAATTTTTCTGCGATGCCCTTGCCTATGGAAACATTATCAAACGAGACATACAGGTCCACATCAGGGTGCATGATCAAACGGTCGTATGCGATGACCTCAATGCCGTTTCGTTCCGCTTCACTGATGACATCATAAAACGCCCGTGCATCGTTCGGGACGATGATCAAAACATCGACATCTTGCTCGATGAGATATTTAATCTGTTCATTCTGCTTATCGATGTCTTCATTTGCGATTTGAACATCGATCTCAGCACCAAGCTCGTTAACGGTCGCCACCAATATTTCCAGTTCTCTCTGCCACCTTTCAACGACGATGCTGTCCAGAGATAACCCTATCAAAATGTCTTCCGTTTTTTCAGCCTTCTCACTTCCACAGCCCACCATAACTAGGGTTAGCAATAGAATACACACGCCGTAAAGCCAAACACTCTTTCTTATCTGCATGGTAAGTCTCCTCATCATCGGTACACGCGCTGATAATCTTTAGGGGTGAGCCCTTCGTATTTTTTAAATGCTCGGATAAAGTAGCTCGTGTCATTATAGCCCACTTTAAAGCATATGTCCTTAATATTCATTTCACTATTTTTCAAAAGCTGCTTACTGGCTTCTATCCTTTGCTCCGTGAGGTACTCTTTAAAGGTGACGCCGGTGTCCTCTTTAAAAATCTTAGATAGGTACTGGGGTGTCACGCTTAATTTCAGTGCCACTTCTTCAAGCGAAATTTCCTGATGGTAATCCCTTTTGAGTATTTCCACAGCGTGTAGCGTTATGCCATTAAATGACTCGTTTTGCATCTTTGTATAGATGGTAAACCAATCTGAAACGCGTTTTTCATACACTTGAAGCTTGGCTGGTGCAGAATGTGAAAACAGTTCCGTTAGAAAATGGCGACGCCCCTCTTCTTTTCGATAGATGGTAACGAGCCTTCTATACTTATCATACAGGACCACCATGCTTTCAGCCAGTGAAGCTTCCGCATATTCAAGCGTATTTTTTTGGCTTAACATTTTTATATACTCACCTTCAAAATGCTTTAATACCGTGTGGAAGCTCTTATTGCGCTGAGTAAAGGCATCATGTAGCTCTCCTAGCAATTGGTCGAACCGTTCAAAAGAAGCTTCAACTTCTTTGATATCCTTGATAAAGGCCACCAGATCATCCGACACGCGTAGTGCCAATAAAGATTCGCTATACGATTCTTTGATGGCATTGATCGGTTTAACGGTACCTAGACCGATTCGAACCCTAAGCTTAAAGCGCTCCATCAACTGGATAGATAAATTGTTCCAGTAATTTCGGTCATTATCCCCTTCAACATAGATATAGATTCTGTTCAAAAAGGGATTACTCACCAGTGCTGTGCGATTATATTTAATATGCGTTTTTAAGAAATCGGCACAATCGTATATCTTTTGATGGTAAGTACTCATCTCACCTGATTCAGAAACATCACCTAGCTTATCAAACTCAATGGTTACCATAGCGCCATTTTGAAAAGGAATCTCCAGAAGCTCTCTATAGTAAGGCATGTACTTTTGAATATTGCGGTTGAGCAAAATAGAGTTGATGAAATTGCTTTCCACGAGCTGTATCGACTGGTAATACTTCTCTATGTGATCAAGCTCCGTATTACGCCGATCTTCTTCAGATTTGATCTTTTCCTCGAGCCCAGTAATCACGTCGATCAACTTACTCTTAGATAAAGGCTTTAATATATAATCATCCACGTTAAAGCGAACGGCTTCCTTTGCATATTCAAAATGATCATAAGCAGAAACGATGACGATTTTTACGATTTGATTCACTTTTCGGATTCGCTCGATAAACTCTATCCCATTCATTCCGGGCATCTTAATATCCGTCATGACGATGTTAGGGCGAAAGTGTTCAACCTTAATAAGCCCTTCACGGCTGTTTCTAGCAGTTTCTATGGCGATGTTCTCAAATTGGGTCGAAAGCACTTGGGTTACAGATTCTAAGACGATTGCTTCATCATCGACGACGAGAACTCTTAACATGATTCACTTTCCTTTCTAGGCAATCTAATCGTCACCTTCGTGTGACTGGAAACAACACTTTCAAACACCATAATCTCATCTACGCCGAAAAAGTGGCGTAAGCGCTCATACACATTACCGAGTCCTAGGCCAGTCGTATGCCCGACGCGGTCCGACACTTTCGTGAAGTCGCCTCTGTTGAGTCTTTCCAGATCGGTCTCTGTTATGCCTTCGCCATTGTCCAAAACCTCGACGCAAACATGCTCTCCAGACAGATAGGCACGAATGTCGATCAACCCCGACTCCGTTTTGTTTCTAAATCCGTGAATCAGCGCATTCTCTATAATCGGCTGTAGAATGAGCGGTGGCATCTCTGTGCCTGCAACTTCAGGTGAACACTGGAATCTAAATGTGAACTGATCGCCAAACCTGACCTTCATCAGCTCATAATACTTTTGAGCATTTTCGAATTCCTGCGAGAGCTTGACCTTATTTTGTAGACTCTGAATATTATAGCGGAAAAGTGCCGATAATACCTCTAAAAAACGGCCCGTACGTTCTGCATCCTCGATAATGGCGAGTTGCATACCGGCGTTTAGCGTATTAAATAAAAAGTGCGGGTTAATCTGGGATTGTAATGCCATGAGTTCCGCTTGATTCAGCGAGTTCTGGATTTTAAGCTTCTCAGTTTCAGACAATCTCAATTTGTTTTCGGTTTCTACCTTATCCTTAAGCTCGTCGATATATTCCTGAATATGGGATGCCATGTCGTAAAATGTATCTCGCAGTAGCTCCGCTTCCTTGAAGTGGGTGCCCTTCACGCGTTTCACATGATAGTCACCACTAGCGATGGCTTGCGCCTGCTCACTAAGATCGACGATAGGCGTGGCCACACCCACTGAAAAGGTAAAGACGAAAATAACGCTTAGCGCGATGAGTAAAATGGCGATAATCACTAGATTCGTTTGAATTTCAGCAAATTGCGCCGTCAGTTGTTGATAGTTTTCCAGGTTAACCTCGAAATCAAGCGCTTCAAGTCTAGAAACCTTGTGTTCGATATAACCGCCGATATTTAATAAATCACCATAAGCGTCCAGGTAACCTTCCGTGTTCCTTCCACGTTTATACTCGATGGCTTTCTCTGACGTGTCGAGGTAAGCCTCCAGAAGGTGCCCAATATTCTTCAGCTGGAGATTCGACGCATAGGGTGACTCGCCCGCGATAATCGCTTTTGAACGTGCATTCAGTAAATTATAGGTATCGAGATACTGAACGAAGCTGTCCGAGTTCTTCGAGGCCAGGTACGTTTCAAGATGACTTTCAAACTCACGCATTTCCTCATTCATCGCCTTCAATGAGATGCTGGTGGAAAACATTTCATTGATCTGTTCGTTAACCCTAAAGGTGACATAAAACGTATAAATAAATCCTGAAAGGAAGCATAGAAGCAATACCAGAATAAAGCTGAACACTTTCCGCTTCAGGGTATTTCTCAACATCCATGTGCTAATTCTATTCATAGATACCTGCTAACGACATAAAACTCCTCATTCGTGCGATCCCCTACTCTATGCCTAAATTATTCTGATCCAAAATTTGAAACGGTACGTTGATGTAAGCAGAAACGCCTTCGCCGCTCATGAGTTTACTGAAAAAACGAACGGAAAATCGACCAAGCTCCTCATAATTTTCAACGATACTGGCAGCAATCACATTTTTTTCTATGCCATCGATAATCTCATCGGTGTCGCCACTGGCGATGACCTTAATATCGCCTACACGATTTCGGTCCACAAGCACGCGAATAATCCTGTTCACATCCACTGGATCAGTACAAATCAACAAATCGATGGCATTCTGATCCAGCATTTCATCCACGATAAGCTCTGCCCGCTTTTGCGACGAGTAAGCCACCTCGGTGAGCTCGACGAGCGATGCCTTGGAGACCACGTCCTGAATTCCTCCGATGAAGTTGTTAGAAACACTGGATTCTTCGAAGTGATATTCACTGCCTAAAATCACGCCGATATTCCCGTCTTCCTTGATGGCTTCTATGGCGAGTGTGGCTGCCTGCCTGCCCTGATTAAACTTGTTGGTGCCTATATAAATATCCCGCGCGGATTCGGGTGCATCATTTCCCACGACGATCGTGAAAATACCTTGCTCTTTACAGGCATCAATGCCTTTCCCTGCCAGATTATTATCGCTAAGTCTAAAAACCACGCCATCTACTTCTGTGATGAGTAGCATCTGAACGATGTCATCGATGGACAAATCGCCAATTTCATAAACTTCATAGACGGCATCAACGGCTTTCACTTCTGTCTCAACACCATTTAGAAAACGCTGATAAGCGTACGAACTGATTTCATCAGTGACGATGGCGAGGTGCATTTGATCTTCTCTATAGGACTGGGCATTTGAAATTTCAACCTGATTTATTTTATTGAACGTTATGACACTTAGTGTCAATAAAGCGATGATGATACTGAATTCAAGGGCTTTTATGACGTATTTCATCTCATGCCAACTTTCTGAGTTTTCTTTTATTATAAAGGTAAAAAGACCAGATTACAAATCATAAGGCGATGAGAGCATCTCCCATCGCCTTATTGACTATCCGTTTAATTCCATTAAAAGCTCTTGAAGAAATGGTGACAATCCCATCATTTCCACTTCGCCTAAATCGCACCATTTGGTGCAAATCAATTCTTCATCATCGTGTTTTGGCACCAAATCCTTGAGATCTTTTAGATTGATTTTGAAGAGGAATCCTACATGATGTAAGCTCACCTTTCCCAGCGCCTCGTCCGTGTAGTTTACCACGACAGCATCAGATTTAAGGTATGAATGCGTCCCTACCTCAAGTCCTGTCTCTTCTAAAATTTCTCTTAGCAACGTCGTCTCTGGGGACTCGCCGTACTGAATAATACCTCCAGGTAAATCCCACAATCCTTTAAAAGGACCTTTAGATTTTTGAACGAGCAAAATTCGATTGCCGTCAACAATGACGCCATATACTGCAAAATTTTGTAGCCTTTGAATCATAAAGCCCTCACTTGTATTGGTTTGAGCATTCCATCCAAGGCCACTGCGGCCTTAGAGACTCTCTTTTATTATTTTACCCAATCTTTGAATACCTTCAACTATTTTTTCTTCAGGCATGTTTGAAAAATTAAGGCGCATGTAATTCTCTTGACCTCCGTTCGGGAAGAATGATCCCCCTGGAACAAAGGCCACTTTATTTTCAACCGCTTTGATCAAAAGCGCTTTTGTGTCGATGTGCTTCGGTAACTCAACCCATGCAAATAAGCCCCCTTGAGGTACTTCACATTTGGCTGAGGCGGGAAACGCTTCTCTTATCGTTTCCATCATCAGGTCACGACGTTTTTTATACACCTCGCGAATTTTTGAGATATGGGCATCAAAATCGTACATTTCGAGGTATTGGTTAAGCTCGCGTTGGCTGAGTGTACTGGATTGTAGATCTGCACCTTGCTTAACGAGTATATATTTATTAAGCAGCGTCGGCGCTGCTAGAACGAAACCGATGCGAATGCCAGGTGAAAACGTCTTAGAAAACGTGCCGAGATAGATAACTCTCCCTTCGGTATCAAATGACTTGATCGAAGCAATCGTCTCTCCTTCAAACCTAAGCTCACCATACGGATTGTCTTCGATAATCACCAAATTATAACGGTTCGCAATTTCGACGATTCCTTTTCGACGTTCTAACGACCAGGTTCTACCCGATGGGTTTTGAAAATCAGGGATTACATAGATGAACTTTGCATTTGGCGTATCTTGAATCACAGTCTCCAGGTCAGCTAAATCCATCCCTTCATGGTCTGTTTTAACTTCTTTAAATGCGCTTTGATACGCTTTAAAAGCATTTATCGCCCCTAAGTAACTTGGACTTTCACATAAAACATAATCGCCAGGGTTGATGAAAATTTTACCACTAAAGTCTAAGCCCTGCTGCGAGCCACTGGTGATGAGTATATCGTCTTTCGTGGCTTTCACGCCTGCACGAATCATTCTAGCTGCTATTTTCGACCTTAAGGGATCATACCCTTCCGTGGTACTGTACTGAAGTGCTTCTTTACCCATTTCATCTAATACGACACTGGCCACATTTTTGAGTGCTTCAATAGGGAAAAGTTCAGGCGCTGGCAATCCCCCCGCAAAAGAGATAATGTCCGGCATTTGAGTTAACTTGAGTATCTCTCTAATTTCTGAAGCTTTAACCTGCTGTACGCGATCTGAAAAAAGATGTTCCATGGTTCATCCTCCCAAGATTTAATCACCTATGCAAAGAAGTTTTTAGACATTTCCTCTAAAAATTGCTTCGTATGCATTTCGGTTTGGATTCTTGCCTCATCGGGATTTCGGTCTCTTATGGCAGCTGCAATATGGTTAAGCGACGCTATCAAGCCATCGTATTGCTCGATGACATAATGAATCGATTGAAGAAAACGCGCCGTCTTTGTATTGAGCATGTCTAAGGTATCGATGAGGATATCATTTCTTGATGCTTTCCTGATAATTTCGTGAAAGAGCTGATCATCCTGAATACACAATTTATAATCCTTGACGAGATCATAAGTTGCGAAGCGTTCGATGATGTCAAACAATGCTTTTACTTCAGCTTCGGAAGCACGTCGTGCCGCCAACTCCGCTGCGAAAGCTTCCAAGTTCTTTTTCACTTCATAAGCGTTTTTAACCGTCGCGATATCTATCTGCGTTACAAACGTTCCCACACGCGGTCTGAACTCCACCAAATCGATTTGTGTCAACTTGATTAAAGCTTCCCTAACAGGTGTGCGACTGACGCCAAACTCGGCACTCAACTCTTTTTCGATGATTGGATCGCCAGGTTTCATTTCCATCTCGATGATTCTTCTCTTTAACGCTTCATAAATTAACGGTTTTGATTGTTTCTGCATAGACATCCTCTTCTTAAGTATTTACAAGATCATGCCTTTCATTATACACGAAAACCAATTGAGGTTCCACAACTTGGATGTTGTGATATATCAGGTATATATTTAGATTATCACTAAATTTGAACAGTTACAATCAAGTAGCGCTATGTATACAATATTCTTGTGGGATAAAACAAAACCCATTGCTGACCGTTGTGTCGGCAATGGGCCGTTATTACTTGGTTTCATTAAAATACTTAAAAGCCTTCGCTATCACTGTGGCTGAACCTACGAGAAAGAGCTGATAACCTGCATCTATGGTTCGATACCCTCTGGGAATAATGAGTTCATCGGTATGACGATTAAAGAGTCCTGCAATGATACAGTCCTCTGGAAAATTCGGATCATTGCCTATTGTTGAGATGCTTTTTCCCACATGAATACTGTCTTCTGGCAAGTCGATAATGACGATTTCGGCCTTACCCTCGCCCATGCTTGCCACGCGTCTAATTTCGGGATGCTCAATTTCTAGAGTGAACTTATGGATGACCATGGATGCCAATGGAGCGATTAGTGTGGCGCCAGCTGCACGATAGACACTTTCATAATCGGGATCATGCATCACGACAAATCTATTTTTCACACCAAAATCCTTAGCGAGCAAAGTGAGCACCATATTATCCGCATCGGTTCCTGTAACCGCCAGGAAGCAGTCTGCCTTTTCTATCCCAGCGGCCCGTAGCAATCTCATATCCTTTGCATCGCCATGGAAAGTGACCACAGGATACTGTTCGTCCAAAAGCTCACATTTTTTCAAATTTTGCTCGATTACCACGACGTCATGTCTTGAAGATAATTGGTGAATTAAACCCTTCCCGACTAAACCACCGCCAGCTATGATAATTTTCATCACATACCCCTTTCAATATTTCCATGCTTTGATATTAAACACCATCAGCAGTGGTAAAATTTCGAGTCTTCCTAAAACCATCAAGACAACCGTACCCCATAACGTGGATAAATTCGCTTCTCGAAATGGATGTAATCCATCCATATAGCAGCTATTGGTAATCGCCCCGACAGCTGTGATAAAGACTGACCAAAGTGTTCCATCGCTAAAAAATCCTAAAAACAAGAGACCTAAAGCCAACGTTACCCCCCAGGCGATAAAAATCGCCATTAGCTTCGTCACCATCGTCACTGGAACCGGTTGACGATCGAGTTTAACGGTACTCACCACTTGACTGGGCTTAAACATCAGATTCGCTTCAAATAAAACGGCCTTCAATACAGTGCGAATTCGGTTGATTTTAAGACCTCCCGTCACCGATCCAACCATCCCGCCCATGACTGAAAAAGCTAATAGCAGGAGGATAATCACTTGTGGCATTTGATTAATATCGTCGCGAACCCCCGCTGTGGTTATGGCGCTGATGGCCCAACCAACTGCACGTATGACCGTATCATCCGCTTGAAGGTTAGCAAAGTAGAAATACAGCACGATTAAAAGTGTCCCGAAAGCCGTCAATCCGCTATAAATACCAAACTCACGATTTATGAGTATCAATCTAGGGGATTTCATCACCTTTAGCCATAAGAGGTAGCTGATACCCGTCGTGAAAAGCAACGCATAATGCACCATCAGGTTATACGGACGGCTAACCGAATCGAATCCACCTGCGGAAACAGAACTCATGGACTGAAGAAACGCTTCATAAACCGACAACCCAGAAATCATATAACCGATAAAATGGATCCCCGTCATGATCAGGTACAAAAATAAAACGAAGAATGCCCCTTTAAAAACAGTCGATAGTTGCTTCATCTTATGCGACTTATAAACGCCCTCACCCCATATCGGAACCTCTCCTCGAAGGCTGAGCAACATAAAGTAGCCGATAAATAGCGCACCTCCCACCCACTCGGTCATGGCGCGGTAACTGAGGATCGAGTTCGGAAGCCCCTCTATGGACGAATAAATACTATAGCCTGTCGTGGTTAACCCACTGGAAGCTTCAAATATGGCTAATGTCAATGTTTCTCGCATCACCAACATATAGGGAATCGCCGCCGCAATAATTAACGCAGCACTGCCAATACACGCAAGAACATATGACGACCATTTCGTCGTGATGAAACTGGATCGTCGTCCATAATAGACGAACAAGCTCCCAAAAACGACGAGCACCGCAAATGATTGTCCCCACCTTATAGCGAGTTCACGGGACTCATTGTTTACTAGCGAAATCATCAGTGGCATTAATAAAAATAACCCAAAGCCGTTAAGTATGATTCCCAATTTTCCTGCGAAATACTTAACTTTCTCGTTCATATCACTCACCAAACCAAACGTCTATCTCACATGCCGCACTATCCAGCCCATCTGAACCGTGTACGCAATTTTCAGTTTTAGAATAAGCATATAAACCTCTGATGCTACCGCATTCCGCCTCGATGTAATCCGTTGCACCATTAATTTTTCTTACGACTGAAATAGCGTTTTCCCCTTTTAAAACCATGGCTACTAAAGGGCCTGAATGCATGAAGGACATTAACCCTTCATAAAACGGCTTCCCCTCGTGTGCCTTGTAATGGGCTGCTAGCCTCTTTTCATCTGGTTCGAACCATTTTAGTTGATCGATTTGCAATCCTTTCCTTTCATACAGATTGATTATTTCACCCACAAGGCCTCTTTTTACTGCATCTGGTTTAATTAATACAAGTGTTTTTTCCATATTTTAGCCCCCTGTTAATCCTTCGTATTGTCAACTAAACTTACTCAGTTTAGCCTTACAACCTTTGTTTTTCGAGGTTTCACAAAAAAAATATAGTGACCCCCCTTTTTTGAAGTATAATTGATTCACCACAAACCATTATCCTGCCAA
>JAIUOA010000036.1 GCA_020161295.1 Bacillota bacterium | reverse complement strand
AAATGAACCCTATTATGTTCAACTATTGAAGACTGATGGCTCAGCTTCCGTGAGGGTGGCTCTATATCTCCGTGAAGCTGGAGCTGTAAGTCCGTGCAAGTGGAGTTTTAGCATCGAAATATACATTATCACTGACGGTATGGAAAACGCGAGTAGAGAGTACTCCTATGACCAAATCAAACGGATGATCGATCGCCAGAAGGAGAAGTACGGCTGGGAATTTATCTTTCTCGGTGCCAATATAGATGCCATAGAAACCGCAAAGCGATTTGGTATCGCAGAGGAAATGGCTGCCAACTACCACGCTGATCGCGAGGGCACCCAGCTGAATTACGAAGCTGTGAACATGGCGTTCAGCATGGTCCGTAACAGTGGTGCGGTGGATAAGAACTGGAAAGCTAAGATTGATAAGGATTATAATGCAAGGAAGAGAAAGTGAGGTGCAGTGATGGCAGTATTGTTTAGTCCGGCGAATCCAGTAGTAAAGTTATGTATGATGGCGATGAAAAGTGAAGCCGAAGGTCAAATAGAGAGTGCTCAAAAGACTGTTCAAGAGGCGATTCATGTAGCAACGAACGATTTTGAAAGGTTTGTCACGAAATACCAGTATTCAAGGTTAATGGTCTCAGTTGACGAAAAGCTTCGGTATTTAGAGGAAGCGCTGGAACATGCCCTTAGGGTTGACGACGAGAATGTCTGGCGGGCCTATCCCACCCTTTATGAGAAGCTGGCAGAGCTCTATAAGCAAAAGGGGGATTTAGATAATTACGAAAAGTTTCAGGAACGCGCGAATCAAAGCAGGTCTGTGCCGAAGGACCGAGGGCCTTTTTATCACGGAACGAAGGCAGATCTCAAAGTGGGGAATTTCTTAAATCCAGGTGGAAATTCCAACTATCAAGAAGACCTGCAAATGAACCATATCTATTTCACTGCAGGTATAGCGGGTGCTGGGCTGGCAGCAGCACTTGCAAAAGGCGAAGCAGAAGAGCGGATTTATGTCGTATCGCCAACCGGTGATTTCGAAGACGATCCTAACGTGACCGATAAGAAGTTTCCTGGTAATTTGACGCGATCATACCGTTCACTATATCCGTTAAAAATCGTCGGTGAAGTCTCTGAGTGGATGAAGCTAACGGAGAGTGAAAAGCAAAAGTGGCTTAAGGATATTGAAAAAAGTCAAGGTGAGATTATCAATTAAGAGAACAGATTTGGAAGTCAAATGATATCCCGATGCTTCTATCAGCATAATAAAAAAGACCTTAAGGTCTTTTTTAAGTGTATCTAAATTATAAGAGCGACTTGGTTTACACTTATACAGGCAGCTTTCTAGCATAATAGGCGATGAGGACGAGATGAACAACTTCGAGAGCTGCTGCGAAGTACGTTTCTCTCGCCCCTCGCAGCCTTAGTTGCGGGGGCGAGGTGTTAGATGAAGTTTTCTAATTGAATTTTATTTTCTTATTTTAAAGTGTTCATAAAATTCATCAAAACAACATTCAAAACCTTGACACTATGAATACACCTTAACAATTATCTGATTTCTATTTATTTCTATTCCTCAAAATATGTACTCCCACCATTATATGCATCTTCTTCACCACAAAGTTGACAATAATATTCTCCTTCTCTTACTGTGTTACCACAGGTAATACATACTTTTTTGGGTAAAGCTTCGTATCTCTTTTTTTCAATCTCCATTCTTCTTTCATTAATTATGTCTTCACTACGCTTTATATACTTTATTCGTCCTTTTTTTCCATACGTGAATTCTGAATGACAGCTGTAACATTTAGTTGTTCTTTCTTGTATTTCCTTTCCACAAACTGGACAATTTTTCATCTTATTTACCTCCATAAATAATTTGAATATCATTACCTAATTGATGATCGGATATTAAAAGTTGAATTATATGCTACTTTGTTGATTTAAATTCCTATTGTAATTTCTTTTCTATAAAATTTCATCTAACATGTGCATCCATGCGACTCCTGCTAAATTAAACAACATGTACGGAATAAATATCACAGCGACGATGGGATTTACCCAGCGGTTGATTCTATTCGGCATCGCAACAGATAGAAAAATCATAAAAGCTGGGATGGCGACTAAAATCATGACGATGAGCAAAAATGTTTGCGAAACGTCGAAGGTGAAGACTTTTCCCGCCAGCATATCGCTTAAGGCATTCGGCATAAATAGGTGGAAGTAGTCGACGTAGATATAGAGGAACATAAAACTCGCCCAAAGTGCTGCAAGTTTCATTTTCAGGTGGATAGTGGTAGTGTCAGGTGCGTTTTGGGGTGTACTTGATGGTTTCATAGTGGCCTCCATTCGTTATTTTATGCTTTAAGTGTACGCTGATGGACGGCGCGTGAGTACCAACTAAAGTAGGTTTTTACACGAAAAAATCCACCCCATGCGTTTTCATGAAGTGGATTTTCAAAATTAAGTTAATCAAACGGTGCGTTATCTGGTTTTTATCCTTCTACTGCAACCACGAAGCCGCCGTATGCCATCTTCGTTGCATCAAATGGCATTTGCATGTTCATTTCGTCCTTGTATATTTCATTCATTTCATCCATGACTTTTTTATTTACTTCGTCACGGTGTTCCTTAGAATTAAAGATTATGAACGAAAACCATACGTTTTCATCACCGGATGCGCCTGCGATTTCAGGAAATGATCGCGATTTTTCCTCGCCCATTTCCTGTGGCTTAAGGTCATCACCTTTACATTCAAAATAACCGATCGCGCCGTGTTTGATCCACGAGTCGCGGCCTTCCTCAGCCATTTTCTTATATTCTTCTTCTTTTCCTTTTGGCACGACCAGTAAAAATCCATCAACATATTTAGCCATAATGTTAATCTCCTTTTATAAACAGACATCATACTTAAATAGTACCCAATTGAATTGCATTTAATCAAAAGGAGTGTGTATTGGAGCTTGGCGGGTGCGAGAACACACCACTTGAAGAATCATATGGCTCATAAAAAAGCCATAAAAACAACTAAAAGTACAAATCATGGGTATCTATAACATTGAGGAGGTGTTATAGATGTTAAAGGTTCCTGAATCGAAAACTGCAGAAGCTGATGCTGCGAATCCAGAAGATGCTAAATCACTGGCTGAACGATTAAAGCTTCAGCAGGAGTTTCTCGCCGAAGTAGAGAGCAAACTAAAACGAAGTGAAAAAGACATCTGGTTCATCAAAAATGATGACCACCCTCAAAAGGAAAGCCTATCAAGTAACACCCACAAAAGGTCTTAAAATCAGTTTGTGGGTGTTTTTTTTGTCCCCCTTACTTAACTTTTTCATGAAAAGTAACTAAAAACTTTGTATAATAAATTATATGGGGCACTTTGGTTAATTTGATTTGTTTATTTTGTGTCTTAATGATGCTAAGATGTGTTTAGCATGTGACAAACAGGGGGAACCATGAAAAAAATCCTTATGATTACCACCGGGGGCACCATCGCTTCCCAAGCGACTGAAAATGGACTGGCACCGACGTTCAATGCGGACGATTTGCTCATGTTCATGCCCGAGATTCGCGAAAAGACGACGATTCAGACACTGACATTATTCTCCATAGATAGTACCAACATGACGCTTCAGCTCATCGGGAAGATCGCAGAAACCGTGTATGAAAATTACGACGAATACGACGGCTTCGTGATTACCCACGGAACGGATACCATGGCCTATACCTCGGCAGCGCTGGTGTATATGCTTAAAAACCTCGGCAAGCCAGTGGTACTCACAGGCTCGCAGGTCGTGGTCGGTGCGCTGTTCTCGGATGTAAGAAAGAACCTCTCCGATGCGTTCCTATTTGCACGCGAAGGAATTCCAGGCGTGTTCATCTCGTTTGATGGGATCATCATTAACGGCTCTAGAGCCACCAAATTCAGATCGAAAAGCAGGGACGCTTTCGCCAGCATCAACTTCCCCGTCGTGGCGGAGATGAAGCTCGGTATGGCGAAGTATAATAACCTCATGTACCACGGCATCTATTCAAAAACGTATGTCATCGATAAAACGCAAAAGCTGGAGCTCAACACGAAATTCTGCGAGGATGTGGCGGTCGTAAAGCTTCATCCAGGTATAAAGCCAGCATTCTTCGACTTCATCAAAGCGAACTATAAGGGCGTGGTCATCGAAAGCTTCGGCGTCGGCGGCATTCCTAACCAGTTCGTAAAAATCAACGATAAACTGGACGAACTCCTCGAAGCAGGCATCGCCGTAGTAATCACCACCCAATGTGTCGAGGATGGCACAGAGCTCGGTGTCTATGCTGTGGGTCAGCTCGCTTCCGAAAAGGTCATCAACGCAGGTGACATGAACACAGAAGCCATCGTCATGAAGCTCATGTGGGCACTGGCGAACTTTAAATCAAACGAAGAAGTAAAAACCTTCATGGAAACCACCATCATGGGGGACGTCCATTACGAGTAATTCGAAAACCCACTTTCATAGTGGGTTTCTTTTAAATCACGAATCAGTCATCAAACTAGGAGGAAATCATGAAGCTCGTCATCTTAATCGGAAACGCGGCCGTCGGTAAAATGACCGTAGGCCAGGAACTCGCAAAAATCACAGATCTCAGACTCTTCCACAACCACATGAGCATCGAGCTGGTCATCGACGTGTTCGGTTATTATCATCCGAAAACCATCAACCGAATCCGCTCGGTCATCTTCGAGGACTTCGCCGCATCGAACAACTACGGCATGATTTTCACTTACATGTGGGCCTTCGACATGCCCAGCGATTGGGAGTACATCGAATACGTTACGAACCTGTTCAAATCACATGGTGCAGACATCTATTACGCAGAGCTCATCACCTCGCAGGAGGAACGTCTTAAACGCAACGTCACCGAAAACCGCCTACGCCATAAGGCCTCTAAACAGGACATCGAACGCTCTAACGAACGACTGCTCAGAGATGACAGCGCCTACCGCTGCGTCAGCCACGAAGGCGAAATCCCCTTCGATAACTACCTACGCATCGATAACACCCACCTCGAACCTGCTGAAGTCGCCAGCCTAATTAAAACACACTTCAGTCTTTAGTCCACCCTTAAGGAGGTCAGCAAAGCCAATCCCTCAGCCTGCCATCACACCAGAAACCGGCGAAGCCAGCATTCTCGCATATCACAGCGCACTTGCGCCAGAAGATGATGCCATCTGTGCCATACTGAACCAGATTATCCGGGAGACCCTCCCAGAAGCGAATGGGAAGGTCTGGCATGGACATCCCGTGTGGTTCATAGACGACAACCCCATCGTGGGATATAGTAAGCTTAAAAAATACGTCAGACTCCTGTTCTGGAGCGGCCAAACCTTCGATGAGCCAGCCCTCATCCCAGAAGGCAGCTTTAAAGCCGCTGAACTTCGCTACACGAAGCCCGAGGACATCGATGAAGGCGTTCTAGAGCGCTGTCTCATCAAATCCCGTGACATCCAGTGGGACTATAAGAACATCGTTAAAAGAAAAGGCGTTCTCGAACGGTTGAAGTAATTCGCCCTTATTTTGCGCATTGGGCCACTTTTTACCAAAGAACCCCGTATGAATACTGGACGATTCTATAAAACAGAAATGGTACAATGAAGCTTAGGACCACAGCCTCATGTACCATTTTTTTTATTTATTCAGGGGAGTCATACGCCATATGGAAACGAATCATAACCACTGGGTCGTCATAAACGGTAGCCCACGTAGAGGCATGAACTCAGATCGCCTCATCGAAGCCCTCTTTCAAACGAAGGCATTTAAAAACAGTGAAAAGACCCTCTATAAGCTTTCAAACTTAAACGTCAGCCCATGCCGTTCGAAGTTAGTGCGATATAGCGAAAATGACTGTTTGAGCGAAGCGAGTTTCATTTTCGCATCGCACGTTCGTAAACGGTATGCAGAAGCAATCGCTCTTAACCTACATAATCTCTTTATTATAGTGCCCTCTCGTGTCCGTCTCCTGATTGAACACCGAAGCGGTCATGGTGCCGTTCAGCTTGCCTTGAGCTTTCGCGATGGTACGGAGCACCTGATCCTTCGACTCGATGGTGAAGTTCAGCCTGAATGCCTCGACACCTTTGATCGACGGAAGTTCATCCAGAAGGTTCAGCGTCTTACCGTTTAGGATCGTCACTGAACAGTCCTCATGGGTGATGATAGGGAACGCACCGTGTTCGTCTTTGATGACGTAACGTTTCGTGCGGCACAGCCCACATTGGTTCATCTTTTTCAGAGGGCAGTATTTCGTGAACATGAGTGGCGCTTTGCCGTACACGATCATTTCTAACGATGGTGCAGAAGCATTGGCGACAGTGTAAGCTTCTACTAAATCGTCGATTTGCTTTTTATTCAGCTCATATGATAACGTGACACGCTTTGCACCGAGGCGGTAGAGCTCGTAGCAGCTGGTGGCGTTCACGACGTTCATGGAGTAATCCGTCACGAATGGGTTCGAATGTCGGTAGTGGTATACGCCGCCGTATCCGCCGATGAGGAGCTGACCTTCCTTCGGTGTGTATTCCACCTGATTTCGTCTGATGACGTTATCGAAATACACCTCCGTGATGCCACTGCTGATGCAGGCATCATACTGCTCCTGCGTCGTCACTGTAGCTGTGAGGTATGGCGCAACCGCTGGGAAGCTAATCTTTTCAGCAGGCGCGGGTACTAGGGTGCGATTTTTATGACTGACCACTCTAAGCGCGTAAAGGGCCTCCACGATTTCTCTTCTGGCGGCATTTAACAGCTTGGCGGGGATAAACGCATTTGATTCTTCGTAATTTACTTCATTAAGCTCGAAAATCGTGTCGTTCAGACGTACGAGCTGCTTAACGACCTGTTCCTTATTCGTCGGATTGTTGATGGCTTCGCCGAGGACTTCTTCGCTTTCATAGTGATATTGGCAGCCCAAGCCCTCCGCGTCGATGACCAGAACAGACCCTGGATACGCATGCACCGTTACATCCAGCGGGAATCGTCTAAACTCTTTTTCCAGCGAGGCATCCAGCTCCTTATAATACGCGTAATCCTTCGTCAGGTAGACCAAGTCGCCTTTAGCGAGCTTTTCCTTAACCTTGATATAGCAAATCTTGTCGGCCTTGTTGATGAGGTTATCATCTTTATCGTACAGCTTCACCACCGAGATGATGACATCCTCGTTATCATGACTAATTCGGATGATGTCGTTTTGATTCAGTGTTCTGCTGAGTGTGATTTCATACGTGTCTTTAACGATTTTAGTAATCCGCCCGATTTCGATCCCGAAGTTGTTCGGTCTAAGGATGTTCGTAATCTCCTTCGGATCCTCGTGGAACAAATACCCCTTCGTGAACGTGCGGTTAAAGGTCTTACTAAGATCGTCCTTATCCGCGTCGGTAATTTGATGGTCCAGCGCTTTACGGTATTTCGAAACCACGTTCGCCACATATGCAGGCTCCTTCATACGGCCCTCGATCTTTAATGAATCGATGCCCCTCAGATCCTCGATGTGCTCGATGGTGTTTAGGTCCTTCGTGGATAAAATATAGTTCTTTCCGATGACGGTATCGGTGGCCATGTCGATCAGCTCGTACTCTTTACGGCACGACCCGACGCATCTGCCACGGTTTCCGCTGCGATACCCGATTAATCCGGACATCAGACAGTTGCCAGAGTAGGAGACGCATAAAGCGCCGTGCACAAAAATCTCCAGCGGGATATCGGCCAGTTTTCTGATCTCTTTCACTTTTTCAAGCGCTACCTCACGCGATAAAACCACGCGCTCAGCCCCCAGCTCTTTAAACAGGAGTGTGCCATCCAAATCGTCGATTCCCATCTGCGTCGAACAATGCGCCTCCAGGTCCTCGAAATTCTTCACCAGATAATCCAATGCCGCTAAATCCTGGACGATGATTCCATCCACACCGATGGCATTCAGCTCATCCATCTGCGCCTTCATTTCCTCGATCTCGCTCTCGAAAACGATGGTGTTCATGGTCACGTAAATCTTCACATTTCTAAGGTGTGCATACGCAACCGCCTCTTTTAATGATTTAATATAAAAATTGGACGAGTAGGCGCGCGCACCAAACTTCTGCATCCCTAAATATATGGCATCACAGCCATTTGAAATGGCAGCCTTGAGTGCCTCCATACTGCCCGCAGGCGCTAATAATTCAGTCATCTTTCCCTCAATTCTATAAAACAGTTCAACATTTCTCACATAGCATTATACCACACATCCATGTAAGAACAAGAAAACTTAAAGTTAACATTTTCCGCACGATTCCCATCCACCGTTCACCCCATATTTACCCCATCCATCCCCCTTCGAAACCCCCGCTGTGCCAATGCCCTCAGCACCATCACACCGCATGACGATAGGATGGGCAGGGGAGAAGGACAGATATGGGGGTGGAGAAAACGGGTACGGAAGGAGAAAAGAAGAGGAATAGGGAAAGACAAAAGAGTAGAACATAAGCAAAGCCTTCGCATAAACTTACCCCGTATCAATACGGGACGATTCCAGAACCAGTAGGTGATACAATGAAGAGTAAGGGTGCGGCATGTAATACATAGTTTTATATAGTGATTGTTGGCGGAAATTTTATCAAATAAAGTTGTGTATATGTATGATATGAGGGGACTTAAGAGTTGAGAGCGGACATGCCGGTTAAAAACAGACAGTCCGCCCTCAACGGATCAGGCTTCGCCGTCGTCGGTCGGTGCCATGCGGCACGTCGCCCAACAACGTCTTTACGAAATCCGATGACTTTGCCACAAGTGTCAAAGATCATCATGACTTCGTAAAGCCTGAGCCGTTAGACGCAATTCAAAATACTATATAAATTACGGTAGTGTCAAATAACCTATGAAAAAAGGTTTTAAAAAAAATCAGCGTTTTCTTGTGAGTCAAAGGTTGATTAAGACCATTTGATTATGGATGAATG
>JAIUOA010000035.1 GCA_020161295.1 Bacillota bacterium | reverse complement strand
CGAATTATTCGACTATGTGAACTGGTATAACAATCACCGGCTACATTCATCGTTAGGATATATGACACCAACAGTTTACAAATATTTACACCTTAAGAAAGTTGTCTAACAAAGTGTTGACATTCCAAACTGATATTTTCGTGATTGGCTTAATGATCATTATCCTCGTTTGGTATTATTTCCCTCAGCGGAATGTATTAAATGACTATAAGCTCGAGTCCATAACGATACACATAAAAGATGAGATCAAAACGATTACGGATGAAGTCCAGCTGGCTGAAATAAAGGCCATTTTAAACCGCTATTCGTATATCAGAAATGTAACTGACACGTTGAATAGTACGTTTTTTGATACCGAAAATCTAATACGTCTCGATTACAACATTGTCAGCAAAGGAAAACCTATTTTAATTCATTTTTATATTATGTATCCAAATACATTAACGAGTGAAGCGTTACAGAACACTTCAAAATCAAACAGACTTCAAATTAATGAACAGTTTTACAGTGTGAACATGCCATATGATCTTAGTAATGAGCTTTATAATTACTTAATCAAAACCATCAAATACTAGGAGGGCATTTTATATGATGCTCAGAGAAAGTAAGCGACTAACCTATCGCGCATTATACATCCGTTTCTGCCGCTTCAGAGTTGCCGACATATTTTAGAGCGATGATGATGGATAAAACGACGGGAGAATTTATCGGAACATGTGGCTATCATTATTTAGATTTCGACGCGAAACAAGTTGAAATTGGCTATGACGTGTGGAAAACATATTGGGGTCGAGGTTATGGAAGCGAAGCGGTTGAAATGCTTGTTCATGACTGTTTTGAGGAATTAGATGTTAATCACGTCTATGCCCTGATTCATCCCGAGAATGCGGCATCCATTAGACTGCTAGAAAAGCTTGGATTTGCTCTGAGTGATCCATGCAGAACGATAGAAGTTGAACCACAAGTTTGCTTAAAGCTTTCACGTTCACTAGTTGTGCCAATCTAACACAAATGTCGCATGTCCCAACATGAGTTAAGTCTAGGATCACTGGCGTTTATCATAAACTGTAAATAGCATAAAAAATGTAGAATGTGTTGAAAGGGAAGCTTATGGAAAAAGTAAAAAACATACTTATAGCATCCGTGGTACTGCTTATTTTGTTTATGGGTTTAAATTATGTACTAAAATTGACTCCCACAGAAGTGAAAATAGCAAATCGGTATTTGATTTCTATGGAATATAGTGACTTTACATATGATGTATCCTTTACAAATCAATTGAAATCGAACACATATGATCAAGTAACGTTAAGCGTATTAAATATTTTGGCAAGTCAGGGCTATGACTTTAGGTTAGCGCGGGAAATAGTAGAGATCGTAAATCTAGAAGGTACAGCTCTTACTAGAAGTGAGATCAATACTGTACTTGATGAAATGGATTATAGAATAGGATTTTTAGGAATAATTATTGGTTATTCAATTAATTTTGTTAAATGGTTTTTACTAGTATTTGCATTAGTCTTGATTATGAGGAACAAGGGAAATAGGCAAAGTGTTAATTCGTCTGACATTATATCCTGAAACATGAATACTATGAGTATTGTGAGGTCCCTAATGGAGAATGGTCTTAAGAAGCATTTAATCAGAATCTTAGTCGTTGTTAGTGTTGTTAATCTAGCGCTGATCGTTATTTTAATAATGAAAATCGACCAACTCGAAAAAGAGAAATTAAGCAATCAAAGTTTCAATCAAATACTCGAAAAGGAACAGCAAAGTGCTCAAAGTAGTTATTCGAGTTTTGATCAAGAGATTGAGCAACTAAAAGTGGATTTAGCGACGTATAGTACTTATGATTTAGGGGATATAAATGGACGCCTGACAAAGCTTGAAATTATAGGGAATACGTGGTTGGAAAGTAACGCAAATGAGCATGAAGTGAAAATTGTATATGGGAAAGTGACAGGCAAAGATTATTATCAAGAGCTTGAAAGTGGTGTACCGATAGTCTCAAAGGGCTCTGATGAGGAAGTTAGTTATCAGCTACATCATGATTACAAAACCTATGCTATGGGACAATTTGGTTTCGTTTTAGCTGATAATGAGGAGTTTGTGCAATCCGTAGTATTGAACGACGATTTTGAATGCACCTATATCCTGATAAATAATAAAATCAAATATATTATCATGGGTTCTTTTACAGAGTAAATTTAATAATTGGTATTTCCTTGATATCAGGAAGTTTAATTCTTCAAAATTCTAATAACATAGATCAAATGGATGAAATCGTAATAGAAGATGATAATGAGTTGAAACCTCTTATTACAGTAAAGGAAGCTGCAGAGTTTCTAGGTATTTCTGAAACAGAAGTATGGATAATCATTAATTCAGAAGCTAACACTTATGTAAGTTCAAGCGGGCTTATGGAGTGGTTAATAAATCCTGTTAATGAAGTAAAAAGCTACAAATAGATTTAATGAGCATGTCGTGTGTTTAAGTAAACGACAGTAAACAGTGATTGTGCGTTAAAAACAAGGAGGGCATAGATCATGAGTTTTGATGAGTATGCGAAGCATTGGGACACGGATTTTAGAATTAAGCGGGCAAAAACGATCGCAAAAGAAATCGAGAAAGTTCTGGAGCGAACAGAAGGTTATAACGCCATGGAGTTTGGATGTGGCACTGGGTTGATCAGTTTTAATCTTCTAGATAAATTCAAAAAGGTGACATTAGTGGATTCATCAAAAGGCATGATTGATATCGTTAAGGCGAAAATAGAACAATATGAAGCTAAGAACATCGTGGGGATTGAACTGGATTTAAGCAAAAATGAAACATTGGAGGACCGCTTTGATGTGATTTATAGCTCCATGGTCCTTCACCATGTACAGGATATTCCTCAAATCATTAAAGCGTTAAAAGAGTTGATGAACGTGGATGGTTATTTAGTAATCATCGATTTGAATGAAGAGGATGGAAGGTTTCATAACGATTTTCCTGACTTCGATGGCCATCACGGATTTAATCAAGAAAAACTTAAAATGATTTTATCTGATGCAGGGTTTGCGGATATCGAATCACATACTTTTTATAATGATGTTCGGCGTTCTGGTGACGAAGCTATCGAATATTCGCTGTTCATCATGAAAGCAAGATTAACTTAAAGAAGGTGGTTATCATATGGGAAAAAAGAAGCGATTTCTAGTACTTGGGGTTATATTGCTACTTATAACGGTTAATTTTGTAGTTAAGAACAGGACCATTCTCTTTTACGACTTAAGCGGTAATGGCAGCACGATAATCGAGCTTGAGGTTGCGAGCGAAGTCGACATGGATAGGATCAAAGAAATCATCCATATGGAATCAAATGTGAGTGTTGAGAGCATGAAGATCGAAAATAAAAATGACGTACAAATCATCAGGACTAAATATATAGATCAAAGTATTATGCCGCATATTGAGCGTTCACTAAAATCACAGTTCGGTGACCAAGTGAAAATATTAGGATCAATGAGCATGGGTAAACCGACCAGATCATTTGCCGCATATGCTACTTACCTCGCGATACTACTGTCTTTTGTGCTTAGTCTTTTAATGATTATTAGGAACGTGAAATTCAAGGAGGCAGTATGAAGCAGTCAATCGTTCACATCGCATTAGTGGTCAAGGACTATGATGAAGCAATCGCATTTTATACGAAGAAACTGAATTTTGAACTGATTGAAGACACCTATCAGCCTGAGCAGGATAAAAGATGGGTCGTTATAGCGCCTCCGGGATCTTCTGGAACCACGATTTTACTGGCGAGAGCATCTAATGACACACAGGAAGCATTCATCGGAAATCAGTCTGGTGGTAGAGTGTTTCTATTCTTAAATACGGACGATTTTTGGCGAGACTATAATGACATGGTTGATAAGGGAATTGAATTTGTTCGTGAACCCAAAGAAGCAGATTATGGGACGGTAGCGGTATTTAAGGATTTGTACGGGAACCTGTGGGATTTACTGCAGCTTAATGCGGCGCATCCTTTGGCTAAAAGAGTTTAATTAAGGAGAGCCTCAGTTGAAAAATAGAATACTCATCAGTGTTTTGATATTAGTAATATTATTAGTCATCGGAAGTAGAATCGCAGAAAAAAGCCATCAGAAGTATCCTGACGATTTTAATTTCATCTATAAATATGGCACTAACGGAAGAGAGTTTTTAGATACCTATAGCAATACTTTAAAATATGCCTCTAAAAATGGGATGGTTGAGGTAAAATTCGAACTGAGTGTCGAAGAAAAAAATGCGATTTATTCAAAAATGCGCGAACTGGAATTTATGAGTATTCCATCACACTTCCCGAACTTGATAACATTCGAAATTACACCTATTGTCATCTCGGAGTTAAGTGCTGAGTATCATAATCAAAAGAACACGGTAAGATGGAATACACGAAACTTTAATTTAGTTAACTACGAGAATCCAACTGAAGGGAATCAGCAGCTTAAGGCCATAAATGAGATAGGAACATTTATAAAGCAGCTGATTTATGAAGAACTTAGTGAGTAGATGGTGCAGAGGCATTGGCACAAAAAGGTTAAAGGATACTTAGTGATAGCGCTAGAAATTCTAAGGTGGTGGGAACATGAGCAAATTCGTGACGGGTGTGTTGGTCATCTTCATCGTACTTTTCTCAACTGGATGTGCTAAGAAGGATGAACTTATATCCACGAACACTGTGGAAACCGTAGATTCGGCCTCTGTAGATAGTACAGATGAGACGGAAGCCGACTCAGTCTTAGAAATTGATGCGCCTATAGATGTTCAGTTATTGGCGCAGTATGAAATCGATAATCTAATCCGCATGCTCTCTGTAGATGGTTTTTACATAAATGCAAACGGTTCTGAAAGCCTAACGAAAATCGAAATTCAAGATAATAAAATAACCAAACTTTATCTGATGAGAAAGCTTGGTTTTAGTAACGATACGACGATTGATCTTTATCGGATCGAATTTAAACTCCTGCCTCGAAATTTAACCGATCAAAATCTGTTTACGCTAGATAGTGACGGCTGGATCACGTCCGATGATAACTTCACATATGGCGATGCAAATGGTTACGAGCAAAAAAATGGGGCGTTATATTTATTAATCCATGATGATAAAGGTCAATTGACCAGCATGGGGATACGACGGGCAGAGATGCTAACGGACAAGTGGTGCGAGGATTTATTGGCGTATTATAATTATCCTCCTTGTAAGATAAATATAGGGTTAAGGTTTCAAAACCCACCCGAATGTTCTTTGATAACTTAAACTTTATTGTTCAGATGAATCTTAGACAGGCTACATGATTTTCAACTAAATATCGTGCTATAATCTCACTTGTCAGAGAGATAGATGTGCGTTCCTCCTGGATCCCTTCACTATGAAGGCTTTATCCGTAAATTAGCGTGTCACTCCGCAAGAACGATTCGATGTTTAGCTGGTTGGGTCTCCATTTGGAGCTACCCGTTTCAAATGCAAGGTTGTTTGGCGTTCTTCATGCAGCGGATGCTCTGATTCATTCTGTTTGAAAGGTTGTGTTTTACTATGTCCAAGTTTCAAGATGATTTTGTTGTCGGCATCGATGTCTCGTCTGAGTTCTCAATCGTTGCCATGCTAGAACCTTCTGGTTCCCTCATTCGAAAACCTTTTCGAATCGATCACAATCCAGCTGGTTTTCACAAACTGCTCGACATCCTCAAAAAAGAAGAAGAGCGGTTAAACAGAAAGCCCATCTACTTCGTAGAATCTACGGGTATCTTCCATTTACCACTCTTCTTCTTCTTGAGATCGAATGACCTCAAAGGTTTTGTCCTAAACCCTTTATGCGTCCATTCTACCAAGAATTTCGACTTAAGAAAAGTGAAAAATGATGCAAAGGATGCAGAATCTATTGCACGCCTTGCTAAATACCAAGATGTTAAGCTTTCTTTGGTGCCTGAACCTCAAATTCTCGCCCTCCGCATGATGGCTCGCGAATACTTCGCCCTTTCAGACATGCTCACTGAGATGAAAAACAGGCTCTGTACAGATCTTTACTTGTTGTTCCCAGGTTATCTCGACGTCTTTGGAAATCCCTTTGGGAAGGCCTCGTTGGCCCTTCTGAGAGACTTCCCATCACCTCAGCACGTTTTGTCTGCTGATCGTGATGCTCTGACTCAAATGATATCTAAACTCAGCCGCAAGACTTCTGAATGGGCAAGCAAGAAAGTGGATAAACTCTTTGAAATTGCTATGCTTTCTAAGTCTATGCCTAACGATTTTTCAATCCTCAGCATGAAGATAAAATACCATCTTGATGGCATCGAAAACCTTCAGAACAGCCTTAAAAGCATTGAGGATCAGCTTCACCAGATGATTGATTCTGCTGAGTTCCCTGAGAAAGTCCGAAGAAGAATCGAGCTACTGGATAAAATGCCAGGCATTGGTTTTATGACTGCAGTGACACTCATTGCTGAGATTGGTGACTTTGATATGTTCAAGTCTCCAAAAGCCTTTACAGCCTTCTTTGGGCTTGATCCAAGTGTGAACCAATCTGGCAAATTTACGGGTGACAGAAACAAAATTTCTAAGCGTGGCACACGTTTTGGTCGTCGAGTGCTGTTTACAGTAGCACTCTCATCCATTCGAACCACTCGTAATGGCGATGCTATCAATCCAATCCTTAGAGATTTTTACACAAAAAAATGTGTGAACAAGAAGAAAAAAGTAGCTTTGGTTGCAGTCATGCACAAGCTTTTGCACTACATTTTTGCGGTTCTTCGTGACGAAAAACCTTTCGAATTCAGAAGCCCGGAAAAACATCAGTCTTGGAGAACTTCCAAGCTGCATTTAGTAGCAGCGTAAAATCTTGAATCATAGTAATTTCAGTCATTGTTCGTACTTTTCAATGGCTTGGTTTGTTATACTCATTTTCTAGAATCTAGTTTCTTAAAATTTTTTTCAAACACTACTTGACTATTATTAGCTGGTCTGGCGTCAATTTTGAGATTTCTGATGAAGCGCTAAAAGCGTTCGTCGATTACTGGCAGTTCGATGTGGCGTGGAGCTTTAAGATGCCATGTTATAATGGGTATGGAGATGAGTGGCATGTCGGGCTGGGTAATGCAAATGAATGGGGAATCGGCATTCCCTATGAACGGATTGGTTCAAAGAGCGTGGCTGCGGAGGGGATCGCGGGACTTTCGTTTTCATTAGTTCGCGATTTTTATTATGATGGACTGGTCGTGACGTCACTTGATGGATTTTATGGGGATGATCCAAATGGTCCCGGCTTTAGCGTAAATCAATATATAACCACTACTCAGGCTGACTGTGAAACGGCTAGAGGCGTTCATGTCGGAGACACGGTAGAGACACTTAAAATGTTATACCCTGAAGTGATTAATAATGATGAGCAGACGGTTGATTTTAACCCCGAATTAATAACGCCAGAATATGATAATAGCTGGGTTTATGCACCGGAAAATTCGAACCGTTCAATTCTGTTCTTAGTAAAGGACGGTGTCATCGTACAGATCGATATCGCAGATGGTTTAGATGGACAGTACACTTTTCCACGAGGGACGTTAAAGTATAAGTAATATAACGCATTGCTGCCAGAAGGAGGCCCCGCATGATTAAAAAATTAACGCTCATCATCATCCTATGTACACTCTTAAGTGGTTGTTCCAATACAGGTGCTACCATCCCATCAACAGATGAAACACAACCTACGACGATCAGTACAGAAACGACTCAAACCAGCACTACAGCAGAGGTGACTACTACATCAGGCAGTGAAATTAGCAGTACGTTAAATGGCGTTTCTTATAAGCTCGGGGAAGCAAATACAAATTATGAAGCGTCAGTTATTAAGATCAGCGGAACGATCACTAATCCTTCGTCTGAAGTGGATTCATTTGGGGGCGTATTTGAGATAGACGGGCGAGAATATCAGTTGACGTATACGAGTGGGGGTAGCAACCTACTGAGCTATGCTAGCAAAGGCGGCTATACGAGAACCTTTGGTCAGGTGTTTATGAATGAAGATTTCTCAGAGGTCGTAATTATGGTTATCGAGGACGGCTGGAGCAGTAATGTGGGCCCTATGTTAACGTATCCAGCGAATACTAAGGAAGAAGCGCTCGCGGTAGCGAATCGACTCATGGTAGATTTTCTCGCAGATATGGAGATGGAGAAGCTGAAATAGATGAAAATGTATACTACACGCTTCTCTTGACTAGTTAGCAAATGAGGAGGTATCAAAATGAGACTTATAAGTGAGAAAGTATTATGTATTATGTGTATCATGATGCTTTTGCTCGTAAACTTCACTATTAGCTCTGCTGATAAGGAGAGTATTGACTTTAAAAAGGGCGATATAATCCAGCTTGGTTCTTATAATGGAGAGCCTATCCTTTGGTATGTATTATGTAAGGATGAGCAGGATAACGTCGTCGTAATAAGTAGAAATATACTTACTATTAAGCCCTTTGATGCTGCGGGCGATATAAATGGAAAAGATGAATTCTATAGTTACGCTTATTATTATGGATCTAATAAGTGGGCCGATTCTTCGCTTAGAATGTGGTTAAACAGTAATGAGAAATACATAAAATGGCATAATAATAATCCAGATGAAATGCAAAGCTTCGGTGGTGAGAATGCTTACGATCAAGAAGCAGGTTTCCTGCACAAAACCAATTTTAATTTAGGAGAGCTTGAAGCTATTTTACCTACGCAGTATAAATCAACTGGTGGCGAAACACTTAATGATAAGGTCATTTTGATGTCGAGTGACGAGTATAAAGATTTATTAAATGATAATGAAATATATCCGATTCAAATTGCGACCTTATCAGCGATAACGAAAAGCGAATATAAAAGCCCAGATTTAAAATCAGGAAAGCAATACCCAATATGGACTAGAGATTCTGCTGATAATCCTTATGCAACGCACGCGGTAAAAGTTATAACAGCGCATGGTGACGAGATAGCAGCTCCAGCTTCCTCTGGAAGATATGGCGTCATGCCGATGATGACCTTGGATCAGCAATTGCTTAAGGGGCATTTAATTAAAGGAAATGGAGACAGTGGCAATCCATATATGTTCGATTTGAGCACCATGCTTACTTTCCCGAAACATTTTATTGCTGTTTTTTTACTAGTGTTACTAGTTTCGGTACTATTGCTTAGGTTAAAGTGGGCAAACTATGTTAAAAAGGGCAGTTTAGCGATACTTGTAATTTCAGTATTGTTAATTCCGGGTTATCATTCCTATGGTCTTCAGGATCACTTGACGTTAAGTAATTAGGGCTTGCTGAACGGATCACAACCCATTTACAGCAGCCAATTTATTGACTTTGAATGCGAAAATTAACTGAAGATAAAATTGAGACAAAAAGGACCGAAGCCTCCGGTCCAAGTTCATTACCAGA
>JAIUOA010000034.1 GCA_020161295.1 Bacillota bacterium | reverse complement strand
CAAAGGGATGTAAGTTCCACACGAGATGTCCATACGCAAAAGACATCTGTAAGGAAATGATTCCTCCTAACAAAGAAGTGGCACCGAGACATCATGTAGCATGCCATTTCGCTGGTGAAATTTAAGCGTAATGTAGAAAGGAAAGACGATGTTTAAGAGATTTAAAGAGACTTTGGTAAAAAAGGAAATTGATAAGGACAAACGAGATGTTGAATTTGAAAAAGGCGATTTTTTAGCACTGTCAATTGCTGCCGCAATGACGATGTTTCCAGTTCTAATCGGTATTTTTGCACTCTTTGGTCTCATTGCATGGCTGATGTTCTAACGCATTAACACCAGAAGAATGATAAAAAACGAGCGGTTGCAAGACAGAATGTCGAGCACCGCTCTTTTTAAATCAAGTGGAGATTAATCCAATTTTAAGACTATATAAAAAGATTTTGATGTATAATAAAAATAAAAAAACACCTTAAGCTTTCGCTGAAAGTGTTCTTTTAACTGGAGCCGACGATCAGAATCGAACTGACGACCTACACCTTACCATGGTGTTGCTCTACCGACTGAGCTACGACGGCACATCCTAAATCATTATAAGTGAAAACTCAGGAAATTTCAAGCCTATAAATTCAAAATAGACGATTTATTAATACATACACCCTACACAACAATCAAAAGATGGGGGATCCCTCGGAGGCGACGATGACTAAGAAGAAAAAGCAAAAAACCAGCTGGATCAAACGCTGGACAACCTACTTCACATTAGCAACGCTTTTGTTTTTAGCGCTATTTGCATGGAGCGAATACCATATCGAAACCAAACAGCCCTCTGAAGATTGGTCCATGGGACTAAAAATCATGAGTGATCTTCCTACCGATTATCGATTGATCGATCAAACGATGCTTCCAGATGGCAGTGGGTTCGTCGTGGCCTATTATGAGATGGGAAGAATCCATCTCTCCACCTTCGACTGGAAGGGAAAGGTGGTTCATGAAGCGGAAATGAAAATTAAGGCGTTAAAGCCAGAAGATATTAAGCTGCTCAGCGTTACGGTCTCAGAGCAAAAGCTAATGGTTTATTATGGTGACCGTTTTGAATTGGCACAAATAGCGGTTGATCCGGCGACGCTTACCTTCGGCGATACGAAAACCCTGAGCACGCATGCCGAACAGTTTTCAGTGGATGGGGATTATGTGGTGGCTGCGGATGATCAACTGACCGAGGTGTTTAAAAATGGCCAGCGAATAGCGACGTTTACGGATTATGTCAATGTAAAGCGCGTTTGTATTGCCAGCTCACAGGATAAGATCATCGTGGCGCATAACGCAGAAGACGGCGGAAGGTTACTGACACTTGATACGGATGCGCCAGCGAACTACAGTGTGACGAAGCTTACCGAAGCAAGCGACCAGAAGACTTATGGTTATTTTAAGGACATCCACTTACAGGACGGCGTTTTAACCATCGTATCCAGTGTGTTTGACCACCTAACACCGAGTGCGCCGACAGTATTAGGCGTATGGCAGCTGGAAGAAGACACCCTGAAGGAAATATCCTTTAAACTGTTTTATCACGTCAGAACGAGCCTAGACCCCGTTATAACAGGCGTGGAGGGCAAGAAGGTCAGCTATATCCTGGGAACCCAACAAACGCTGGATACGGTTAATAAGGGGCTTTCTCGGTACCCTCAAACACGAGGGGGGCTGTTCACTAACGTTTCACATTTCACGAGGGAGGGCGATATTCTCGTGGAAAACACGCGATTGACCCTTACCAGAAAATATCCTGTGGGCTACGCGACCTTCGATGCGCCACAAGGCAAGGTTCTTACATGGGCTGATAAGGTGGAAGGAAAAGCGGTGTTGATGATGGCCTCTCAGGGCGATGAATGGATTGCTTATGCAAAATCGCATTATGAACCAAACTATGTGGAGCTCATTTCCGCGAGCTTTATGTCGATCGGCAACACCATTTTCTTCGGCATCATCTCCATGCTGATTAGCATGAATAAATTTTATATCTGGATCGGTGGTTTCATCATCGCCATATGGGCGTATAATCGTTTTGCGCCGCTCGAACAAACCAAGAAAGCCACGCATGTCCTCTGGATCAGCATTCTGGTCACCGTGGTGATCAAATTCTTAATGGTGGTTCTGCCGAGCTCTGATTATCACTTTTATGCGCATATCTATCCTTGGCTGTTTGGAAACCAGTGGGTACTCGCTGCGGTAACACTTGTAACCTCTTTGATGTCCATCGGGATATTCTTATTATGGAAAAAACAACACTATTACTATACAAACCGCTTTACACAGTTTTCCGTATTCTTCGGAATTGAACTCTATCTTTTCCAGATTAGCATCATGGCCTACTTCGTCTCTGGCATGATGAAAAATAATTTCATGATGTAAGCGAAGGGCCAATTAATCGCTTAAATTTCCATGGTTGTTGGCGAAACGTAGATTTGATATAATAATACCAACAAGTTATGCAAACGATTGCACAAATTGGGGGGAATTATGAAAAAAGTTGTCAGTATTGTTTTAATCATGCTGTTATTGCTGTCGGGAATGCCGATGGAAAACCTTTCGATAGCGGCTACGGAAGATCAGATCGACATGATCGTCCATTATCATCGCTTTGACGAGCAGTATGAAGGATGGAACCTTTGGATTTGGGCGAAGGGGAAAGATGGTCAGAGCTTTGAGTTTAATGCGGAGGACGCCTTCGGGAGACGTGCCGAGTTCACATTAGAAGGGATTAGCGGCGCAGAAGAAATCGGGTTTATCGTACGAAAAGGCGAATGGGAAGCTAAGGATGTTGAAACGGATCGGTTCGTTCGCATCGATGCAAAAAATCAAGACGGGAAGCTGGAAATCTTCCTCGTTCAAGGCGTAGAGAATGCGTACTTTAACGAATCTGAAATCGATTTATCGCCGAAATTTATTAAAGCAGGGTTTATCGATGAGACGACTGTTAGACTCGTCACGTCGAAGCCCATAAGTCCCGAAAGTATCAGAAATGGATTTTCTGTAATTTCGGAAAGTGGCGCCATATTAAAACCTACTGCAGTCAGTGCGCCCGGTAATGCCATGACCACGAGCTTCGTGGTGCTGTTAGATGGTAAAGTAACGGTGGGTGAACGCTATACCACGGTTTATCCAGATTATGAACCGCTGGGGATTGACATCAGCGGGTTATTTGATACAGATGCCTTTGAAAAGAACTTTACGACGAATGAAGCACTGGGTGCGATTTACACGAAATCGCAAACCACTTTTAGGGTGTGGGCACCAACTGCTGAAGCACTAACCCTTAATTTATATGCTGCGGGTAACGGCGGCACTGCTAAGGAAACACTTTTGATGCAGAAGGCCACAGGTGGGGTTTGGGAAGCAACAAAATCTGGTGACCTCCATGGCCTTTACTATACCTTCTCTGTGACACGCAGTGGTAAAGTCACTGAAACCTATGATCCGTATGCAAAAGCGGCTGGGGTGAACGGCGACCGCTCCATGGTAGTGGATTTTGAAAGAACGCACCCGGAAGGCTGGACGTCAGATCAGGGGCCAGCGGTTAAAAAGCAAAACGACATCATCGTCTATGAGCTTCATATCCGTGACTTGTCCTCACACGCCTCATCTGGCATACAAAAGGTCGGAAAATTCTTAGGGGTCGTGGAAAAGGGCACAACATCGCCAGGCGGTGTTAAAACTGGGCTTGACCATTTGAAGGAGCTGGGGATTACACATGTGCAGCTACTGCCGATGTATGATTTTAATAGCATCGATGAAACGACCTTAGAGGAAGGCGTGTTCAATTGGGGCTATGATCCGAAAAACTACAGCCTTCCTGAGGGCTCCTATTCCACTGACCCTTATATCGGCGAAGTACGCATCAAAGAGATGAAGCAGATGATTAAAGGCCTTCATGACGAAGGAATCGGCGTCATCATGGACGTGGTGTATAATCACACGGCGCTCAGTGCAGATTCGAACCTGACGATTTTAGAACCAAACTACTATTATCGTATGATCGACGGAAAATATTCTAACGCTTCTGGCACTGGTAACGAAACGGCCAGCGAGCGCGCCATGGTGAGGAAGCTTATGATCGACTCATTGGTGCATTGGGTGACTGAATACCACATCGATGGCTTCAGATTTGACCTAATGGGCGTTCATGATATCGAGACCATGAAACTTATCGAAGAGACACTGCGTGCCATCAAGCCTGATATCGTGCTTTATGGCGAAGGGTGGACCGGTGGAACGTCGCCATTAGCTGACGGACTCAGGCTCCTAAAGGCAAATATGCAAGAAACCCCAGGAATTGGGGCCTTTAACGACGACTTTAGAGATGGCATTAAGGGGCATGTGTTCAATGCCACAGAAGGTGGCTTTGCAGGGGGCTTCCCAGGTCTCGAGGAAAGTGTGAAGTTCGGAATCGTAGGGGCTGTGACACATCCTCAGATCAACTACCGCCTCGTGAACTATTCGAAAAAGCCGTGGGCCGAGAATCCTTCTCAAGCGGTGAACTACGTATCTGCCCATGATAACCTCACCCTGTGGGATAAATTCATGGTGACGAACCCAGAAGCCACAGATGAACAGCGCATCGCCATGCATAAGCTCAGCAACGCCATCGTCCTCACCTCACAGGGCATGCCATTTCTTCATGCGGGTGTGGATTTTCTAAGGACGAAGCAGGGCGACCATAACAGCTACAAATCGCCAGACGCCATCAATTCATTAGACTGGACATTAAAAGAGCAAAACACCGAGGTGTTTGAGTATTATAAAGGACTGATCGCTCTAAGAAAAGCGTATCCGGCGTTTAGCATGGCGTCACAGGCAGAAGTTGAAAAGGCACTTCACTTCTTTTCCACTGAATCGGATTCGGAAGTGGTACTGCCCGAAATGATGATCGGCTATAAAATCGACGCCGCTGCAAATACTACCACGAATCAAAACCTTTTCGTCTTCTTTAATGGGAGCTTAGAACCGGAGACCATCAGCATTCCAGCAGGTAAATATAGAGTGCTGGCGAACGCTTCCCAGGTGAATGCCGAGGGCATCGAAACCATAATGGGTGGCACTGTTCAAATCGCCGCTTCTTCTGTCTTAATACTGGAGAGTGCGGATGGGGTTAAGGTAAACGGCGATATCAACGGCGTGTCTGCAGAAGACCAAAGCCTGTTCATCGGCATCGGACTTTTAGCGTTGATCGCCGCAGGTGCGGGCTATGCCGCTTATAAAAAACGTAAAAAGTAGAGACTAAAATACTAAAAGACATAAAAAAAGCTGAGTTGGGTTATCCAACTCAGCTTTTTGGTTATCTATAAAACCCTTCGCCCAGCACCTCGCGAACGTTTGAGATCATGACGAAGGCGTCTGGATCGAGCTGCTTAATATAGGTTTTCAGCTTAATGAACTCCTTTTTATCCATGACTGAGGTGACGATTTCCTTATCCCGCATGGTGTAGGCACCTTTTGCGGTATAAATCGTAGCGCCGCGTTCAAGCTTATCCACGATAAACTTTTGGATGGCGTCGGTTTCCTTCGAGATGATGGAAACACTTACTTTTAGGTTAAAGCCCTCGATGGCGGTGTCGATGATCAGACCGTTCATGATGATGCCGAGGAAGGCGTAGATGGCCAGTTCGATGCCGAAGCTATAGGCCGCCAGGGAGACGACGACGAAATCAGCCATGAGCAGCGCTTTACCGATTTCCAGATTAAAATACTTATTAAGCACCTTCGCGATGATGTCCGTTCCACCAGTGGAAGCATCCTGGTTGAACACGATGCCGAGACCGATTCCCTGTATCAAGATACCGACGATAAGGTTGACGAACAGGTCGTCCACCAACGGTTGCTCAATTTTTATAAAGGTATCAAATAGATAGATGATGCCCGATAATAAAAAGCTGGCATAGATGGTTTTTGCGCCAAATGCTTTTCCGATGGTGATAAACCCTACGATAAAGAGTATAATATTAAGCACGAGGAGAACTTGTCCGATACTGATCACCGGGAACAGGTTGTTGATGATCATGGCGAGACCTGTGATGCCACCAGTGGCCAAATCTGCAGGAATCAAGAAAAAACAGATGCCGATGGCGACGATGAGTGCGCCGATGGATGTGATGAGATAATCTTTAAAATGTGACATAAAACCTCCAGATAGGACTTATTTTTATGACTGTATTGTTTAAGGAGCCGTATGAAATCGATTAAAGCATTTTTAAAACTAGTAGAAATCAAGACCAAGGTCGCCAGCGTGTTCCCGTTACTACTCGGGACTATTATAGCGTATACCGTAAAAGAATCGATAGACCTCATCAACTTCTTCATCATGGGGCTTTCACTCTTATGCATCGATTTAGCCACGACCGGGTTCAACCATTATTATGATTATAAGCGCGCCCTGCTCAAATCGGGCTACCATTATGAGGAGCATAACCCCTTATCAGCGGGTGAAATTAAGCCTAAAACGGCAGTTTACCTGCTTTCTGGTATCGTACTGTTGGGCATCGTGGCGGGACTTTTACTGGTCCTAAGAACCGACGCTGTCGTCCTGGCTCTCGGGGCTGTATCCTTTGCCGTGGGGCTCGGATATTCCATGGGACCGCTGCCCATCTCGCGTACCATTCTCGGCGAGGTCACCAGTGGCCTCTTTATGGGAGGGCTGATTCCCTTTATCGCCTTTTATATCCAGCTTGAGCCAGGTATGCTCGGCGCATTACAGCGAAGTCCTGGCGTTTTTTCAGCTTCACTGAACACAGAGGCATGGCTCCCTATCCTTTTTGGTGCGGTGCCAATGATCCTGTTCATCGCAGACATTATGCTGGCCAACAACCTCTGTGACGCCGAAGAGGACATACTCAACAAACGCTATACGCTACCAGTGAGCATCGGAAGAAAAAAAGCGGTGTGGCTGTTTAAAGGCCTCGTATACGCCGCACTGTTCAGCGTACCAGTGGCAGTACTCGTGAAAGCGCTGCCATGGACGTATATATTGGCACTCCTGATGGCCCCTAAAATCCTAAAGCAGACCCAGCAGTTCGCAAAAAATCCGGTAAAAGCGCTGACCTTTAAATATGCCGTTAAAAACATGTTCCTCTTTTCGCTGGCCGCCATCAGTTCGCTGATTTTAGGACTGTTTTTTCAGCACTAACGGGTAGATGAAAAGGGAAAGCAGCGTCAAAAGGATGACGAAGATGCTGTACGGTAAATATTCCAGCGGTGCAACCCCAGTGAGCTGACGAATCATGATGCCGTTTACATTCCAGGGGATGAGCGCCACCACGTTAAGGCCTGCGTTGGCGGTCACCAGCACCAGGAGATGACGCGGTAAGCCCAGGCGGTCAAAGTGACTGGAGAGGTACTTGCCGTTAACCATGGACGTCATGGCCTGACTACAGGTAACCATACTGAGGACGATACTGAGAAGACCTGCGTTCATCAACAAATGCGCAGGTTTTTTTACGCCCTTGATAAAGGGTGCGATGATGGTATCCATGAGCTGATCGGCTTCTAATAGGCTATTAAGGACGCCGCTAAAGAAAATCACCAGGATGACATTGATCATTTGCTTAAAGCCAGAGGTCAACATGAAGGCGGATAAAACCGCATCTGTAGTGCGGTATCCGGAGAAAATCATCTGGAGAAGAGAAGATAGCGTATGGCCATTAAGAATCGACATGAAAAACGAGAGCCCAAACACCACCGTTAATACCCGAGTGATGGGCTGTTTAATCACGAGAAGTAGAATCATCAAACCCAGCGGTAGGAGCCGCCAGAGAGAAAGATCGAAGACGAGGGGAAGGCGCTCGTTAGATATAATCATCTGCGCTGTGATGGCAGAGGCTTCACCAGTGACGGAAAATGCCATAAAGGAAAGGATGAAGGGAATCACAGCGGATGCCAGAAGCCACTTCATGTTCGTGAGATAGTGGGTCTCAGTGATGTTTGAGAGGAGATGTAGCCCCGAGGATAGCGGAGAGCACCGGTCACCGATATAGACGCCAGAAATCAGTGCGCCGATCAGTAGTGGATAAGCGATCCCTGATTGTAGGGCGATGGAGGAAAATAAGGGAAGAAGGATCGTCAGTGTGCCGATGGCGGATCCGAGGAGCATGGATAATATCGTGGCTATCAGGAAAGCTGCGAGGAGGAGATTTTGACCGATCATGGCATCTGAGGTGTGGTAGATGAGCGTGGGAAGTGCACCGGATGCCATGAGAACTGGCAGTGTGACGCTGATGAGAAACATGAGTAGCATGGTCTTATAGACCGATTTCGTGTTTGTAAGGATGAGCTTCGGCAGTGCAGCTTTGCTGTCGATTAAGAAGAAGCTGACGAAGCAGGTGCCAGCGATGGCCAGATAGAGGGGATAGGAAAACAGGATGGCCAGCGCCACACAGGTTAAAAGGACGAGGATGATGAGAGAGATCTTATGCGGTTTAGTCATAGGTGCTCCTCTGCTGCATTTCTTTGAACACGTATTGATTTTTTCCATTGGCTTTTGCTTGATAGAGGGCTTCATCAGAAACGGCTAAAGCATCCGTCAGCGACTCGGGATGAGACCATAACGTACCACCGATGCTGCAGCCAACGTGAAGTGAAAAGGCCTCATAGATGATAGGCTTGCTGACCTCGGTTATGATTCTGGTGGCCACCTTATAGTCTATCATGGACGATGACGCTTCACTTTGATAAGCATTTGCGTAAAGGATGATGGCGAACTCATCACCGCCTAATCTGGCGACGAGCTCATGCTCGCGGATAGCGGATTTTAGTCTTGCGGCGACGATTTGCAGCACATGATCTCCTGCAGCGTGACCATACGTGTCATTAATCTCTTTAAAGCCGTCGAGATCCATACTGAGGATGTAGAGTGAATGATGATGCAGGGTTGTCTTTTGCCAGTAAATTTTTAAACCGTTGCGGTTGGAGAGGGTCGTTAACGAATCCGTGCTTGCAGCAGTCTCCAAACTGCCGATGGTTTTATTATTCAGATGGAGGGTTTCGAACAGATCGTAAAGTGTGTGTGTCAGGTGCTCGATTTCGTAGATGCCTTTCACCTTAGGTAGGGTGATCAGCTCGCCATCTTGATGCTTTTCGATGGCGGCTGAGAGATTTTCTAAAGGCCTAGAAATCCTTCTTGAAAGGATGAGGCTTATGAAGATGAGTAAGGCAGCCAGACCGATGCTAAAGCCCCATATCAGTACCTGAAGCTCACCGATGGGCTTATAGGCGTAATTGCTGATAATGACACTTAGAAAGCTCATGAGCACTAAAATGATCATGGCGATCCATAGCGTCACTAGCGTGTTGTATTTAAAGGTTTTATGAATTTTCATCGAATCCCCCTATGCTTTTATGCGTATTGTCAACTAAACTTACTCAGTTTAGCCTTACAACCTTTGTTTTTCGAGGTTTCACAAAAAAAATATAGTGACCCCCCTTTTTTGAAGTATAATTGATTCACCACAAACCATTATCCTGCCAA
>JAIUOA010000009.1 GCA_020161295.1 Bacillota bacterium | reverse complement strand
TGGTGAATCAATTATACTTCAAAAAAGGGGGGTCACTATATTTTTTTTGTGAAACCTCGAAAAACAAAGGTTGTAAGGCTAAACTGAGTAAGTTTAGTTGACAATACGTTTATCACGATTGGAGGATGATATGACAGGACAAGTCGTCGGTATAAAAATCAGTGAAATAAAGAAGGGACCTTCAACCTCGTTAGATGAGGCTAATTTAATTGCTGATTTCGGTATCGAGGGCGATTGTAAGGCGGGAAAGGGCCATCGACAAGTGAGTCTACTGGCATCAGAAAGTATCGAAAAAATGAAATCAAGGAATATATCAGGACTATGCAGTGGGAAATTTTCTGAGAATATAACCACAGCACAGGTTTCCATATGGGAGTTTCCAGTCACCAGTCGAGTCTTGATCGGTGAGGTTGTAATGGAAATAAGCCAGATAGGTAAAGAATGCCATGACGGCTGTGAGATTAAGGCCGCCTATGGGCAGTGTGTAATGCCCAAAGAGGGTGTATTTGCAAAAGTCATTCAAGGAGGTCGAATTAAAGTCGGTGACGCGATTCGGGTTGACATCCCGACGGACAGCTTAGGTGAGGTTTTGTGATTTAGGAGGATGCCCCTAAATAGTCAGAATATATAGACAATTCAAGAAAGTTATGATAAAATCAAGAAAATTAAACTTATCCGAGTGAGTGTTTCTAAAGCTTTAAGCGCCATGAAAGCTCACCAATGGGTCGTTTGGGAAACTAGACTGCCTCCCGAAATTTGGAAAGGATAGGGTTAACACTGGTATCCACTGTTATCCTGATTATAGCGAAATGCTATAAATCCATTTGAATGAAGGGGGTTTTTTCATGCACAAATTTATCAGAATCGACATGACGACTTTAACTTCTACCGTATCAGAGGTTCCAGCCAAGTACGTTGGACTGGGCGGACGCGCATTGACATCGAACTTCGTAAACGACGAAGTGAATCCTACCTGCCATCCGCTTGGTAAAAACAATAAAATCGTTTTCGCTCCTGGATTGCTCAGTGGTACTGCTGCAGCTAACTCTGGTCGTATGTCAGTCGGTTCCAAAAGCCCTCTAACTGGGACGATTAAAGAGTCCAACACAGGTGGTTCATCTTCTCAAATGCTGGCAAAAATGGGTATCAAGGCGTTTGTCATCGAAGGCATGCCATCAGAAGACAAGTTTTATGTTATCAAGCTCGATATGAACGGCGTCACTATAGAAGAAGCTCCTGCTGAAATCATCGGCGGCTGTGGCAACTACGATGCCATCCGAATTCTGGGCGAAAAATATGGAAAACATGTGGGCGTCGCTATTATAGGACCTGCCGGCGAATACCGTTTACCATCTGCTAACATTTCTTTCAAGGATCCTGAAGGCAACATCAGAAGTGCGGGCCGCGGTGGTCTCGGTGCGGTTTTAGGTTCTAAGAAAGTTAAAGCCATCATCATCGACGAAACAGGTGCTGGGAAAGTGGAAATCGCAAATCCTGAAGCGTTCATGGCTGCGAACAAAGTATTCTCAAAAGCGCTTCTCGATCATCCAGTTTCAGGTCAAGGACTTGGTCTTTATGGAACAGATGTCCTCGTGAATATCCTTAACGAAGCAGGCGGCTTACCTTCTTATAACTTTACTAGCGGCCGAATTGATCATAATGATAACATTTCTGGTGAAACGATGAATGCGACCATCACTGAACGCGGTGGCGAAGGAAAAGTTTCTCATGGATGTCATAAAGGTTGTGTCATCAGATGCTCACAATGGTATACCGATAAAGAAGGCAAATACATCACCAGCGGTTTTGAATATGAAACCATCTGGGGATTAGGCGCAGATGCTGGTATCGAAGATTTAGACGCGATTGCGTATATCGACCGCGCTATGGATGATGTAGGCGTCGACAGTATCGAAACCGCCGTTGCTGTGGCAACAGCCATGGATGGTGGATTGATTCCTTGGGGCGATGGTAAGGCGGTTCTTGAAATCGTTAAAGACATGGCGAAACCGACGCCACTTGCACGCATCATCGCTGGTGGTGCTGGAGCAGTGGGAAGCTTATGCGGTTTATACCGTACACCTGTGGTTAAAAATCAAGCGATTCCTGCATATGACCCTAGAGCCATCAAAGGCATCGGTCTCACATATGCAACCACTACCATGGGTGCAGACCACACTGCTGGATACTGTATCTCAGGCAATATTCTTAAAGTCGGCGCCAATATCGATCCACTGAAGAAAGAAGGTCAAATCGAGTACGCAAGAGCGATGCAAATCGGAACTGCAGCCATCGATAGTACAGGAATGTGTTTATTTATCTACTTCGGCGTTGCTGATAACCCAGCTGGATACCAAGCGCTTATCGATATGATTAACGCACAGTATGGATTAAGCTTAACGGCAAACGATGTGGATGAGCTCGGAAAATCTGTATTAAAAGTTGAGAGAGACTTTAACAAGCGTGCTGGCTTCACGAATGCACATGATAGACTTCCAGAATTTATGGAATACGAACCAATCATGCCACACAACGTCGTTTGGGATTTCACACCTGAAGAGATCGATGAAGTCATGAACTTCTAAAAAAGTTTATAGTCAGTCTCCTTAGTAAAGCTAGGGAGACTGACCTTCACTGTATCTTTTGCTTTGTGAAGTAAGTAAAGGAGCAATTCATGGAAGAATCAACTTTGGATGCACCAGTTAAAAAACTCGAAATTCGAGGATTTTTGCAGCTAGATGCGATATTAAGAAAACGCTACGGTAGCATGCCCTTCTATTTTGAAATCGAAGCGCCTATCAGTGGCTTAGCGCTTTCTGAAATCTTAGGTATAGAGCGAAAAGACATCGAGGTGATCTTCGTTAATGGTTTCGTCCATGAGCTGGAATATATCATTCACCCGGGAGATCGTATCGCATTCTTACCTCCTGGCTGCCCAGGACCCTATAGGATAGCCTTAGGGTTTTACGGCAAAAATCAAGGCAATGAAGCGGCTTTTAAAATTCAGAAATAGAGAACTTCGGGGGAATTGATGAATATAACCGTTAAACTTTTTGCGACACTAAGAAACGGTCGCGATAAAATCATGACGATCCAAATGCCAGAAGGATCAACGGTATCTGATATTGTTACGCATATGGCCCTACCTCGTGAGGAAGTGGCTATCATCATGATCAATAGCAGAGGTGCTGAGCTCACAACAGAATTACATGACACTGACATACTGGCACTTTTTCCACCAGTTGGTGGAGGATGATATCATAATAAGAGTCACGTTACTTCGAAAGTAGTGTGGCTCTTTTACATATTTAGGACTGCCCGTATCATTACGTGGTCAAAGTAACATAAGGTTGTGATACACTTCAAAGTGAAAATAGATACAGATCCATCACGACGATAAATCAATGGAGGAATTTAATGCCTAAAGTAACGCTGGTATGTCCAGAGTGTGAGAACGAGATGCAAAAAAACGTCTACGAGATTGCCGGACTGGATGAAGCAGATTTTATCCCTATAGAAAGCCATTCGAAACTTAATATTAACCTCAAGTTGGGAAAATTTAGTTTTGGTCAAGACACAATGATACATGCCTTAGTGAAAGACACTTATCATTGCCCGTTATGCAAAAAGATTCTAGTGGATTATAGGATTGAACGGTAATTTTTTAATGCGCTTAGTTTAAGCGCATTATTTGATTTTTTGCGCAGTTATTGATACGATAGAATTGTCATAATATTATAAATTTAAGGGTGTTTATGCAAGGGTGGTGATCGATATGATTAAAAAAGTGGATCAATCAAGTATAAATAGTTTAGCGGATTTAGCACTGAAGCTGTGGCCAGACCATGAACGTGAGGCGTTTATCGAGGAAATTAGTAATGCGATTGATGCTTCAGAAAACGAATCATATTTGTACTATAATGATTCTTTTGAAGCGATTGGCTTCATTCAACTTTCAGTTCGCCACGATTATGTCGAAGGGTGCGATTCGTCTCCAGTGGGGTATATAGAAGGCATTTACGTTGAAGCGGATTATCGAAGAAGAGGAATAGCACAGGAACTTGTGTTATTTGCTGAAGAATGGTCGAGAAAACACGATTGTTTAGAAATAGCATCTGATTGTGAGCTTGAAAATCAATTAAGCATCGATTTTCATCTCGGTGCAGGCTTTATCGAAGCAAACCGCATCGTTTGTTTCACTAAGAAGCTTTAGACTGTGATATAGGAGGGTTGTCATGTTATTCATGTTAATCGTGAAAGCGTCAAAGCATTCTGAACTAGGCGGCCTGCCCAGTGAAGCATTACGAAGCAAAATGTCAGCATATAATGCAGAGCTGGTAAGTGCTGGCATCAGGGTCTTGGCGAAAGTGCAGATTGAACTTAGGCAGATTTTTGAATAAAGGAGATAGTATGTTAAAGCTTAAGTATCTATTTGACCAGCGAGAGCTGGCAAAAATGTTAATTGATAATTGGAAATACGACGAGGAATCGCTAAGTCTCTTTGATTATTTTCGGATTTCGTCAAATGCGATCTATCCATTTAAGGTTGATGGTAAGATGGCTTTCCTAAGATTCGTCCCTTCTTCGGAGAAAAGCATTTCAGAAATCGAAGAAGAATTAACCCTAATGGTACTGCTGAGAAATAATGCGTTTGCTGTTCCGAGAATTATACCCAGCATGGATGGACGGTTGATCGAAACTAAAGAAACACCATGGGGGAGCTACCATGCGGTAGTGTTTGAGGGTGTGGGGCAAAAAAGCTTAGAAAATGTACCGTTGGATGATGAAAGAATGTTCAGCTATGGCCTTCTACTCGGTGAATTTCATGAACTTTCTAAAAATAGAATTGCAAATCAAATCTCGAGAAAAAGTGTTTTCGATATTCTTGCGGATTTAGCTGAAACGGCTACGCACACGAATGAACAAGCCTGTATAATCAAGGAAATTCAGCGCCTTAGAACGGAACTTGAGGCATTAAAAGCGCAAGGCTATGCGATGGGAGTCATTCATTATGACTTTGAACTTGATAATATCATGGTGGATGAAAATACCGGGAAACTATTCGCCATCGACTTCGATGATGCCATGAAGGGATTTTATGGCCAAGACATCGAACGCGTTTTAAATAGCATTATCAGTGAATGTGACGATGATAAGGTCGACCCTTTCACACAAGCGTTTTTAAAGGGATACACATCGGTTTGTGGAAATGGTTCTGAAGCTTTACTTGAACACCGCAACTTGTATAAAGCCTTTGCTGATCTATACAAGTACATGAGGATTCGTAAATCGCTTGCTGAGAGGTGGGATCATGAGCCCGACTGGATGCAAAATCTCCGAAAGCGCTTGGAAGGCTGGATGAACGGATATCTCGATGCAATTTGCGTAAATGCTTGATTTTCGTTTTTTAACCCATTATAATTTAGGTGTAAGTTATGAAACGAACAGCTTTAGGAGAGTATTTATGAACGGTTTTTTTGCAGAAAACGAAAGATTTTCAGGAGTTTTGGTTAAAGACGGGAGAGGTCTGTCCAAAATTCGAAAATCGGGTGCACTGCAAATACCTTAAGGTTGTTTGAAATTCAATTTTAATGACTGAGGACATTGGGTGCTGCATCCAATGTCCTTTTTTGCAGATCTCGGGTGGTGGGTTGAACCAAAATCTAAAATTACACACGAGGAGCTCATATGAAAACGATCAGTTTTAACGATAAATTAAGTAATAACATAAAACGAAATTATCCATTTACACTTATTCAGAACATCGATTTAACACGTGGAATCTGGATGATTTATCTCGCCTCTAAAGGAATGAGTTTAACACAGCTGGGAATCTTAGAAACCATTTTTCACATCACATCGTTTTGCATGGAGGTTCCCACAGGCGCAGTGGCTGATCTATATGGAAGGCGCGTTAGCCGTATTCTAGGTCGACTTTTTTCGCTGATTAGCGTCATAATTCTGTTATTAGCGGATTCGTTTACGTGGTTTGCCATTTCATTTGTGGTGACTGCGCTTTCCTATAACATGGAGTCTGGAGCTGGTGATGCGCTTATTTATGACTCCATGAAAGAACTGGGGATTGATGAAGGGTTTATGCGCGTAAACGGAAATAAAGAGATGATTTACCAGATCTCTGGTATCTTTTCTTTCCTTTTTGGTGGCTACTTAGCGACACGTAATTATGACCTAGCGTTTGTGATTACGATCTTTATCGGTACCATGGCATTTTTATATGCCTTTTTATTCACTGAACCGAATATTGGACGTAAAGCGTCCTCTGAAAGGTCAAGAAAGCATTTTTATAAACAATTGAAAGACAGCTTCTATGTCCTAAAAAGCCAACGTCGAGTCGCCTTTCTAATTTTATTTTCACAGTTTATCATGAGCTTCGTCACCACGGTATTCTTTTACCTTCAAAATTATATGAAAAGTGACGGATACAGTGAGGCGGTCATCGGTGCACTATATGCATTCTCTGCGCTAGGAGCCGCATTGCTTGCGCCTCAAGCATATAAAATCGAAGCTGCGATCAAGGAGAAAGGGATTTTACTTTATATGCCGATCATCACGACGGTTTGTTTATTCGGAATCGCTTTTTCAAAGGTTCATTTTCTTTTCTATATTCCCATGGCTTTAGCGGAGGGGTTAATATTTATCGCACTTGGGGACTATATTAATAAAGAAATTCCAAGTGAGTATCGCGCAACGATTCTTTCCATGGCGAGCATGGTTTTTAGCTTTTTCATGATTACGATTTTTCCAGTGGTAGGCATCGTCGGTGATCTCTATGGGTTAAAGACGTCCTTCTTTGGAATGGCCGTAATTGCTGCATTCCTAACCTTGATAAACTCGTATAATCTATTAAAAACGCGGGATGCTGAAGTTTAAATAATGAAACGTTTTTAAATCCATCTGAAAAGGTGGATTTTAATTTTTTAAATAATATCTTGACATCAAGATATTGTAGGCGTAAACTAAACTCAAGAAAATAAATCACTAATTAGTACGAAATGAGGATATTATGAGCCAAGAGGATTTAAAGATCGTCATTGCATTGGCACGAACCTATAATCAACTGTTCGGGCAAATTGAGCAACATCTAAGAAGATTCAAATTAACCACCAGTGAGTTTGGTGTTTTAGAATTTCTTTATCATAAAGGTGAACAGCCTACGCAAGTTATTGCTGAGAAAATACTGGTGACCAGTGGTACGGTAACCTATATTATCGATAAACTATCTAGAAAAGCGCTTGTCGCCCGAAGAGGCTGCGAGGAAGATAAACGGATCACCTACGTCTCGTTAACTGAAGCAGGATGGCAGCTTATCGACAGTGTTTTTAAAGAACACGAGAACTTTTTAGATGACCTACTGGGTTCATTTGAAACCACCAAAAAAGAAGAACTGATCACGTTGCTAATCGAGTTGCAACAACACATGAAAGGAGTGTCAAATGCTTAGAAAAATTAATCACCAGAACATGGGAACCAGTGATTTGGGATGGCTAAAAAGCCTGTTTCATTTCTCGTTTGCGGAATATTATAACCCTGCTAACATGAACTTCGGGGTATTACGCGTCATAAACGACGATTTGGTTAAGCCAGGAACGGGATTTGATACTCACCCACATAGAGACATGGAAATCATCTCATATGTAGTTAAAGGAGAACTGACGCACGGCGACAGCATGGGTAATAAACAAACCCTCACCCGTGGACAGGTTCAGTATATGAGTGCAGGTAGCGGCATTCTTCATAGCGAGCATAACCGTGGCCACGAAACCTCGCGGTTCTTACAGATATGGATTAAACCTGATCAGAGAAATTTAACACCGCAGTATGGGGATTGCCGGTTTTCGTGGGAAGACCGTGTGGGTAAGTGGCTAAACATCGTTTCAGGCCAAACCGGAACAGCGCCTGTAAAAATCAATCAGGATGCGAACTTATTCGTAACTGCACTCCAAGCCGGTGAGAAGATTTCTTTAACTCAAGAAAAAGACAGACAAACCTATTTCGTCCTTATCGAGGGTGAAGCGAAGTTTGGTGAACACTCGTTAAGCGCTCGTGATGCTTTAGAGGCGATAGGCGAAACCGTTGAGATAGAAGCCTTGACCGATGCCCATGTGATAGCGATTGAAATGAAACGCGAATAATAAAAACCCTATGTCGCTTGATTGAATCATCAAGTGACATAGGGTTTTGATTTTCTCATCATCATTATCTCGAAAATAAAAGGAAAAGTAATATCGCGTTACTTGTCAGGGCCATTAAACCGCCGAGGAGGAAAACAGATTTAAAGGATTTAGTGGAAAACACTTCTATTTTACTGAAATCGACACGTTCGATCTGTTCTATCAGTTCATCTTGGTTATTTATTTCGGTGGCATGGCCTGGGCTGTCCGATAAGAAGTGCTGAGCATATGGAAAGCATACCAGTTCAGAGGGGACTGTTTTAAAAAGCCCAGGAAACCAATTGTTTTCCACGAGATTTAAATGCGTTTTAGAAATCTGTAGTGCTTTTTCAAATTCAAGGGGGTTAAAAATTAACGAAAAGGGTGGTGTGCCTTCTAGATTTTTAAGACGACTGTAACCGATAGAAAGGTTACCTTCTACCCAAAGTCTTTGATCCAGCGGCTTAAAGACACCCTGAGAAATATTACTGACAAAATTTATTTTACGTCCTTGATTATTTGTCACATCCACATGGACATCACCGTTAAAGTCGACCGTAATAATAGAGTGGGATGCATTAGGATCGCTCAGCTGTGTTTTAGGATCATAGGTGATGGTGTTGGTATCATAATCGAGGATAATCCAGCTTAGTAGTCCCGTTTTATCATCCTGAGCGATGAGATAGCATTCTACTCGAAGCCCCCAAAATCCATTGGTATGGGCGTTGAAGCAACCGATAATGCCATAGTATTTGGGCTCATCATCGGCGAATATATGGGTTTTGATCAGTGAAAATCCATCAGGTAATAGTTGTTTGGCTTTATCTAAATCAGCAACCTCGTAACAGAGAAAATAGCTATAAGGCTCTACCACGAAACCCATATAGGGCATCTTTTTACCAGAGGCTTCCACCATTTTCTTTTGTAGCCCTTTAGGCATCATATTATTGAAGGACTGCATAAAATGCAGCGTCCCTACCTCAATCGGATCGATTAAACGTTCAACGCCTTTGATGAAATCAGATGTGTTCATAAGGAACCCCCGTTCTCAAATATCGCAAAATGTAATATATATTCCTCTATAAACTCATTTTAGCACAAAAGAGAACGATTATCAATAATAATTATTGCGATTTGTGATATTTGGTTGTTGAACCATAGCGTAAAGGTTCAGCGACTTTTTTATTGAAAAAGGCGATGATGGGTCCCATAAAAAAGGCGGTAACGAGTGTGCCGATTCCCACAGTAGCGCCGAGAAGAAAGCCTGTAAGTGTACAAATCAAGTCTGTACCAATCCGGCAATACTGGAATTTCGCGACTTTCTTTTCGGAGAGGATTAGTGCTACAGCGTCATAGGTTGAAACGCCGAGGTTGCCAGTAAAGTAAAGGGCAGAGCCAAAGCTGATGATCAGAATCCCGCAGCCTAACGCGATGCTTCGAATCAGTATACTGGGATCTGGAATCCAAGTAATAAACAACCATGATGAAAATTCCACCACATATCCTAGAATAAAGATATTGATCAGAGTACCCAATCCGATTTTTTTCTTATCGATGAAGAATACGCCCACCAGCATGATAAGGTTTACGATGGCATAGAAGGTACCGTATCCCATGTTCGTATGGTTCCATATGCCATGGGCAAAAACTTGAAAGGGGTCCATGCCAAACATGGAAAAGTTAAAAATGCCGACACTGAAGCCTGATATCAGAACACCAGCGACGGTCATTAGAATACGTCTTTTCTTTTCGTCCATTTTTTCTTCTCCTTTAGAGTGAGTATTGGTACAATTATAGTGGAAACGATTCGATTTGTGAAGGAGTGATCCCTATGTTTGAGCAATTCTTAAAAGAAAGACAGCTTATCGGAGAAGGTAAAATGGCTAAGGTCTATGCCTGGGAAGGGTATGCCTATAAATGCTTTTCCGCGGAACATCCAGATGAATGGCTGTCATATGAGTTGATGGTTCAAAAGGCAGTTGAAGAAAGTGGATTGCCAGTGGTGAAAACCTACGAAGCCCCATTTGCAAACTGTATTAAAATGGACCTCATCAAGGGTAAATCGTTAGCGGATATGATGACTAAGGAAAAATACAAAGGTGCGTTAGATGACCTTTTCAAGCATTTTGAACGGGTACATGGCGTTAAAAGCCTTAATCTTCCCTTGCTAACCCCCTATTTGGAGCAGGCCATCGACAGGGCGAAAATCACTGAACCACAAAGGACACTGGCGCATGAACTGTTGGGAGTAATGCCGAATGGAAATTCACTATGTCACCTTGATTTACATCCATTAAACATCATGGTGACTAATCATGAACAAATCATCATCGACTGGGTAAACGCAAAAATCGGCAATCCTATTTTCGATTATGCCAGGACCTATGTGATACTCCATGAGTTCGCTTATCGATTGTCTAGGGCTTATTTAACAAAACTAAAGAAAATTTTTCGTGCAGATAAAAATGACCTCATCCATGCCATCTACATCATGGCGATTCATCGCCTAACGGAGCATGACAGTGATCAGGTCAAAGCATTGATTGAAACGTCATATACAGAGATTACTTCGGGATAATGGTCAGTTTTAACGCGAACTGCTTCTCAAAACGGTCGGCAAAACGTAAGGCTGAACTGATTTCCAGTGAGGCATCGCCTTGCGTGACCGCATGGATTTCAAAGTTTGAATCTAGGATGTTTAGATGGAGCTGTTTAATCAAGCCCCGTTCAGAGCGGTCCAGCTGCTCTGCGAGATTAAGCAGTACAACCAGTCGGTTTAAACGCATTACCTCCGTTTTACTGATGACAGATTCGTAATCTGTCATTCGGTTTTTAATGCCGGCTTCCCGATGACTGCCCACCAGATAGGCCACCGATAGACGCTCCAGATTTGTAAGGCCGTTGAGGTTTCCATTGGCCACCAAATAAAAGCCGTGAATGTGATGGTCGTAATACTCGATGTGAATACCGATGTCGTGTAGGAGGGCTGCGGCGCTTAAAAGCTTTCGGTCGGCGATTTCAAATAATCCCAGTTGATTTTCCACACTGTGACGGTGGAGCGCATCGTAAAGGGTCAGCGCCAGGGACTGCACATTTCGTGCATGGGGTTCATTGACCACGAACTGTTTTAAGAAGTTCTCTTTGCTGTGCTTTAAGACATCGTTTACGACCACGGGTTGGCCAATCGCGGTGAAATGCTTTTCAAAGAAGTAACCATCCCGGAGGCCATTTGCACTGATGCGGATTTCAGGCGACTGAATGTGCTCAAACAGGCAGACGAAAGGCATGATGCCCATGGCGATAATATCTGAACGCCGTTTCGAGAGGCCTTCAATTTTATCAAGTTCCTTATCGTCGGATTCAATAATCAGCGCACATAGCTTATCGACCTCAGTTTCATGAAGGCGATAGTTATGAAGATTTTCGATGGGATAACCGTTTAGGCTACGGTCAATCTTTCCCAGTGTTCGAATAACGCCACCGAGTCCGATAATAGGCTGGCCCTTTAAGCCGTCAAGCCATTTTAGTTCGTGAAGCTTTTCTGAAATCAGTTTTTTCGCTGCTTCGACACGTTTTTTCTTCGATTTGATGGTCTTGAACCGCTCGGACAGGGTCACCGATCCGAAAGGAAGACTCACGGCTTCCACGATTTGCCGGTGCTTCATCCAGATGATTTCAGTACTTCCGCCACCGATATCTAAAATTAGCGCATGGTCTAGAGATAGGGTGTTCACTACACCGAGATAGTCGTAGTACGCCTCCTGGAAACCAGATAACACGGTGAACACAAATCCCGTTTCGGCTTGGATGCGGTTTAAAAAGTCCGCTTGGTTCACCGCGAGCCTGACAGCAGCAGTGGCGAGCGCGTAAACTTCAGTGGTTTGATTAGCGTCGATCAGGCTTTTAAAGTAGTGTAGTGCTGTGATCGTGCGTTTTATAGGGATTTCCTTGAGCGCCATCTCTGGCCCCATGTCCTCGCTGAGACGCACCATTTCACTGGCTTGTTCATGTATACTGTATCCACCATTTTTGTTGATGGAAAGGATGTTCATACGGATGGAGTTGGACCCGAGATCGATTATAGCAACTGTTTTTTCCATGGCATCACACTTTCTAAATGGATTTGTTTAACGATCATCATGATTTGCAATTATACTTAATTTTATCACCACTATAGGAGATTGTAACGATGAAAAATAATGTGTTTAATACGGCGCTCATCTTTGAGGGGGGCGGTATGAGGGGGAGTTATACCGCTGGGGTAGTGAACACCTTGCTTGAAAATGAAATTTACTTTGACTATATCGCGGGTATATCAGCTGGCTCAAGTCACAGTGTTAACTATATGTCACGGGATACTGTTCGGGCGAAAAGTGCGTTTGTGGAGCTGGTACAGGATCCCAACTTCGGAGGGTGGCGATACTTTTTTAAAGGAGAGGGCTATTTTAGATCAGAATACCTTTATGAACAAACGCCGCTACCTTCAGCGCGGTTCCCATTCGACTTTCAGACGTTTATGAATAATCCCGCCACACTTAGGATCGGTGCGTTTGAACGCGAAACAGGGGAACTCCATTATTATTCAAAAGCGGATGTGCAAACCCTTCAGGACCTGATGAAAATCGTCCGTGCGTCCTCCTCACTGCCCCTTTTCATGCCACCCACCATGCTAAATGAGCATGTTTACGTGGATGGAGGACTCGCAGGTGGGATTGCGCTCGATGTGGCGAAACGTGATGGCTATGAGAAGTTTTTCGTCGTGCTAACGCGTGAAAAAGGGTATCGTAAAACGCCGATGCGATTTACGGCCGTGATGAGGACGCTTTATCGTAAGTATCCTGCCATGGTGGAAGCCATGATGAAGCGGCATGATGTTTATAACCGGACACTTGAGGAACTGGAGGATTTAGAGCGTGATGGAAAGGCCTATCTTTTCTATCCAGATCATATGCCCATCAGCAATCGTGAAATTAACTTTTATAAGTTAGAGGATTCTTATAAACGCGGGTATGAAAAAGCCCAGCGTGAAGTGGATGAGTGGCGAAGGTTCTTATTGTAAAACTACAAAAAAATAATCAAAATAAGGTATTTTTTTCTGATTTAGGGTATACTGTTCTAGTGATTATGTTTTGAAATTTTAAGGAGGCTAATTATGATACCAACCCCGCATATAGAAACGACGGATAAAAGTTTGATCGCAAAAACTGTCCTGATGCCAGGTGACCCATTACGCGCTAAATTTATCGCAGATACTTTTTTAGAGGACGTGATCCAGTTTAACGGCGTAAGAAATGTACTTGGTTATACAGGTACCTATAAAGGTAGAAAAATCTCTGTTATGGCGAGCGGTATGGGGATGCCGAGCATCGGTATTTACTCTTACGAGCTTTATAAGTTCTACGATGTGGAAAACATCATCAGAATCGGATCATGTGGTGGCTATACAGCTGACATGAAGCTTTATGATGTCATCCTCGCTAAAGATGCATGGAGCGAGTCGTCATTTGCTAAGGTACAGGGTGGCTATGAAAGTCAAGTGATAGAGGGTTCTGCGGAGCTTAATGCTAGACTTCTTGAGATCGCTAAGGAAATCGATATTCCAGTACATGTTGAGCGCATCCACTCTTCGGATGTCTTCTACAGAGAGGATTTTAACGCGTATAAAGAAATCTATGAAAAGCATGGCTGTGTGGCAGTTGAGATGGAGTCGTTCGCACTTTTCCATAACGCTAATGTGACCGGTAAAAAAGCAGCTTGTTTATTAACGGTTTCGGATAATCTCGTGACACATGAACTGACCACTTCTGAAGAACGTCAGCTCGCCTTCACCAATATGATGAAAATCGCACTTGAAATGGCGGAATAAAACAGTAAAATACGAATCCCTTGGAGCGGTGCTTCAAGGGATTTTTTTAGTCTAAAAAGAGGCTTATGAAGTTAGTCCTGCGTCTGTTTATAATAATCGCCAATCTTTCGATCTTCGTTCAAAATGTGCTGGATAAGCCAGTCCTTAATAAACAGATTGAGCTTAATCAGATCGCTGTTGCTGATCGGAGCGCTTTGTGTCTTAATAAACGCTGTAATTCTTTCTTTGAAATACTGATGACGCTTAATGTGGTCCTCAAGATGCGGGTAGCCGATTTTAAGCTGGAAGGCTTCTTCGTCTGCAAAATGCGTGTCGATGTATCCTGTTAAAAATCCTAGCAGCTCGCCATAAAAATCATGCCCTTGACCGGTGCTCATGAGCTGATAGAGCTTCTCGAAGTTTTCCACGATGCTACGATGTTCTTCATCGATGGCTTCGATGCCGGTTTCAAAGGATGCATTCCAAGTCAACTTCACGTACTCAAGCGGTCGGTCCTCTGAGGGTGCCTGGGGGATGGTTATAACGGCATCGTCAGTTGTAGGTCGGGCATTTTCCTTTGGTCGCATCATGTCGAGTACCTTACTGGCAAAGGCCATGTCATCAAAGTGCTTGCTCATATAATCGGTGCACCCCAGCTTAATCAGTTTACTGGCAACCGAGGAATCGGTGCTATTTCCAAGCGCGAGTATGGGGAGGTGCTTGCTTTTTATGCTTTTTCGAAGATTCGAAATCACTTCTATGGCGTCAAATCCACCGCTGTTCACATCTACGATGATGAGTTTTGCGTCTGGGTAGATAAAATTTCTCGACGTCAATGAAACCATGTTATCTTTCACGGCTTGCATTTCTGTGATTCCAAATTGAACGAGCAGTTTCTCGATTTTTATCCTTAATAAGTCCAGACTAATGAACATCACGACCATGTATTTACTCTCCTAAACGGTGCGGCCTCAAAAAAACAAGGGTGTTAAATGTATTTTATCATGATGGGATGCTTTCGTGTGAGTTTTGTTGTGAAACATGATAAAATTAGGGTATTAAAAAAAATAGTATAAAAATGCACTTTATGAAAGGACATTAAAATGATGATAAATAGGAAACTCAAGATGAGAAATGTCATGATGGTTTTAACCATCATGATTTTGACACTAGGATTCTTCGTTGGATGTGCAAACGAAGTTGAGAATCAAGCGAGCGAGGCATCCACAGAGGCGGCGGAAACATCTGGAGATACTGAATCCACTGAGCCGGCTGCTGTCATTAACACCATTGATGCAGAAAAGGCCATCGAGATGATGGCATCTGGTGAGCCCTATGTTTTGGTGGATGTCAGAACCAAAGCGGAATATGATGAAGGTCATATAGAAGGCGCCCTACTGTTACCCCTCGATCAGCTGGAAACGCTGGCAGAAAGTCAGTTGAAGGATAAGGATGCCACGCTTTTAATTTACTGTAGAAGTGGTAACCGGAGCGCCCAGGCAAGTGCGCTCCTGCTGGAACTGGGATACACACAGATTTTTGATTTTGGTGGCATCATGGATTGGCCAGGAGAAATCGTCAAATAGATAATCGAAAAGCAAAAAAATGCCCCATTATAACGCATGGAAGGATGTCAGCGTTACAATGGGGCTTATTTTATATGAATCGCTAGAATTCTAAAAAACCAAGACCAGAGATGACATTTTCGTCTTCTGAATCGGGAGAGTAGGCTTCCTCTTCATGAACTTTAACTTTTCCGAAATTTTTGATGACCCTTTTTAGCACATGTGCGTAGAGGTCCTGTGGACAGGATACCACACCATAGTTTTCGATGCGGGTCACTTTCGCTTCGAAGAGCTCGCGGGTAACTGTAGTGTCAAATACCAGCTTTCCATAGTTTGTAAATGAGACGGAATCCACTTGATTAAGGTAATAGTCACTTATCAACAAGTGGGTCATGTTCATGGTGTCCCCGTGATCTTTCCAATTGATATTTGTCACTTTTACGAGGATGGGTTTAAGTGTCTCGTACTGAGACTGGTTGATTTCAATTGTGTCACAAATGATGCCGGATATTTTTTCTAGAATTAATCCCGAATCGGTATCGATGGTAAGCTGGCCTTTTATAAATAGATTACGCGAATTCAGTGTCTTTAATTTCATCTCGTCTAAGGTGAGGGAATCGTAAAAGGCATAGCCATCAGGCACCACGAATTTCTCAGCTTGAAGATAGTTGGAGATGGATTTCGCGATAATCTTAAGATTTGCATGTGTAGTGACCACTTCTTCTAACACCCTAATCTCTGTTATTTTTTCGCTAAATAGTTCGTGATCGAAGTCCTCTAATGCTTGTAACTGATCTACCACGAGTTTAGAACCATTAGCCATTCCAAAGAGGTTGATGTCATTCAGATGAAACACATCCTCTTTGTATTGTTCACCTGCTTTTAACGCCACGGTGTCACCATTGATCTGGACCTTGGCTCCCAGCGCGCCTAGAAGGGATTCTGGCATGATGAGTCGTCCGTTGATCATCAAGCGGGAGATTTTATCCAAATCTTCCACCGTGACCGTTTCGTCGAATATGGCCACGCCGTTGATGATAAAAAATGTCTTGCTTTTAAAACCATTGATACGTGAGGCGTTGATATGGCACTCACCGTTTTGAAGGATTAGCTCTGCATCGCTTGGAATCTGTATCGTGGTACCGATCGCTGTGCGTCTAATTCTCGAGAGTGCGTCCATCTGTGAATCGCCGACGATTAATGTACCGATGGCTTCAATTCTACTAATTTGAGCGAGTTGTTCATCTGTGGCTCTTCTTAAATCCAACAATCCGATGTTTTTATACGTTTTCATACGTGGCCTCCAACTATTATCTTCTGTATTTTTCAGTATTAATCGTTAATTTTTCAGTAGGGTCATCGAACTGATCATAGGGACAATAAATTACACGTCCATTTAAATCGCTAAAAACCGAAAGTAATGATACTTTTTTCATAATAAGCTCCTTTCATCCAAAACCGCTCGCAGCTTTGCAAGTGCTGTGCTCATCCTTGACCTTACTGCGGATGAACTAATTCCCAGCATCTCACCGATTACCACACTATTGAACCCTTGAATAACCCCTAGAACGATAACGGCCCGTTGCGCCTCTGGAAGTTTTGATAGAAGATCGGCTGTAATTAGTGAATCGTCTATAGAGGCGTCGAAGCTCGGTTCTATGGTATTATCAAAATCGCCCATGTGTCGATTCTTTCGATACTGATCGATAAAGAGATTCTTAATCGTCTGATAAAGCCACGCCATCACTTGATTAGGATGCATGGCATCAAACATCTCTTCCTGCAGGATCGCCTTTACGTAAGCCTGTTGCACGAGATCCTCGGCATCTTCTTTATGTTGGGTCAATGTGTTTGCGTATCGCACGAGTATCGCGCGATCACGTTCATAAATCTGATACAGCTGCATATTTTAACCGTCACTTTCTGAGTGATTACACTTATATAACGGATGAAGAGCGCAAAGTGTCCAAGCAAAATTTAAAAAATATAAAAAAAAAGTCATTAGTGGAACTTACATTATCATTATACGTCATATGAGGGTAACTAAAACTAAGGAGAGTAAAGTAATGATGAAAAAATGGATTTCAGTAGTAATGATTTTAGCTTTTGCTGGTATTTTAATGGCATGCGGCGTTTCGAAGGCCGATGATGCACAAAATGGTAGCGCGATTCCCTTTGACGGTGATTTAACAAAAATAATGAGTGCCATTTATGAAAATAGCGGCATCGAAGAACTGCCTAATTTTGTGAACACTGAACTTACGACAGAAAATGTCGCTTATTATATCGGTACAGATCAGGTAACCTTTGAAGCCGGACTTGCCTCAGAACCGATGATTAATGCCATTGCCCATTCCATCGTTTTAATCAAAGTTGAGGACGGAGCGGACATCGAGCAAGCGAAAGAAACGATAAAAAGCACCGTGGACCCAAGAAAATGGATCTGTGTCGGTGTTGAAGAGGATAAAATAGTCGTCGATAATATCGGCAACCTGATCGTAGTAATCCTTGATGAGCAGTCAGAGAAGTTTCATGATGCGTTTAAAGGGTTAAGCGAGTAGTCATGGTTTTTTCAAGTGTGACCTTCCTATTTTATTATTTACCTTTGGTGCTGATGTTTTATTACGCAGCACCAAAGGCATTAAAAAATGCCGTGTTACTGGTCAGTAGCTTTTTGTTCTATTTTGCCGGCGAACCAAAGTTTTTTGCGCTGTTTTTCGTTTCCATATTGCTCAACTATCTTGCGGGTAGGGCTATTGAAAAATATCGCACAACGCCGCACGGAAAAGGGGTGTTCGTTTTATCGGTAGCTACCAATCTACTCTTGCTCGGTGTTTTTAAGTATGCGAATTTTTTTGTAGATGGACTTCAAACACTTTTGCAGTTGAACATGGCAGTCGTGAAATTGGCTTTACCGATTGGCATCAGTTTTTATACCTTCCAAGCGATTAGTTATTTAGTGGATGTCTATCGAGGGGAGGTACCCGCTCAGAAGAGTTTCATAAATCTCGCGCTCTACATATCCCTTTTTCCACAACTGATAGCAGGTCCTATCGTCAGGTATAAGACCATCGATGATGCACTTGATTCGAGGACACATACTTCGGAGTTGTTTGTTGAGGGGATTCAGCGATTTACCGTAGGACTCGGCAAAAAAATATTGCTTGCGAATCAGTTAGGCGAAACATGGGGGCTGATACTCCAAGCGAAGGAACCCACAGTGATGCTCTTATGGCTTGGAGCAGTCGGGTTTACGTTACAAATCTATTTTGACTTTTCCGCATACAGCGACATGGCCATCGGATTAGGTAAAATGTTTGGGTTTGACTTTAATGAGAACTTTAGACATCCTTTTATGTCGAAAAGCATCACCGAGTTCTGGAGAAGGTGGCATATTTCTCTAGGGACATGGTTTAGAGATTACCTGTATATTCCGCTTGGAGGGAATCGTGTCTCAAAACTGAGATGGTGCATTAATATCGCCATCGTGTGGCTACTTACAGGTCTTTGGCATGGTGCCGCGTGGCAATTCGTTTTGTGGGGAGGGTTCTTCGGTGTTCTGCTGGTTTTGGAAAAAGCGTTCTTAGGGAAGGTGCTTTTGAGATTACCTGCTTTCGCAGCGCATATCTACATGATGGTCACGGTAATTTTGAGCTTTGTCCTGTTTAACAGTGCATCGATTTATGAGGCAATAAGGTTTATTTCTGGCATGTTTGCTATGAATGGCTTGCCATTAATGGATGCTTTAACGGTTTATTACTATAAAAGCTATGGGATATTATTCCTTCTAGGTACTATTGGTTCAACCGATATCATACAGAAAGAAGTCGCAAAGCTTTATCGCTTTAAAGCGTTTGAACTGATAAAGCCACTCGCTTTATTCAGCCTATTGATTCTTTCTACGGCGTATTTAGTGGATGCGTCATTTAATCCGTTCTTGTATTTCCGTTTTTAATATAATAGGAGGTAACTTCTGAAACATAAACTGAACATCGTCATCTTCCTGGCTTTCTTGATAGGTGGCCTGTTTCTCAACATTTTAACGCCTGATAAAGCCCAGTCCTTTAGTGAAAGGCGCCCCCTAAGCAACCTTCCGCCATTAACTTTGCACGGTGTATTCACGGGGGATTATTCTGAAGCATTTGAGAAATATGCCTTGGATCAGATGGTACTCAGGGAGGATTTAAGAAGCTTGAAAGCCTTCATGCAGTATCGCATTTTTGGAAAGCTAGATAATAATGGAATCTATTTAGGGGATTCATCGGTCTATAAGCTAGAGACTTACACTGACCATAAGCAGATTCAATATTTTACGGATAAGCTTAATGCGGTTTACTCAAAGTATCTAGAGAGATTAAACGTCCATTATGCCATTATTCCCGATAAGAACTTTTATATGGATAGCGAAGGCGTTCCTAAGCTGGATTATGATTTTATAGTAAACCATTTATATCAATCGCTCTCAAATATGGATGAAATTGATCTGTTTAATGTCCTCAAATCAGATGACTATTATGCCACCGATCTTCATTGGAAACAGGAGAACCTTCAAAGTGTGGTCGACCATTTGATGATGGCCATGGGAAACGAAACAAAAATTGATTTTTCTACGTATGACATCCATGAATTTCATCCGTTTTATGGCGCATATTATGGACAGTCAGCGTTATCACTTTCACCTGACAAACTCATCTATTTGAAGAAACCTTGGATGGAAGGGATTACCGTAACACACCTAGATCAAATGATAGTTTCTAATGTGCTATATGATGTGGAAAAACTGGAAAGCATCGATGCTTATGACGTATTTTTATCAGGTCCTTCAGCAATCGTTGAAATGACTAATCCTCAAGCAACGACAGAGAAAGAGTTGATTCTTTTTAGGGATTCGTTTGGGAGTAGCATCGCGCCGATGCTGTTAGAAGCATATCAAAAGATCACATTGGTGGATTTGAGATACATCCCATCAGATCAGCTTGGGGAATATATCGCGTTCGAGAACCAGGATGTCTTATTTCTTTTTAGCACCACGGTGATTAATAAAGGTTTTATTATAAAGTAAAAAAGACGATGACATTTCTTCTAATTATGATAAAATAGAAAAAATCTGTTTAGAGGAGATTAATCGATGAGATTAAGATATATTTTAAGTGGTACATTACTCATGCTGATTCTGGGAACCGTGTATTCCTACAGTGTTTTTAGGGGACCGATTCAGGAAGCCTACGGTGCCAACCATTTCCAGAGTGGATTACCCTACATGGTGGCGCTGGCATTTTATGCGCTGTTTATGTTTTTTACCGGAAAGCAGATTAATCGTTTTAAGCCGCGAACAGTCCTTCTATCAGGGAGTGCGCTAGTTTCTATAGGCTGGATTTCATCATCATTTACCTCGAACATTTACGCTTTGACGTTGACCTATGGCGTCATCACGGGTGCAGGTGTGGGCATCGCGTATGGCGTGCCTATGAACGTGGCAGCGAAATGGTTTCCAGACAAAAAGGGACTTGCTGTTGGACTCGTTCTCGTGGGATTTGGATTATCACCGCTGATTATGGCACCTGTTGCGAATCAAATCATTCACGCCTTTGGCATACATCAGGCCTTTTTATTACTCGGTGTGGCGTTCGCGATTTTGCTTTCTGGACTGTCTTTGATGTTCAGGCTCCCGCTATCTCAAGAAGTGGAGCGCTATCAGGTAAAGATTAATAAGGGGCATTCCTTCGTTTCGCTTATGACGAACCAAATGATTAAAGAACGGCGATTTGCTGGTCTTTATGTGAATTATGTCATCGGTACCATGATGGGGCTGATGCTGGTGGGAATCACCAGTATCGTCGGCATCGAATACGTCGGCCTGTCTAGGGTTCAGGTGGCGGGAATCGTGGCGATTCTGGCGATTTTCAACGGTTTAGGACGCCCATTTTTCGGGTGGCTTACGGATAGGTGGCAGACAAAATCTGCAATATTTCTCTCTTATGCCATGATTTTTTTCGCGTCGCTTATGATCGTTCTTTTCGGTAAAGGTCATGCGCCTGTCTACGTGATCAGTTTTGCCATCTTTTGGTTCAACCTTGGTGGCTGGCTAGCCATCGCACCGACGGCAACCATGAAGCATTTCGGTGCAACACATTACAGCCAAAACTACGGGTTGATCTTCACCGCATATGGGCTTGGGGCTTTGCTAGGGGTGTCAATTTCTGGTTATCTCATCGATTTACACGGCGATTATACGATGATTTTTATGATGAATATGGGCTTATGTGCTCTGGGTGTGCTGTTGACCAGAGTATTTATCAAGGCGGATGACGTATAGTCACCGCCTTTTTATGTCATTTCCTACAACTTTTTTCGTCACTTTCACCAATATCAATTTTATCTGGACTTTAATATAATGAGACCATGATAAAAATCAGATTTCAGGAGGAATTATGGCTAAGGTTTCGTTAGTGAACATTAATAAAATCTATGAAAATGGATTTCACGCTGTTAAAGGCATTAATTTAGAGATTCAGGATAAAGAGTTTATGGTCCTCGTTGGTCCATCTGGGTGTGGTAAGACGACTTCACTCCGTATGATTGCCGGTCTCGAGGGCATCTCAAGTGGGGAAATGATTATAGGCGATCAAGTAGTGAACGAAGTTGCCCCTAAAGACAGAAACATCGCCATGGTTTTCCAGAACTATGCCCTTTACCCACACATGAGCGTCTATGATAACATGGCATTCGGCCTTAAGCTTCAAAAGACACCAAAGGATGAAATTAAAGAGCGTATCGATAAAGCGGCGAAAATACTCGATATCGAACAGCTTCTCACTAGAAAACCAAAGCAGCTTTCAGGTGGTCAGCGTCAGAGGGTTGCACTTGGCCGCGCCATCGTTAGAAAGCCTGAAGTATTTCTCATGGACGAACCACTCTCAAACCTCGACGCTAAGCTCAGGGTTCAGATGAGAGCAGAACTCATCAAGCTTCATAATAGTCTTGAAACGACGTTTGTCTATGTCACACACGATCAAACAGAAGCCATGACCATGGGTACGCGTATATGCGTCATGAACGACGGTATTATCCAGCAGGTTGCAGACCCTAAGACGATTTATAACCATCCTGCGAACATGTTCGTAGCGGGCTTTATCGGTGCACCACAGATGAACTTCTTTAGAGGTAAAGTGGAGGCTGCAGGTGATGGCTATGTGGTGAATATCGATGGTACCACATTACCGCTTAACCAGGCAAGTGGCGCGAAAGCAAAAGCGAAGGATAAGCTAGGTAAAGAACTCGTTATCGGGGTTAGACCAGAAAACGTGAGAATGTCTGATTCTGGTGCCGGTTTAAAAGTGAAAGTAGAAGTAACCGAGCTTCTGGGAAGCGATTTGAACGTCTATTTCGTTTTAAATGGCAAACACTTTATCGCGAAGGAAGACGCAAACAAAGAAATCGCCTTCAACCAAGATTTAGTGGTGAGCTTCGATCCTGAAAAGATTCACCTGTTCGATCCGGAAACTGAACAGTCGATTTTATAATGCACTGAAATAGTTTTCATTCAGTTTTGTGCCTAGAGTATGCTAAAATGATTCTAACACATGGAAAATTCTAGACACAGGAGTGGGGCGATGAAAGACCGACTTAAAGAACTGGAGCTGCTTTTAGAGTGCGATATCGAATACACAACAGAGCAAAGTGCGACGCGCAGGTCAAACCACACCGTTTTTCCTGTTGATGGATACCATTTCATCGTCATCGGGCGGAAGCTTTCATCAACAGAATCGAAACTGGTGCGGTATTGGCTGGAGAAAAACATCACTAACGAGTCGGCGATTATTCTAGAAGAAGGTGGCTATTTGCAGCTGTCTAAACTTCAAAGGTTCCCACTAAATTTATGGCGGGTCGCGTTTAAGGAAAATCGCGAGGACGTGCTCGCCATCTTACAGTCCACCTTTACCAAGGATGTGATTTTAGAGGTTTCTCAAAATGCGTTTGTGATTCTCGTCAGTGAATCGCCTGTTACACCTGCTGAGGTGCTAAGTATCATCGAATCCGAAGCTTTAACCAGTATTCATATCATCACAGGAGAGCGGGTTAACCAACCTGAAGAACTCCATAAAGCATATCTTCAGCTTAATCAGCTCAATGACTTGGCGAAAAGCCTTAAACAGCATTCCAGGGTCATTCGATTTGAAGACTTAAGATTTCCGATGCTACTTCAGTCTATTTTGAGATCACAGGGTAAACAAACGCCGAATATTATTAATGATTCAGAACTGGAGCAAACAGCGCTGGTGTTTTTCGATCACAACCTGAACATCACCGAGACAGCTCAAGCGCTATTTATCCACCGAAATACTTTAATCTACCGCCTCAACAAACTTGAAACGATGACTGGATACGACATCCGCAAGTTTAATGACGCCATTAGCTTTTATTTAAGCTATCTTATGCATAAAATGAATAAGGAGATTGTATAAATGGTCAATTTCCTTTATTAAAGTCCCCTAGGGACTTTTTTTTGAAAAAATTTTGCAATACTGGAGGAAAAAATGACCTTTAGCAGCGATTTTTTATGGGGATCCGCCTCAGCCGCCTACCAAATCGAAGGCGCTTTTGAAGAAGGGGGAAAGGGACCATCCATCTGGGATGAGTGGGCACACCTTCCAGGTAAGACCTTCGAAGGAACAAATGGCGATGTGGCCTGCGACCACTATCACCGATTTAATGAAGACATTGCCCTCATGAAAGAAATGGGGCTTAAAACCTACCGATTCTCCATCGCGTGGACGCGTATTTTTCCTGAGGGAACCGGAGCAGAGAATGCAGAGGGCATCGCATTTTATAATGCGCTCATCGATGCGCTCTTAGCAAACGAAATTGTGCCAATGGTAACGCTTTACCACTGGGATTTGCCTAAAGCACTTCAAGACCGTTACCAAGGCTGGGAATCCTTAGAAGTGGTCGATGATTTTGTACAGTACGCGATTAAATGCTTCGAGTGCTTCGGTGACCGCGTCAAGCACTGGATCGTTATGAATGAACCGAACATATTCACTTCACTTGGTTATGTCATGAAGCTACATCCCCCTGGATATCAGGATGAAGCGCTTTTTTTAAAGACCTTCCATCACACGGTGCTAGCACACGCGAAGACCGTCATCGCCTATAAAGAGAGGGGATACACGGGAATGATCGGTTCCAGTATCGCTTATTCACCTTCATACGCAGCCAGTGAGAAGGCTGAAGACCTCTATGCAAAGGAAATGTTCGATGCCACTGGACCGCTTTGGTATTTGGATAGCTACTATAAAGGCACCTATCCAGAAAAGGGCGTCCACTACTATACTAAAAAAGGTGTGATGCCCACGGTTACTGATGAAGAAATTCAAATGATGAAAAAAGGAGCAGCGCTTTGTGACTTTATCGGCATCAACTACTATCAAACGGCTATGGTGGCACATAATCCAGAGGATGGTGTGGGCTTTAGCGGCATGAACACTACGGGAAAAAAGGGAACGCAAAGCGAGAACGGCGTTCCGGGTTTATACAAACATGTAAGAAACGAAAGCTTGGAATATACGGACTGGGATTGGGCCATCGATCCAGATGGTCTTAGATATGGTCTGGAAATTTTAAAGGAGCGTTATGACCTTCCCATCATCATCAGCGAAAATGGTTTAGGTGCTTATGATGTGGTCACTGAAGATGAAGCCGTGCATGATGACTATCGCATCCGTTTTTTAAGACAGCACATCGAAGCCTGTGAAGCTGCCATCGATAATGGTGTCGAGCTTCTGGCATACTGCACATGGTCGTTTACAGATCTGCTCAGCTGGCTCAATGGGTTCAAAAAGCGCTACGGCTTCGTTCATATCGATTTTGAGTCGGGTTCACTTAAGCGCCTTAAAAAGGATTCCTTTGAATGGTATAAACAGGTAATCGCATCAAATGGAAGGAACTTGGGGTGATACTATGAACTATTTAGCCATAGATATTGGTGGTTCGGCCATAAAATCAGCCATCGTTGATGCAGATGGCAATATACTGGAAAAGAACAGTCATCCCACGCCACTAACAAACTTCGATGACTTTATGGCGGTACTTTACCAGGTTGTCGAATGGGGTGAGTCGCGGTCGCTGTTAAAGGGAATCGCGGTCAGCCAGCCCTGTGCCACAGATACCGACACAGCGGAAGCACTAAGTGAAGGCGCCCTGATCTATATTAAAAATACAAATCCTGCGCGTCTTTTAGGTGAGAAGTATGGCTATCCATACGCAGCAGAAAATGATGGCAACTGTGCCGCACTGGGCGAGCTTTGGGTCGGTGGTGCGAAGGATGCACGTAATGTCGCTTTGGTGGTTTGTGGCTCTGGAATCGGGGGAGCTGTGATCATCGACCGCAAAATCATCCCTGGTCATCGTCGATTTGCAGGCGAATTCGGATTCTTCATCACGGGCTTCGAGCTGGATGGTACACCTGTGAACTGGAGTGCGAACGGGTCAACATTGGCACTGGTGAAGGATTATGCGAAGCGTTCAGGAAAAAATGCGGACAAGTTAAACGGCAAACTGGTGTTTGAAGCAGCTGATCGTGGCGATGAGGTCGCTACCCTATGTGTTACGAGATTTTTTAAAAATTTTGCCTATGGGCTTCATAATCTTCAGCATGTCTATGATCCAGAACTGATTTTAATCGGTGGTGCGGTGAGTAATCGACATGATTTTATCGAGAAGATAGAAGCGCAGTTCGATATCCTCTACCAGCAACTGTTTGGCTTCATGTCCCGTCCGACGATTCAACGCTGCGAAAAGGGAGCGGATGCAAACCTTATCGGTGCCGTTTATCATTTACTTCAAAAATAAATGCCGTGGCTTGTTGACGTTTTAACGCATTTAGTGTATCATCAAAATGTCGAAAACGGTTTCGACATTTAGGAGGAATGCCTTTATGGTTACGATATATGATGTGGCACAGGCGTGCGGATGTTCCAGCGCGACAGTTTCAAAAGCGCTGAACAACTATCCTGACGTCAGTGCAAAGACTCGGGAAAAAATACTAAAAAAAGCCAAAGAGCTTGGGTTTGTGCCAAATTTACAGGCCAGAGCGCTGAGTACGAACAAAACGTGGAATATCGGCGTTCTCTTTGAAGATAAAAGTCACAGCGGCTTAACGCATTACTTTTTCTCGCAGGTGCTGCAAGGTGTAAAAGAACAGGCGGAAGAGATGGGCTATGACATCACCTTTATTTCGAAGAATTTAGGTGGCGTTGAAATGTCCTACCTCGAGCATTGTAACCGAAGAAAAATCGATGGTGTGGTCATCGCTTGTATCGAGTTCGATGAGCCTATGGTTCAGGAGCTCATGGACAGCGATATTCCTGTAGTTGCCATCGACTATTATTCCGAACACATTAGTGCCATCATGTCCGATAACTTCAGAGGGGTTTACGAACTGACGAAGTACTTAATTTCACTAGGTCATAAAGACATCAACTACGTCTTTGGCCACGAGGTCTACGTTACAGAAGAACGTATACGCGGCTTTAAAAAAGCACTTGAGGAAGAGGGAATTCCCTTTAGCGACGACATGCTCATCAAATCGAAATACAGTGAAAAGCAACCTAATATCGATGCCACCAAGGTGATTTTAGGGCGAGATAAATTACCGTCAGCCATATTGTATCCTGATGATTACTCTGCCATCTGGGGAATCAACACCTTAAGGGCACATGGCCTTAGAGTGCCTGAAGACATTTCTGTAGCTGGGTTTGACGGCGTTGAAATCGGCGAACTCGTTTCACCGAGGCTCACCACCATTAAGCAGAATACGTCTCGTATGGGGAAACAAGCATCCCTAAAATGTATCCAGATGATCGAATCCAAGTCTGATGACTTCACACGCATCACAGTGGGTGTGGAACTGATTCCTGGTAAAAGTACCATGGCAAAAAAATGAGGAAATAGCCTATAGATCAAAAACAACCTACAACTCCACTGAACACGAAAAAACAGCCAAAAGGCTGTTTTTTCGCGTTTACAGGGGACTAAATTCAAAAACGGTGCGATGTGTATAAGGGTGTTCAGCATCTAAGTAACAGATGTCATCGAGAGGGTTTTCGGTGATATTAGGTAGATCCTGCGTTTCGAAACATATTCCTGCATGTTTAGTAAATGTATAACCGGATGGGCTCTCAGAAGCGGCGAGGAAATTCCCAGAGTAGATGACCACATATGGCTGGGTAGTGGAAACCTTAAGCTGTCTACCACTGGCAGCATCTGTGAGTACAGCGATGTTGGCTATATTATGGCATTTGAATGGATGGTCGATACCAGCAGCGATTAAGATGTCTGGAGCGCTGCTGCTCACTGCTTTTTCAAGGGGCGCCTTATTCGAAAAGTCTAAAGCAGAGCCTTCTAGTGGTACCAGTTCAGTCGGTAGGCTCTCGCTGTCGATGCGTGCGAAATGGCTGCAATTAAGCGTTAACTCGTGGCTCAGTATGGTGGTTTCGGGATTCCCGCTAAGATTAAAATAGCTGTGGTTGGTCATGGATAGATACGCTTTGACCTTTGACGTGGCGAAGTAATCGATGGTCAGTGTCTCCGCAGATACGGTGTAAGTGACGGCGTAGTGGATTTGATTCCATGGGAACGCGCCATCCTCTGGCGTGTAAGTCAGTGTCACTTTCTGGTCACTTTGCTCTGAAACAGTCCAGTACACTTGATGTAGGCCATCCGTGCCACTATGAAGACTGTTAGGGTGAAGATGAGTATCCAGCACATCGACGCGTTCATCGACGAAGATCTGTCCATTTTTGCTTCTCCCAGCCACCGGACCGATAAGGCATCCTAAAAAGGAAGGGTTTGCTTCATAATCGGTAAGGTTTGGATAATTTAAGACGACGTTTTCACGAACCCCGTCGCGATTGACTGCTAAAATTTCTGTGATAATCCCTCCTAATGTGAGGATCGTAACTGTTAGTCCACCTTGGCTTGTAAGTGTGATGGCATGCGCTTTTGACATAAGTCCCCCTTTTTAAATATAAAAATCTGTACATAATCTCAAATTTTTGTATTGACCTATTAAAAAAATTTAAGTATAATCAGATTATCGAAAACGATTTCGATTTTACGAAACCTTTTAAATCAAACGATTAAGAACAATTCGTTTGATTTTTTAAAGGAAATAAACTAAAACGGTTTCGAAAACGAGTATAACACATTTTCTAGTCGTGTTCAAGAATTGAAACATCGAGATTTGGGAATTGTGACATTATAAACACGAGAGGAAGACGGATGGATAAGTTTAAAAATCAAAAGCTAAGTCCGAAGGAAAGAGCGGCGGATTTGGTTTCTAAGATGACCACTGCTGAAAAAGTCAGTCAACTCAATTACGATGCGGCAGCGATCGATCGACTGGGCATCCCTGCATATAATTGGTGGAACGAAACCCTACACGGCATTGCCAGAGCGGGAACCGCTACCATGTTTCCACAGGCCATCGGTCTAGCGGCCATGTTCGATCAAGATCTGATGCAAGAAGTGGCCGATGTATGTGCCACAGAAGCGCGTGCTAAATACAACCAGAGTAAAAAACACGGAGACGTGGGTATTTATAAAGGGCTTACCATGTGGTCGCCGAATATCAACATCTTTCGTGATCCTAGATGGGGAAGAGGGCAAGAAACCTATGGTGAATGTCCCTACCTAACGGCTAAGCTGGGAACGGCTTTCGTAAAGGGACTCCAAGGCGAAGGCCCAATTCTTAAAACAGCAGCTTGTGCCAAACACTTTGCTTGTCACAGTGGTCCAGAAGGCATTCGTCACGAGTTTGATGCTCAGGTAAATCCTAAAGATTTAAATGAAACCTACTTACCAGCGTTTGAAGCGTTAGTTAAAGAAGCAAAGGTTGAAAGCGTCATGGGTGCATACAACCGCTTAAATGGTGAGCCTGCATGTGCCAGCCCTTTCTTGATGAATACGTTAAACAAATGGGGCTTCGAAGGTCACTTCGTTTCCGATTGCTGGGCAGTGAGAGATTTCCATACGCGTCACATGGTGACGAATACAGCTGAGGAGTCAGCGGCCATGGCTTTATCAAATGGCGTAGATTGCAACTGTGGGGATAGCTACTATTGCCTACTAGAAGCGATTGAGGATGGATTAGCGCCAGTGGATAAAGCCACAGAATCGGCGACCCGATTAATGACCACTCGTATTAAACTCGGAATGTTCGATGAAGCATGCGCGTTTGATAAAATCCCATATGATGTGGTGAGCTCAAAAGCCCATAAGGACCTTTCGCTCAAATGTTCTGAAAACGCCATGGTCCTCCTTAAGAATAATGGGCTATTACCACTAGATCCATCGAAATTGAGTTCGATCGGTGTCATCGGTCCAAATGCCGATAGTATCGATGCTTTAAGAGGAAATTACTTCGGTACAGTCGATGAACATGTGACTTTCCTTTCAGGAATTAGAGAAGCCTTTAATGGTCGTATTTATTTCGCTGAGGGATCCCATCTTTTTAAACCATCTCTTCAACCACTAGGTGAACCTGGCGATGGCTATGCAGAAGCGATGACTGTTGCAGAGCACTCAGATGTGATTGTTCTCTGTGTAGGACTCGATGCCACCATCGAGGGCGAAGAGGGCGATACGGGAAATGCATTTGCAGCGGGCGATAAAATGGATTTGTTCTTACCGAAGGTACAGCAAGTTTTGGTAGAGAAAGTCCTTTCATTAAATAAACCGACGATTATCGTCGTGGCTGCAGGAAGCGCCATTAATCCTAAGGGTGAAAACGCAGATGCCATCATCCATGCGTGGTATCCGGGTCAGTTAGGCGGTAGAGCTCTGGCTAACATCCTCTTCGGAAAAGTATCGCCTTCAGGTAAGCTACCGGTCACGTTCTATGAGAGTGCTGAAGCGCTTCCAAGCTTTGAAGATTATAGCATGAAAAACCGTACCTATCGATTTGCTGAGAATAATGTCCTTTATCCTTTTGGTTATGGTCTCACGTATTCTAAAGTAGAAATCACTGAGATGCTTTATGATTCGACTTTAAAAACGATTCTGGTACGCGCTAAAAACATTGGCACCATGGATACGGATGAAGTCATCCAGTTATATATCAAGGATGAAGAATCAAAATGGGCGGTTTTAAACCATAAGCTCTGCGGGTTTAAGCGCATGCATCTTAAGGTCGGCGAAGAAAAGCTAATGGAATTCAAGCTTGAACCATCAGCCTTCGAAGTCGTGGATGATCAGGGAAGACGTTTTATCGATAGCCATCACTTCACGGTGTATGCCGGTGTCAGTCAGCCAGATGCACTAAGCACCAAGCTTGCGGGGGTAAGTTGCAAGCTGATTCACGTGACGATTTAATTTTCGGTGAAAACTTACTCTAGTAACCATATGAATGAAGATTTCTTATGATTGAGCAGCTGCAGGATTGAGAGTCGTTCGTATCTTTAGTAGAATAAGTTCACATAAACTTTATTCAAGTATGTTACTCAAGAATATGTTAGGGGGAAGACAATGAGAAAACTAATAAGTTTATTACTCATCGCAATGATGATGTTTAGCTTAGTAGCATGTGGATCAAACACAGATTCAACTGCACCAGCTGAAACGACTGCAGCTGCAGCAGAAACAACTGCTAGTGCAGGCTCTACTGAAAAAGAAGTGCTTAATGTATGGTCATTTACTGATGAAGTACCAAAAATGGTAGAAAAGTACTTAGAATTAAACCCTGAATTCGCAGCAAAATACGAAATCAAAACGACGATTATCGCTACAACTGATGGTGCTTACCAACCTGCACTCGACCAAGCTTTAGCTTCTGGCGGCGCAGATGCACCTGACCTTTTCGCAGCTGAGGCAGCATTTATCCTTAAGTATACTCAAGGCGATGCGTCACAATTCGCTGCAACTTACAAAGATTTAGGAATCGATGTAGATGCGAAAATCGCTGACGCGGATATCGCACAGTACACCATCGATATCGGTACTAACCCTAATGGCGAAGTGGTTGGCTTAGGCTACCAAGCAACTGGCGGTGCGTTCATTTACCGTCGTTCAATCGCTAAAGACACTTGGGGAACAGATGATCCAGCAGAAATCAGCAAAAAAATCGGACCAGGCTGGGATCAATTCTTTAAAGCAGCTGAAGAACTCAAAGCTAAAGGCTACGGTATCGTTTCTGGCGATGGTGACCCATGGCATGCAGTTGAAAACAGCTCAGATCAACCTTGGGTAGTAGATGGCAAGCTCGTTATCGACCCTAAGCGTGAAGCATTCTTAGACCTTTCTAAAAAACTTAAAGACAACGGTTACCATAACGATACACAAGACTGGCAAGATGCTTGGTTTGCTGACATGAAAGATGCTGGCGCTAAGAAAATCCTCGGATACTTCGGACCAGCTTGGATGATCAACTACGTTATCGCGAACAACGCTGGCGACACTTTTGGTGATTGGGCAGTTTGTGAGCCACCAGTAGGCTTCTTCTGGGGCGGTACTTGGGTATTAGGTTCTGCATCTTCTGAAAAGAAAGAAGCAGTAGGCCAAATCATCGAGTGGATCACACTTGATACTTCTGAGCAAGGCTTACAGTATATGTGGGCAAATGGTACACTTAACGGCCCAGGCGGCACTAAAGATGCAGTTGCTTCTGGTAAAGTTATGAGTATCTCTAATGGCGAGCTTGAATTCTTAGCGGGCCAAAACATGTTTGACGTCTTTATTCCAGCTAACCAATTTGCTAATGGTAAAAACTTGACACAATACGATGAAACCATCAACCGTTTCTGGCGTGACCAAGTAAGAGCTTATACTGCAGGTGAAAAATCACGTGAAGCAGCTCTTGAAGACTTTAAACAAATGGTTGCTGACAACCTCGATGTCACTGTAGAATAATTTTAACAAGTGGTTTGGGATAGGATAGATAAAAACCTTCTTTCCTATCCCATTATTTTGGAGGTGAGTAAAAGTTGAAACGTCGGAAGAACATCAGTTACGCAAAGTATGGTTACATTTTTAGCTTGCCTTTTATCCTCGCCTTTTTAATCTTCTCACTCTATCCGATTCTTTATACGGCAGTTCTGGGATTTACGGATTATAAGGGTCTAGCAGCGACATCTTGGCAGTTCCTCGATGAACCATTTAAGAACTTTGAGCTTATATTAAATAACAAATCCTTTAGACAAGCACTCGTCAACACATTTATGATCTGGACCATGAACTTTATTCCACAGATTCTCATGGCGCTCCTGTTGACCGCTTGGTTTACATCGAGACGCAATAAATTGAGAGGCAAAGGCTTTTTCAAAGTCCTGTTCTATCTACCGAATATCATCACAGCAGCCAGTATCGCCATTTTATTTTACGCACTCTTTAGTTATCCTGTAGGTCCTGTCAACAGTTTACTGTTAAAGCTGGGAATCGTTGATGAACCGATCTATTTCTTAGTCAGCAAAATGAGCGCGAGGGGGATTGTCGCCTTTATACAGTTTTGGATGTGGTATGGTTATACCATGCTGATCTTAACGTCAGGTGTGCTTGGAATTAATCCAGAAATTTTCGAAGCCGCTGAAATCGATGGGACAAATGGCATTCAAACCTTTTTCTACATCACCTTACCGAACATCAAAACGATTTTACTGTACGTCTTAATCACCAGTATGATCGGTGGACTTAACATGTTTGATATTCCACAGCTGTTCATGCAAGGCGGCCCTGACAATTCAACACTGACCACGAGCGTTTTCATATATAACCAAGCCTTTAGTGGTAGCTACCTCTATAATCGAGCAGCTGCTGCAAGTATGATCATGTTCGTCATCATCGCCGTTTTCTCGGCAGCATTATTCTTCCTCATGCGTGACAAAAGCGAAATTCAAATCAGAAAAGAAGCGAAGGCCGCTGAAAAAGCACGAAAATTGGCAAATAAAGCTCAGGGGGTAATCTAGATGAAAAAGAATAGAAGCCTTCTATTTAAAGTAACCGCCTACACAGTTTGCCTGATATTGGCGATTCTCAGTGTTTTGCCGTTTTGGATCATGTTTGTCAATGCCACGCGTGACACTTTCCAAATCCAGCAAGAGGCCCTTTCTTTAGTACCATCATCACATTTGTTCGACAACCTAAAAATACTGCTGGGTAAAACATTCGATCCGCTCAAAGGATTAACCAACTCCATGATCGTGTCGGTGGCTTCAACCCTCTGTACCGTCTATTTCTCAGCGCTGACCGCTTATGCGATTTTCGCGTATAACTGGAAAATGAGAAAGCCATTCTTCACACTGATTTTAGCGGTAATGATGATTCCAGCGCAGGTTTCAGTCATCGGTTTCTATCAGTTCATGTATAAAATCGGGATGACCAACAACTTTATGGCGTTGATTTTACCCACTATCGCTGCACCGACAGCCGTGTTCTTCATGCGCCAGTTCATGATGGCTTCTTTACCTCTTGAGCTCGTGGAAGCAGCGCGTATCGATGGTGCAAGCGAATTCTACACCTTCAATAAGATTATCCTCCCGATTATGAAGCCAGCCATGGCCACACAAGCGATCTTCTCGTTTGTTTCCAGCTGGAACAGCTTATTCTTACCACTGGTCCTTCTGACCAATAATGATAAGTACACCATGCCGATCATGGTAAGCTTACTCAGGGGTGATATCTATAAGACCGAATATGGGGCAGTCTATCTCGGGCTGACGCTAACGGTTCTGCCGATTTTCATCGCTTATTTCCTCCTCTCCAGATACATTATCGAAGGGGTTGCACTGGGTGGCGTAAAAGGTTAATGATGTGAGTAACTCAATAGGGTAGTGGATGACGCTGCCCTATTGAGAAAATTTTTTAACTACTTTTTAAAACGACTTTAAAAACTGGAGGCACTTATGGCATATTTTAAGAATATCGAAAAAATTAAGTATGAAGGCAGTTCATCGACGAATCCTTTTGCATTTAAGTATTATGACGCAGATAAAGTGGTGGCTGGTAAGCCCATGAAGGAACACCTGAGATTTGCCATGAGCTACTGGCATACACTCACTGGTGAAGGCTCTGACCCATTTGGTGGCAGTACCATGGACAGACCATGGAACGAGCTCTCAGGAATCGAGAAATCAAAGCTTAGAGCAGACCTTGGATTCGAGCTCATGTCAAAATTAGGTGTCGAGTACTTCTGTTTCCATGACCTTGATATTGCACCAGAAGGCGATTCACTAAAAGAAAAGCACGAGAACCTGGACATCATGGTGGCTTACATCGAGTCATTAATGAAGGAAACAGGCATCAAATGCCTCTGGGGTACGACGAATGCCTTTACACATAAACGCTTCGTACACGGCGCATCCACATCACCAAATGCTGACGTCTTCGCATTTGCGGCAGCACAAGTGAAAAAAGCGATGGAAATCACTCACCGCCTCGGTGGTGAGAACTACGTATTCTGGGGTGGACGTGAAGGCTACGAAACACTTCTTAATACCGATACGGCACTTGAGCTCGATAACCTTGCACGTTTCTTAAAGATGGCAGTGGATTATAAGGAAAAAATCGGATTTGGTGGGCAGCTTCTTATTGAACCAAAACCAAAAGAGCCAACCAAGCATCAATACGATTTCGATGCAGCGACAGTAATCAGCTTCCTGATCAAGTACAAGCTCGATAAACATTTCAAGCTTAACATCGAGGCAAACCACGCGACGTTAGCGGCACATACCTTTGAGCATGAGCTCAACGTATCACGTATCAACGGCATGCTGGGTTCTATCGATGCCAACCAAGGCGATCCACTGCTCGGATGGGATACGGATCAGTTCCCTACGAACATCTACGATGCCACATTAGCCATGATTGAAGTCCTCAAAAATGGCGGCCTTGCACCAGGCGGACTCAACTTCGATGCAAAGGTGAGAAGAGGCTCGTTTGAGCTGGATGATTTGGTTTATGCGTACATCGCAGGGATGGATACCTATGCAAAAGGGCTTCTCATCGCGGATCAAATTCTTTCAGAAGGCGTATTTGAGTCATTTGTCGCAGACCGATATGCGAGCTATCGCTCGGGAATCGGCGAGAAAATCGTTAAAGGTGAAGTGGGCTTTGAAGAGCTTGAAGCGTATGCACTTGGACTTAAGGAGATCACCAATACTTCTGGCCGTCAGGAAATGCTTGAATCGATACTCAATCAGTATATTTATAGATAAGATTTTTGAAATCCCTTATACTAGGAGTGAGGTGATCATATGAAAAATCCTATGGATCAAAGCACGATCAAGCGTATCAACCGCGCCCGCATTCTGAAGGTATTTAGGGATCATGAAATTATACAAAAGAAGGATTTGGCAGAGGGACTGGGGCTTAGTATTACCACAGTCACCACCAATACCAGACAGCTAATAGAGGAAGGCTTAATCGAAGAGACGGGAATTGCTGAAAGCACTGGCGGACGCAAACCCGTCGTCTTCAAGTTCAATAAAAATGCACGTGTCAGCTTCGGTGTAGAAGTGACGCCGCGCATGGTGACGCTCATCATGACCAATCTCGTCTCTGAGATCATGGAAATGGTGAAGTTTTCCATCGAAGGAATGACACTTCCACAGGCCCTTAAGGTTGTCGAAACACAAATAGACCGATTGCTCGAAAATCACGAAATCGAGAAACAGGATTGCCTGGGCATCGGGCTCGCACTCCCTGGAAGTGTGGATGATGGTCAGAAGCTTTTGCTCAACTCTCCTAATCTACACGTGTCGAATTTTTCCTTTGAAGGCTTTGAGGCTGACTGTGGCATCGAGGTTTTTACTGGAAATGAAGCGAATCTCGCCGCTTTTGCAGAGGTTATCCTCGGCACGGTGAAGCCCATTAAGAATGCCGTTTATGTCTCCATCACTGACGGTGTGGGATGCGGCATCATCTCAAATGGCGAGGTTACCAAAGGCTTCACGAATAGTGCAGGTGAGTTCGGACATATGCGTGTTTCTGATGGGCCGAAGGTGTGTAGCTGTGGCAGAACCGGTTGCTGGGAGTTATTTTCTTCCGAACGTGCGTTAATCCAGGGGTACAATGAAAACGCCGCACACGCCATATCGACGCTTACTGAATTTTTCGACGCATATGCGCAAAATGACCATATAGCCATCGAACTTTTGAATCGATACATCGCCCATTTGGCCATCGGAATCGAAAACATCCTTTTGGGACTGGATCCTGAAGTGATTATTATCGGCGGTGAAATGGCCGTCTTTTTAAAATCGATCCTTTCGTCAGAGGAATCGAAGGAGCATCGACTTATTTTCTCTGAAATTGCACCCCTCAGTGCTGTTCTGGGGAGTAGTCTACTGCCTTTCAAGGCCATGTTTGGTTTTTAAGCATCAACTTAAAAGGAGTCCCTATGTATTTAGGAATTGATTTAGGAACATCATCTGTAAAAGTGCTAATGATGGCCACAGATGGTACCATCATAGATGAAGTGACACAGGAATATCCCGTCTATTACCCCCACACCAATTGGGCTGAACAGCAGCCTGAAGACTGGTGGAAGGGCACCATGGATGCGCTTGTGTTGCTCGCTGAAAGAAACCCGGAAACAAAAAAACAGATCAAAGCCCTGAGCTTTAGCGGTCAGATGCACGGCATGGTTGCACTGGATAAAAGTGGCGATGTGTTAACACCAGCCATCATTTGGTGTGACCAAAGGACTGGAGAAGAATGCGAGGCGCTTACAGCGCATTTCACACCTAAAGGACTCAGTGATTTAGTGGGCAATAAAGCACTTACCGGATTTACCGCCCCTAAAATTCTCTGGCTTAAAAAGAATCACCCAGATATTTTTAATCGAATCGATAAGATTTTACTTCCAAAGGATTACATTAACTATAAACTGTCAGGTGAATTTGCCACAGACTACTCTGACGCATCTGGGATGCTGCTGTTAGATGTGGCGAACAAATGCTATAGTGCGCCTATTTTGGCGTATATCGGCATCAGAGAAGACCAGCTACCTAAGCTTTACGAGTCCTATGACGTCACGGGTTCTGTGAAAAGAGAAATTCTCGATATCCTGGGCATTCCTGGTGATGTACTGATTACCAGTGGTGCAGGTGATCAGGCTGCGGGTGCCATTGGAACAGGTACCGTTTCTGAAGGGGTGATTTCTGTAACCTTAGGGACTTCTGGGGTGGTCTTTGCTGCGCATGACCAGTATAAGGTCGATGCCGAGAACAGGCTTCATGCTTTCTGTCATGCAAATGGTAAATACCATAGCATGGGCGTGATGCTGTCTGCCGCTAACAGTCTCAAATGGTGGTCAGATCAAATCGCCATGGGCGATATCGAACCCCTTTTAAACGAAGTGGACGAGCGTATCACGGAGGTTCAGTTTTTACCCTATTTGATGGGGGAACGGACACCGTATGCTGATCCAGATGCGAGAGGGACCTTTATCGGCATGGATATGAACAGTCACCGTAAGGACCTAACGAAAGCATTATTAGAAGGCGTGGCCTTCGGACTAAAGGATTCGCTTGACATCCTCTCGGATATCGGGGTTCCTACAGAAGAGATTCGCGTCATCGGTGGTGGTGCGAAGAGCATTAAATGGCGTCAAATTCTCGCGGATGTGTTCGGACACCGCATCGTCGGCATCAACACCAACCAAGGGGGCGCACTGGGTGCAGCCATCCTAGCAGCGGTGGGTGATGGCGCATATGGTTCAGTTGAGGAAGCCACTCAGCGCATCATTAAAACAGAGGATGCAGTGGAACCTGACATAGAAAAGCATCGTCACTACCAAAAGAAGCATGCGCATTTTAAAGCGCTGTATGGGCATTTAAAGCAGTATTTTAAAGAAGTACAAGCGTAAATAAATAAGTGCAGCTTCTGATGAGTAATCTCAACAGAAACTGCACTTTTCTCTTATGCATGAGCGTGTTACTTCATGTGCTTAAATCGATCCTTAACGAGGCGCATAAACTCCTTCGTCGCGGGGCTTAGGTACCTGTTTTTATTATAGATGAGGCACTGGGGGTATGGAAAATGATGCTTACCAATCCGGATGTCGACTAAGACGCCGGCATGGAGCTCAAATCTCAACGCCGTTTTAGGGATAAATGAAACACCGAGATCGGCTTCTACCGCTTGTTTTATGGCGTCGATGCTACCTAGCGTCATGGAGATGCTCGTTTTAATTTTAAACTGATTGATGATTCTTTCAGTATGCGTATAGAGCTGAGAGTGGTGCTCATGAGTGATGATGGGGATGTTTTCCAGATTTTCAGGCTGAATGTCATAGAGTCTCGCAATTTGTGACTCAGGTGAGGCGATCAGTAGAAGCTCATCCGTCATTAAAAGTTCAGAAATGATGGCGTTGCCATAAGGTCCATCACCACCGTTGACTGCAAAATCAAGCTTGTTTTCAGCCACTAGCTGTGCAATCTCTCTCGTATCAGAAACGTGGAGATTGACAGTCACTGATGGAAACTGTTTTTTAAATTCTCCGATGATTCGAGGGAGTATATAGGTTCCAGCGGAGTTGCTACCACCGATCAGTACCGTACCGGAAATGTGGTCAGAAGCATTTAAAAGCTCATTCTCGGCTTCTATGATGATTTTGAATAGCCGCTGTGTATATTTAAAGAGTACTTTTCCGTTTTCGTTAAGGACGTTACGGTTACCTTCTTTATCAAACAACTTAAGACCGATGTCCTGTTCAAACTTTTTAATTTGCATGGAGAGGGCTGGTTGTGAGATGTAGAGGCGTTCTGCCGCCTTTGATAAGCTACCTTCTGTGGCGATATAGTGAAAGAGCTTTAGATAATGTAAATCCATGGTTCCACCTTAACTTTCATTTAACTACTTCATAATGTTTATATAATTGAATTATACACCTTAGGAGCGTATAGTGTAAACGTTGTCTATAATATAAGGAAGTGGAAAATGGAAAATTCAGTGGTTCAATCAGCAGATAATTTAATGATGATCGTAGGGATTATCATTTTTGTGGGTCTCGTATTTACGAAGATCAGTAATATCATCAAGCTACCTGATGTCGTGCTTTATATCCTGGCGGGAATTCTCTTAGGACCAAGCATGCTCGACCTCATCAATATCGGCAAGTATCCAGTGGAAAATCAGATGATTTTATCCTTTGGTGCCGCGTACATCTTATATGATGGTGGGCGTGAAATCGATTTAAAGATCTTAAATAAAGTTAAATTTTCGGTGCTGTCCTTAGCCACTGTAGGGGTTCTTATCTCTACAGCAGTCGTCGGCGTGGCTGCTAAATATTTATTTGATATCCCGATGATTTATGCGCTTTTATTAGGTGCTGTCGTCGCATCAACAGATCCATCGGTATTGGTTCCTCTATTCAAAAAAATGAATATCAGCTCGAAAATGAAGCAAACGATTATTTCAGAGTCGGCCTTTAATGATGCGGCAGGTGCCATCATTACCTTCTCTCTAATCGGCATCATCATGGGCGGAGAGTTTTCGTTAAGCGATACCCTCTTTGATTTCGTGAAGACAGTGGTAGGCGGAATATTTGTGGGTGTAACACTTGGGTATATCTCACATGTCCTTACGGATGAAAAGCGAAGAGGCGCGTTAAATGATCATCCGGCGGAGCTAATGCTTGCAACCGTTATCGGCGCCTATTTGATCTCAAACAAGCTTGGCTTCAGTGGTTTCATGTCAGTGTTTATCGTCGGCATGTTCTGTGGGAATAAGAAGATCTTTAAATTCTGGATTCCTGAAGAGTCCTTCCAAACGCATCTGCGTTTTAAAGAGATTTTGACCATTATCCTTCGTATGATGATCTTCGTTCTACTCGGAACCCATTTGGATTTCGCGGTACTCATGAAGTACCTACTTCCTACACTTGCTTCAGTATTCGTGCTGATTTTTATCGCTCGCCCGATATCGGTTTTATTCAGTGTCATGTTCGACCGAAAAGCGGAATGGACGCTTAAAGAAATCTTATACCTCATGTGGATCAGGGAGACCGGTGTTATTCCCGCTGCTCTCGCAGGTATGCTCATGACAGCTGGGATTAAGCATGCGGATATGATTTCGTCAGTGACCTTCGCAACGATTATGATCACACTTTCGTTCCAGGCCAGTACGTCTCATCTGCTTGCAAAATTACTTAAGCTAGAAGAACAGCCATCAATACAACATAAAGGCGATTTCAAAAATAGTTTGACACACCATTAATTGTATAATACAATTAAATTTACGGAGGTGCCAGATGAAGCCATTTGATGTGATTTGCTGTAGTGATGATGTGGGAAATGTCGTTCGAGACTTGGTTAGATTGTTTCAGCTCTTCGAAAGGGATCAAATAAAAGTACATGGTTTTACCACGACGCAGTGCTATGTCTTATTAGAGATTATGAATCAACAGGAGATCTCCATGAGAACACTGAGCGAACGGATGAACCTAAATACCAGTACCATGACGCGCGTGCTTGATACCCTCGTACGCGATGGTTTTATCGAACGTGTAAAATCAGACAGTGACAGACGACTGGTTTTGGTCAAATTGACTGAGAAGGGAAGAAACAGCGCGGTCGCTTTAAATCAGAGCTTAGCGGATTATTATGGAAAAGTAGCGCTGAGTTTACCAGAAGGTAAAATCGATGATGTTCTAGAATCGGCGAGGCTACTCATTAAAGCCTTTGAAAGTGCAAACCCAAACTGCTGTTGAAGCAGTTTGATTTTTAGCTTAAACTTGTATAATACAAATAATGTATGATGAAAGGAAAAATTATGGAACCCATCACGAACTTAGTAAAGCAAATTTATGAAACACTTTTGGGCTATTTAATCGCGGATGGCCCGATCTTATTGGGCGGTATATTGATTGCCAGTTTTCTGACCGTCTATATGGATCCGATCAAATTAAAGGCGTTTTTCATGAGAAAAACGGGTCTTTCAATACCAAGTGCCATTTTATTTGGTTCATTAACGCCGCTTTGTGCCTGCGGAACGACCGCTGTGATGCTCTCCATGTTCGTCTCAGCGTTACCTTGGGGACCCGTTATGGCATTTATGGTTTCATCACCACTAACAAGCCCGTCGGAATATCTATTCGAAACCGCATTTCTTGGGAGTAAGTTTGCGAACGGCATGCTGATAAGTTCTCTCAGCATGGGACTTTTAGCAGGGATTACGGCACATATGCTCCATGTTAAGAGTCGCTTCTTTGAGGGTCAGTTCAGAATTTCTTCGCAACCTATCTTCCACCAGCCAGAGATCTTTACATTACAAACCGTTGGTTTGCACAAGCAATTGCAGCATAAAGCGAAGTTTAAACGCTTCTTATTTGAGCTTTATAACACCGGTGTGAAAAAAATATTATTTTACTTCATGATTTTTATCGCCATCGGTAAAATGGTCGAATTAATCATACCAAAGGAATGGATACTCACATTGCTCAGTGATGAGCAATCACTTTCGGTCCCATTTGCAGCGCTTGTCGGATTGCCCCTTTACCTAACAGATGCTTCTGCATTACCACTCATGAAATCTTTGATCAGTTCGGGTGCCAGCGAAGGCGCAATATTGGCATTCTTGGTTGCGGGAAAAGCCACGGGTGTCCCTGTAATTGCTGGGATGGCCACATTGATGCGAAAAAAAGCACTTGCCTTTTATGTCACTTTCGTGCTGGCAAGTGCGATGGTTGCGGGATGGATTTATCAAATCATTTTTTGACCACATTGACCACAGTATTTGGAATTTTCATCATTTAAAGCGGTACAGTGTGGACACCTGATCTTGATGACTTCTTTGATAGCCTCTTTAGAACCTGCGATATTCACCTCTTCAAGGGCATCCTTGATGACCCCTCCTGCCATGGAAGACCATGGGGCTAGGTCCTCGCGTGCCTTTTCTGGATCGAGCATGAGGCCCGAACCATAAGCCCCTCTCGCAGCGATGGTCCTGAGGACATTTCCTACAGCGATCATGATAAAACCGATCAGCGGGGGTCCCATAAACGATGCCATAGGGTTGCCACTGACCATGTCGTCTAGCATGCTACTAGGATTCAGTGCTCTCACGAAAACCGATAGAAATAAAATGACACCGATGGCGGTGACTCCCATCCCGATGTAATAAAGCACCTTACGCTCTTCTGAAATCTGTCTCTTAGCCATAAAACCTCCAAGTTACTTTTGATATCATTTTATCAAACGTTACAACTGCTGTCTTAAATCTGAAGACTTTTTAATGCTTTTCATGAAATTTTAATGTTTTTCCGAAAATCATGATAAACTAATTTTAGAAGCTCAAATGGAGGGAAAAGATGGAGCTGATCAAAGATTATAAAGAAAATAATGCACTAAGGGCATCCTTTAACAGACTGGCCACGGAATCATTCGGTATCTCGTTTGAAGCGTGGTATCAAAAGGGATACTGGGATTCAAACTATATTCCGTATAGCATGGTGGAGGGCGACCGCGTCGTTGCCAATGCTTCTGCCAACCGCATGACACTGCACATCGAAGGAACAACCTACAACGCCATCCAAATCGGTACAGTGATGACGCATCCTGATTACCGGAGAAGGGGACTTGCAAAGGGCTTGCTGGAGCAGATCATCCATGATTTTAAGGATCAGACAGATGTGTTCTTTCTAGCAGCGGATGAAGAGGCCAAGTCACTGTATAGAAGCTGTGGTTTCGTGGAGATTCCGTCGGTGTCCTATTCATGGGAGAATGGATTGGCACAGCCAAAGAAATTAGAACATATAAAGCTGACGGATGACGAAGTGCTGAGGTGGAAAAGAGTCACGGATCATAACCATCGACGTTTCAAAGCGGGAATGGATGACCATATTCTAGCCTTTTATCTCGCACACGGCTTTGATGATAAGCTTTACTTGTTTGATGAAAACACGTTAATCATCGCCGATGTTGAGGATGAGGGGAAGACTGTTATCCTCTATGGCATCTATGTAAAAGGGGATGAAAATCTCGAAAGGATTCTATTATCCACAGGCGCAAGTAAAGTCGTCTTCGAGTTTGATGCGGCGGGCCTAACCACTGGACTCAGTAAAGCCATCACCGAGAAAAGTGGCTGGATGGTGCTTGAACATAAAGGCCCGATCATGCCTAAACCGCTGGCTTATCCGAGATTAGCGCAGGCTTAAAAGGGGGACATATGATTCAGAACATGTGGTATGGGATATTAGATGCAAGAGAAGTTAAAGCAGGTAAACCTGTAGGTGTGACTAGACTGGGGGAAAAATTGGTGCTGTGGCGTGACGATCAAGGTAAGGTCGCATGTATATACGATCAGTGCTGTCATCGTGGCGCGGCCATGAGTCACGGATGGGTGAAGCATAATCATGTGGTGTGCCCATTTCATGGATTTGAGTATGATACCAGTGGAAAAGTAAAACTGATTCCCGCTAATGGCCGTTCGTCGAAAGTGCTTGAGCAATATCATGTACAGTCCTTTCATGTGGAAGAACGGTACGGCATCATCTGGATTTGGTATGGTGAGAAGCGCGATGCTTATCCAGAAATTCTATTTTTCAAGGAATTAAGAGAAGGATTTTCTTATGGTCAGTTTTCTGAGGTCTGGCCTGTACATTACACGAGAGCGATAGAGAATCAGCTGGATGTGGTACATTTGCCTTTTGTCCATACAAACTCCATCGGAAGAGGAAATCGCACGCTTGTTCATGGCCCAGTGGTAATCTGGGAGGATCATTTGATGACGTTTTTCGTCAAGAATGAAGTGGATGATGGCAATACAATACCATTAAAAGCAAGTGAAATACCAGATTATAGGGACTTGTTCAGTCTGCAATTTCAAATGCCAAACCTTTGGCAGAATATCATTAGCGACGATATCCGCATTGTAGCGGTCTTTGCCCCTATAGATGATGAGCATACACAAATCTATATCAGGTTTTATCAACGCTTTATGAAAGTTCCTATTTTAAAGGAACTTGTGAATTTCACCAGTCGATTCACCAACCGATACATCCTTCACCAAGACCGTCGTGTGGTCATCACTCAGATTCCAAAAAAATCGGAGCTCCGCATGGGAGAACACTTAATCCCAGGTGATGCACCGATTATGGAATATAGGAAACGTAGAGAGCAACTGAAGAATGGGGTAAATTGGTGATTATGAGAATTTGGATTGACGCAGATGGTTGCCCGGTGGTGGCACAAACTATAAAAATTGCAAAAAAAGCTGCCATACCAGTTACCGTGGTAAAGAACTATGCCATCGAGCTCAGTAGCGAGTATGCGGAAATCGTAACCGTGGATATCTCCAGAGATGCAGCGGATTACTATATCGCGAATCATATCAGTAAGGACGACATCGTCGTGACACAGGATAACGGCCTCGCGGCCATGGTACTTGCTAAGGAAGGGCGATGCATTAACGTGAATGGTCGCGAAATCAATCCATTAAATATCGATTTTATTTTGGATTCTAGACATCACGGGCGCGTAGCACGCATGCAGAATCAAAGGGGACCACGTCATAAGAAACGGTCGGCACAAGATGACCATGATTTCGAAAGCGGTCTAATGGCAATGATTCTTGCTAACAAGTGAAAGGGGTGTTAGGATGATTGAATTACCAGAAGCGATGGTATTAAGTGGACAACTCAGGAATGCATTGATGGGAAAAACAGTGGAAAAGGTGATAACGAACGCTAGTCCGCACAAGTTCGCATGGTTCTATGATGATCCGAAGGACTATGAAGATAAGCTGATGGGCAGGAAGGTCACTGATGTATCAATTGCTGTTGAGATTTAATGATCAAAGTTTGATGGCTTGCTCTGTTCAAATGTATGGTGGCCTAATGGCATTTGCTGAAGGAGAAAATCAGAATCCCTATTATCTGGTAGCTGGAACAAAGCCTTCGCCTCTAACGGAGGCATTTTCTGCTGACTATTTTAATGAACTTATAAGTTCTGTAAAACCGACGCTGTCATTAAAAGCCTTTCTTGCCACGGAGCAAAGAATACCTGGTCTGGGTAATGGCGTACTTCAAGACATTCTCTATGAGGTTGGAATTCATCCTAAACGAAAAGTCGGAACCCTTTCATCTGATGATGCTAAAGCGCTCTATTTAAGCATCAAGCAGACCTTAACGTCGATGGTTGAATTAGGGGGAAGAGATACTGAAAAGAACCTTTATGGTGAACCCGGTGGTTATCAGACGCGACTTAGTAGTAAATCCCAAAATGAACCCTGTTATAAGTGTGGCGATATTATCCATAAAGAGAGCTTTATGGGGGGAAGCATCTATTACTGCGGCACCTGTCAAAAATAGTTTGAATTGTATGACAATTATATGACAAACTCAAAACCCCAGTTGACTGATTTTTAATGGGCGTGCTAAAATGAGTCGAATACAAAGAAAGGAGGTTATGCACATGTTTTTAAACACACTTGGAATCATCGTAATAGTCGAAACAAAAGATGCTGAAACATATTGTGTTAACGCTCCGATCATATGTGAGAACGCTTAATTGCGATGACCAGTGAACGTCGATAACGGCATATGCGCCAAGCATATGCCGTTTTTTTGTCGCCTATGATGGGAAAAATTGGGGGTAAAAAGAATGCGTACCATTAATCAACAAAAATTAGAACGTGATTTAAAAGAAATGTGTCAAACTTGGGATTTTTCGGGTTTTTTCATCGTCAACCAAGGCGATGAATGCCTCGTTGAAAGTGGCTTCGGATATGCTGATCGCATGGTGCCGAACGGATTGGAACAACGTGCAATAGAATCCGATAGCCGCTTTATCTTTCATAGTGAAAGCCCTCTACTGGTAGCGATAGCAGTGCTTCAATTGGTGGATGAGAGAAAGATCAAACTGACGGATTCCTTGAGCCGCTGGATTCCAGAATACCCGTTTGCAGACCAAATAAAAGTAAAGCATTTGCTTAAATCGAATTCAGGGATTCCGGACTTTTACTATAACTGTTTAATGGTGACCTTTGAGGGAGATCCGGTACACCAACAGCGAACAGATGAAGAAAAGCGCGTTTTCGAGAAACGTATGCTAAATCAGAATCGTCACTTTGAGCGTGTCTTCGAGCTCGTGAAGGAAGGCGCGTTATTATATGCGCCAGGGACTAAAGGGCGTATGGGGTCAGCCACCAACTGGGTGTTTTTAGCTGAGATCGTAAAGCGCATCACTGGTGAAACAGTACTGGAACGATTGATGAAGTCCGTGTTTGAGCCACTTCAGATGACGAAGATAAAGCGTGGTGGTGATGGCGATACGGTTTCTTATACGGTCGTGAATAATACGCATCTGGTGAGGATGCCTTTGGATTATCCTGTAGAGGGACTGTTTTCTGTGACATTAAGCGATATGAAGACGTTCCTGAAGGCGCTTGCTACGCGAAAGGTGTTCTCAGAAGCAAGCTGGAAACTTTTATTACGGTATGACGAAGAAGGAGAAGGCATCGTTTTTGAAAATGCCAACGGATTTGATTGTGCGAATATCGAGTTCTTAGGATACGGTTTTTATTTCTATATTAATCATAAAACGGGCGTGTCGTTTGCGAGTTTGACGAACGAGGAACAGCGTTATAAGCATATCGCTGGCGATCAACAGTATTTCAGAAGGATGACGAGGGAAATTGTGGAGGCAGCGTTTACTTTCCCAGAGGACACAAAGTTGGTACCACTGAGTACGAAAAATATGTGGCAAGCGCTCTCATTAAAAGTCGAAGAAAATCAGCAAAGCTTCGTACTTGAAACCAAATCATCCGTGGCCATGGCTTTGATGTATAAGACTAAAAGAGCATTCGTTGAAATGGAAGGAAGTCGTGCGGTTGGTCTTCTGGTGCTGGACATTAACCCAAAGAAGAACTACTTTAACATCGATATTATCATCATCGATAAGCGCTTCCAAGGGAAGGGCTATGGTAAAATCATGCTGAACTGGGCGATCGAAACACTTAAAAAACAAGGTGCAAAGGAGCTTGAAATCGGTGTTAGCCGTTACAACCATGCCGCAAAGAAAATCTATATGGATGCAGGTTTTACGCCGAAGGCCGTTTATGATGGCGGTATGAACCTTCATATGCTCATCGAGTAAAGTTTCGAATAGGAGGGGTTATGAACCGTATAAGAGCCGCAGAAATACTCATCGAAAAAATTAAGAAAGATTATAGAGAAGACGTCGCAGTTGTGGTCATCATGGGTTCCACCATTTATGGTGAAACCCATCACCTCTCTGATCTGGACCTCTATTATGTGGTTAACACGGCACGCGGTTATGAACTGGCGAAAACCTTCATCATCGATGGCATCGGATACGATTTTTGGCCGATTAGCTGGGAACGAATCGAGCGCATCGCAAATTATGAGGAACGCATTACGTCCATCGTCACAGAGGGAAAAATCCTCTATTATGGGTCAGATGAGGACCTTAAACGATTTAATGAGATTAAGATGAAGGCGCTTGACTGCTCTGACACGCTGAAATTTATAAGAAAATCAGAAGCGGTTCTGGGAAATGCCTTTAAGCCATTATTTCTATTAAACCAAGCAAGTACCCTTTCACAGGCGAGAAATTTAGGCGTTCAGGTCATGTTTTCTGTCACCAATGCCATTGCATTACTTAACCGGGATATGGTTAGACGCGGTAGGGGCAAGCTAAAGGCAGAGCTTTTGAAAATGGAAAAAAGGCCTCAGGATTTCGAGAAGCTTTATGATGTGTTGTTTGAGAGCATGGAAGTACACGAGATCAAATCTTCTTTAACAGAGCTGGTAAATCAAATGGTACAGCTCATAAACCGTGAAAAGCAAAACGATGAAATGGCGAACCCCGTTTCTGTTAAAGACCGTTTAGCGGGATTTTATGAAGAGCTCATCAATTTTTATAATAAAATTCGCCGTTCAGAGGAAATCGGTGATACCGTGACCGCGTTTTTTGCTGCAAATGAAATCAACATTGAGTTATGTGATGTGTTTTCAGGAACAGGGGTAGCTTTGGATGTGCTTCCAGATTTGATGGCGCGCTATGATCCAAATGACATGGAGGCATTTTATCTAACCGCAAGGTTGCATCAAAAGGCACTCGAGTCGTTATTAGCAAATAATGGCGTGACCGTAACCGTGTATAATGATTTTGAAGCGTTAGCGGAGGTTTACGCATGATAAGCTTTAGGCGTGCTACAGATTCAGATTTAGATAATCTCAACCAACTGGCTTACTTATCAGAAGCCTATTGGGGGGAGAGCGCAGAATTTCTATCGCGTTTCAAGGAGACATATGCGATTGATTCTCGGTATCTTCTGGAGCATCACGTGATGCTAATGGAGGAAAACCGTTCTTTACTAGGCTTCTATGCCATCAAGAACGTCGATAATCTATGGGAACTTGATTTCTTTTATGTAGGCGTTGCGCTGATCGGTCATGGTTATGGTAAAATAATGTGGGATCATTTGATTCAGGAGTGCATTGATTTAGGCATCTTATCCTTTGAGTTCGTCACCAGCCCAGAAGCAGAAGTCTTTTATCTAAAGATGGGTGCAGCACATGTGGGAATGGTAGAATCCTCAATTAGAGCAGGAAAAATGATCCCGAAACTTATGGTGAAAATGGGGGAGTAATATGTTTCAGTACAAGTGTTGTAACGAGGTGGCGGCAAACGATGTCTATTCAGCGTTTACTATTGGTTTTTCCGATTATATGATTAAGCTAAACAGCACTCAGGAGGAGTTTGAGAAACGCTTTTTTGGCCCAGAGGGCAATCAACTTCAACACTCGTTTATCGCCTATGATGGAATCGAACCTGTCGGGCTCGTCCTAGGGGGGATTAGAACCTTTAGAGGTAAAAGGACCCTTAGGTGTGGTACTTTATGCATCTCGCCTGATTATCGCGGAAAGGGCATCGCAGAGGAACTGATGCGCCTTCATTTTCAAGTGGGTAAAGCAGAAAAGTGTGATGAGTATTTTCTAGAGGTTATTAAAGGAAACGACCGTGCAGTAAACTTTTATCATAAATTGGGTTATTTGCCCAGTGGTTCCCTTAGGTATTATCAGAAAGCGATTTCAGAGCCTTTGACAAGTAATCGTTTACAGGGAGTTAACGTACTAGAGACCGCCTTTGAGACGTTTGAAGCATTAAGGGATCAAAATTGTGATATCCAGGTAAACTGGCAAAATGAAATCGATGCTTTTCGAGGCAGTGAGCGTCATCGCTATTTTGCTGCGTTTGATGCGAACCAAATGATGCTGGGTGTACTAGCCCTGAGTATCGGCGGTAAAATTGAGATGATATTCGTGGATAGACTACACCTGAGAAAAGGCATCGGTCGAATGCTAATAGAAGAAGCTTCAGAAAAACTCGCAATTGAAAAGTTATATGCTTGCGTGCCTGATTTGACAGGCTATGAGCAGTTTTTAATCCATACGGGATTCACGAAAGATCCACTTGAACAATACGAAATGAACAAGTCCGTATAAAAACTTAAAAGCGGCAATCACCCTGTGCATACAGGAGGATTGCCGCTTATTTTGATTTTTGGGCTACTTAATCGCAGCGATGACACGGGGTGTCTTCAGGCGCTCTGAACCAGGTGGTGAGATGAGTCCTTGTTTGACCAACATGATAAAGGTATCCACAAGGACGGGATCAAACTGTTTACCGGCATCGCGTTCAAGTCGATGGAGTGCCTCTTCCACAGGGAATGCGGGTTTATAACATCGCTCTGATACCATGGCATCAAAGGCGTCTGCCACACATAGGATCCGTGCGGTTAGTGGAATATTATCGCCAGCGATTCTTCTCGGATAGCCATTGCCGTCATAATACTCATGATGTCCTAAAACGGCGGGTATTACGTAATCAAGTGAAGGCAAATGTCTGATGATGTCGATGGATGCTTCCACATGACCCTTCATGACTTCATACTCTTCCATGGTCAGCTTTCCAGGTTTGTTGAGGATATGCTCTGGAATACCGATTTTCCCGACATCATGCAAAAGTGCTGCTTGCCTAATGTTCTCGACGATTTCTTCGTTGAGACTTAAACGTTTGGCTAGCTCAGTGGCATAAAAAGCCACATTATCAGAATGGCTAAAGGTATAATGGTCCTTTGCATCAATAGCAGCAGTAAGTGCGTAAATCGTCGATTTGAACTCGTCGTAAACCTGTGCATATTTATTGATTTCGTCGTGTGGTGATTCGGGTTGGACAAACGTATCGAAAATCTTAATAGCGTTTTTACCCTTTCGTTTGATCTGATAGATGGCTTGTTCTGCATTTTCAACCAGCTCTTTGACGGTCTTTGCGCCGTAAGGGGCAACGCTGATGCCGATGCTTACGGTAATCGCTTTCTGTCGATACTCAGTGGAACGATTTTTCATGGACATGATTTGATCTCGCAGGGATTCGGCCAGCTTCTTCGCTGTAAAAACATCATATGCGGGCAATATCACTGCGAATTCTTTTCCACTGTAGCGCGCCACGTGACAAGTGGGGCTAATACTTGAGCGGATGATTTCCGCCACGCGTTTAAGGGCGATGTCACCTTGCTTGACGCCATAAAGTTGATTAAACAGTTTGAAATCATCCAGATTAACTAAAAGCAAAGCAATTGAACCTTCCTTACTCAGCTCAAACTCCGTTTGAAGGATTTCATAAAAGTATCTTCTGTTGAGCACGCCAGTCAAATGGTCTGTGCGTGCTTCATGATAGGCCTTTTCATAGGTATGGGCATTTTTAATGGCGATGGAAGCGATTAACCCGATAGACTGGATGAGGTTGAAGTCTTGTTCTCTTAGCCGTTGCTTCTTACCGCCCTCAGAGAAAAGAATCATTCCCACGAGCTGATCCTGCTCTTTTAGGCCAAGTGCATATTGAACCTTCATTTTAGAGAGCTGATACTTTTCATTTTCCCACATGGATTTATAGTCCACGGAATGAGAGAATTCATCCATTTTCAAGAGATCATCTTTATTTTTTAAACACGTGATTAACGGGTTATCTTTTTTTAGAACCAAGGATAAATCCGCTAAGGACTGATTACTGTGTCGCATAACGTAATTTCCATGTGCCCCTTCGGGGATGCTCATGTAAATATGGGTGATGCCTGTCGCTTCAGCGATACTTGAAACGGTTAGCTCGAAGATGGTATTTAAATCGAGACTTTTCGCGACATTGGCACTATATTTTTTTAGTATGGCATTAAAGGTCTCTTCCTCGCGGATGAAAATATTCGAAATAACCTTCTTCCATAGCGCGAACAGTAAAGAAACCACAGCGACAAATGTCAACATATAGATTAAAAGTGAATAGGTGGAGAGGTCATTTGCACTAACGGATAAGGCCAATTCGAGATAGGGCTGAATCGTATAGAACACTAAAAATCCTAACAAAACACAGAATAGATAGCCCACGCTCTCAGAAGCCATCAGCGTCAACTTGAAAAGTCTCTTTTTTACGAGAGAGTAGAGGATAAATCCTGCGTTGACCACCCCTGCGAGGATGTCCACGGGAAAGCCTCTGAAAATCGGGAGAACCAGTGCCAGATTACCAAGGAACAGAATAATGATTCCTAAAATAATCGGTGTCAGTTTACTACGCAGTGCGTGATTTTTACGATAGCTTTTAAGCAACATCATGAAAACGTGGAGGCCAATGCTTCCTGCAATCAGGAACAATACGGCTGCAAATCCAGTGATTTCGTCGTAGACCATACTGGATACGCCATTTCGAGTAATAATGCTAGGCCATTTCATGAAAAGTCCAGATGGGATGTTGATGACAAAACACCCCAGAAGCAATATTAGGTAAAATGCACTAAAGCCCTTTTTAGACTCACCTATAAATGCAGTGATAAACCTAAAATAGCTGTAGATGACGAGAAACATTCCCCCTAAGGACACATGGTACCAGAGGATATAGGACGGGATGAATTCAATCCGCATTAAAAGTGACCCGCCGGTCCATAGAATCATAGACACAAGCAATAATAGAAATGCGCGAACGATATTATTTTTTTCAGCCTTTAAGAAAATTAAGAACATGAACAGATAGCTGATGACTGCCAAGCTTGAAAAGTATTCGAATATGCCGTGGGTCACATGATCACCTGCCTTTTGCGTGACGCGGACTATAGGGTTAGCAAATCGCCTAGTTCAAATGGCGTGGGATTCATTTTGGTAATAGGTTTACCATGTTTGGCTTCATAGGCGCTAAACGTCCCCGAACGCAAAACGGTTACCTCCAATGGATCCATGCCTAGAATTTTTTTAAGATCTCTATAATCCTGATCTAAGTATTTAAAATAGGTGGTAAGTACTTCCTTAATGATGTCTGTATTCACCGCCTGATGTATGAGGCTTTCATTCCTGAGCTCTAAATAGAGGTGCATAAATGGACGGTTCTGGTGATTATAAGTCTTTTTAGCTGTCCAAGCAGCTACGTCGAGTCTCGAAAGCTCGATGGCGTTTTTTATCCCTGTTTCAGAAATTCTGGTGAATCCAGCAATGTCGATGATGTTAGGCACCCTATCGACGTACTCGAAACGCGGTATTTTCGTCTGGTCCTGTGAATGTGTCAGACCGACACATCTGTATACATCTCCCACACGATACCTAGCAAATGCGCCACCTTTTAACACGGACAAGACGATTTCATATTTCTCACCCGGTATGACCTCGTCCATGAGGTAGGTTTTGGGCTTGAAATGCTCATCTTCCAGTGTTTTCAGCATATCCTTCTCGGTGATAAACTCATAGAAGCACGCATCTGGAAAAAAGTACATGCCGTCGCGTGACCAGGTTTCAGTACCGATCAATGAGGGTTCTGTACCTGCAAATATCTCCATGGGACGGACGCCCCATAATGCTTCCAAGTCATCCTTATAGCATCGATTATCGGTACCAGCCACCATAAAGCCCTTTAAGTTAAAGACATCCTTAGGGGTGATGGCGCGATTTTCCTTTTTGCATCGGACCTTCGCTTTTAGAAATCGGTAAATCATCTTAGGCTTGCATTTTAGTAAAGAAGAGAGGCCGCCAGAGCCTTGTGAGGATAAATTAGTGAAGCTGGTGCTGATGGCGTAAGCCACGCTACCAAGTCCAAAAAACAGTTCAACATCCCCTTTCATGGCCATTTTAAAGCCGAGCTTATTTCTTTCTGAAAAAGTCATCTCTTCTGCTTCCTTCACGGGAGGCAGAAATTTGATATCGATTTCTTCGTTTAATGAATGCGGGAGTAAACCCGTTGCATAGGGCAAGGGCGCTAATCCGTATAAAAGCTTGTCGTCAGGGGTGACGTTTATCTTCCCCTTTTCTTCGGTGGTGGCTAAAATCAGACAAGCGGCGACATTTGTTTTAAAGGTATCCAGCATATTTCTCGTATAGGGCGCAATCTTAATCGGATGCTTTCCGCCTTCCCAGGTGGTTTGAATCCAAATTACAGGATTCCCTGGTAACGACTCGGAGCGCCTTTGTAGTAGAACATCAGCATAGTCATCATAAGTCGTCAGTGGCACCAAGCTTCGAAATTCGTCGATTGTTTGAGGTGTTTTACCCTTTAACAGCGTCTGACCTAATTCAGACTGTGACCACAGAATCATTTGCTCTTCCATTAACCGCTTTTGAATACTCATATAGGCATCCAATGTCAAATCTAGGAAGCCGCAATAATGACGCCATATGGCATCATATTCTTTATTGTTCAGACGTTCTTGAAGATTCATGTAGACTCCTAATCGTTAACGAGTGAAAAGCACGCTTTAATTGAGACGGACGTAGGCACTAAAAATGGCGTTTTGTTTTTATAGGCATCATACCCGCTTATGGTCTGTGGAAAAACCACGATATCTTGATAAATAATATACAAAAGATTTAAGCCTGTCAGTAATACTGAGAACAATAGCATAGAAACTGTTGGAAATACTAGTGCTAAAGCACTATATGCTCCAAAAAACCATAAAAACCCAGGATGCCGACAAAGAGCGTATACCCCGCTGTTTACAACGGGTAACCCATCTTTCTGTTCGACATACGTGAGTTCAAAAGGAAGTGCAAAGAACAAGGTATACATAAGTAAGGTAAAAAAGCCAATCGTCATGGCGATTCCAATAAGAAGCTGTGCGGGATGGTTATTGACATAATGCAGCTGTTCATAAACCATCAAGACTGTCGCTAAGGCGACACATCCGTTTCCGATGGAGAAAAACCACTTGCCCCAATCCCTTCGCCAGTGATAGCTATTATAATCATATATGAAGAATAAAATGAATCCCAGTAAGCCAGTTAAATATGCCATTTATTCTGCATCCTTAGTCGCGCTGATTTTGTTGACATAAAAATTTGAAAAAATCATTATTATTTTAACATACTAAGATTGATTTCGCCATATGGAATTGTCAGAATTCATTCAATCCCGTAATTTTAAGGGGTCACCATGTGATGACCCCTTTACGTTTGCTTATTAAATTTCGATCCCTGCGAGCCCAAGTTCCTCAGCGGAGGCCTTCATACCATCGATGGTCATTTGGATGACCTCATCCAGTTCTAAGCCTAAAAGAGCGCATCCGTTCTGGATAACCTCTCGGTTTACACCCGCTGCAAAGCTCGGTGCCTTGAATTTCTTTTTAATGGACTTCACTTCGAGGTCCATGATGCTTTTATTCGGACGCATGAGCACTGCTGCATTAATAAGGCCAGTGAGCTCATCCGTGGTATAAAGGACCTTCTCCATATAATGCTGCGGCTCAACGTCGGTACAGATGTTATAGCCGTGAGACATGATGGCGCGTATAAGTGAGGCGTCGGCGCCGATGGCCTCTAGGATTTCTTTGCTCTTATGACAATGTAAATCCGGATACATTTCATAATCTAAATCGTGTAATAATCCTACCACGCTCCAGAAGGCCACATCCTCACCATTTTTTTCCGCGAAGTAACGCATCACTGATTCCACTGCCAAACCATGGACCACGAGGGACCTGCTTTTATTGTACTGTGTTAATAATTCATAAGCTTGTTCTCTTGTCATCGTTACATACCCCCTTTTTTAATAGCGTATTTTAATTGAAGTACAGTGTCAATATAAAAAAAATCCTATTTAGGTTGTTTTTCTGGTACAATTATTGCATTGAATTTCCTTAGTGATATTAAGGAAGGGGTGATGGGGTTGAACGTTTTTTTTAGTTTTTTAAACGAAAATCAATATGTGTTGGACGGATTGACCAATGGCGTTATCATCGTGGATACTCAAGGCATCATCACACACATAAACACCAGAGCGCTTGAACTCTTAGAGACTTCGCTTCAATCGGCTGTGGGGAGCTATATGAACGATGTTTATTCCGAGTCAAAGTTAGTTGAAGTGCTCGTCACAAAAGTGCCGCAAATCAATGTGAAGATGAAGGTACATTCTCGTAATTGCATCGTCTCCCGAATTCCATTGTTTAGGGAGGGTGAGCTCATAGGGGCAGCATCCATCTTCGATGATGTAACTAGAATTGATCAACTCAATAGTCGGATAGAAGCAGATCGAAATGAAATGTCCATCTTGAAGATGATTTTAGAACTGGCCTATGATGGTATTCTCGTCGTCGATGCTGAGGGCTATATCACCATGATCTCCAATGCTTATAAAAAGTTTCTCGGCATAGAGGGCGATGAAGTGATCGGGAAGCATGTCACTGAGGTTATCGAAAACACGCGAATGCACATCGTCGCTCAAACGGGGATCCCTGAAATCAATGACTTTCAGGAAATTCGTGGCGGTCACATGGTGGCCACACGGATGCCATATTATGTGGATGGGAAAATTGCGGGTGCCATCGGGAAAGTTATTTTCAGAAACGTCTCCGAGCTCCAAAGCATCAATAAAAAATACGCCAAAATCGAAAAAGAACTTAAGAATCTCAAATCTGAAATTAGCAGCTTACACCGTGCAAAGTACTCGCTCGATCAAATCATCTCCAATAATGAAGAGATGACAAAAATCAAATATCAGGTGAGCAAAATGGTCCATTCCAGATCCAGTGTCCTTATTCAAGGGGAGAGTGGTACCGGTAAGGAGTTATTTGCACATGCCATCCATTTGTCCAGTCGAAGAAGGGACATGCCATTTATTAAAGTTAATTGTGCTGCCATTCCGGAGCACCTGTTGGAATCAGAGCTCTTTGGTTATGAGAAGGGGTCATTTACAGGTGCAGATAAGAATGGTAGAATTGGGAAATTTGAACTTGCCGACCAAGGTGCTATTTTTCTCGATGAAATCGGAGACATGCCGCTCCAGATGCAAGCGAAGATTCTCAGGGTCATACAAGAAGGTGAGGTGGAAAGGATCGGCTCAAACTCACCTAAGCAAATTGACGTTAGAATTATCGCTGCAACGAACAGAAACTTGAAGCAGATGGTGGAGGAGCGAACCTTCAGAGAGGACTTATACTATCGTCTAAACGTTATAAATCTTTCAGTGCCACCACTTAGAGAGCGCAAAGAGGATATCATACTTCTCTCAAGACATTTTGTGGATCTCCTAAACCATGAAAATCAGGGCAACGTCAAGGGGTTATCCGAAAAGGCACAGATGCAACTGATTTCATATGATTGGAAGGGAAACATCAGAGAGCTTAAGAATGTCATTGAGCGCGCCTATAACATCATTGAAGGGGAAGAGTTGATCCAACCGTGGCATTTGCCAGCGCATATCTACAGCGGGAAAGAGGTATCGACAGGGGAGCCCCTCAAGGATCTGGTCGATGCTGCTGAGAAAAAAATAATTTTAGAACGTCTAATTGCTTTTAAAGGCAATAAAAGCAAGGCAGCTGCCGATTTGGGGATTTCTAGAATGGCACTTCATAAAAAGCTAGAAAAATTCAACATGAAATAAGTGTACGGTATTATTTACACTTATCACATAATATGAATAAGTGTAAAATAAAGTTTACAATGGAAAAACGATTCGACGACAAGTGTAAAATATGGTTTACACTTGTTTTATTTTTGACGATATATTGTGGCGAAATTGTATTGAATAACGCACATTTCACAAAAATTTGATGCAAATGTGTTCGTTTTTTTGGCATGGGTTTTGCTTTGTATTATGGACGTAGGAATAAAGAGTGATGAAAGGATGTTTTTATGATTAATGCATTAAGGAATCCAAGGTATTTCAATTTGATCTACCAGGCATTGTTGGTACTGGTAATTGTTCAACAGCTTTACTTTCCGCAGCCATACAAATACGTGCACTTAGCGCTGGTGTTCGCTCGCATGCTGCTATCGGAAGTCTACGATATCCCATATCGATATCAGAAGCTTGAGCCTTATTTTGTACTGGCAATCGTGATTACCGTGATAACATCAATTTTACAGAACATGTTTTCATTGCCGATTGGATTTATCTATCTATTGAGTTTGGCGGCAGCGGTTATTTTGATGAGCGTGTTCCTTAAGAACATGATCGATGATTCTAACAACCATGCGGCTATGAAGAAATTCCATACCAAACACATTGAAATGCTCAAGAAGGGCAAGAAGTTCACCAATGGGATTTTCTACATGCTCATAGGCGTAAATGCAATGATCCTCGTGTACATTGTTTACGAATTCATCAAACTATTCAGTTAGGGGGAGAAACAAATGTTAGGTGTATTGGCAATTATTTTTACATTACTCGCGTTAATGTACTTGGCTTATCGCGGCATTACGGTTCTGGTTTTAGCTCCATTACTCGCAATGCTCGCAGCCATGCTATCAGGTGAAATTCCTGCGCTTTATGCTTTATCGAACATCTTTATGCCAGCAGCAGCAGGCTATATCAAATCCTATTTTCCTGTTTTCTTAGCAGGGGCTGTATTTGGTAAATTAATGGGCATCACTGGCGCTGCAACTTCAATTGCACACTTTATATCGCAAAAATTCGGTAAGAAACATGCGATCGCAGCAGTTGTCGTGGCAACGAGCTTGCTTACTTACGGAGGGGTTTCGCTCTTCGTCGTCGTGTTCGCAATGTATCCGATCGGTGCGATGCTTTATCGTGAAGCAGGCATTCCTAAGAGATTATTACCAGCAGCAATTGCACTTGGTGCGTTTACATTTACCATGACAGCGATGCCTGGATCACCACAGTACCTCAACACAATGCCTACTAAATACTTCAACACTACTATTTATGCAGGTTTCTGGTTGGGAATCATCGGATCGGCAGTCATGTTCTTCGGTGGCCTCTGGTGGTTAAATAGACGCGCTAAGAAGCTTATCGCAGCTGGAGAAGGTTATGGCAATCATCAAAATGAAGGCTTAATCGAAAGTTTTGATAACATTCCAAACTTCTGGATTTCTATCGCGCCAATTGCAATTGTGTTCGTTATGAACTATGTGCTTACTAACTGGTATTTCAAACTGGATTCTGTTGTAAATAAGCTTAAAGCATATAACCCAGATGCAGTGGTTGATGGCACATGGCCAGTAATCATCGGATTAGGTGTTGCAGTTGTTTTTATCTTGATCGTAATGAGAAAATACCTCAAAAATACAAACCAACAAATATTCGAAGGCGCTGTAGGCTCTTTATTACCAATCTTCAATACGGCATCTGAAGTTGGATACGGCGGCGTTATTAAAGCACTTGCAGCATTTGGAACGGTGAAAGCAGCCATCGTTGCTATGGCGATTCCATCTGTATTTAAAGTGGCTATTTCCACGACATTACTGGCTGGTATCGTAGGATCTTCATCAGGTGGTACAGCGATTGCACTTGAAGTACTCGCGCCAGAATTCCTTGCCATGGGCATCGATCCAGGTGCACTTCATAGAATCATGCTGATTGCAGCAGGCGGTCTTGACTCGTTACCACACTGTGGCGCCGTTATTACACTCTTATCTGTATGTAAAATCAATCATAAAGAAGGTTACTTGGACATCGCAGCACTTACAGTGGTAATTCCATTAATCTCAGTGGTTGTCGTCAGCTTATCGTACCTCTTATTCGGAATCGTTTAATCAAATTGAGGATAGGTCTGGGAGGGGATTTCCAGACCTATCTTATCCGAATGACTAATAAATGGAGGGATTATTATGAGCAAGTTGATGACACTTGAAGCGGCGATTGCATTAATTAAAGATGGCAGTACCGTCGCGACAGGAGGCTTCGTGGGCAACATGCATCCAGAAGCATTGAGTCGCGGTGTGGAAGATTTATATGAAAAGACAGGCAAACCCAAAGGATTGACACTGGTTTATGCCGCTGGTCAAGGTGATGGTAAAAATAGAGGATTGAATCACTTTGGTCGTGAAGGAATGGTTAAGCGCGTCGTTGGTGGTCACTGGGGCTTAGCGCCTAAACTAGGGAAACTGGCACTTGAAGAGAAGCTTGAAGCGTATAACTTTCCTCAAGGGGTCATTTCGCATTTGTTTAGAGAAATTGCAGGAAAAAAACCTGGTGTCATAACGAAGGTCGGACTTAAAACGTTTGTGGATCCGAGACTTGAAGGCGGTAAAATCAACAAATCAGCAACTGAGGATTTGGTTTCATTAATGGAAATTGATGGCGAAGAGTGGTTATATTATAAAACATTCCCAATCGATATCGCCTTTATCCGTGGCACGTATGCAGATCCATCGGGAAATTGTACCTTTGAAAAAGAAGCACTTAGCCTTGAGATGCTTTCGATTGCGCAAGCGGCTAAAAATTCAGGAGGCATCGTTATCTTACAGGTTGAGAAGGTAGTGGCTGAAGGCACACTCAATCATAAACTCGTTAAAATTCCAGGCATTTATGTAGATGCCATCGTAGAGGCAGCACCTGAAGAGCATATGCAAACATTTGCTGAGCAATACAATCCTTCATATAGCCAGGAAATTAGAGTACCTGTAAAAAGCATCCCGCCACTTGAGCTTTCAGAGCGAAAACTGATTGCAAGGCGTGCTGCAATGGAGCTTAAGCCACATGCCATCACAAATCTCGGTATTGGTATGCCGGAAGGGGTTTCCATCGTCGCAAATGAAGAGGGTGTTGAAGGGCTTATCTTAACCACTGAAGCAGGAACCATCGGCGGTGTGCCAGCTGGTGGGTTAAGTTTTGGTGCAGCGACGAATCCTGACATGATCATCGATCAAACCTATCAATTCGATTTCTATGATGGCGGTGGTTTGGATGTAACCTTCTTAGGACTTGCACAATGCGATGCGAAGGGTAATGTCAATGTGTCTAAATTTGGTCCTAAGGTACCTGGTTGTGGTGGGTTCATTAATATCTCTCAAAATGCTAAGAAAGTGGTTTACTGTGGAACCTTCACAGCTGGCGGACTTGAAATAGCAATTGAAGATGGCAAACTTAAAATCGTTCAAGAAGGATCAGCTAAGAAGTTTATCAAGTCGGTTGAACAAGTAACATTTTCTGGTGATTATGCCTTTGAAACGGGGCAGCCAGTCATCTATGTTACGGAGCGTGCAGTGTTTACCATTACAGAAAAAGGCTTAACGCTGATAGAAATTGCACCAGGAGTTGATTTAGAGAGAGACATCATCGACCAAATGGAGTTTAGACCATCAATTGCTGAGCCGTTAAAAATTATGGATGAACGCATTTTTAAGGATGCCGTGATGGGACTTAAACTCGCTGAATAAAAGTTATTATGCGCTATTAGAAAAAGAATATGGAACTTTTAGTATAAGGAGTGGAATCATGAGATTAAAAGATAAAGTAGCCGTCGTAACAGGTGGCTCACAGGGCATCGGCAGATCAATCTGTGAAACTTTTGCAAGAGAGGGTGCAAAGGTTATCGCGGTCGACATGAATGTTGCAGAATTTGAAAATGAAAGCATTAAAGGGTATGCTTTAAACGTTACGGACCGTAGTGCAATTGAAGCGTTCTATGCTTTCGCTGTAGCGGAGTATGGTCGTGTGGATATTCTCGTTAATAATGCGGGCATTACGCGCGATGCACTTATCAACAAAATGACGGAAGACATGTGGGATGCAGTCATCAATGTCAACCTCAAGGGCGTTTTCAACATGACGCAAATCGCTGGTCCGCTCATGATGGAGCAAGGCAGTGGTAGCATCATCAATATCGCATCTGTGGTTGGCGAGTACGGTAACGTGGGCCAATCAAATTATGCAGCGACCAAAGCCGGTGTCATCGGGATGATGAAAACTTGGGCGAAGGAGTTTTCTAGAAAAGGCGCAGCAGTTCGCGTGAACAGTGTGGCACCAGGTTATGTGAACACAGAAATGATGAAAACTGTACCAGACAAGGTGTTAGATCCGATTAGAGAGAAGACGATGCTCGGCCGTTTAGGCGAACCGCAAGAAATTGCAAATGCTGTTTTATTCCTCGCGAGCGATGAGGCGTCATTTATAACGGGACACAATTTATCCGTAAATGGCGGATTGAGATTATAGGAGGCTAATATGAGAGAAGTCGTCATCGTATCGGCTGCGAGAACACCTGTTGGTGCATTTGGAGGCGCATTGAAAGACGTTTCTGTGGTGGATTTAGGGGTCGTAGCCGCTAAAGAGGTCATTAAACGCGCGGGCATTTCAGAAAATCAAATTGATGAAGTCATCATCGGAAACATATTGAGCGCTGGTCAAGGTCAAAACATCGCAAGACAAGTGGCTGTTAAAGCGGGATTACCTGTGGAAGTGCCTGCGATGACGCTAAACATCCTCTGTGGCTCAGGTTTAAGAGCGGTGAGCTTAGCCGCTCAAATCATCAGTAGTGGTGGCGCTGACGTAATCTTATGTGGTGGTGCTGAAAGCATGTCTAACGCGCCTTACCTTGCGATGCAAAACCGCTGGGGGAGCAAAATGGGACATGTCCAGATGCAGGATCACCTCATTAAAGATGCTTTGACGGATGCTTTTCATGATTATCATATGGGCATCACCGCTGAGAACATCGCTGAACAATGGCAGTTGAGTCGTGAAGTGCAAGATCAATTTGCGACGGCTAGTCAAAACAAGGCTGAAAAAGCGCAAAAAGAAGGCCGTTTTAAGGATGAAATTGTCCCTGTGGTCATCGCTGGTCGTAAAGGCGATGTCATCGTGGATCAGGATGAATACATCAAACACGGTGTGACATTTGAGAGTCTGCAAAAGCTGAAGCCTGCATTTAAAAAGGATGGAACTGTCACTGCAGGAAACGCATCTGGAATCAATGATGGCGCTGCCATGGTGCTCGTTATGAGTGCGGAAAAGGCAAATGCATTAGGGCTTGAGGTACTCGCGGTCATTAAAGGTTTCGGCACTAAAGGCGTTGACCCTTCCATTATGGGCTATGGACCAGTTCCTGCAACTAAAGCAGCACTAGCTTCTGCTGGTTGGACGGTTGAAGACCTCGATTTGGTGGAAGCCAATGAAGCTTTCGCTGCACAGTCGCTTTCCGTGGTACAGGACTTAAACATCAATCCAGAGATTGTAAATGTCAATGGAGGCGCCATCGCCATCGGTCACCCAGTAGGTGCGAGTGGAACGAGAATTCTCGTCACATTGATTCATGAAATGATCAAGCGCGATGCTAAAAAAGGTCTTGCAACGCTTTGCATTGGTGGCGGCATGGGAACGAGTCTGCTGATTGAACGGCCATAACAAGTAACATTAGTATGTTCGGTATAAAGCTGGTGCTTAGCATCAGCTTTTGTTCTTTTTGTGTCTATTACCAGTCAGGTGAACATGTTATAATGCTTATAAACTGATAAAAGGAGATGTAACCAATGAAGAAAAACGTAACGCTAATCATCTTAGTAGCACTGCTCGTAAGTTTGCTTTCCCCGCTTTCGAGCTTTGCACTTGTACAGTCAAAGGGTTATCTCAATACATATTCCGACCCTCACTTCAATCTATCCATTGAACCTACTCGCGAGATGACCATAGAAGAGTACGTTGCCATCGTTACCACGCAGGCATACTGGACAAAAGGGTCGACGCTTCCTCCAGTGGCCGATAAATATGGGAAATTACCGTCTTCATGGGCTTCAGCTTACGTTACCGCTGAGGTGAATAAGGGCATTATCGACACAAAGAAGTGGGGGTATAGCGATAAAGCCTCCATCGTGTTCGTGGCCAGATACCTTTCTAATGCAAAGGGCAAGTACCACTACGATTACGAAAATGAATATGTTTTTTCGAACACTGGCAGTTTAAGTGCTGAAGATAAGATGTATCTCTATGTAGCTTTAGATCATAATTTGATTCCTAAGTCATTAATTGGTACTGATCCCACACGTGCACTGAAGCGTAACGAAATCGCGAATTTCGGAATTCCCACAGCTGCGGTGACGCCTACACCTGTAACCCCTGCCACAGATGGCAGTATGAAGGAGCTTCACACTTATTTTAACGACACGTACTGGGAAGCCGATCCCACTGAAAAAATCACCTCTGGTTATCAGCTGGACCTTTTAAAGAAATATGCTGACGATTTAACACTCGTAACATTTAAAGTTGGGTATATCAACGGCGATCAAGAAAAAATCAAGAAGATGAACAATCAATATTTTTACATCACATATGACACCCTCCAAGCCAATTTAGCGGGTCCTGCTGCAGTTCTAAAGAATTCATCTGAAGCGATTGCATTTTGCAGATCTGAAGGCATTACGCCTTTGCTGGGAATCACTAACGCATATGCCACCGGCTATGATCGCGCTGCAGTGGATCAGGTTTTAGCATCCTCCACAAGCATGAACAAAGCCATCGATGAAATCATGACCACAGTGACCAAATACCAATTTGGTGGGGTCAACATGGGTTTCGAGGTGTTTGGTTCGATTGATCAAACGACTAGGGATAAATATAACGCCTTTTTAAAGCTTCTAAAGGCGCGCCTAGTTTCTGAAGGTAAAGTTTTGATGACCTCCGTCGGCGCAAATTTTAAAGATTCAGAGCAAGCAATTTCATTTTATGACTATAAAAACATCGGACAGATCAGCGATTTTGTTCATGTCATCTTATATGACGATCACTCAGACTCTAGTTATATGAACGGGAGTAATGCACCGGGTGAGGTCAGCAATCTCGTTAGAATCAACCGTGTTCTAAAGTATGTGACCCAAGTGATCCCAAAATCGAAAATATTGCTCGGGACCATGACCATCGGTGTGGATTATGACCTCACAAGTGTTCCGAAATCAGCCCGTGATATTCCCTATGATGAAGTGATGGCGCTTTCAAAAGGGCGTTCCATCGCTGTTGATCCAGTTACGGGTGGGAGTTCCTTTGAATATGCGGCTGGTAGTAAACGACATGTGGTTCATTTTGAATCACTAAATGGCCTCAAGCAACGTGCACTCATCAGTTACCGTTATAGAATTGGAGGTCTTAGTTATTTCTACCTCGGTTCGGATGTATCGGGATTCCCGACAGCTGTGACGTCCCTTTCTTATGCAAAGCCAGAGGTAAAGGCTGCGATTGCAGCGGGTTTGGTGCCCAATAATCAGCGTTATGATTATGCGATGGATATCAACCGCGTGGACTTTTGTCGTTTAATCACCACACTTATAGAAGCGGATGCTGGGCTTAATATGACCGATTATTTAAAGTCAAAAGGCATTAACGCGCTAAATACCAGCAAGTTTAAAGACACTAAGGACCCAGCTGTACTCGCGCTAAATGCACTCGGCCTGGTGAATGGATCTGGTCCAGATACTTTCGGGACGGGTACCATTAAGCGAATGGAAGCCGCAGCAATTTTGAGTCGAGTTGCCAAATATTTGGAAGCGGATGAAATAGGTGCTTCGCTTAACTTCGACGACACGAAAGCATTGCCAAGCTGGGCACTAGAAGGTATCAGTCAGCTATCGACCATAAAAGATCCTACGAATGGAAAAAGTGTTATGGGAGGGACGAGCAGTACCGCCTTTTCACCTTTAGCTAACTATACCAGACAACAGACCATGATGTCGCTTATCCGCCTTTGGAATAATTTAAAAAAGGGATGATTTCAGTGGTTTGTGAATAGATTTTAAGATACAGCGAACGCATTTGATGGTATAATAAAGTCGGATTTTCTAAAAGAGTCGCATCGTCGGCTGATCCATCGAAGGAGTTATTATGAGCAGAAAAGGCATTCAAAGGGATATGATGTTTTATATGCCTGCGAAGGTGTTGGAAGGAATCATCGGCGTCGTGGCAATTTCTGTATATTCTAGGCTTCTAAGCCCTGATGAATATGGAAAATACGGCCTGATCAATCCATTGATTTTGATTACATTTACGTTGATTTCAGGCTGGGTATATCACTCAGCCTATCGTTTTTCAAATGACGAGAGTTTTGATGCTAGTACGCTTCTGAGTACATTAGCAGCGATGCTCTTAGGCTCACAGTTTGTGGCTGGAATCCTCCTCGTCCTAGAGCGGTATTACTTTAAGTACGACATTTCACCGCTGCTATTAATCGTATTCTATCTGTCATACAGTACGTATCAGGTCCTTAGCGGTCTTTTGGTCTCGAAGCGATATGTCAGGTCAGCCGTCTTTGTTTCGCTTGGTGCGATGATCATTAAGCTTCTCGCCATGGTTGGTCTCTATTACATGGGTGTTCAAAATCATATGGCCATCCTTTTTGGTAACTTTATTTCTGATACCTTATTGGCACTGACGATTGCAACAATCCTTAAAATACGAATCAATTTTAAGCATGTTGACCTAAAACCGGTGAAGTCGTTCATCGCCTTTGGTTATCCACTCATCGGCCTAAGCTTTACGATGATGATCATGAGCTTATCAGATCGTTTCATCATCAAGCTGTTTTATTCAGAGGCAGAGGTTGGTATCTACACCGCGAACTATTCGGTTGCTTCTGCGGCCTTCACATTATTGACGGTGGGATTGATGCGCGCGGTTTATCCGAACATCCTCTCCAGCTTCCAAAAGGGCGATGTAAAGGATACAGAGCATCTGTTGGCCCAGAGTATCCGGCTATATCAACTAATCGCCATACCTGCGGCATTTGGATTATGGATGATCTCGCAAGGTGTTTCTGAATTTATCTTAGACGAGGCTTATGTGGAGGGAGCCGCCATTATCGGTTATGTGGCGTTTGGTATGTTCTTTTTAGGACTATCGGAATATGCATCGAAGCCCTTTGAACTCACTAAGAAAACAAATTCGATCTTCATTATCAGTATTGCAGGTGCACTATTAAATATTTTGCTTAACTTCATTTTCATCCCCATTTATGGATATGCTGTTGCGGCACTAACCACAGCGGCCTCTTATGCTTTCCATAGTATTCTTATGGTCATCTTCGGATCAAAACGCATTAAGTTGCGATTTGACATAAAAGCACTGATTTCTGTCGTAATCGCTTCGGTTGCCATGACCTTAACAGGGTTTTGGTTGCTGGATCGCGTTTCAGGAAAGGTCACCTTAATTTTAGTCATTTTTGCCAGCGCCTTGGTTTACTTCGTAGGAATCGGCGTATCTGGCGCATATAAACAAGAAATTAAACTCTTCAGAGAATTGATTGGAGGTCGTCGTCATGCAAGCAAGTAGAAATCCAGAATCAAAAAAAATATGTGTTATAGGACTGGGCTATATTGGGTTACCCACAGCCGCTATGTTTGCTAGTAATGGACATATGGTTGTCGGTTACGATGTCAATGAACGCGTCGTGAATGCGCTTAATGAAGGAAAAGTAACCATCGAAGAGCCTTATTTGGAAGACTTGGTAAAACAAGTAGTGGCAAATGGCCGCTTAAAGGCTTCTACCAAAATGGAGGCTTGTGATGTCTATATTATCGCGGTTCCAACACCGATTTTAAAGGATAAGGGCGCTGACATGACCTATGTCGTAAGTGCCACTGAAGCCATTTTACCTGTGCTGAAAGAAGGGGATATGGTTATTTTAGAATCGACTTCACCACCAAGATCCACGCTGGACATCGTCGTCCCTATTTTAGAGCGCTCAGGACTGGCGATCGGTACGGATGTTTTAGTGGCGCATTCTCCAGAGCGCGTTATTCCAGGCAAGATCTTATTTGAACTCGTGGAGAATAACCGCATCGTCGGTGGCATCAACCAAGCTTCCTCAGAAGCTGGCAAAAAACTCTACCGTTCGTTTGTAAAGGGTGAAATCTACCTTACGGATTCAACGACGGCTGAAATGTGCAAGCTGATGGAAAATACGTTTAGAGATGTGAATATTGCGCTTGCAAACGAGCTTGCGAAATTATGTACTGTTATGGGAATCAATGCATGGGAAGTTATCGAGTTATCAAATAAACATCCACGTGTGAATATTCATCAACCTGGACCAGGTGTTGGCGGACATTGTCTGGCAGTGGACCCTTGGTTTATCGTTGAAAAGCAACCTGAGCTTGCTCGCATTATTAAGCTTGCCAGAGAGACGAACGATAGCATGCCACACCACGTCTTTGATTTATTAGAGAAGGCAACTCAGCTTATCGAGAAACCAGCAGCCTGTATTTTAGGATTGACTTACAAGCCGAATATCGACGACATGCGTGAAAGTCCGATAATGGAGTTGGTTGAGTTGATCCATCATTCAAATCGTTATCAGTTGGTGCTTAATGATCCTTATGTGTTTGATAACGATGAAGTCATCAGCGATATCTATGAAGCTGTAAAAGGGGCCGATGTCCTCGTTTTAGGCGTTCACCATGACCGCTATGAAAACATCGATTTTGATCGCATTAAAGGATTGATGAGAGGAAACACCATCATCGATACGCGTAATTTTCTCAACCGTTCATTACTCACTGAAAAAGGCTTTAATATCGTATTGTTAGGTAGTGGAAGATAATGTTAAAAGCACTGATTATCGCGAACGAATTTCCACCCATGGGAGGATCCGGGATACAAAGGAGCTCCAAATTCGTAAAGTATTTGCCTCAATTTGAGATCGAACCCGTGGTAGTCACTAAGGAGTATGTCGGTAGCCTTAGAGATGAAAGTCTGCTTAAGGAGCTTCCCGATCATTTAAAGGTATTTGCGTTACCGCCTTACGATATGCTTCATAGAAAAGGCATTTTCGCATTGCCATTTAAAGCGGTTGGGCGTTTTTTGATGATTCCCGATGCAGAGTTCTTATGGCAAAGATTAAACCGTAAACGCGTACTTGAGATCATAGACCGTGAACAGATCGGCACGATTTATACCACTTCGTTCCCTTATAGTAGCCATTTGCTTGGGCTCTATTTGAAAAAGAAGCGTCCCAATATTCGGTGGGTTGTGGATTTCAGGGACGAATGGACCAATAATCCGTATTACGAAGACATGCCTTGGATGCGATTTAGACTGCCTATTGAACGTAAGCTCGAAAAACAGGTATGTGAAAAATGCGATTACTTTATTACCAATACCCCCTTCATGCTTAAGAATTTCGTTAAGGACGCACCTGTTCTGGAAGGTAAATCGACTTTCATCCCAAATGGCTATGACGGAGATGATTTTGTGGACTATGACCAGGTAAAATCCGCCGCCGATCGATTTACCATTACCTACACAGGATCCTTATATGGCAGAAGAAATCTGGTAGAGTTCTTTACAGCAGTTGATCGTTTGGTAAAGGATGGGCGGATCGAGATTGCTGATTTAAGCATCCGTATCGTAGGCAACATCGCACCAGACGTGTTAGAGGGCTTTAAAAATGACTATTCACTTGAATCCTGTTTAACCGCTTATGGGTATATGGCGCATCGTGAGAGTATAAAAAAGCTCTATGAATCACATGTTCTCTTACTTTCCATGGGTAGTGGAAAGGGACTTGAAAATTTCTATTCCGGGAAAGTGTTCGAATATATCCGTGTAAACCGGCCGATTTTAGCGACGGTGCCTTTTAATGGTGCGGCAGCTTCGATCATTAGGGAGACAGGGACTGGTACTGTGGTGGATTCTGAGGATATCGATGGCATAGAAAAAGCCATCTTAAGCTACTATCAAGCGTGGAAGTGTGGTCAAATTCCGCATGAACCTGAATGGAAGGCCATCGAAAAATACAGCCGTTACGAACAAACGAAGGCATTGGCACAAATTCTGTTAAAGTCCACTTAATGACAGGATGCAATTTCCTTAATCAAAAATTTAGTAGGTGATCATATGAAAGCAAAAAAGAAATGGAATATGCTGGACGTTATCATAATCGTGGTGATCATTTTAGCGGTGGCGGTGTTTTTAGGCCGTGACAAGCTATTTAATTCGGGAGAGGCTGTAGAGGCGATTTCGGGTAAAGTGACCATTTATTATGAAGCGGAAGCATTTAAACTAATGGAAGAAGCGGCAACAGGCTTTAAGGTTGGCGATAAAATCACAGCTCAGAATAAATATCAGGACGGCGTTATCGAGAAGATAGAAATCCGTAATGCGCTTAAAACGAAAGTTGCTGCGGATGGGTCACTGGTTTCGTATGAAGACCCACTTGAAAAGGTGGCGGTTATCGGCATACGTGCTGAGGCAAACAAGTATGGTCCTTATATCGAGGTAGGCGGTCAAGCCATTAAAGTAGGGAGCAGTTATTATATTAAAACGGACCACTCTGAAGTCTTTGGTCGTATCAAATGGGTGGAGGTGATCGAATGAAGCTGCTAGATGATAAAGGCAAATTATTTGGTCGCATAAACATTCTCGATTTTATCGCGCTAATCGTCGTTTTATTTTTCGTATTTGTACTCTATTTGAACTTCTCTAAGCAGTCACTCAGTTCTCTAGGAACCGTTGAAGAGCCTGTCACAGGTAAGATCGTGGTGAGTATCGTTATGGAACCGGGTTACTATGATGTTATTAAGCCAGGTGCTCAGATTTCAGAGGATAAGCGTTATTTTGACATGGAAGTCACTGACGTGGTTGTTCAGCCGTATATGATCGCTACAGTGGACGATCAGGGAAAGGTTATGACGTTTGAAGATCCGACCCAACAAGAGGCCATCGTGACGATTGAAGGTGAGTTTATTAAAAAAGGCGCAGCTTATAAGCTGGGCAAACAGGAAATTAGACAGGGCATTAAATTGTATGTTGAAAGTGAACTGTTCAAATACTCGGGTACTGTAATCGATTTTGAGGTGAACAAATGATTCGTCAGTTTTTTGAGGGCTTTCGAAAGCTTTCAAAAACCAGCTTTCTTTTTCACTTTGATTTTTCGGTGTCAGTAAATAACCGGGAGTCCAAGGCTGAAAAACCAAAAGGTATTTTTGAGAGCCTACTCGTCATGTTATCGCGATTGCTTTCGCGGATGAGTAAAGCAATTGGCCATACGATTAACGAAAGCTTGATACTCACAGCACTTTTCAAATGGATTGGTAGCTACCAGAAGACGCCATTTTTAAGTGCAGCATTTTTCGTGCTGGGTTTCTTAGGTGTCTTTCTAATGCGTCAAACCAATATCGCCTTAGGCCTAGGTGTCATGGGAGCGGGTTGTTTGACGATTATCGGTGGTTTAAGTCTCGCGCCTTACTATCGCGGTAGTTTGATTCAGAAGGGTGTGGACTTCATCGTGAAGGGAGGCGATCCTTCATGACACAAACCTTAAAGAAAGGCGTCACGCCACTGATCATAGGGATGGGTTTAGGGGCTTTGGCATTCGTAATCCCTGTCAAATGGATTTTATTAATGGCGCTTGCGGTGATTTTCGTATTTGCATATCCGCTTGTTTTAAAAGCGCTACCTTATATTCCGGCGTTCTATATTTTCATCGATTATACCCTTAGAAAGTTTTCTTTCTTTTCGGGAATTGCCTCGATTTGGGACGAGCTCTTGTTCGTGGGCATGATTGGTGTATTGATTATTGAAGCCATCCGATCAAAAGGTGCGATCAAACTCAGGTTGACGGCACTTGATATCCCTGTGGCATTGTTCGTGCTCATGGGAATCACGCATGTGCTCATCATCAAACCAGAACTCAGCATCGCCATCGAAGGCTTTAGAGCGATGTTCCAGTATGTCCTCTGGTTTTTCGTCATGACGCAGTTTATTAGAACACGTGAGCAAGCTCAGAAGATTCTCTATGTATTCGTACTCACGGGTCTGTTCTTAGGGCTCCATGCGACCTATCAATACGTTGCAGGTGTGGAGATGCCAGGGAACTGGGTTGACAGTACTGAAGTCGTAAGAACCCGTGCGTTCTCCATTATTGGTAGCCCGAATATCTTAGGATCTCTTTTCGTTCTGTTCACGCCGATGGGTGTGGCCATGACCTTGATTCAAAAGAAGTGGGCAAATCGCATTTTCTTCGGTGGTGCCACATTATTCATGATGGCTGGTCTTGTGTTTACACTGTCCAGAGGCGCTTGGCTGGCACTGGCGGGTGGATTGTTCTTTGCTTCCATTTTGTTTAATCGAAAGCTGGTCTTCCACTTATCCGCTTTAGGCGGAATCGTTCTCGTAGCGGGTGGTAGCTTTACCAGCAGGCTGCTGAGCATCTTTTCACCAACCTATCTCTTTAAGTCAGCAGCAGGTGGTCGCATTTACAGGTGGACGGAAGGCCTTGCAGTATGGTCCGAAAGTAAACTGTTCGGTGTTGGTCTCGGACGTTTTGGTGGTGCAGTGGCCACGAATAATAAGCTTTCTCCTTTTTATCTCGACAACTACTATATAAAGACGTTGGTGGAGATGGGGATATTTGGCCTTACGGCACTCATCGCCATGATGCTTACCCTTTGGGGGTATGCGGCAGTGGTGGTTTATAGACAAAGAGAAGTCCTTTCAAAAATCGTTACCATCGGCTTTTGTGCAGGAATCGTCGGCGTCATTTTGCATAACATGGTTGAGAACATCTTCGAGGTACCCGCCATGGTCGTTTATTTCTGGACATCAGCAGCAGCGCTTACGGTATATGCAAAGCCTGCCTCTGACGCTGAAACAAACACATCTTCATAATTTTCGTTAAAAACGAAGAGCGCATGCTGGAAAAATCCAATCGCATGCGCTCTTAATATTTTTTATCTAATCGCCGTTGACGACATGGCGATAGCCTAACGAATCGGGATTAAAGCTGTATTCGCTGAAAAGTGAAGACACGATTAGTTCGTAGTCCTTCAAGCTTTCACATTTTTTAATTTTTTTAGCCACCTTCTTAGAATCGTCAAACATGGGGATGAGATAATACCAGAGCTCTTTCATCTTAAAGAGCACATTTTTATCACCGTGCATGATCTTCCGATATTCAGCATAGAGGTGGTCATGGAACGAACGATAGACATCAGCACTAGGTGCTGAACCGTTTTTTATAAGCGAAGGAAGTCCTGGATTGCCGATAAGTCCACGGCCGAGCATGACGGTATCGATGGCTGGAAAACGCGCTGAGAAACGCTTTACGTCATGGAGATTGAACAGGTCGCCATTGTAACAAACGGGTATTTTTAGAACCGACAAGGCTTCTTCAAACACCTCGAGATTGGGGGTGTTTTTATACATGTCTTTCTGAATTCTAGGATGGATGATCAGTTCGTGGATCGGGTATTGGTTAAAAATGTGGCAGAGATCCAGAAACTCTTCGTGCCCATACTTGCCGTGACGTGTCTTTATGGAAATTTTCATCGGTGTCTTCGCATAAATGGCGTCTAAGAATCGGTTGAGGTCGTCCTTTAAGTAAAGGAAGCCTGACCCCTTATTTTTAGCCACGACCGTATTCGAGGGGCAACCGAGATTGAGGTTGATCTCATCATAGCCGTACTCGCGGATGACTTTCGCCGTCTCGATGAAGTCTTCCGCTTTATTGGAAAGGATCTGGGGAATCGTCACCATCCCGATATTATTTTCAGGAAGGATTTCATTAATTTCCTTAGAACTTAAATGAATGTGTTGGTTAGTTGAGATAAAAGGTGTAAAATACTTATCGAGTTTTTCGAAGTGCGTATGATAGGCGCGCCTATAAATATGATTTGTAACGCCTTCTAGCGGTGCTTGATATATTTTCATAAAATCTCCAAAGGTTATAGTTTACATAAAATTAGAATTACTCTAAGAGAAGATGGCATTGATTCTAAGATGGTGGATGACATAATATAGTGTTACAGAGTTTGTTTAGTTTATGTCAGGAGGGATTTCCATGGTTGGTTCACAAAAATCACTTATTTCGTTACAGTATAATGTGGGGTTTTGGGTGTTCGTCGAACGCGCAAAATGCATATACAATCCACTTCGATTGGTTCACATGTCATCGGATGTGATTAAGAAAGCCATGATTTGTCTCGAGAATGACGATGTTCATAAAGCGGTGTGCTATCTGAATAAAGCGAAGAAGCTTATTCCAGCTCATCCAGAAGTGCTCATGCTGGATAATATCATACAAATGAGAGTTCAAAACCATAAAGAAAACGACACGGGTTATTCATGACGCGTGTCGTCTTTACGTTTAAGCACGGCGGCTTTTTTTAAACTTTTCGATAAACTGGGCATGACATTCATCATAGCGCGTTTTATCATTTGGGTGTGCCAATGACTCGGCAATCAGTCGCTCAGTGATGGTATCGAATTGTTCGAAGCTCAAATAAGTGGTCTTCAAATGCGAAAGCATCAGTGAAACCGCGTTAAGCATATGGGTTGATTTAGACTGGATATTAGGCAAATAGTTCACAGCAGTTTCAAGTAAATTCGTCTCAAAGTCGATTTGATTTTTCTTATAAACCACACGTGGATTTACATGATAGATGAGAAAATCCAGTAACGCTTCATAGTTCACATATTTTCCAGGGGTCTCAAAAACAGCATTATAAAGATATTCGTAGATATCCTGGTCATCCGCTTTAATTTCCTTTAGATAGTTGGCATAGGCGTACTGCGCATCTGAAATTTGATATTTCGCATACATTTTGACGAAGGTTTCGTATTTCTTAAAGGCACTTTCCACGCGTTTGGAGTTCGCGGCAGCGTGGTAGGCTTCGGTGAAGTGTTTTCGTCGTTTAACTTGATAATCGTAGAGGGTAGCACTGCTTCCGAGTGAAAAGAAATACTTTTGCTTATTATAGGCTTGCATGATAAATTCATCGACGATATAGGTTTCAGCATCTTCTATCCTTATAAGCAACTGGTCCAACTCGGTTGGAGTGAGTTTTGCAAAATTGATGGGATCGAGCAACTCATATTTCGATAAGAAAGAATTGAATTCAGATTTGGAGAGCATTATTTGGTAGATGTCTGAAATGGCTTGGCGCCCTTGGTTCGCATAGATATTTCGATAATCAGGGAGACCGACGACTTTATCCAGATGGTAATGCAGCCCATAAATCCACCATTTTCCAACATTATTATAAGAAAGTGCATGGTTGTTTTGTATGGCGCGTTCATAGTAATGCATGGACATTTTGACCGGTGTCTGGTTGATGTCGAAACGTTCGTTAGAACTGATTTGAGCAACTGACCAAAGCGCTGAGCCGTAGTTCATACTCGCATTTTGTAGATAAAGGTTCATTGCTTTTTCTGGATTCGGCTTTTTAAAATTATTCCCATAGAAGTACATGTCGGCAAGCTCTGCAGAGATAAGCGGGTTATTTCGTGTCTGAGTATCCACATACGTTTTAATGGCCAGTGCACCTAAATGCCCGCTAATGCCATATTTGTAGGCGATGTCGATAAAATCGCACACATCGAGAGGGGAAAGCGAGTACTCGTCGAGTTTTTCTCTAAGTGGAAGCATTTGATCTGATGATGATGAGCTTGACATTGCGCCTGATTTCACGGTGGGATGGTTTTCCAGTTCAGCGATTAAGGGTTTAAAATCGTCGATGTGAAAGGCCCAAATAATAACTAACGCTAAAGTTATACAAGGATGGTCTTTGTAGCGTTCTGAAATCGTTTGATAAAAGAACATATTCTCGTCAGATCGCATTTCAACATCCTCTAAAAGAAGACCATCAATCCATTTGTTGAAGGCGGCCTCATTATAGTTTCTTAACAGATATTTACATGATAGGATTAGCTCGTCGATAAAGTGTTCATCAAAGGCAGCGACAAACCGCTCACGAAACTTTGATTCCTTTCGCTTCGGATCCGTTTGGCGTGTGAATAAGTTAGAAATCCGACTTGCATTGCTCTTTGACGTTTGTAGCACGGTTTGGTTTTCAGGTGCTCTTAAAAAATACAAAGGGAAGACACTGGTGAAAAAGATGGTCTGATTTACCATCACAAAATCGATGCCTTGAAAGGCATAGGTGTCTAAAATACCATTCATCAGCGCTTTCATAACATTCGAAAGATTCGTTCGCATAACTACTCCGTTTCTAATAGATCAGCGTTACCAAAATACCACACACCCATAGCGGTCTTTTCCCAACCGATGATTTTTTCTGAAATCATGAATAGGTCAGAATAATAAAAGAGTGGGATGATGGGCATCTCATTCATGAGGATGTCCTGCGCTTTATGAAGCGCATCAAAGCGCCTTTGGCCTATAGATGTCTTTGCCGAATCAATTAATTGATCGTATTCAGAATTTGACCACCCCGTGGTGTTGATACCACTGGCGCTGGTCCATATTTCTAGCATAGCCATAGGATCCGCATAGTCAGCAAACCAACTGCCGCGAGAAATTTGATAATTTCCAGTCTTCTTGGATTCTTGGAACACTGCGAATTCTTGGTTTGAGAGTGTAATATCAATCCCTAAGTTGACTTTCCACATTTCCTGAATGGCAGCGGCAATCATTGCATTGGTTTCAGAAGTGTTATATAGAATTTCAAGTTTAGGGAAACCCACACCATCAGGAAAACCTGCGGTAGCCAATAAAGACTTAGCTAGGGCTATATCCACCTCGTCAGGGTTGATACCATAGGTACCAGATGCAATGTGGAAATCCACGTCATCAGCGTCGTAAAGTCCTGGTGGGATAAAACCAGTTGCAGCAATCTCACCACCCTTAGTGACCATTTCTACCAACGCTTTTCGATCGATGGCATAGGATAAGGCCTTTCTAACATCGGGGTTATCTAATGGCTTGACGGTAGTATTAAACAAATAATAAGCAGTTGCAAGTGAAGGCTGCGCATAGAATTCAGGACTTTCAGACTTAAGGCGAGAAATTTCAGCCAGTGGCACACTATCGATGATGTCGAAGTCACCGGCTTCAAATCCAGTTAAAGCGGTATTGGCATCGTTTACAATCCCAATTTCAAGCATGTCTATTTTTATTGCATCAGTGTTCCAGTAATTCGCGTTTTTGGTAAGCTTCAGGCGACTGCTGAGCTCAAACTCAGTTAAAATATATGGACCGTTGCTAACGCAAATCGCCGGATCAATCGCCCAAGAACCATCAGGATATTGCTCGACGATCTCTTTTCTTACGGGCATAAATGGAAAAGTTGTCAATAAATCGAGAAAGTATGGTGTAGGTGAACTGAGTGTGACTTGAAGGGTCAAATCGTCAATTGCTTTCACAGCCACGCTACTGGCGTCTGTTTTACCCGAGTGGTAAGCCTCCCCTCCTGCGATGGTATGAAACTGAAAGGCGTACTCTGAGCCAGTGGTTGGATCAAGTGCTCTTTTCCATGAGTATTCGAAATCCCTAGCGGTGAGCGGCTGGCCATCAGACCATTTGGTTTCTTTTAAGTAAAATGTATATGTCAATCCATCAGCTGTCATGTCGTATCGTTCTGCAATTGCTGGCTCAATGTGGTGGCCTCTATAGCGAAATAATCCCTCAAATAGGTGATTGATGACGCTTCCCCCGTACAGGTCTTTAGTCAATTGGGGATCCAGTGTTGCAGGTTCTGAACCTAAATTCCATTTAATGATTTTTGGTTCACTTTTAGCTTCAATTTTCTCGTCTTCTGAAAGTGAATTAACCACCACAAATACGGCTATAACAATGGCCACCATGATTAATAATACATGTAAACGCTTCATACTTCTCCTTAAATCTCATATAAAACCGATAAATTTACCCGTTCAAATCCATTATATCGAAAATTAGGACATTTGTCTTATTATTTCTAATATGTATGGTTTTTTGTCGTGCTTCAGATGGAGATAGGATTTGCTATTTAGGATGATTTTGGGTATATTGAAGAATATATGTTAAAGAGGTGATTGAATGCTAAAAATAGGAAATTTGCCCACTGGATCACTTAATGCCATCACGGATGTTAATGGCGTTCGTGTCGGTCATTTTACATTATCTGAAAATGCGATTCAAACAGGCATCACAGTGATTTTACCGCATGAAGGCAATATTTTTAAAGAAAAGCTCGTAGCAGCATCACATATTATCAACGGATTTGGAAAAAGTATTGGCCTTGTTCAGGTCGATGAGTTAGGGACAATCGAATCACCTATAGCCCTGACGAATACCTTTGCGGTTGGAAGGGTAGCCACTGGTCTTATCCAACATATGCTGGATCAAAATCCAGAAATCGGCCTTAGCACAGGGACGATCAATCCCCTCGTTTTTGAATGCAATGATGGGCTACTAAACGATATTAGAGGCCTACATATTAAGGAGATGCATGTGCCACTCGCCATAGAAAATGCTCAGGTTGATTTCGAGCAGGGGGCAGTTGGCGCTGGTACTGGCATGTGTACATTTTCTTTAAAAGGCGGTATCGGATCGTCATCGCGTGTCGTTAAAATAGATGACCGCGATTTCACGGTTGGAGTGCTCATACTTTCCAATTTTGGAAGGCTGAGTACATTGACGATTGACGGTGAAAAAACAGGAGAACATATTAGCGGACAAATCGAAAAAGAATCTTCTGAATTAATGCAAAACGCACGCACAGCGCCAGATAAAGAAAAAGGATCCATGATCGCCGTTATCGCTACGGATGTTCCCATGAATGACCGCCAGCTTAAGCGTCTCTGTAAGCGGGTTCCTGCTGGTATGGCGAGAACTGGCGCTTATTTTGGCAACGGCAGCGGTGATATCGTCCTCTCATTTTCCACAGCGACGAAAATTCCCCACGACATGACCTCACAGGTGTTGATGATACCACAAATACACGAGAATGCCATCGATACGGTTTTCAGCGCTGTAATAGAAGCGACAGAAGAAGCCATCCTAAAATCGATGTTCCACGCTAAGACCGTGAAGGGTCGTAAAGAGCGAGTGGTAAAGTCCATTACAGAGTACTTGTAATAGCTTGAATCCTTAATGGGAGGGATACTCCATGTTATTAAACGAAATTATTGATAATCAGATATTGGTGAAAGCGCTTGAGAATTTTCCATTTAGTCTGAACATCACCCGAAAAGATGGGATTATGGTTTACGCTAATTCCAAGTTTATGGAAGGCACACTTGAAGGCATACCTGAGGAAACCATCGGGTGCTATAATATTTTTGAGCAGGAGCATTTGGCAGAGTGGGGGTTAATTGATCACGTCAAACGCGCCTTTCAGGGCGAAGTCATCACCACACGAGGCCTCAGATTTCCCAACAAGGAAATGGTGGGGTGGCGCTATAAACCGGAGTATGCCTTTAAAAATATCTATGTGGACATTACCTCTTATCCGATTTTCGATTCAGTAGGCACATTAGAATATGTGGTGACTTATTTTTCGCCCGCTGCTTCATTTGCTGAAAGAGATGAAGTGATGAAAGCAAAGCAATTCATCGATCAAAACTGGCATAGTGACCTTACTAATGCGATGATTTCTAAACATGTCAGTTTATGTGAAACCAGATTAATCGGTTTATTTAAAGAAGCAACTGGCATGACGCCTCATGATTATCACTGTGAAGTCCGTTTCGACCATCTATGTAAATTATTGAAGGATCCAAAATATGCCATAAGTGATGCCTTTAGATTATGTGGTTTAGAGTATAATAGCCATTATGTGTCCCAGTTTAAACATCGAAAAAAAATGACACCTAGAGCCTATAAAGCACAATTTAAATAAATGATAAAAAGTGAACACGAAAAGTGCAGTTTTCTTATATAAAGCTGCTCTTTTTTTATCTGTTTTTTATGTGGTGAAGTTCCTATCATTAAGAGTGAATCCAATGGATAGGAAGGAGTATTTTATGAAAAAAAGTGCATTCATTTTAGCTTTGATTCTATTAATTTCCACGTTATTAGTCTTACCTGCATTTGGTGTTGTGGATGAAAGTCCTCTGAATCACACGCCTTACGCACTTACCGTCAAACAGATGACTGTTGATGGAACACATCCTTATGGTTCTGCTGAGCTGACATTCAAAATTGATAATTTGCCGACGACGAGCAGTGACCCATCCACGTTAACTTGGTACGTGAATGTCGATAAAAAGATCGGTAATGCCGATTGGATTTCAGTAGAAAATATTCCAGCAGCGACCTTTGTCCAGAATAACAAGATCAGTTCAAACCCGGATACCTATCGATATGAACAGATATGGATTGAAAGCTATGAATGGACGGGGAGTACCCCTATCAGTTTCCGCGTCTATGTCATGCTAGACGATATTATAGGGAATCGTGGGGGCAAATCTGCTTATTCAAATACGGCGGTACTTGGTCTTCAAGGAAGCCCTTGGGCATTAGGCGAACTTGAAGAAGCGGAAGCGCTAGGGCTGATTCCTGAGAGCTTGAAGGGGATCGATTTGACTCGCCCCATCAACCGGGAGGAGTTTTGCGAACTGGCGGTCCTTCTTTACGAAAAGACGACCTTAACAACAGCCACAGCCCATACGCCAAATCCTTTCACCGACACCTCCAACCCACAGATACTAAAAGCATTCAAGCTTCAAATCACCAACGGCACATCTCCTACCACCTTCGAACCTAAAAAGCTCATCACACGTGAACAATGCGCTGCCATGCTATTTAGAACGATTAAAGCTATTCACCCCAGCGCTGATTATAGCATAGCAGGTATTAAAGATTTCCCCGATCAAGCCAGCATTACCGCTTATGCCGTAGATGCCGCTAAATATATGTCGCGCCTAGGTATCATAAAAGGTGACGCCAATGGCTATTTTATGCCTCGCGCCACGACACAGGCGCAGATCGCACAGGGATATGGGATGGCCACACGCGAAGCCGCCATCCTCATGTCTGTAAGATCATATAATAAGATCAAATAATGCCATCGATTCTAACCCCAATGACTCAAAAAGCGCTACGACACATCATTTTCGGATGTGAAGTAGCGCTTTCACTTTATTTAATGCGCATTATTCTTTTACTGGATAGATGATCTCCGCGATGCCCTTACGCGTGCTTGGTTTCTCACGGTTTTGCAGATCTTCGGTGAGTTGTTCCTTCTCCCCGTAATAACCGACGGCCACTGCAGCGATGATGTCGATATGTTCAGGTATTTCGAACACTTCTCTAGCTAAATCCCTATTATAGCCACCCATGGCGTGTGTGATAAGGCCCATGGAATGCGCCTGAAGGGAAAGGAACCCCCATGACGTACCTGCGTCAAACATGTGCCAGTAATTGTCCTTATCGTTTCTTTCAAATGTTTTACGTGACAGAATGAGTAATAGAACCGGCGCAGCCTTAGCCCATGCCTGGTTTCCCGGATTTAGTACGCTGAGGATTTTTTCTCTCACTCTTGGTTCGTGACCAACGATGTAAAGCCATGGCTGCTCGTTATTACATGAGGGGGCATATCGAGCTGCTTCCAATAGGGTCATTAATGTTTTTTCTGATACTGGTTTATCCGAAAAGGCTCTTGGTGACCACCTTTCTTTAATGGCATCCATGACATCATAATTAAAAATTCTTTCCATATCGTACTCCTTATTTATCTTTATGGGAGACCTATACCCATTTCCCGTAGCCCAGTATCAACTTAATTGTAAACAATTTGTCATAATAAATATTAACCATAGCGGCGGGAACTATGTTATCCTAATGAACGGGGACAGAATAAGTCCCGGAACTGAAAACAACCCACGCTGCATCATATCCCGCAAAATTGAGGAGGAACAAACCATTGAAAGCATCAAATCGTCTACTAGGCATCAACGGTATCGGAAGAATCGGAAAACTCACCCTGTGGAATCACCTTAGTATCGGTTACTTTGACGGCATCGTCATCAATGCAGGACGTGAAATCGGTAAAGGAATCGATGACATCATCCACTATCTTACGAAGGATTCCACCTATGGGGCACTTGACCGCTTTCTTTATGGGTATTCAGGCAAAACAGCAAATGTAAAGATACTAAATGAGCAGGAGCGCATTCTTGAGATGAATGGCATCCCAGTAAAAATACTTACAAAAGCGAGAAATCCTAAAGACATCGCATGGAAATCAGAAGGTGTAAAGCTTGTGGTGGACTGTACAGGTGTTTTCGTCGATCCAACAGTTCCTGCAGACCATGCAAAAGGTAGCTTAAGGGGACACCTAGAAGCTGGTGCAGAAAAAGTCATCCTCAGCGCTCCTTTTAAAATCGGCGCAAAAGGGATGTGCATGCCTGAAGACAGCGGCATGTTCGTCTATGGGATTAACCATGAAAAATACGATCCAGAAAAGCATCAGGTGCTATCGGCAACCAGCTGTACAACCACGGGACTCTCGCATATGATGAAGCCGTTACTCGCTCATGTGGAGACGAAACGCATATTAACTGCCTCTATGACCACCATCCACTCGGCGACGAATACGCAAAGCATACTCGATGCGGCGCCGTCAGCGGGCTCCAGTGATCTGCGTAAAGACCGATCGACCTTCAATAACATGATTCCCACCAGCACAGGTGCAGCCATCGCGCTTGAGGTCGTTATGCCGGAAATTAAGGATATCGGCTTTATGGCGGATTCCATTCGTATTCCCACCAGTACCGTTTCACTAATCTCTCTAAACTTGACCTTCCATGCACAGCTTGACGCTGATGGGAATCCTATTATCACGACTGAATTTATCAACGAACTATATCGTCATGCAGGCGAAAATGGTCAAAAGAGCCTACTAATCTATAGCGATGCTCAAAATGTTTCTTCCGACATGATGGGACAGCGTGCTGCTATCGTCATCGAAGGCCAAGAAACCCATACGCGTACCGGCTACCTGCCCGTGGACTATCATGAACTTCAGCGTATGGGCATCGAGCGCACCGAGGACATGAACCTCCCGGTTACCCATGCGAAAATCTTCGGGTGGTATGACAATGAGTACGGCAGTTATGTCAATTGCTTAGGTCAGCTCACTTGCCATGTGGCTGCACAGTTATAAACCAATAATGCTTTATTAATCCACATTCAAAACCCACAAAGTGACGCTTCATTTAGACGCGCTTTATGGGTTTTATTTTTTTACACATTATCTATTGACAGTGAATTTCACACGGCGTATAATGAAATTGAAAATAAGCAAATGATTATTAAGTAAACAAAAGATTAGTTTCTAGCAAATCATAAAGTGGAGGTGAAAGATGACCACGCGAGAAAGAGAAATTTTACATCTATTAAAAACGCAGCCTCTAATTTCTCAAAACGAGTTGGCAGATACACTGGGAATTACCCGTTCCTCAGTGGCAGTGCACATCACCAATCTCATGAAAAAGGGACATATCCTCGGGAAGGGGTACATCGTCAGAGAGGACGATTACGTCTGCGTCATCGGAGGATCAAACATCGACATTCAAGGCTTTCCTAAAAACGAGTTGATCTTTAAGGACTCAAACGTAGGTGAAGTGAAGATGTCGCTGGGCGGCGTCGGTAGAAACATCGCCGAAAACCTGGTGCGCATGGGCGTGGAAACGCGCTTTATCAGTGTACTGGGTGACGACGTCTATGGACAGAAGATCTTAGAGGAAGCGAGAGCCATCGGCCTTAACATGACGGAGAGTCTGGTGCTAAAGGGTGAGGCTACCTCTACGTATTTATCGATATTGGACGCTTCGAAGGATATGGTGCTCGCCATATCCCACATGGATGCCATCGACCGAATGACAGTGGATTTTATTAGAAGCAAGCGCCATATCATCGAGAATGCATCCGTCTGTGTACTGGATACGAATCTTCCTTTACAAGTCATCGAAGAAATCCTCAATAGCTGCCGTAACACCACCTTTTTCCTCGATACGGTTTCGACCACGAAGACGAAAAAGGTGAAGGCGCTAATCGGTAGATTCCATACGATTAAACCGAACCGCATCGAAGCAGAGATTCTCACTGGCATCAAAATCACCGATGAAGCCTCCATGGAAAGCGCTGCCACGTCCTTGCACGAAAAAGGCGTTAAGGAAGTGTTTATCAGTCTTGGATCAGATGGCGTCTACTATAGCGATCAGGTAAGTCGTGGCATTATTCCACCTGTTTCAGTGGAAATGATCAATGCCACAGGCGCGGGCGATGCGTTCATCGCGGCGCTTGCATTGGCACACCAAATGGATTTAAAGATTAGAGATAAAGCGAAGCTGGCGGCGTGTGCAGCCAGTATCGCGATTTCACATGAAAATACGATCAACCCGAACATGACACGGGATTTATTAATGGAAAAAATGGAGGCGAACAAATGATGAATTTAGAAAAATATTTAGAGGTTAAACCAGAGGTTGCAGAGGCGATTAAGGCAGGTAAAGCAGTGGTTGCATTAGAATCCACCATTATCTCACACGGGATGCCTTATCCTAAAAATGTGGAAACTGCCCTTAAAGTAGAGCAAATTATCCGGGATTATGGTGCAGTACCGGCAACCATCGCTATTTTGGGCGGTAAACTCAAGGTGGGGTTATCGGCTGATGAGATCGAGTACCTAGGTAAGGCGAAAGAGGTGGTGAAGACTTCCAGAAGAGACATTCCGTTTATCGTGGCGAAAAAGCTCGATGGCGCGACTACTGTTGCTTCAACCATGATTTTAGCGGCACTTGCGGGCATCAAAGTGTTTGCCACAGGCGGCATCGGCGGCGTACACCGCGGCGCTCAGGAAACCTTCGACATCTCAGCTGATTTACAAGAGCTGGCACATACGAATGTCGCTGTTATCTGTGCAGGGGCAAAATCGATTTTAGATATCGGACTTACGCTTGAGTATTTGGAAACAAACGGCGTACCAGTGGTGGGCTATGGCACGGATGAGCTGCCTGCTTTCTATACGAGAAGAAGCGGGTTTGGTGTCGATTATCGAGTGGATACGCCAGAGGAGCTGGCGGCAGCACTTAAAGCGAAGTGGGACTTAGGACTTGAAGGCGGACTCGTGGTAGCAAACCCGATTCCAGAAGCCTATGAAATGGACTTCGATGTAATCAACGAAGCCATCAACGTGGCTGTACTTGAAGCTGAAAAGCAGGGCATCAAGGGTAAAGAATCCACGCCATTCCTACTGGCGCGCGTGAAAGAGCTCACAGGTGGCGATAGTCTCGAATCAAACATCGAACTCGTTTATAATAATGCTAAAGTGGGTGCTCAGCTGGCAGTGGCACTTGCAGCACTGAAGTAGACATTCGATCAATCAAATAATTAAGGTGCTATTATCGCTCATAGTGTAATATGAACGATAATAGCACCTTCTTTTTGCATTATAGTGATACTTTTTCGGAGGACATGTTTTGATCAAAGGGAAACTTTCGCCCTTTATACATGGTGTATAAGGCGATGGTGCCTTGTAAAACACCTAGTAGAAAGAAAATCACATGGAGGACCTCGAAGGTGCCTAAGATGACGCACTGGATGACGATCCAGAGGATGAGCGTATCGCCCATGGCGCCTGTGGCATACTCCCACCATTTGTGCTTTAGGAGTGCCAATACACCTGCCATCACATTTCCGAATCCCAGTATGATCATCAGAAATAATCCAGGAATAAGGAAGTTATCAAAGGGGCCGTTTTTAAGCATTTCCGCGGGTGCATCTAACGGACTTAGGGGATTAGAAACGGCGGCATAGCCACCTGCGATTGCCCCGATACCGATAAACAGATGAAGGCAGATTGCGAGGATTCTCAGTAGTTTAGTGTGTGGCATGGCAGACTCCTTTTTATTAGATGAATAGTGCTATTCAACAATAGCATACATCCTCGCTTGTAAACGTCAATAGGGAACTTGGTTGTGCTTAAAAATTTTAAAGGTTACAAAATTTGTTGAACAAGCCTTGACTCTAAATCATGATTCCGTTATTCTAAGTATAGAATTAAATATACAACTGATATATCACAAGAATACATGAGTGAGGTGTGATGATGATTGAAGTCAGATGGCACGGACGCGGTGGCCAAGGAAGCTTTACAGTGGCCCGTTTGTTAGGTTTAGCTGCCTCGGTTTATGGCGGTAAATACGCACAGGCATTTCCATCCTTTGGTCCTGAAAGACGTGGTGCTCCAGTTTTAGGCTTTACACGTATTGATGACGTAAAAATTGGAGATAGAAGTGAGCTGGATGGTTGCGATTATGTCGTAGTATTAGATGAAACCCTGTGGGGAAACGATGTGCTTAGTGGATTAAAGGACGATTCTATAGTGATTATCAACACGAAGGATGAAACCAAGTATAAAAGTGAAACGTCACATTGCATAATCGCCATCGATGCGACACAGCTGGCACTTGATTATCTCGGAATCCCCATTACCAATACAGCGATGCTGGGGGCTTTAGTAGGGGCTTCGAAGATCGTGGATCCCGCACACTGTATCGATGCCATACGCGCTAGCATGGCACCAAAAATTGCACAGAAGAATGTCGACTTATTCAATCATGTGTACGGGGAGGTAAACAGCTGTGAATAAACCTAAGATGAAATCCTTTACAGAACCTAAAACGGTCACTGATTATCCACTGGGAGCAACTTGTCCAAGTGATCACATCACCAGCATCAACGCTGGATGGCGCACGTATCGTCCAGTCATCGATCAAGAAAAATGTGTCCTGTGCATGCGATGCTTTCTCGTTTGTCCAGATGGTGTCATCGATAAGTCGTCAGACCGTTTAGAAATAGATTATGATTTTTGCAAAGGTTGTGGCGTCTGTGCCTATGAGTGCAAGCCAAAAGCCATCAAAATGGTAAAGGAGGCGGAGTTCAATGGCTAGAAAATTTATTAGCGGTAACGATGCAGTTGCAGAAGGCGTCAGACTTGCCAGACCGCACGTGATCTCAGCTTATCCCATAACCCCACAAACCATCGTCGTAGAACGACTTTCAGACTTTTGTGAAGACGGCTCATTAAAAGCCATTTACATGCACGTGGAATCGGAGCATAGTGCACTTGCTGCCGCCATGGGTGTCAGCTCAGTGGGCGCTCGCGCATTTACGGCCACTTCTTCACAAGGGCTTTTATACATGGCAGAGAATCTGCCTTATGCCAGCGGCGCGCGTATGCCTATCGTCATGATGAATGCAAACCGTGCTCTGGCGACGCCGTGGAATATCTATGGCGATCAAATGGATTCCATGTTTTTACTGAATGCCGGTTGGATTCAGGTCTATGTGGAAGACGCGCAGGAAGCGCTGGACATGATGATTCAATCCTATAAAATCGCTGAAGACCCACGCGTGATGACCCCGTTTATGGTAAACCTGGATGGTTTCGTACTGACACATACCTACGAAGTAGTGGATGTACCTGAGCAGGAGCTGGTGGATGCGTATTTGCCACCACTTAAGCTGGCAGAAAACATGATGTCTCTGGAAGCACCTAAGAGCCTCTGTATCACTGCGGGAAATAACTTCAACATGGAATTTAAAATCAAGCAAAATGAAGAGATGAATGCCTCCACGGCTATAATCGCTGAAGTGGATGCGTCTTTTGCAGAAGTGTTCGGAAGAAAGTATCATGGTCTTTTGGAAGCGATTGCTTGTGACGATGCCGAGGTAATCCTAATCACCACAGGAAGTGTCGCCGGTACGAGCAGAATGATCATAGAAGAATATCGAAATAAGGGGCATAAAGTGGGCCTTATTAAGCTCAGATACCTTAGACCATTCCCAACAGAAGCGCTTGCTAAGGTCTTAAAGGATGCGAAAGCAGTGGGTGTCGTGGATAAAAATATTTCGTTCGGCTATGAAGGAACGATTTTCACGAATGTCAATTCTGCAATTCTTCAGAGTGGCCTTACCCCAAAAGTGCATAATTTTATCTGCGGTTTAGGTGGTCGTGACGTAACGAAGGAAAACATCCGCGAGATGTTTGACGCCTTACTTTCGTCAGCTGCTGGTGATTCCTGTGAGAAAATTCACTACATGAATGTGAGGTGCGCGCTATGATGCCTAAAATCACTGCTAAAAATCTAACCAATGATGAGCTTTTCTACGGACATAAAGCGTGTGGCGGTTGTGGCGAGAGCCTCGCTGTAAGATTGGCCATGAAAATTTTAGGCGAACGCACCTTTGCATCCTTACCGGCGGGCTGTATGTCGGCAGTGTCCTTTATCTATCCAAACATGGCGTTTAAAACGAACGCCATCATTACGCCGTTTGCATCCACTGGTGCAGTGGCAGCTGGTGTGGCAGCAGGCTTAAAGGCACTTGGCATCGAAAACACCTATTCCGTGGGCTTCGCAGGAGATGGCGGAACAGCCGACATCGGTCTCCAGGCACTATCAGGGGCCATCGACCGCGGTGACCAAATCATCTATTTCTGTAACGATAATGAAGCGTATATGAACACAGGGATTCAAAAAAGCGGTCTAACGCCTTACGGCACACGCACTACCACATCACCCGCAGGAGAAAACCTTCCAGGCTCCGTTACGACGAAGAAGAACATGTTCGAAATCGTAGCAGCGCATGACATCGCATATGCGGCCACTGCCAGTGTGGGATACCTGGAAGACTATATGATGAAGGTGGAAAAGGCGAAATCCGTAAAGGGCACCTCCTATATTCACATCCTGGCACCCTGCCCAACGGGTTGGGGAACGCCGAGCGAGATCACCATCTCACTGGCGAAGGAAGCGGTCGACTGTGGACTTTGGTACCTCGCCGAGTATGAAAACGGGGAGTTCAAGCTGAATAAAGATCCTAAAGCATTTACCCCTGTGGCGGACTACGTTAAGAAACAAGGCAGGTTCAAGCACCTTACTGAAACGGATATCGAGCATCTTGAAACCCAGCGCGATAAAAAGTGGCTGAAGATGAGACGTGACTGGAATAAGTAAATGAATGCCGCATAATATTAACACGGCGCATAATATTAACACAGCGCATAAAACGGGCCTAAGGAGAACGCTTCCTTAGGCCCGTTTTTAGTTAAAGCACGACACTTGCGAGTGCATCGAGCGCCTCGCGATTTTTAATGAGGTATTCACGACCTGATTTTTCCAGATATCCTTCGAGCTGAAAGTGCTGTAGGGTGTATAGAAGATGTCGATAGCTAACCGACAAATACTCAGAGGCTTCGGTGTGAGGCTCGTTATAGACGCCGCCGTGTTCTGTGGAAAGGATAAATGCGGCAAACCTGTTTTCAAAGGGATGCGCGTAGCTTTTTGCCACGATTTCTGCCCGGTGTCTTGCCTTTTGCGCCAGAATTTGGCTCATGGATTTGAGAAAGACCACGTCGTTCATGAGGTGCTGTTTACACGCCTCTCTGGGAAGCGCCAGACAAACACAATTCTCGATGGCTTCAACGCCTTTTGAGACCACATCGATTTCCAGAAGCTCCATTTCGCCGATAAAAGTTGGGGCTTCTGCGATATGGAGCAACGAACGCTGCCCGCTAAGATGGGTCATATAGACTTTTGCTCTGCCGCTCACGAGGTAATAAAGGTAAAACGCCTCACCACCTTCTTTATAAAGCGATTCCTTTTTTAAAAAGCTATGTATTTCCAAGTAGGGCAGTAAATCGCATGAAAACAGTTGATCGAAGCCCGTTTTATTGATCCAGTAGTGGATGGTTTTTTCATCTTTGTTAATTTGCATAAATCCTCCGAATATGTGCTATATCTCATATGATATCAGAAAAAGTTATGGTATGCTTATACAAAAGCATTTATATGATAAAAGTGAGGAAATTATGACGAAGAGAGAACATTTTACCTATGCAGGCGTCTGGCTTCAAGCGGTCCACTGGACGGCGTTCTGCAGCTTATATAGCTTTGCCGCTGTATTTTTAAAAGGAATGGGCATACAAAGTGGCGGTGTAGGACTCATACTCGCGGTCGCATCGCTGGCTGCGGTGTTTATTCAGCCAGCCACGGGTGCCTGGATTGATCGGGGGCCAGCAAAACGGCTTAAGTTCGCCTCTAAAACCATCGTAGGGATTACACTTGCTGCCACCTTGGTGTTAATTCCATTACAGTCCATCGCCCATTTACCATCAGTGGGAATCTACCTAATTTCACTAATCGGTATCGTTATCCTTCAGCCCTTATTCAGCGCTCTGATTATCCGTCTCACAGATGTGGGGGCATCCGTAAGCTTCGGCATCGCGCGTGCTTTTGGTTCTTTGTCCTTTGCACTAGGCTCCTCAGTGATCGGCGTAGTGGTGTCAGAGACCAGCGCTAAAAGCTTACCGTTTATAACGGCTGGCTTATTAACGCTTCTGTTCATCATCGTATCGCGGTTTCCAGAGGTGAAATCAACCCATGACCAACCTGACGTGGAACTGGAAAACGTGTTTACGGAATCCTTTTTTAAAAAATACTGCGGGTTTTTAGAAATCGTCTTAGGCATCGCCTTTGTGTTCGTGTTCCATACGGTGGCCAATGTTTTCCTCGTGCGCATCATAGAAAATGCAGGTGGAAACGAGACCAATTTCGGCTTTGCATTGACCTTGATGGCTGCTGTGGAAATTCCAGTGATGCTGTTTTCGAAGTCCCTTATCGCACGCTTTGGCACGGTGAAGCTATTTACCTTCGCCATGGTCTTTTATGTGGTGCGCAGCGTGGCATTGGCACTGGCCGGAAACCTTATGGCCATCTACTTTGCCCAGGTACTGCAGGCATTCTGCTTTGCACTCTATATCCCGATATCAGTCGCCTATGTGAACGAGCGGATGCATGGACAGGATAAGGTGAAAGGGCAGACGGCGATAGTCAGCGCAACGACTTTAGGCGGCGTTATCGGCAGTGTGGGCGGTGGATTCATCATCGACACCTTTGGCGTGACTCAGATGCTTTACGGTGCCGCAGGCTCAGCGCTTATCGGTGCAATTCTGGTCATCCTGGGACTATATAAAAAAAATAACCCCTTGCAATTTTCGAAGGAAGCGTTAAAATAGTAATAACATCGAAAAAAGCATCGATATCTATAGAAGCATTGATATCGATAGAAGCATTGATATCGAAAACGCATTATTATGATTTTGCTAAGATCAAAGCCATGATTGGGAAGCGCTATAGAGAGCTGGTGGGTGGTGCAAGCCAGTGCGTAGACAATCGGTCCACTTTGGGAGCAATCGGCGACGAGTCGAAGGGAATGCCCTTTACAGCAGATAAGAGATGGCAGCGGCGATAAGCCCTGCAATTTGGGTGGCAACGCGGATCTTCCGTCCCATGATTTGGGATTGGAAGATTTTTTGTTTTCGGAAAAGGCAACTTTTCCATAACGGTCAAGAATCCCTGAAGAAAAAATGCAAAAAAAATAAAGACACAGGAGGCGTCACATGTTAGACATTAGGCTATTTAGAACGAACCCAGAGCTCATCAAGGAAAACATCAAGAAGAAATTCCAAGATCACAAGCTTGAAATGGTCGACGAAGTCGTGGCCATGGACACAGAGTTTAGAGCGGCTAAGACCAGAGGCGACGAAGTACGCGCGCTTAAAAATGCAGCAAGTAAGGAAATCGGTGGTTTCATGGCCAAGGGCATGAAGGAAGAAGCCGAAGCGACGAAAGCAAAGGTTGCTGCGCTTAATAAGGAGCTCGAAGATTTAGAGACACGTGAAGCAGAGCTCACAGTGAAAATCAGGGAGCGTTTAATGGTCATCCCAAATATCATCGATCCTACAGTGCCTATCGGTAAGGATGACAGTGAAAACGTCGAGGTTGAAAAGTTTGGTGAGCCACTCGTTCCAGATTTCGAAGTGCCTTACCATGTGGAAATCATGGAAAAACTTAAAGGAATCGATTTGGAGAGCGCCCGTAAAACCAGCGGAAACGGCTTCTATTATTTAAAAGGTGATATCGCGAGACTTCACTCAGGCATCTTATCTTATGCGCGCGACTTCATGATCGACCGCGGTTTCGAGTATTACATCCCGCCGTTTATGATTCGCAGCGAAGTGGTTACTGGCGTTATGAGCTTCACTGAAATGGAAAACATGATGTACAAAATTGAAGGGGAGGACCTTTACCTGATCGGGACATCTGAGCACTCTATGATCGGAAAATTCATCGATACCCTCGTGGATGAAGAAGAGCTCCCACAAGCCCTTACCAGCTATTCACCTTGCTTTAGAAAAGAAGTGGGTGCACACGGTATCGAGGAACGTGGTGTCTACCGTATCCACCAGTTTGAAAAGCAAGAGATGATCGTGGTCTGTAAACCGGAGGAAAGCCCAGAGTGGTTCGAAAAACTCTATAACAACACCATCGACTTCTTCCGTACCTTAGACATCCCCGTGAGAGCCCTTGAGTGCTGCTCAGGCGATCTCGCCGATCTTAAGGTTAAGAGCATCGACGTGGAAGCATGGTCACCACGCCAGCAAAAATACTTTGAAGTCGGCAGCTGCTCAAATCTCGGCGACGCTCAAGCGCGCAGACTCGGCATCCGCATCCGTAACAAAGAGCAAGGCAACTACTTCGCCCACACCCTGAACAACACCGTGGTAGCTCCACCTCGCATGCTGATCGCCTTCCTAGAAAACAACCTCCAAGCAGACGGTACCGTGAGAATCCCAGAACCTCTCCGCATGTACATGGGCGGTAAGACGCAGATCGGTTAATGCAATGAAGATTGATGCGACTTAAGTCAGGTTTCTCTTCACAGTCCATCGTTATGCTTCGGTCATTCGGATGCATCCCGTTAACGATTCGAACCGACGTGAAAATGAGACTCGCTACGCTCAAACAGTCATTTTCACTTTGTCTCTCTTCATCGAACTGCATGGACATCCTCATGAAACCGCTACACTCAGGATGTGAAGTGAAACGTAAACTATAATCCGCATCACAATTACTTGTTATAAATGATGAAATAGAGGAGATCATAATGTACTTATTGTATTTAATTGGCTAGACAAAATATTAAGCATGAAAAAGACGATTAATATGAATAAAAAGGAGTACAGGAAATGATCGAATATAAAAATTCACTCGTTGGCATTACACCTGAGAATCTGAAAGGTTTCTTCGTGTACTATCTGCATATATTCCGTTGATTGAAGTATTACCAGATTATCAAGGAAAAGGTATTGGGAAAAGGTTAATGGAAAATATGCTGTCCACCTTAAAAGCGTTTTATATGGTTGATTTATTGTGTGACCAAGAATTACAGATTTACTATGATAAATTTGATATGAGAAGGTCTCAAGGTATGATAATTAGAAATTATCAGAATCAGAGTGGCATCTAAAATAAGATCAAAAAATAAAGAGTCATCGCCCCCTAAGTATTAGGTTGGCAATGACTCTTTTCGTTTTACGTTGAAACAGATAAGACGTTAAAAATGGCATCAATAGTGGCGGAATGTTCCCGCAATTATTCGAGAACACTCCACACACAACGCTGTTACTGGATGATGCTAATTTTCATTTTTCACACATGATAGTCACACGATTTTAATTTCGATGGCTAATATTGATATTTCAGATCAATTAAAAGTTTTATGACTCAGAAAATATATTGATGTGACTTTGAATTTAGTTTTCATTCACATCCTGAGTGAAGCGGTTTCATGAGGATGCCCATGCCGTTCGAAGATAGCGAGATACAGCGAAAATGACTGTCTGAGCGTAGCGAGTTTCATTTTCGCAACGAGCGTTCGCAAACGGGATGCATCCGAATGACCGAAGCGGAGAGAAGTGATCGAAGTGAAATCGAATGGAACTATATCATTACCGATTAAAGCATCAAATAAATCCCGCCAGCCAAGCAGATGGCAGCAAATACATAGAAGAAAATGACGGTGCCTTGTTCGCCCATGACTTTGATAAACATTCTGATTTTAGCCATGTGCCAAATTTTATCAGGCTTTTTCACAGCCACGAAAATGAGAAATGCTGCGTACACGATGAGTAAAATACCGATTAATGCTAAGCCGTTCATATAAACACCTCCTAAGTGATTATAAATTATCTTAATCCTTGCATGATACGTTTACGAAGTGCTAGGAAGATGAGGCCTGTAAAGACGATGATGATGCCGCTGTCCCTGAGGACCTGGAGCCAAGTGGCTTCCTGAATCAAGATGGCGTGGATGCTGTCGTAAGCCCAGTAGTAAGGCGACCAGTAGAGGGTAAAATGCCATTTGTCTGGGAGGAACATGGCGCCGAATACGGAAGCTAGGATGGGGACGAACACCATCTTCATGCTGGCGATGGCTGAGATCGGCTCGTTATTCGTTACACCGATGCTGAAACCGACGATGATGCTGATTAGCGCGATGGACAGAATTGACACGATAAACATCCAGATGTTGATGCCGCCGAAACCGAGGATAATGGCGGCGCAGATGCCTCCGATAACGGGGATGGAGAAGCCTAAAATGCCTTTTCCGAAGATAAACTGCGGCCTTGACATAGGGGTTACATTAATGGCGCTAAGGGTGTTGCTCATCTTTTCTTCCACAAGGTTCAATAAAATCAGCATACCGCCGAATACGGTGGTGAAAATGATAAGGATAGAGCCGCCTTCCAGCTTGATAGGAGAGATTTCCCAGCCGATATCGCTAAAGGCAACCGTCATGGGAAGAATAGAAGTGTCTTTTCCGTAAGTGGCCAATATCATTTTGAGAGAAGTTTCCATAGGGATGGCTTCGTTGCCTTGTTTGATGATTTCAAACTTGCCGTTAACTTCCTTTAAACCCACCACATCATCGATTCTGAGGATACGTTCCTTGAGCGCTTCTTCGTCATCCACGAAAGACACAGTGGCATTTGCTTCGATAAATGTAATAAGCTCAGGTGTTGCGTTTTCCAGCATCACCACGTTCAGTGCAGAGCTGCTGACGCTGGGAATTAGGGCTCTTAAAATTAAAGCGATGAAGATTGCAGCAAAGCTGAGATAGATGATCAGCCAATCCCTCGTACCGCTTCGGATATCGCGACCGATGATTGCCATTATTTTTTTCATCGTGCACCTCCTATACGGTCAATGTCTTCTTAAATCTGAGGTTGGTGTATGCAAACAACACCGCGCTTAGACCGAGGAAGAGCAAAATATTTTGGATGATGAAACCAGTATCGCCATTTTCTAAAAAGAGCTCTCTAAAGCTAAAGAACATGGGATAGGAGGGTAAAAACTTGATCCATACTGGTGAGAACGATGGCATGAAATAGGAGAAACCGGCGAATACCAGGATGAAGATCGATAAGAATAACGCTCCCATGGCCTTGGTCATGCTATCGAAGAAGCTCGTGATTAAAAGGCCTAAGGTCGAACCGAAAACGTTAAAGGACAAAATCAGTCCGAAGAACAGCAGGTAGTTGATTTTAAAGCCCACCAGAGAGACCACGACTAAAGTAGAGGTCACAAGCCCCATGACGGCCATGATCATGATTTTACTGGCGAGATAATGCCAAACCTTGACGGGCGTCACAGCGAAGGCTTTGATCACGCCTTCTTCCTTATCGAGGAAGACATAAGCGGCGATGACGAAGAGGCCCATAAACGCCACGTTGATGACCAAGTAAGGGGGTAGCATGCTCACGCGATCGGATAACCGTTCAGTACCCGGTTCGAGAACCGTTACTGTGGTTAGGTCCTCATAGGTCGGTAGCTCGGCTAAAAGTCCGCCTTCCACCGTCTGCTTCAGCATCTGTTTCATCTCAGGTCCTTCGTAGCCCTGTAATACGAATTCCACCACAGGCTTCGAATCCTCCATGTAGACGTGAAGCCCTACTGCAGAGCGTTTTTTTGAGAGCGCTTGTTCCAATCCTTCCCTGTCATCAAACAGCTCAACGCGCGTTCCGTCATTTTCAAATACACGCCCGTCGAATTCGTCGCGAATTTCATCCACTTCGATAAAGGCGTAATAGGTTTGCGTCTTATCGAAGTTCTCAGGTACGACGAATAGCATGACCGCTAAGAAAATCGCGGCCATTCCGATTTCGATGTAGAAGTAGAGGCCACTATAGGAGAGCTTGACGTCTTTGATAAAAGTCGTCCAAAGTTTCTTCATACTATTCAAGCCCCCTCCCTGTTACCTTGATAAAGATTTCTTCCAGGGTTGCTTCCTTCGTATGCATCATTTCGATTTGTCCCGTGCTGATAAGTGTGTTTAATCTCGCCATATCGGCTGGATCGATGAGCGAAAACTGCTCGCGTTTCGTGATGCCGTTTACGATATGGTCGACCACCACGAGTTTTTCACCGAACTGGAGTTTTAGGTTACGCGGGCTGTCGATTAGCTTGATTTCGCCATCGATGATGAAGGCGATGCGATCGCAGAGTTCATCTGCGACGTTCATGTTATGCGTGGTGAGAAATACGGTGGTGCCTTCAGATTTTTTTTGTTTAACGATGTCGATGATTTGGCGACCTATGGCTGGATCGAGACCAGTGGTTGGCTCATCTAAAAACCAAAGCTCAGGGTTGTTCAGCATGCTTCTGACAAACGTCAGACGATGCTTCATGCCTTTGGAAAAAGTACCTGCTTTGTGCTTCGCGACTTCACTTAAGCCTGCGATTTCTAATAGCTTCATAGGGTCTTCTGTTTTTACGTCGAATAGTTTTTTATAAAATTCCAAGTTCTCAAGAGCCGTCAGTTTGTTATAAACATTGGATTGCTCAAACGACACCCCAATTTTATTAAACATTTGACGGTTGCGACGGCGCATGTCGTAGCCAGCGACAGTCACTTCGCCCTTTTGTAAGGGGAGAAGACCGGTGAGAACACCCTGAGTAGTAGATTTTCCAGCGCCAGATGGCCCTAAGAAACCGAAGACTTCACCTTTGGCGATCTCAAAGCTGACATTGTTGACTGCGTATACATCATCATGAGTGTAGGAGTGATAAAGATTTTTTACTGAGATCATGATTTGCCTCCTAAATTTTATGACTCTGAAGTCATATGACCTTATAGTCATATTATACCCGGATTCAGAAAAAATACTATTAAAAAAGTATTAACTTATAAAACCCTTATAAAAATAAACGTTTCATAAAATAAACGCTTCATAAAATTAAACCCCCAGAAGGCTCAAAATAGGTTGAGACGTTTTGGGGGTACCGAACCATTTTATTTTTTTATACCATACATGATAAAATTCATGAAACGGTCAAGGACCTTTATGGAGGTTTCTGGTAGTTGCTCGGATTCGTAATCAAGCTCATCCACGAGTAGCTCGCTGCTAAGTTTGAACATGATGCGTGCCACGAATTTAACATCGACATCCTCTCGAATTTCTCCTGATTCGATGCCGCGCTTCAAAAGCATCTCATAGGCTTGAAAGGCCGCAGCTTGGTTATCCTGCATCACTTCAGCAAATATGGGGCTACTATTATCTTTTAATAGAAGGTTTCCGATTTTAAGATATCGCGGATTGTTTTTTGCGAATTCAAGTCCCATGGCATTCATGTCGTGGATTACTTCGAAAAAACCGTGTTCAAAGGGCTTCATCATGGAGGGCGTGATGTATTTTAATTTCTCCTGAACAATGAGGTTAAGGAGGTATTTATAAAGGTCTTTTTTATCTTCGAAATACTGATAGAAGCTGCCTTTGGAAATATCGGCATTTTGAACGATACGGTTGACGCTGGCTTGATCATAGGCGTACGTCTCGAATTCTGATAGCGCAGCTTCCATAATTTTCTCGCGTTTTTCCTCAGGCAAGTTAAAGAAAGTGTCTTTCGGCATAGTGTGCTCCTTATAAAGCGATCGCTTCGTATCCTTATTATAACAAGCCTCTGAGTTTCATACAACTCCATGGAACTAAATCGTTCGTAATTTCGTCTTAATGTTATTCCCTATTGGCTTAGGGTAAGTATACTAAGAAAATGCATGGTTTATGCATTTTCCTCTCATTGATCGGCCTTCAAACGATCAAAATTAAGCCAAGGAGTGGATGTTATGGTAAACGATAGTACACAAAAGAAACGTATGCTTTATATGAGTTTGCTTCTACTTGGCGTGCTTATTTTAGCGAGCTGCTCGACAAATTCAGTATTAAATCCACGCGACGATGAGGGAACATCAACTTCATCAACTGAGGGTGTGACGGAAGAAGAAATTTCGGTTGCTGAAAAGCTGATTCTATCAGGTTTCGAAACCATGACTAAGAATGCGCCTAAAGCATTGGAACCACTGGCGGAATACCTTAAGAAAAACCAAGACAGTTTGAGCACGCAGGTCACTGATGAGATGATCGTCCTCTATGAAAAGGCTCAGATGGCGTTACTCTCCAAATATCAGGACGAATTTTTCGAAGGGAATATTCAGGAAAAGCTGCTGTCCTATTCAATGGATGAGCTTAATAAGATCGATGTGAGTGAAGCGGATGTTAAGAAGCTCCTGAGTAAGCTGGAACCCATCGGATTAAAGCTTGAGCAGGTGGAAGGAACTATTTTTCCAGTGGTTAATTATCGTTTTTTCGAGCCTCTTTTGAAGTCTGCTTCGGATGAGGTAAAAGAATATTACGGTATTCTTATGAAAGAATCGGATTTTCCTGTGCAAAGAGACGGCGGACTGGCGGTGAGCTGGGATGAGGTGTTCACCAGAGCGGCCCTTTATAATCTGTTTGTGGAAAAGTATCCTGAGACGCGATTTAAAGAGCGCGTGGTGTCCTCAGTCACCCATTATCAAAATCTAGTACTTGTGGGTTCTATCAACACGCCCATGTATGATCGGGATTCCGGTGAGATGACGCCAGAAGCTAAGGCGGCTCTGATTGCCTATGTGACCAAGGGTGATGATTCGCCGTTTAAATCGCTGATGTCGGACTATCTGGCCACACTGGAATCAGAAGGCTTCAAGAAGACGCCTAAAGTGGAAGCTTTCATTAATGAACATTTGATTGCTGAATAGTAGGGTAATATGAATTTTCACTTGTATCTGCGCGATATTTTGCTATAATAGTCTATGTGACGCGCAGATATGGTGGAATTGGCAGACACGCTAGGTTCAGGTCCTAGTGAGGGCAACTTCATGCAGGTTCGAATCCTGTTATCTGCACCATAAGCCCGTAATTACTGATTTTCAGTGGTTGCGGGCTTCACTTTTTGGGTATAACATGCCTGGAGAAGGAGGTTTTCAAATGAAAAAATTAACTGTTTTTGGGATAATTTTACTCGCTTTTGCCATGGTGCTGACCGCCTGTGGATCAAGTGAAGAGACGACTGAAACGACTGAAACGACCGGCGTTCCTGTGGTAGTGGCAACTGAAACGGCTGAAGTGACAGAAGCGACTGAGGAAACGACAGCAGAGAGTGATGATGTGTTTGCAAATGAAGCCATTGTAAGCGATCGAGTAATTGATAATTACTACTATGAATATGTGATGACGCAGGACGATACGCGCCTGGGCGGCTTCAAGCTTTGGGTAGCAGAGAAAAAAATCAAGTTCGAAGCCATTGAAGAAGGGCAAATCATCTATCTTGATTATGATAAAGGCGAAGGCTACCTTTATATGCCAGAAGGGAACATCCTCATGAAGGTGCCTCTGGATACGGTCAGTACAGAATGGGAATCACCGTTTTTATTTGCTGGCGAGATTGAGGACGGCGTTTTAAATAGCATGAAGACTAAGGGCTCTGAGGAAGTGGATGGAAAGGACTGCTATGTTTTCGAGGGAACGGCTGGAAACGTGAAATCCACATATTACGTCTGGAAGGAAGAAGGGCTCATCATTAAGATGCGCATCGAAACAGATGGTCAGCCAACTTACGAATACCTATTTAAAGACCTCACCATTGGCGGGACTTTCGAAAAAGAGATGACTTTACCAGAGGGTGCTCAAATCATCGAGACGCCTACAACGCCATAAGTACAAAAGGTCACATTTGAATCAAATATGTAAATAGTTTATAAATGAGAGAACGTATAAAAAAAATTTTACGTTCTCTTTTTATTGTGTTACACTAGAATTGAAGTTCGATAGCCATCAAAGTAATCAACCTAAAACGGAGGTTCTCATGAGATTTAGCGAATATGTTTATGAAAGACCGGATATGGCGAAGCTGAAGGCGACCTTTAGCGCGTTAATCGAAGCGTTTAATGCCGCTGAAACGGCTGAAAAGCAAATAGAAGTGATTCATGAAATCAATAAAATAAGAAACAATGTGGAGTCCATGGCGGTGCTGGTGCAAGTCAGACACACCATCAATACGGAGGATGCGTTTTACGATGCTGAAAACAACTTCATCGACGAAGCCATGCCGCAGTATACGGAAATGGTGGACGGATACTACCGCGCCATGAATGCGTCTAAGTTCAAGGATGCTTTAAGAGCGGAGTTTGGGGACCACATCTTCAACATCATCGATGTAAAGCTGAAGACGTTCGCACCGGAGATCATGGAAGATTTAAAAGAAGAGAATATTCTCAGTTCAAAATACACAAAGCTGCGTACATCGGCTAAAATTCCATTTATGGGCGAAGAGCGTAACCTCGCACAAATGGTGCCGTTTTATGAATCAACTGACAGAGAAGTGAGAAAAGCGGCACAGGAAGCGGCGACGAAATTCTTTGAAGAGAACGAATCGGCTTTTGATGAGCTTTATCACGAGCTCGTACAGGTGCGTCATAGAATCGCTAAAAAGCTTGGATATGAGAACTTCATTAAGTTAGGCTATATGAGACTTACCAGAACCGATTACGACGACCAAATGGTGGCCACTTACCGCGAGCAGGTTTTAGAGGATTTGGTACCACTGACCTTAGAGCTGAGAAAACGCCAGGCCGTTCGACTCGGTGTAGACGAATTAAAATACTTTGATGAGCAAATCGCATTTACCAGTGGTAACGCCACGCCGAAAGGGGATGCGAAATGGATCCTCGAAAACGGTAAGCACATGTATGAAGCCCTTTCGAAGGAGACAGGCGAGTTCATCAATTTTATGCTGGATAATGAACTGATGGACCTCGAAGCGAAAAAAGGCAAAGCGGGTGGTGGATACTGCACTTATATCAGCGATTACCGTTCGCCGTTCATCTTCTCAAACTTCAATGGCACTTCAGGCGATATCGACGTGCTCACACATGAAGCGGGTCATGCCTTCCAGTGCTTCCAAAGCCGTGATTATGAGCTTCCAGAGTATCAGTTCCCAACGCTTGAAGCCTGTGAAATTCACTCCATGAGTATGGAGTTTCTCACCTATCCATGGATGAAGAATTTCTTTAAGGAAGATGTAGAGAAGTACATGTTCAACCACATCAGTGAAGCGCTTTTGTTTATCCCATACGGGGTGCTCGTGGATGAATTCCAGCACTGGGTCTATGAAAATCCTGAAGTGACACCGGGCGAGCGAAAAGCAAAATGGCGTTCACTTGAGATGAAGTATCAGCCTTATAAGGTTTACGAAAATAACGATTTCCTTGAAAGAGGTGGCTACTGGTTCAGACAAGGCCATATCTTCAATGATCCTTTTTACTACATCGATTATACACTGGCTCAAGTATGTGCCTTCCATTTCTATTTAAAATCAGAAGAGAATAGGGAAAGTGCATGGACCAGCTACCTACAGCTCTGTAATAAAGGCGGAAGCCTTCCATTTACTGGCCTCTTAAAGGTGGCGGGACTCGATAGTCCATTTGAAAAGGGGTCCATCCAAAAGGTGGTGCCTGTGCTTCAGAAAGCACTGGCAAAAATCGACGATACGAAGTTATAAGCGAATGAGATGGATATTTTTGAATTGCTAAAAATATATCATAAGCTTCGCATAAAAATGAGTTGAAAATCCCTTGCGTTTCGCATAAAATGAAGAAGACGGCGGGGAGATTTCCCGTCCCAACTGAATAAAGACCCAAATGACGATGATGCGAGATTCTTCTTGATTTTTGAGAATTTTGAAGAGCCGAAGGAGCAATAAACCTGTTTGCCGACAGATTTAGAATCTCTCAGGCAAAAGTAGTATCATCTGATGGAACTCTGGAGAGCCCTTTAAGTAGGCACCGAAGGCGTAAGTGTAGAGCATCATGTGAACGGCTTTACGAGAAACTCTCAGGTAAAGATACAGAGGTATATAATGGCGGCTAGCATTGCTATACCATTGTATACCTCTTTTTTCATTTCCTGGGCGGGAACCAAAGTATAAATTTGAGGAGGTTGCGTTATGGATTCAGTTAAAAAGACTGCACTCTATGATGAACATGTCGCGGCAGGCGGCAAAATCATCGATTTTGCAGGATGGGCTTTACCGGTACAGTATGAAGGCATTATCGAAGAGCACGAAGCAGTAAGAAATGCTGCGGGTATGTTCGACGTCTCTCACATGGGAGAAGTTGAAGTCATCGGTAAGGATGCTTTTGCATTTGTTCAAAATCTCGTCACAAACGATGTCAGCACATTAGAAGACAACCAAATTCTCTATGCCATGATGTGCTATGAGCACGGTGGTGTCGTGGATGATTTGCTCGTCTATAAGTTTGGTGCTGAGCATTTCTACCTCGTTATCAATGCGAGTAATGTGGAGAAGGATTTTGCGTGGATGCAGGAGCAGTCAAAAGGCTATGACCTTACACTGGAGAACCTCTCTGACCGCGTTTCTGAAATTGCGCTGCAGGGACCATTGGCACAAGAGATTTTACAAAAGATCGCCGATGTGGATCTGAGCACCATCAAGTTCTTCTACTGCAACCGTAATGTGATGATCGAAGGCGTTAAGTGCTTGGTTTCTAGAACGGGCTATACTGGCGAAGATGGATTCGAAATCTATGCGCCACATGCGGACATTGCAAAAATCTGGAGAAAGCTCCTCGAAGTGGGCAAGGATTTAGGTCTTAAGCCAACTGGACTTGGATGCCGCGACACCCTTAGATTCGAAGCGACGTTACCACTTTATGGTCACGAAATCGATCAAAACATCACACCACTTGAAGCGGGACTCGGTTTCTTCGTGAAGCTCGATAAGCCGAACTTCATCGGAAAAGATGCGTTAGTGGCTCAAAAGGCAAATGGTCTTCCTAGAAAAACCATCGGTCTGGAAATGGTGAAAGGTATTCCTAGACAAGGCTATGAAGTGCTTGCTGGCGATAAGGTTATCGGCGTGATCACCACTGGTTATTTCTCACCAACCCTCAAGAAAAATATCGCGCTGGCTTTAGTGGATTCCGCATATGGCGAAATGGGATCTGAGCTCGGCGTACAAGTGCGTAAAAACGTGTTCCCAGCAACGGTGATCAGCAAGCGTTTCTACCAAAAACAATACAAAAAATAATGGCGTTAAGGTATACTGTTTAAAAGGAACGATGTTCCTCAAATTATAAAATTCAGGAGGTTATTTAAGATGAAAGTTGTTAACGGATTGTACTATACAAAAGACCACGAGTGGGTAAGAGTTGAAGGCAACGAAGCTTATGTAGGAATAACTGATTTTGCTCAGCATGCACTTGGTGCTATCGTTTACGTTGAGCTCCCTGAAGTAGATAGTGAAATCGAAGGCGAAGAGAGCTTCGGTACCATCGAGTCAGTAAAAGCGGCATCTGATATGTTAATGCCTGTTACTGGAACGGTTGTAGAAGTAAATGAAGACCTCGAAAACGATCCTTCTTTAGTAAACTCTGATCCATTTGAGACTTGGATCATGAAAATCAGCATCTCAAATCCTGCGGATTTAGATGAACTTATGAACGCTGAAGAGTACGAAGCATTTTGTAACGAGGAGGAATAGAATGTTTCCATATATCCCAAATACTGAGCAAGACGAAAAGGAAATGCTTGAAGTACTGGGTATAGATTCCGTCGATCGTCTTTTCGACGATATACCTGCAGACATCAAGCTCGGCAGAAGACTGAACATCAACCCGCCGATGTCTGAGACTGAAGTGGCGAAGAAAATCAAGTCGATTGCTAATAAAAACCTTTGTACAGATGAACTCGTCTGCTTTAGAGGCGCAGGCGCTTACGACCACAGCATCCCATCTGTGGTGCGTCACCTGATCTCTAGATCGGAATTCTATACGGCTTACACGCCATACCAACCAGAAATCAGCCAAGGTACGCTTCAGGCGATTTTTGAGTACCAAACCATGATTGCAAACCTGACCGGCCTTGAAGTATCAAATGCTTCCATGTACGATGGCGCTTCTGCCACTGCTGAAGCGGCGATGCTTGCTGCGGCGAATCAAAAAGGCGATACAGTGGTGATTTCTGAAACGGTTCACCCACACACACGCGAAGTCGTTAAAACGTATATGCGTTTTTATGGCACGAAAGTGGTGGAAATTCCTGCTAAAGATGGCGTAACTGATATGGATGCGCTTAAAGCGGCAGTGAATGGCGATACAGTGGCTGTGATTATTCAAACGCCTAACTTCTTCGGTTTGATAGAAGATTGTACAGAAGCGGTTGAAATTGCACATGCTAATAAAGCGCTCTTCGTTATGAACGTCGATCCGATTTCTCTGGGTATGCTCAAAACGCCTGGCGAATACGGTGCTGACATCGCAGTAGGCGAGGGTCAGGTATTAGGAAACGGTCTTAACTACGGTGGTCCATACCTCGGCTTTATGGCAGCGAATAACAAGCAAATGAGAAAAATGCCAGGCCGTATCGTCGGTCAAACCTTAGATCTCGATGGTAAGCGCGCATTCACGTTAACCCTTCAAGCGCGTGAGCAACACATCAGAAGAGACAAGGCAACTTCAAATATCTGCTCAAACCAAGCGCTTAATGCCCTTTGCGCGACGATTTACCTCAGTGCATTAGGTAAGGATGGCTTATATGAAGTGGCTGAAGCTTCGGCTAAAAAAGCTTACTATGCATATAATAAATTGATTGCCACAGGTAAGTTTAGACCTGTTTATAACGGACCTTTCTTCAGAGAGTTCGTTCTCGAAACTGACATCGACGTGGACAATTTAAATGCACAGCTTGCTAAAAAAGGCTTCCTCGGCGGCTATAACCTTAAAAAAGATTATCCATCAGACAAGAACCTGGTGCTCTTCTGCGTCACTGAAAAGAGAACGATAGAAGAAATCGATTGTCTCGTGAAAGCAATGGAGGAAATCTCATGGTAAAATACGATCAACTCATATTCGAGATCTCGAGAGAGGGAAGAAAAGCGTATAGACTTCCAGGATGTAAAGTGGAAGACGTCAACCTTGACGATGTGATTCCAGCTGGCCTTCGCAGAAATCAGGAATTGGTGCTTCCTCAGGTGAGCGAACCGCAACTCGTTAGACATTATACACTGCTCTCTAATAAAAACTTCGGTGTGGACACTGGATTCTATCCACTGGGTTCATGCACGATGAAATACAATCCGAAAATCAACGAAGACATGGCTTCACTCGCTAAGTTTTCGACACTTCACCCACTTCAAGAGGACGAGACGACTCAAGGCGCTCTTGAGCTTATGTACGACCTCTCTGGTAAACTCAGTGAAGTGGGCGGTATGGATGCCTTCTCGCTTCAACCTGCTGCTGGTGCACAGGGTGAGCTTGCAGGCCTCATGATCATCAAAGCATATCATGAGAAACGCGGTGATCTGAAGCGTACAAAAATTATCGTGCCAGACTCTGCACATGGTACAAACCCTGCCAGTGCAAACGTTGCAGGCTTTGATATCGTAGAAATCAAGTCCACAAGAGACGGTTCTATCGACCTCGATAATCTCAAAGCGGTACTCGCTGACGATATCGCTGGCTTAATGCTGACGAACCCAAGTACACTTGGTCTTTTCGAGAAAAACATCGTGGAAATCGCTAAACTCGTTCACGAAGCAGGCGGCCTCCTCTATTACGATGGTGCTAACCTCAATGCCATCATGGGCCAAACGCGTCCTGGCGACATGGGCTTCGACGTCGTTCACTACAACCTCCACAAAACCTTCTCTACACCACACGGTGGCGGTGGCCCAGGTTCTGGACCAGTAGGCGTTAAGAAGCACCTTGAAGCATTTTTACCGACACCAGTGGTCAGCAAAAATGGCGACAAGTACTTCCTCGATTACGACAGACCAGATACCATCGGTAAAGTAAAGGCCTTTAATGGTAACTTCGGAATCCTCGTTAGAGCGTACACCTACATCCTTACCATGGGTGCAGAGGGCCTCAAGCGCGCTTCTGAGATGGCTGTTTTAAATGCGAACTACGTACAAGAAAAACTTAAAGATTACTATAATTTACCAGTGGATACTATTTGCAAACACGAATGTGTTTTCGCAGGCCTTAAGAATGAATTAAGCACTTGCAGCACGCTAGACGTTGCGAAGCGTCTTCTGGATATGGGCTACCACCCACCAACCATTTACTTCCCATTAATCGTGCCGAATGCTCTGATGATCGAGCCGACTGAAACGGAAAGTAAAGAGACACTGGATGCGTTCATCGACGTTATGATTCAAATCAGCAAAGAAGCCGATTCAAATCCAGAGCTGCTTAAGAATGCACCAACCACGACGCAAATCAGACGCGTGGATGAAGTGCTTGCAGCGAGATCCCCAGTCTTAAAGTGGGAAAAGAACTAATCAGGAGGCATCCATGCAAAAGAAAATCGTCGTCATCGGCGGTGGTCCTGGTGGTTACGTCGCAGCGATCCGCGGCGCACAGCTCGGCGCAAAAGTAACCCTCATCGAAAGACACAAAATCGGTGGTACATGCCTCAACTATGGCTGTATCCCCACAAAAGCACTTTATAGAAATGCAGAGCTCATCAGTACACTTAAGCACATCGACGATTTCGGAATTAACGTTCCAGAGTTCAGTATCGATGTGGATAAGATCCAGTCACGTAAGGATGAAGTGGTTAAAACCCTCGTCGGCGGTATCGAGCAGCTTTTAAAAGCAAATGGCATCGAGGTTTTAGACGGTTCTGCAAGCTTTATCGATGCAAAGACCTTAAAGGTAGAAATGAACGATGGCACGGTTAAGGAAGTCACTGGCGATGATATCATCATCGCCTCTGGCTCAACCTCATCGAGACCGCCATTTGCAGGCGTGGATTTACCAGGTGTCGTCACAAGCAAGGAGCTCCTCGAGTTTAAAAGCATTCCAAACAAGCTCGTGGTCATCGGCGGCGGCGTCATCAGTATGGAATTCGCGGGCATCTTTGCAGCCATGGGCTCTGAAGTCACTGTCGTCATTCGTAGTGACCGATTCCTCAGAGAAGTGGACACTGAAATCACGAAGCGCTTTGGCGCGATGCTAAAGAAAAAAGGCATCGAACTCGTCAAATCGGTTAACAACATGGCCATCGAGCAGCTTGAGGACGGCATCGCTGTCACGGGTGAAACGGCGAAGGGCAGAGTGGTATTCCCAGCGGATACAGTGCTTTTATCCACCGGCCGTGATCCTGTTTATAGGGACCTTAACCTCGATGCAGCAGGTGTTGCTTACTCGAAGAAGGGCATCTCAGTGGATCACCATACGTTTAAAACGAATGTGGACCACGTATATGCCATCGGCGACGTAAACGGCATCATCATGCTGGCACACGCTGCTTCTCACCAAGGCATCGCCGCGGTGGAGCACATCATGGGCATCGAACACCACGGTAACCATGACGCAGTGCCTAACTGTATTTTCGTATTCCCTGAAATCGCTGGCGTTGGCCTCACTGAGGACGAAGCGGTGGAGAAGGGCATTGAAATCAAAAAAAGCAAATTTATGTTTGGTGCCAATGGTAAAGCGTTATCGCTCGGTGAACCAGAGGGCTTCATAAAAGTCATCGCCGACATGAACGATGTGGTTATCGGCGTACACATCATGGGACCACATGCTTCGGACCTCATCGCAGAGGGCACATTAGCAGTGGCAAACCGCATGACTGTGGACCAAATCGCCAACACCATCCATGCGCATCCAACCCTTTCAGAATCTTTCGCAGAAGCGACACTAGGCGTTCGTGGAGAAGCGATTCACATGGCGCCACCTAAGCTTAAGAAGTAAAATCTTAGAATCACATCGAGTGATGTGATTCCCACGGATGAATAAGGAGACCGATAAATGAATTTCGATCTGATTAAAAAGAATGATCCTGAGCTTTATGAATCAATGGAGCTTGAGCTTAAAAGACAATCAAACAATATCGAACTCATCGCATCAGAAAACTTCACTAGCCTTACTGTTATGCAAGCGATGGGCTCTCACCTTACGAACAAATACGCTGAAGGTTACCCACATAAACGTTACTACGGTGGTTGTGAGTACGTGGACATCAGTGAAGACCTCGCTAGAAATCGCATGAAGGAACTCTTCGGCGCTGAGCATGCAAACGTGCAGCCACACTCTGGCTCACAAGCAAACATGGGTGTTTATATGGCAGTTCTTGAGCCAGGCGCTAAAATCCTCGGTATGAACCTTTCTGACGGTGGTCACCTTACACATGGTAGCCCAGTTAACTTCTCAGGTAAGCTCTATAATTTCGTTTCTTATGGCGTTAATGAAGAAGGCTTCATCGATTATGATGCTTTAAGAGAACAAGCGATTAAAGAAAAGCCACAAATGATCGTTTCAGGTGCAAGTGCATACTCTAGAACAATTGATTTCGCTCGTATCAGAGAAATCTGTGACGAAGTGGGCGCTCTTATGATGGTGGATATGGCACATATCGCTGGCCTCATCGCTGCTGGTATTCATCCAAGTCCAGTACCTTATGCCGATTTCGTTACCACGACGACGCATAAGACATTAAGAGGACCACGTGGTGGCGCGATTCTCTGTAAAGAGCAATACGCTGCACAAATCGATAAAGCGATCTTCCCTGGTATCCAAGGCGGACCATTAATGCACATTATCGCTGCAAAAGCAGTGTGCTTTAAGGAAGCGATGTCAGATGAGTTCAAAGCTTACCAGCACAGAGTAGTGGAAAATGCTTCTACCTTAGCAGCAGCACTTGCTGAGAGAGGTTTCAAAATCGTCTCTGGCGGAACAGATAACCACCTCATGCTTATCGACCTCAGAAACAAGGACATCACTGGTAAAGCAGCTGAAAAATTACTGGATACCATCGGTATCACGACGAATAAAAACACCGTGCCAAATGAGACGGCAAGTCCATTTGTTACCAGCGGTATCCGTGTAGGTACACCTGCATCGACGACCCGCGGCTTTGGTAAAGAGGAAATGGTGGAAATCGCTGACATCATCAGCTGGACCATCGAAAACCGCGATGCGGACCTCGATCCTGCACGTGCACGCGTGAAAGCACTTTGTGATCGATTCCCTCTCTACAGGGAATAATCAATATAGCGCCGACCCACAACTCGGCGCTTTCCGACCCCACTGAAAAGCGGCTCTTCTTAGGAAGGGCCGTTTTTCTTTGAAACGAAATGGAAATATATGGAAAAATGAATGCAATTGCGATATACTATTTTTACAAATATTAGGAGGTTATTTATGCGTAAGGATGTTTTTATCGCACCCCATATCGATGTGGTTTTTAAGTCGATTTTTGGTAACGAAAAAGAAAAGGGGCCATTAATGTCACTATTAAGTAGCATCATGGAGCTCCCACTAGAATCATTTGAAGATCTTGAGTTATTGAACACCGAATTAATTCCAGAGAATGTAGATCAAAAATCAAGTCGACTTGATCTTAGAATCAGGCTTAAAGATAAAACTGAAATAGATGTTGAAATACAAGTAATCAATCAAGTCGCATACAAAGAGAGGATTCTATACTACTGGTCTAAAATGTATAGTGGGCAACTAAAGAAAAGCGATACCTATGATAAGCTGAAAAAATGTGTGGTGATCAATATCGTCTACTTCGAAATATTTAAAACACCTCGCATGCACACCAAGTTTCAACTACTAGCGACAAAAGAGTATAACCTTTTGACAGACCATTTGGAAATCCATTTCCTTGAACTTTCAAAGCTTAACGAATATAATAGAACTATAGAAAACGAGGTTTTGATCGATTGGGCTGAGTTCCTTAGCTTAAGAAAAGAGGAAGATTTTATGGAATTTAAGGATAGACCAGATTTACCTGAGTATTTGCTAAAGGCAATCGAGAAATATGAAACGATAAAAGATGATCCTGAGCTTTATTATGAAGCCTTGAACCTACAAATGGGCATCATGGATCAAATTCAAAGACTGGATGATGCTACAAAATTAGGCCTTGAACTCGGCATGGAAAAAGGCATGGAAAAAGGCATGGAAAAAGGCATGGAGATGGGAATTAAAGAAGGTGTCCATCAAGTTGCTAAAAAAATGAAAGAACAGGGGCTCGATGCACAGTTGATACAGACAGTTACTGGCCTTGATTTAGAGACGATTGCCGAGCTTTAATCAAATAACGTAAAAATTAGTAATACCAAGTGAATGGAAACTTTTCACTTGGTATTTTTTATTTCGGCTTTGTTGATGGTTGCTTCGATCGTTAATAAAATAAAAATGGGATTGCATGGAAATAACACGTGCAGATGGGAAATATTTCCTGTATAATGAAAATGGATAATTTTTACATATTAAAATCTAAGGAGAAGCCCATGTCAAAACTTACACTTATAATAACAGCATTACTCAGTTATCTATGGCTTTCGATTTCTATCCCTGTATTTGCAGAGGTTCCTGTGTTATTTAAAGATCTATCTGAGACACACTGGGCTAAACCTTATATCGATCCCCTGAGTTCATCAGAAATCATTAACGGCTATCCCGATGGGACTTTTAAGCCACTTGCAAACGTTAAAATTAACGAATTCATCACCATGACAGTGAAGGCCCTCGGGTATCGTTTTGAATCCATGTCCAGCGATTGGGCGAAGCCTTACATTGATAAAGCCATCGAACTTGGTCTTATTCTCGATCGTGAATTTACTTCTTACACGGCAAATATCAACCGTGAACAAATGGCTTCAATCATCGTAAACGCCGTGGCGCTTTCTGAGCCTCGACCATCAAGTACCATGGATCTTTACGTCCGAAATGAAACCAAGGATTATTACCTAGTATCTGATTACTATAAACAAAACATCATCGATAGCTTTAAGTATGGCATTATCACGGGATACGCCGACCATACCTTTAAACCTAAAAACTTCTCGAACCGTGCTGAAGCGTCTACGGTGATTTCAAAGTTTCTGAATAAATCTCAAAGAAAGCCTTTTGTTAAAACGTATGCGAAATATGCCGTAGTCCCTACATGGTATACAGATGACGCGGGTAACGATCTATTAATGCAGACCACATTGTATGCACCGCTTTATAACGGAAAGCCAGTTAATGAAGTAGTGGAATTTGCTGAACTGCTCGGTAAAGTACACGATTTAGGGAAGGGATATATTGCGTATAGTTATAATCCTATTTCTCAAATGATTGGTTCTAGTGGTTACGCAAGCAAATCGGATAAAGAATATATGTATTCTTTGTCACCTTATGAGTTTATGCAACAGCTTGCTAACTATGGAGATATTTCAATCTCTGTCGATCTAAATAGTATTGGCAATAAATATGGTCCTTATTCCTTTTCAATGACTAAGCGCATTGCCATCGCAGAAAAATATCCGCAGTATTCAGCTTACATCATCGAGCGTTATGGCGATCAACTTAAGCCCATGTTCCAGTTTTTCTTCGGTGCTGAGTACGATAAAGCATGGAATCTCATCGTCAAAGGACTGAATCATAAAGGAAATGTTGTCCGTGAAGGCGTAACCATTAACGGCAGAACATTTGATATCGTTTACAGCGATGAACAATGTGCATTCACCGTTTCGATCAAGCCATAAGAAAGGAAAGTTGATGTTCAGCAAACGCAAGCAAGCCCTATTACTGGCTTTTATCATCCTCATACAAATGTTGCCCGTGTTCGATATCGTTTCTGCTGGAACGTATAGCACGGCCACGCCCTATTATGACGGAACACATTCTAAAAAGACTTATACCGATGCCGAGTGGACACAGCTTAAGCTTGATTACATGATCCCCGGAAGCACCTTAAAGCAGAGTAAGGGCAAATTCCCTTTCAATATCGAACTGTGGATCGAAAAGCGCATCATCGTGTACGGGGATTATTCTTCTGTGCCGTCCGCTAAAAACGATTTTAAAAACGCCACGGGTGATCTCGATGCGGAAGGAAAGTACATCGAAATCGCTAACAAAGGCTATTACGAAGGAGGAACTGGCGAGTACCGCTACCACGGTTTCGACGTGAACGATGGCTTATATGCAAATGGTGATTTTCCCGTGGATGCCAACTCAGGACTTAAGGCCACGGCGAAAAACTGGATCTACCGCATTTGGGAATATGCATCACCCTATTACAACGATAATCGAATTAAAGAAGCCAGTGAGTATAATAAAATTGCTACTGGTGAGAGATTCATGCCTCCGGGTGTTACAACCGCCATCCAAACGTGGATTAAAGACGGCCTACCCTTTGAAATCGTGAACTCAAATAACACCGATAAAAGCGCCTTCAACTATGCGCAGGTCCTCACACCGCCGACGACGTTAGCATCTGGCGAGGTGCAAATGTACCATCTTTCCAAATTCGACGGAAAGCCGTGGTATCAAATATTTTCACTTGAAACCATCAAACAAAAGGAAATCACACCCGTTCAGGCCACTGTGGAAATCATCCGTGAATGGGATGCAAAGAACATAGTCACCGGAAAAGCGGATAAATACTATGAAGTCATGGTAAACGGAAAGCTTCTCGATGATGACTTCTTTAACGATCCCGTCCTTAAAACAGCTAAATACACGAGGGACGATATCGCCAGTTGGGCCATGACACTTGTGGATTCCTACACGGGCATCAAACAAACGCTGATCGGAACGAGAAGTGCCAGCGACAAAGGCACCATCGTTTTCACCGTGAAGCTTGATTCAAACATGATTGATGCCATCACCACCGATGAAAACAAGATCATCAATCCAATCTTTAACGCCACCGCCACCGCCATCTTTACGACGGGCGATAAAAGTACGAGAACGGCTTCTACGGGTGTGACTTCCACAGCGCCTAGAGTGAAAGAGCGAAAGCCTTTTGAAATTAAAATTACTGCACCTAACGAAATGCTAGATACAGAAAAATTCAAGATCTCAGATACCACCACGGGCGAGGATTTTTCAAGAACCGTATCACTGGAAGGTGTAACGCTTTCAGATGCCGATGCCGATGTGTTCCTTTCAGGAAATTATCTCTTTCCGCTGATCGGGAACGATAAAGTCTATACTTATAGCGTCGAGTATTACGATGCCGTGAGTAAACAAACCTTTGAATACCTTAATTACATCGTGGTCTATACGACGAAGCCTAGGGCGCAAATGAGCGTTTCAGGAACATTTAAAGAAAACCGTCTTATCAGCGCAACTAATACGATTAATAGTGTAAATTCGTCCTACCTTAAGGCGAACGCTACGATCAGCGCCAATCTTTTCGATGCCACAGCCACCAGTGGTAATCATAACCTTATCAGATTCGGAACGAAAAACACTTCAAGCTTGGAATTCATCGTCAAAGGCACAGAAGAGATCAACCTACAAATTCAGGCTTCGGCATCGGTTAATCCAGCCAAAATTGAACGCTCCGATATCCCGGCAGTATATCATACCTCTGACGTTTACACGTACTCGCTTTACACCTTAGAAGATTATGCGCCAGCGATGACCTGTAACATTTGGAACGGCACACTGACACGTTCTGAAACACTGGATTTCACATACGACGCATCGAGCGTTGATCTGG
>JAIUOA010000008.1 GCA_020161295.1 Bacillota bacterium | reverse complement strand
ATACATGAGGCGCCTCCATATGCAAGGTTTTTGTGGAAGAAATGTTAAAATCCTTGCATTTATTATATCAAAAAAGCGTCTCCAAGTCAGTATTTTCAATGGTTTTAACTTCGTTCAGTAAGCCCTAAATAGCAAAACACATGAAAACAGGAAACTGAAATAGTCTCCTGTTATTTTTTGTCTTTGAACTCCGATTTTAATCTTTCAAGATGCGTCGAATAACTGTCTGCAATTTGATAACGCTCCTGCATCAACAGTAGTTGTATTGATTGTTCAATATACTTTGTAAAGGTAGAATCATTTAAGTTGTAAAGAGCGACCCCTTTTCTAAAGAGTAATAAATGGATATAGGCTAATATTGACTGTTCAAAGCAATACTTCAAGCCCTTTTCGGCATATTCCAGCGCTTGATCGTGCTCGTCGAGACGGTGAAAATTATAGGATACGATACAAAATGACTTAACGATAAGCATTTTCTCTGTAAACTTAGATAGAGGCGAAAAGTCGAGATAATTCATCATGTTTAATATGATGTCGTTGCTAATCTTACAGTTTTTATTTCCCCCCTCTATAGAAGCAATCGTAAATAGAATTCGGAGTTCGAAAAAGTTAAATTTGAAGTTTTCCCATTTTTCTAATTGGAAATTTGGTATGGTTATCTGTAATGCATTTAGCAGTCCGACAATGGCTTTTTCATCTTTTAATGGATCATTAGAATAACTCATTGCAAGAGCTTCGAAAAATAGCTTTAATTGATCTATTTCTCTGTGATCAACTAAGTTGACGGTGTTATTATTTATGAAAATGTCAAAATCAGAAATTGTTTTTGTTAAAGCTTGATAGTTCTCATTTACCATATTGTAATCGATTAAGTCGTAGAAATATGAAAGGTGAGATGAAATTTTATAAGAATCAAGCAATAATGCCAAATTTTCTTTATAAAAAAGGGATAACACTTCTAACGTGTCGTATCGCGGAATCGATAATCCGTTCTCTAAACGTCTTAAAGTGTCACTGTTTATGCCTGTATGAAATGAAACGTCCGTCTGGGAATACCCCAAGGACTTTCGAATAGTTCGTAATTTTTTAGCAAATCCAGTTAAATCGTAACTGCTTAGCATATTAACCTCACTAAACCCGTAACAATACGGGTTTATCTTATTATGATTGTATTATATCATTAAAATATAATAAATAGAATAAGGGGGCAAACATATGAAAACTTTAAAAAAATTACTTATCCTTACGCTCGTAGCAATCACGTTAACAACTACATCAGTCGTTGTTTTCGCTGGGGATGATGATGTTAATTATCCAAAAATCCATATTAATGTTCTTGATAAATAATAATTATATAGGTATATCCAACCTTCCTATGTCATTCCAAGATAAAATTATTATGATCAGGACAGCAGATTAATCCACCATTTTGGTGGATTTTTCTTTTTTTATGGGGGTAAGATGTGGTAATCTTTATAAAAGCGGGTAGATATACTTCATTATGAGGATGCGAGGATCAATATGGCCGTAGGCGACTTTACCAGCGGAAATTTAAGGAAGCAAATATTAAGCATTGCACTGCCCATGAGTGTGGGCATGTTTTTTAATACCATGTTCAATGTTGCGGATACTTACTTTGCTGGGCAGCTGGGAACAGCACCGCTGGCAGGGATGTCTGTGTCATTTTCTGTTTTCTTCATCATGTTGGCACTTTCATCGGGGATGGGATCGGGGATATCGGCATTAATCGCGATAGCTCAGGGATCGAAACGTCAGGATGAAGTGGAAGCCTTGACCTATTCTGGGATACGTCTGGCAACTCAAGTGGGAATCGGTACAGTAGTGTTCGGATTTTTCTTGACGCCGGTTTTGCTAATGGCATTAGGAGCTACTGGTAGTGCGCTGTCTTATGGAACCGATTATTTAAGAACCTTATATTTTGGGGCGCCTTTTTATTTATTAAATGCCGCTTTTGGTGGTATCTTATCGTCTCGTGGTATGACTAAGCCAAATCGAAACTTTTTAGTCACCGGATTTTTCGCAAATTTGATCTTAGATCCCCTTTTCATATTTGGTTGGTTTGGATTGCCGGAGATGGGAACAGCAGGAGTTGCACTTGCGACAGTTCTCGTTCAAGCGGGTGGTACGGTCTATCTTGCACAACGCTGTCATAAGATATTTAAGGTGTCCATCAGACGCATCATTATGGAACGCTGGACACTCTATAAGCAAAGGGAAATTTTGGCTCAGGGAATTCCGGCGACATTAAACATGCTGACAACAGCACTGGGGATTTTCATTATCAATTATTTCATTTATCGTCATGGCGATGATGCCAGTGTTGCAGGATATGGTGTCGCGATTCGCATCGAACAGCTGGTGTTGTTGTTGACTTTAGGATTAAATACGGCGACGATGACTTTGGTGGGGCAAAATTTCGGCGCTAAAAACATCGAAAGAATTCGATTGATTTACAGAACCACCATGGGCTTTGGTGTGATGCTCATGGCACTGGGAATGGTTTTCGTCTATGTGTTGGCACCTGTTTTAGTGGATGCATTCAATGGTAATCCGGATGTGGTGGCATCTGGAGCGGGATATCTTAGAATCGAATTTTTAGCATTAATAGGTTATGCCATTCTTAACATAAGCATTGCTTTTCTGCAAGCCATCAAACGCCCCAAGTATGCGATTTGGATCGGAATGTTTCGTCAACTGATTCTTCCTCTAGTATTGTTTACGTTACTAGGTGAAGTTTTAGGGTTTGGCATTCATGGTATATGGTGGGGTATCGTAATATCAGTGTGGGTTGGTGTACTGATTGGTTTGACATTTGTCCGTTTTGAGATGAAGCAGCTCGAGAGACGATTAGAATTGATATAGGGGGACTTTGATGCCGGGGAAAATAAAAATGGGGTTATCAAAAAAAATTCTCATCGGGTGTATTTTATTTATAGTCATTCCGTTGGTAATGATGGGTTACCGATTGTTTAAAAGCGGAAGCGATTTGGTACAGGAAAAGCTGCGCGAAGCTAACTGGAATAACGTTCGTAATTTCGATGCCTATTTTCTAGATAAAGTGAACAGCGACCTTCAATTTTACTTAGAAATTTGGACAGATGAAACTGACCTGGCACAAATTTTTGAAGATGAAGCGTTAAAAGCCTCCTATGTGGCTGAATGGTCTAGTGCACTTTTGGGTTATCCAGAAGTGGCATCCGTTTATATTGGCACAACAAAAGGGGAAATGTTTATCGTGCCTGAAAACACGCTACCGGATGGTTACGATCCAAGAGAACGGCCGTGGTATCAGGATGCAATGGCCAGTGATGGTGTTGTGTGGACACGACCTTATCTAGATGCCGTATCTGGTGAAACGATATTCAGCTTAGCGAAACAGGTTTATGATCATCAGGGAAATAGCATCGGCGTTTTAGCCATTGATGTGAAATTAAGCGAAATGATGGCATTTATGTCTTTAGAAAAAATTAGTGAAAATGGCTTTCTAATTCTTGTATCGAACCATGGCGATTTAATCGCTGCACCGGATGAAATTGAGGTATTTAACCAATTCAAATGGTCTGAGCGCGTTTTAAGCAGTGATCATGATTCGTTTAAGGAGCTGTATAATGGTGAAGAGGTCACGGTGAGCTTCGTGACGAATAAAACCACTGGTTGGAAGCTCGTCGGTATTGTTCCAGATACGGACCTGTTTACTCAGATGGAGTCGCTTTTATTCCTGATGATTCGCATTTTTATCGTCGTAGCCATTTGGGGAATTGCTGTCGTCGCACTACTCGTGCTCTATAGTCGTCTGATTATCGTCAAACCGATTCAGAGCTTGATGGGCTTGATGTCAAGTGCTGAAAGCGGTAACATGACCGTGCGAAACGATGCGTTATCGCAGCGCAAGGATGAGATTGGTGCATTGTTTACCAGTTTTAATAATATGATTCAAGGTCAGCGTGACATGCTGATTCAAGTGCTCGTCACGGCAACGCGTTTAAGGGGAACCTCTGGTCAGGTGAGCGATGTAGCGGAAGCATCCAGTGAAAATGCACAGTGGCAAGCAACCTCAATGCAGGAGCTGACCCGCTCGATCGGAGAAATGAGCGCTTCTATCGGTGAAGTGACTGAACGCATGACGAGAATTGCTGAGAAAATTAATCAGTTTACAACTGGAATGCAGGATTTTAGCGCTTCTTCTGCAGATGTGGCACAGAATATGGTGGACACAGCAGAGGCTGTGAACGATGTGGTTATGTCTCTAAAAGCATTTGAGTCTTCTATCGCCATGATCGGCGAAAATGTTAAATCGGCTAATGAGCAAGGCGTGACAGCTTGTGATATCGCCTATGAGGGACGCGCGGTTATCGGAAAGACGATTTATGAGATGGATGATGTCCAGCGTGCCATGACGGCACTGACAACCATTATCGCCGAGTTGGGTAACTCAGCGGAGCAGATCGGTGAAATTATCGAGGTGATTGAAGACATCACAGAGCAGACGAGCCTGTTATCGCTTAATGCATCGATTGAAGCGGCACGTGCTGGAGAGCATGGACGTGGATTTTCCGTGGTTGCAAATGCCATCGGGCGCCTTTCTGAAAAATCAAAGGTGTCAACCAGCGATATTGAGAAAATCGTCGGTAGAATTCAGCTTTCAGTTGCAGAGGCGATAAAGAGTGCTGAAACCAGTGCCGCTAAGTTGGACCGTGGTGTAGATATGGTGGCTCAAACAGAGCGCGCATTTATAAAAATTGATGAGGCAATTCTGGATACCTTTGAACGGATTAAGCAAATTACAGAGGCGACGGATCAGCAAATTGAGTTTAGCCAAAATATCATGCATGCCACTGAAAAAGTGAATGATCATACGATGCAGGTTTCTGCCTCCACACAGGAGAATGTGTCTACGATTGAGGAATTTGTCGTCTCCATAGAAACCATGAACGCCATCACTCAGGAAGTTTCATCAAATGGTAGAGCTCAGGCTGCTAATAGTGAAATTCTTACAGAAACCAGTAAATCACTGAATCAAACCACCATGGAGATGTCTGAGATGGGGCAGCGTGTAAAGGATATTTCTGCAGAGCTCAGTGAACAAGCAAAAGATTTAGTGGATTTGGTGTCGAAATTTAAATTGTGATGAATGGTGTTTAAATGGAAAAAGAAGCTTACTGGGAATTTTTACAAATGCAATCTGGCGAACTGAGAGATGAAGCCGATATCGAAGATGCTAACTGTGTCCTTGCGTTTCAATTCGACCAAACGCAATTTTGCATCGCTTGTGCAGAGATTGCTGAAGTTGTTCGCTTTAAAGATGTGACGATTCAAAGTGTTCCTCGGACTAAAACAGGCGTATTAGGGTTTTTCAACCTGCGCGGGGATGTGATTCCCGTCATAGATTTCGAAGCCATGTGGAAAACCCATGCGACGACTTTAAGTGATCAAAGAAGGCATAAGCGAATCGTCGTGGTGAATGTGAACGGGATACAGGTAGGCGTACTAATTTCAGGTGTCCTGGGTTTGGTTTCGGTAGATTTATCGAAGACACAACCAACGGATGATATAGCGTGCTCAGCTTTGGTTTATGCTGAAGGCAAGTACTTTAAGCAACTTGATTTAGCTGCTTGGTTATAGTTGGAGGCAGAATGGTTAAACTAAACCTAGAAGATTCTTATCATTTTATGTACTGGGAAGAGACAAAAGCTCAGATTGCCAACATAGAAGCAGAAGTCCTGATGATCGAAGAAATCGGATTTGACTTGGAGAGCATCCATCACATGTTTCGCATGGCCCACTCAATCAAGGGTTCAGCTGTGACCATGGAATACAAAGCGCTTGCACTTCTGGCACATGAACTTGAGAGTTTGTTTACAGTCATTCGGGACGGCAAGCTCGTTTGTACACATGAGATTACTCAAATGATACTGGAAGGCGTCGACGGATTGAAACGCCTATTGGATCAAGCGGTCCATACAGGGGATTTCTCGGAACTGCTGGATGATCTGGATTTCAAAGCGCTTGAAAATCGCATTAGAAGCGCATATTCAAAGATAGCGCCAGTAAGCCCAAGTATCGAGGTTGTTCCTAACTATGAAGGAACTCAAAAAATACACGTTAAGTTTCAGGAAGACCTTGAAATGATAGCTGTTAAGGTCTTTTTGGTTTGTAGTGCTGTAGCTGAAATTACAAAAGTTATTGCGGTTTATCCAAATGAGTTTGAAACTTTAGAGGATGAAGCTTTTAAAGATGGCATCATGCTCTATGTCGATGAGATTGCAGATTATGAGGCGATCAAAGCTGTAATATTTACGCTGACTGACATTCTTGCGGTTAATAAAGTTGAACCTGCAGATTTGAGTGGTGGATATGAGGTTGACGAAAGTCTTGGGCAGTTAAGCGTTTCTCAAGTGACACCTCGCAGAGATTTTAAACTCAGTGTGGCAATGGATATCAATTCAGTTCGGATATCTAATCAGAAGGTGAACCGTTTGATCAACCTTGTCGGCGAATTGACACTAGACAAGGAAACGTTGCTGGATATAACGCGCCAGCTGAAGGCAGCCTATAGGCGTGACCGAAATGTACAGCGCCTCGACGATATTTGTGATAGCATTGCTTTGCTCGCAAGTGAGCTTCAGGAAATCACATTGAGTGCCAGATTAATTCCTTTATCAATCGTGTTTGATAAACTCCCACGAATGGTAAGGGGAATTGCTCAGGACACTGGCAAAAAAATCAAACTTGAAATCATGGGCGGCGACCAATCCATCGATCGTAGTATGATCGAAGAAATCGCAGACCCCTTAACCCATTTGGTGAGAAATGCCATCGACCATGGCATCGAGTCTGCTGAAAAGCGTCGCGCATTAGGGAAACCAGAAGAAGGAAAAATCAATATTTCTGCCAGACAGGGAGACAGTCAAGTGGTGATTGAGATTGCAGATGATGGCGGTGGTATAGATATTAGCCGAATCAAAGTAAAAGCACTTACGCAAAATCTGATAAGTGTTGAGGAGGCAGAACATTTAACAGAAAATGATTGGTTGGAGTTTATCTTCAAACCGGGCTTTTCAACAGCCGCAGAAGTCACGGAATTATCAGGGAGAGGCGTTGGGCTTGATGTCGTCAAATCGAACATCACGATGATTAACGGTGCCATCGATATACAAACCATATTTGGAAAGGGTACATGCTTCACGATAAAGCTCCCATTGACCATGGCAATCATGAATGTGCTTCTTATTAGTGAGGGAAATACTATTTTTGGTATCCCGTCATCGCAAATTTTAGAAATCATTCGATTAAATCAGCTAGAGTATCAATCAATCTGCTATGAGACGCCTTATAGCCGGATGATCAAATGGGAAGAGGACATGATTCCTCTCGTTTCTTTAGAGGACATATTTGAGATTAAATCAGGTATTCAGTCGAAGCATAGAAAAATCATCGTCGCAAGCACAGTGGATCGAAAAATTGCCATCGAGGTATCGCAGGTTGTGGGAGAACAAGAGGTGGTGATCAAGTCGATTAAGCACCTCGTCGGTGCAAATGCCATTTTAGGTGAAATCTACGAAATTCTAGGGGTTAGTATCCTTGGAAATGGGAGTCTAGCACAGATTATTGACCTAAGTAAATTGATTCGATTTTGAAACATAATAAAAATATGTTATGATATTCTTACCAATGACTGGGAGGTGCCTATGAAGGTTTTGATAGTGGATGACACCGTATTTATGAGGATGACCATCAGAAGGATATTAGAATCTAATGGTTTCGAAGTGATCGGTGAAGCATCTGATGGTGCGGAAGCTACCATGAAGTATAAGACACTTCAACCCGATTTGGTGATTATGGATATATCCATGCCACGGATGGATGGCATCGAAGCCGTTAAACAGATTAAAAAATATGACGAAGGTGCCAACATCATCATGTGCTCACTCCAAGGTCAGCGTGCCAATGTCATGGAAGCCATCAAGGCAGGCGCAAAGGGTTATTTGGTAAAGCCTGTAAAGGAAGATAAGCTTGTTAGAGAAATTCAAAAGCTACAGTTCAATGCAGCGACGCGTGCCATGTTTCGAAAGCCTTCTGCGGACGCGGAAGCATCAACTGGCCCTTCTGATAATGCCGATGCGTCTGAAGGTTTAGAGGATGTCATCACCACACAGGTCGATCATACGGACGCTTTTTTAAAAGGTGTTGAGCAAGGTTATATGGAATCGAAACGAGAAATTGCCACGAATATGATCAGGGCTGGTATAGCAATCGGGATTATCAGTGCGTGTGTCGAGCTATCAGAAGAAGAGATTGATGCGTTTAAGAGTGACTACAATCTATAAGATTGAAAAACATGGCCGCAGGATTCTGCGGCCTTTGATTGTTAAGATTGAAGATAAAGAGGTGGACTTTTGAAATTTAAGAAACTAATTGTTGTGATCACCCTCATCATGGGGTTACTCATATTCTCATATCAGCAAAATAATCAGTTAGTGGTTTCACAGTATGAAATCGTCGATGATGAGGTGCCGGAGGCGTTTCAGGATTATGTAATTCTGCAGATCTCAGATCTTCATAACAAATCCTTCGGTTCAAAACAAGAAAGACTGATCAAACAAATCAATATTATAGCACCTGATATACTCGTCATAACGGGGGATGCTGTTGATGCCAGACGTTTTGACCCTGACCCAGTTTATACGTTGATAGAGGGCTTAAAGGATACCGTTCCGGTTTATTATATCCTCGGAAATCATGAGTCTGATGTGCCATCTCTTGAGCTGTATCTATCGAAGCTTAAAGATGAGGGTGTAATTATTCTTCGTAATGAAACTGTTTTGATTGATAAGAGTGGTGAACTGATTACCCTAGCGGGAATCGACGACCCAACCTTTCAACCGACCATTGAGCTGGCCAAACCATTAAGTTCTCTAAATCTGAGAAACGATGACTTTACGGTTCTGTTATCTCATCGACCTGAGTATTTTGAAACCTACGCTGCCTTTCCAGTAGATCTCGTTTTATCAGGGCATGCACACGGCGGTCAGATTAGGTTACCTTGGATAGGTGGGGTAATCGCGCCACATCAGGGCTTCTTTCCAGAATTGACAGAGGGCGTTCATCAAAAGCATCAAACCCAGTTAATCATCAGTCGCGGCTTAGGAAACAGCCTGTTTCCACAAAGGGTATTCAACAGGCCTGAGCTGGTGGTAATCACTTTAAAAACAAATGGCGAGACGCCGTAGAGGAGCATATATGACAGCTTTAGTAATTGAACGACCTGATCCAAATGATCGTGAGACCATCAAAGACCTTATCAGGGTCGTTTTGGTGGATACCTGGACTAAAAATGGATTGGGACATCTGACGCATGAAATTGAAGAAGAGATTCAAATGAAGTGGTCTTTTTTAGAGGACGATTTTAACTCAAAAGGCCTCAATCGTACCTTTCTCATCGCAAAGCTTAATGGTCGTGTGGTAGGGACGATTGAACATGGAAAGGCGAACGAAACGATTGTCGCTTGTGGCGACGCCTATTTAAGCAGTCTCCAGGAAATCGGAACGGTTTTTATTCACCCGGATTTTCAAGGCAAAGGCATCGGTAAAGCACTTTTAGCCGCGATGATTCTTTTGCTCAAGGAAAAGGGTGAAGTGAAATACTGTCTGGACAGTGGTTATAAAACCGCTCAAAAGGTATGGAGCCATTTGCTAGGAACGCCGAAGTACATCTTGAAGGACTTTTGGGGACCAGAATTGGATCACTTTGTTTGGGAAGTTGAGATTAAGCATTAAAATTACTCATCAGAAAGGATTGAACATGGGATACATCGACCTACACATACACACCACTGCTTCAGATGGTACACAAGATCCTGATGAACTCGTGAAAGAAATTCTGGAAAGGGGCATTTCTCATTTTTCAGTGACGGATCATGACAGTATCGATCATGTGGCACAGACGGCAAAGCTCGCAAAAGAAAACAACCTGAAATTCATTCCAGGTTGTGAAATATCGGTGATGTATGAAAGCCAAGAACTACACATCCTGACCTATGGGGTTGACCTTGACGACCATGCGCTACACGCAATACTCGCTGATAATATGCAAATCAGAGAGGACCACAATAACGCGCTAATTCGATACGTCTGTACCCAAATACCGCAAATCTCATTTGAGGATTATCGGGATTATGAAGATGATCGAAAACGCGGTGGCTGGAAGTCCATCAATTATTTAGTGGAACGAGGTGCAGTTAAAGACCTCGGAGAATTTTTTGACCTTATCAAAGATTTTGGAACACCCCTTACATTTAAACCGCATTACGACGTGCTGCCTAGACTCAAAGCATTAGGTTATCCACTCGTCCTAGCACATCCGCCAGCGTATTTTAAGGGAGAAAGGCTTAGTGAAGCATGGCTCGATGAGCTGAGGGTGCTTGGCATTTCAGGAATAGAGTGCTATAGCCCTTATTTCAAACATCCTGAGGATTCGAACTACTACATCGATTACTGTAAAAAGCATCGCATGCAGATCACCTGTGGCTCGGACTATCATGGCCGTTTCATTATAACCAGACATCTAGCCACACCCAGCAAACGACCAGAGGACCTTATGATCAAAGGACTGGATTTTCTTTAATAAGAATCATCCCGTTTTCTACCTCTAGCACCAGTTTGCCGAGATCAACCAAATGGCGAACATGCGCTTTAAGTACGGAGCGATTTAATAGGTTTTGCCCTAAATTTTCATGGAGATCATACGTTTCAGCCAAGTGTTTGTGTAACCCGTCAAAGGTACACTGGCCTTGGCTGATTTTTTGTTTGATAAGGTTCTGTGTCAGGTCGAGCGCTTCGATGTTGGCATGAATAAGACCTTCGATGGACTCATAATAGCCGCCATGTGCAATGACATAGCCATTTGCGACTAATGTTTTAAGTTTCTCTAGCGACTGGTAGTGTTCGGTGACATCATACGTGAAAATAAGGGGGTGCTTATCAACCATTTCTTCAGCGATTAATGCATCTCCCAAATAAGCGATGCCATCCGGCGTGATATACCCATATTGATTAGGGGAGTGGCCTCTTAGTGAGATGGGCTTAATCACATGGTTAGCGCCATTTACGGTGATGGTGATGGGTGATTCATCTTCGATGAGGTGCACCACCTTAGAAGGGCGCGCCATGAGAAATTTATTTTGTAGGGCTTTCATGGGGTATGCGCCATATAGATAAGTGGGTTCTAGTATAGGTGCTTCTATAAAGGCGTTTTCGATGATAGGGGCGTATACGGCTGCGCTGAACTGTCTTTGGAGGTACTGGTTTCCACCACAATGATCAGCGTGCGAATGCGTGTTGAAAACGGCGATGACGTTGATTGACTCAAAATCTCTAATGGCCTTACGCGCACTGGAATCGTCATTTCCGGAATCGAACAATATAAGTGTATCGTCGACTTTATAGCCGCCGATAACCACTTGAGAGGGTAGATAATAGCTATTGCCACGAATGTGCTCCATATTAACCTCCAAATCTAGTCAAGTGTCAGAATTGTCATACAATTTAAATCTAATTTTAAAGTTTCTGATTTTATTATATGATATACTGGCGTTAAAAAGGAGGGGTAATTTCCAGTGAAAAATGTGAAAGTATTATCAATTTTAATTGTATTAGTATTATTATCCGTTGTATTAATCAGTTGTACTGAAAAGAAACCTGAGTTTACCATGGATACCTATCCGAAGGTCGATGGCTCAACGGTGACCATCCCACTTTCAGAAGCGGTGGCAGCGGAACTCACGGGTCAATCAATCGAAGCGGTCAGACCGTATATTCTACATAATAAAACCCATCAGGCATACGTAAACCTCATCGAAAAAAAGGCGGATTTGATTTTCGTCACCAGTCCTTCGAAGGAAGAACAGGATATTGCGGCAGCCAGAGATGTGACGTTAGAGGTGATCCCCATCGTCAGTGAAGCGTTTGTGTTTCTGACTCACGTGGACAATCCCGTGGACAGCCTTACATTGGAACAAATCCAGAAGATTTATACGGGCGAGATTGCCAATTGGTCCGAGGTGGGTGGCGACGACATGGACATCATCGCCTATCAGCGCCCGGTGAATTCAGGGAGCCAGACGGGGTTTCTAGATTTGGTCATGAAGGGGCTTACGCCTATGGAAGCGCCTATCGAGCAGGTGGTGGCCGAGATGGGCATGCTCATCGACGCAGTGGCGAACTTCGAAAATGAAGCGCCAGCACTGGGGTACTCTTACTATTATTTCGTGACGGACATGTGGGGGAACGAAAAAGTGAAGCTCCTGAAAGTGGATGGCATCTATCCGGAACCGGACACCATCAGCCAGAAGACCTATCCGCTGACCACAGCGTATTATGCGGTGGTTCGTTCGGATTCTCCTAAGGATAGTCCAGAGCGCCAGGTTGTTCAGTGGATACTTTCTGAGGAGGGCCAAAATCTCATGGAGGCGAGTGGGTATGTTAAAGTCGAATAGCATAAGGCGAGTGCGTTTTTGTCTGACAATTGCAGTGATCGCCATGATAATCACCAGTTGTTCCAATCCTCCTGCGCAGGACACCACGGAAGCCCTCACAGAACCAGCCACTTCAGTACAAAAGCAGTACAGCACTAGCGGCGTTCCGGTGATGAAACCGCATAAGATCAAGTGGCTCGTTCGGAACAACCTTTTAGTGGAAGAGTTGAGAGAGGATAACGCAAAGCATACCGTTAACTACGTGAAAATCTCCGGACTTAAGGATAAAAACGTCGAGGCAAAAATAAACGAAAAAATTGTAAAAGCTGTAACTGAACTTGAAAAATTATTACAGCCGGAGACAATTGCGCCTTTTAGAGGCGTTCGAATGAAAATTTATAAAGACTCAAAACTGTTGAATTCAAGTGTGTTTGGTTATACCGCTTTTAATTATAATCATATCTTGAGCATTCAGATATTTGGATCAGGTAATTATGGGGCAGATGGGTCTATGTATGGTGGCGAAAACGCCCTCTACCTGAACATCCGGGACTCATTGAACATCGATCTGAACACAGGTGATGAAGTTGCTTTAAAGGACCTATTTGTAGATGGCTACGATTACATTAGTGCCATAAATGATTACGTGCTTTCTGAAATTGGCAATCAAAACGCCATGGAGGAGTTTAATTCCGAAGATGATTATATGTTCTTTTATAATCCATATCAACTGGTTGCGCCATTTGATGGGATTTGTGAAAACCAGCCCTTCATGCTTGACCGATTTATGCTGATGGTCATGTTTTCTCCTGATGATCCACGATTCTTGACCTCGAACAATTCTGTTTCATTTGCGATTCCATTAGGTTATTTCGGTAAGAATTTGGCAATTGATCAGCGATTTTATGCTGATAAGGCTGATCTGTTCGAAGAATCGAAGCTAAGTAAGGAATTCGTTTCGTGGGGGAATGGTGTATATGGCGGAAGTAAGTGGGAGGAAGGCATCTTTGAGAATGGGCGTTATTCACTGAACATCAACAATAATAGTACGGATGCTTTAGGTTCCGAGTTTGAAGCCTATGTGGAGGCGTTGAGAAGCACTCTTAAAAATTATCGCGCTGAGGGAAGAGATAACTTTATAGACGCACATGTTTCTAAGCGAGAAACTGGCGACTTTATAACATTTTCTAAGAGCTGGTGGGCTATGATTTCCGGGGTTAATGATTATTACACAGAAGAACTGGTTTTCAATGTCGATGGTGAAAAAGTAGGTCTTTCTGATTTATTTGTTCCTGGTTATGACTATGAAACCATCATTCGAGAACGCTATAAAGAAACCTACATGGGCGTATTTAACATCACAGAGGATGCGCTCTTTCAATATTACGATCAAAGGCAATTTTCGTTATCAGATGCTTCACTGGGGTTCAATATTCCAGCGCCTGATGTGATAGAGGATCAAGGCATATTGTGGATCTCCATCGAATTCGATGAATTTGGGATAGAGAATTTGACCATTTTTGAGGATTAAAAAGTTTTTAAATAATGTTTAGTGATGCGGTTCTCCATAAAAACTCCATAATTAGATGATATGCTATCCTAGAAAAATCAATTAGGAGGCACACATATGAAATATGGAAAGTTAATCGCCATTACTGCCATCGCAGTGGCCGCATTAAGTCTTGCAGGATGTACATCTACGGATACTGTGGGCAAGTTCGCAGTGAAATCTTTTGAGTCGCTTGAAACAAATCTAGGAGAATCGGTTCAGCAGGAGGCGGATACACTTAACTGGTCGTTACTAACACCAAACACCGAAAAAGTAACCATCAATTCCGATTTTTCAGCTACTGCGGATATCGTAATGACCTTCGATGCTACACCATTTATCAATGCAGGATTAGCACCAGAAAATTTGGATTCAGAAGTGATTTCACTTGATTCATCGAACAATATCTTAAGCATCACCTCTGAACTCGGCAGTGAGAATCCTGCAAACGAAAAAACCACTTCCATGACAGCAGTGGTTGAAGGAATCGTTAAAAATTACAGAGATCGCATCGGCTACCATAGCAAACTCGATCATTATGGCATCAGCCTTGATGGTGGTAACATGTTAGAATGGGCGAAGGATCTTAAAACAAACGATAAGGACCTCGTACTCGTCTTAAACCCTGAACCGTTTATCGCGGCAGGTGTAGACCCTAACGCCGTTGAAGGATGGATTTACACTGAAGTGGAGATGATGGATAAAAATGATAAGCCGTTTTACGAGTACAAATTCTTAAAGCCTTATAACATCGCTGATTAATCATTTGCTTCATCAGATTTAATAAGCGCCATTTTTAGCGTGAGATCGCAGATTTTACGATTCTCTAGATGCAGGGTCTCCCTTACAGTGCACCATTTATCCACTAAGGTGACCACGATCGCCTCGCGCTTTCTAGGCGGCGATAAGGTAAGTGGAAACATGTGCTTAAGGATGATTTCCTCTTCGATGGCGTTGAGCTCAAAGTACTTCTTTGCATTTTGATGGGCTACACGAGGGTGGGAAAACCCATGAAGTCCTTCTGAATTGCCTGGTACATGCCAGTCGTATAGAAAGAAGTCGTGTAACATGGCACCACGCGCTGCAGATTTGGCATCTAACCTCAAAATCTCACATGCGCGAAAACTCGAGTAAGCCACATAAAGGCTATGCGATAAGCAGGTAATCTTACCATGCTGAATGTAGTTTTGCATGGTCAGTACCACTTCATGATCGATGATGCCATCGAGGGTGCTAAAAAAACGATTAAGATTCTGAAAGAGAACATCTTCTGTTGATGTTCTTTTTTTTATATTTTTCATAAGGACTCCCATGATGTGATTACAAATTAAGGGTCAGTAGGATCAAAAAATATGTTACAAAATTGTAAGCAAAATGTGTTGTTCTATTCATGGGTGGTATATACCTAAGAAAGAGTAACTGGTTTAGAAAGGAGGCGATTATATGTGGAAAAAACAGCACGCCATTCATCTATTGATGCTCATTTTAAGTGTGACGACGCTCGCATATCTTGCCTCAAACATCTTCGGCGACCAGTAGTTGAGCAACTATCTATCACCTTTAGCAACGCTGTGTGCTGGAGTGCTCATCCTCGTTACGCTTAAAAGAGCCGCTTTTTTTAATCCCAGTTGGATTTTACTGGCGATTATGGCCCTGTTTTGGGGGATTGCCGATTTGGTGTGGATGATACTCTATAATTTCTACGGACTTGACCCTGAATCCTCTAATTTTTTGCTTTATCTTTATATATTACCCAACCTATTTTTGGTGCTATCAGGGATCTTCTATTTTAAACGGAATTTGAAGAAATGGCATCGCTTTCAATTGGTGCTGGATGGGTTGATTACCTTCGTTATTTTGTCCATCATGCTGTCTTTTAGTGTTTATGAATTTCTGGTTCATTCAAACTTGGATGTTCACGACTATGTAGCGAATCTATCCTATTTAATTTTGGATTTGATAGCGATAGAGATATTGGTGGTACTGCTTATGTCGGCCCGTGTTTCATCTTTAAGTGCGACCATGATTGTCACCATCACTGGCTATACGTTATATGTACTTGCTGATTTAGCCTATGTATACAAAGCGCTTACGAACACCTATGTCCCCAATTCTTTTATCGATTCTGCCTATGTACTGTCTATCGTTATCTTTGGATTTTCCGCTTATTTTGAATGGGTTCACCCGACACTTAGGGTAAATCCAGACCTAGTCGAAAATCCTGAAAATGTCGGTGGCAATCGTCGTTTGCTCTATTTGTTAGAGTTTCCGCTGATTCTTTCACTTTCTGGAATCATGAAGTGGCATGCCTTGTTGTTGATAGTGTTTTTTATGGGGGCTTATTATTACGTTAGCAATCATTCGCAGACGGCTATAAAAACAGAAATCCAATTGATGACGGAGCGACTGATCAATGAAAAGCTTGAAGAAATCGTAAACGCACGTACCAAAGCCCTTCAAGAATCCTACCGAAAGCTCGAAAAAATAGCCATGACCGATATGCTTAGTGATCTTTATAACCGTCGTTATCTAATCGGAAAACTGGATGCACTACTGCTGAAAAGGGATACGTATTTTTCATTTTATTATTTAGATCTCGATCACTTTAAAGTCATCAATGATATTCACGGACATGAAATGGGTGATGAAGTCTTGAAAGTGATCTCCACGCGCCTCTATAATTGGCGAAAAGAGAATTTGACCATCGCACGCCTTGGAGGCGATGAGTTTGGCATCATCCATCTACAAGCGGTAGAGGATGGTAAAGCGTCTTGTGCCAGTATCTGTAAAGAGATTTTCGAGCTTTTGAGTGATAAAGTCGTCATAGGTGATTATGCGTTTGACGTCAGTGTCAGCATCGGTATTTCCAGATATCCTTATGATGCCATGGATCGCGAATCGTTGATTAAGCATGCGGATCTCGCCATGTATCAAGCGAAAAAGATTAATGGAGACGACCGATTTGTTTTGTATAACCACCATCATGGTGCGGCGGTAGAACGCCGAAATCAAGTTGAGCTTTATCTTAAGCAAGCTGATTTCGACCGCGACTTTTCTCTACATTATCAGCCTCAGTTCAAAATTGCAGATCAGTCACTTATAGGGGTAGAAGCGCTTATAAGGTGGCATCAACCTGAAATCGGTATGGTTTCACCTGCAGAGTTTATCCCCATTTCGGAAGAGACGGGGATGATTATCCGGATCGGTAAATGGGTGATCGATAAGGCATTTGAGCAGATCGCTATTTGGAACAGTGACGATTCAGAGCGGAGCATTAATCAGGCGTTAAGGATGAGTATCAATCTATCACCCTTGCAGTTCGATAGTGTAGACTTTTTCCCTTATATTCAGGAGCGGATGGCATTCCATAATGTCAAGCCAGAATGGATCGATTTTGAGATTACTGAAAATAGCGCCATGAACTCGGGCACGATTATGGAGGAAATATTCACAGCGCTTTCAGGACTGGGCGTAGGTATATCGGTAGATGATTTTGGTACAGGCTATTCTTCATTGAGTTATATTAAGCGATTTGATCTCGATGAGCTTAAAATAGCGAAAGAACTAATCGACCATATCGTGGAAAATCAAGAGGAACGATTGATTATTAAAGCGATTATCTTAATGGCGCAGGGGATGGGGCTAGCGACCATCGCAGAGGGCGTTGAAACGGAAGATCAGCTGGTAATCCTAAAAGAGTTGGGGTGCGATGCAATCCAGGGTTATCTATATAGTCGACCGATTACCGCTGGAGAGTTCGAATCTAAATATCTGTAAGATAAGCAACGAAAAACGTTACACGATAATTTGAACACTAAAAATATAATCAGAAATTTCAGAAAACTTATTGACAGAGGGTTACAGCCCTGCTAAAATCAACTACAATAATCAAAATTAAAAACGCAGATGCATTGAAGGAGAAAGTCTTAAGCCCATGCAAGCATAGAGAGCTGATGGTTGGTGAAAATCAGTATTGCAGACTTATGAAAATCACTCCCTAGCATTCATCCCGAAATAAGTAAGGATGAACGGCACGTCCCGTTATAGACTAAGAGCTTGATAGAGCTCGAAAAGTGGCCTTTTGGCAATATGGGTGGTACCGCGTGGATTAGTCCTCGTCCCTTAAGTAGAAATACTTTTGAGATGGGGATTTTTTATTTTGGATTATTAGGGCGAATAATAATCTCAAATTTTGAGAACCTGAGGAGGAAGAAAGATGAATAACGAAATGATGGACAAAAAAGATGAAATGAAAAATGCTGAGTTACCTAAAGGATCTGAACACGTAAAAGGCAATATCGCAAAAACAGATTTTCAAAAAAATCAAGAAACACCCCCTTTCCAAGGATACAACTTCTTCGGAACTAAACCGAAGTGGGATTAAAAAATGTATAAAATTTTCAAAAAACATATTGACAGGTAGTTTGGTCATCTGTATAATTAACCACAAGTTCATATAAAAATGCGCTTGAGTTAAAGAAAATACAGTGGCGTCAGTTCAGCGATCCGGGGGTGGTGTGAGCCCGGACCAGTACAAAATTGTTGAGAACTTTAACGAGCAGTCTGCAAGAATCAAGTAAGGCAGACCGGTATTTCACCGTTATTTGGAATAGGTATCGACAGATGTCCGTACTGATTAAAAGAGAGCTATTAGCTAATATGGGTGGCACCGCGGAGAAATTCGTCCCATAAGGGGATTGATTTTCCGGTGTTTGCAAATCAAAATCAGTCTACGACAGTAGACTTTTTTTATGCAAGTAGTGAATTTTTAATCCTCAAGCTGAGGGTTATTTTTTTACCCTAAAATGCATAAAAAACCAAATATATGATTAAAAATACGAAAATTCTGGAGGTAGAAATGAAAAAGAAAGTGGTTTTAGCTTATTCGGGAGGTTTAGACACCTCGGTTATATTAAAGTGGTTACAGCTTGAATACGATTATGAAGTGATCGCTGCTTGTATCGATGTGGGTCAAAAAGAAGATTATGATGCGGTTTGGAAGAAGGCCTTAAATTCAGGTGCATCTAAGGTTTATATCGTGGACGTTAAAGAGGCATTCGTCAAAGATTATCTCTTCGGTGGCATCAAGTCCGGGGCCTTATATGAAGATAGCTATCTCTTAGGAACAGCTTATGCACGTCCCCTAATCGCAAAGATGCTCGTGGACATCGCCATTAAAGAAGGTGCAGTAGCCATCGCACATGGCGCAACGGGAAAGGGAAATGACCAAGTCAGGTTTGAAACGGGCATTAAAGCGTTAGCGCCGGAACTTAAAGTCATCGCGCCTTGGCGAATTTGGGACCTTAAATCCAGAGAAGATTGCATCGATTATGCTGAAAAACATGCCATTCCGCTAACGGTAACTAAAAAGGATATCTACTCAAGAGATGAAAACTTATGGCATATCAGTCATGAAGGTGGCAATCTCGAGGATCCATGGAATGCGCATGACACGAGTATCTATAAATGGTGTGTGTCACCCGACTCAGCACCGGATAAAGCTGAGACGGTAACCATTACTTTTGAAAAAGGCATCCCGACAATGGTTAATCAAAAAGACATTAGCCCAGTTGAGCTCATCGAAACGCTTAACACAATTGGGGGTAAACATGGCGTGGGAATACTTGATCTGGTGGAAAATCGACTCGTCGGTATGAAATCCAGAGGCGTCTACGAAACACCGGGTGGAACAATTCTCTATGAAGCACATAAAGCACTTGAAAAACTCGTACTCGATCGTCAAACCATGGCCTTTAAAAAGCTTGTAGGACAAAAATACAGCGAAATGGTCTATGACGGCCAGTGGTTTTCGCCACTGAAGACGGCCATCGACGCCTTTATCGATGTCACACAACAAAACGTCACTGGCGAGGTACAGATTAAGCTATATAAAGGAAGCTGCACCGCCATTGCTTCTACATCGCCCTACTCACTTTATAACGAAGAGTATGTCACCTTTGGTGAAGATGCGGTTTACAACCAGAAGGATGCTGAGGGCTTTATCAACCTCTTTACTTTACCAACCAAAATCAAGGCCATGATGGAACTGGGATTAGAAGCATCAAATCCTTCTGTGGTCAGTCTCTTCGAAGGAGAGCAAATCAAAGCAGCGGTTTATGAACTGGAGGATATCGCCGTATGAAATTATGGGGTGGGCGTTTTAAAGAAGGAACACATGAACTATTAGAGACCTTTAACGCCTCCATTGGATTTGATCAGAACCTAGTGCTTTATGATATTGAAGGTTCGCTGGCACATGGTGAAATGCTGATGAAGATCGGCATCCTCACAGAGGACGAGTACAGCCAGATACAGAAAGGACTGTTGGAAATCCTCAGCGCAGCAGAAAAGGGTGAGCTCGTGTTTGAAATCAAGCATGAAGATATCCATATGAATGTGGAAGTGTTATTGGTAGAGAAAATTGGTGATCTAGGCAAAAAGCTTCATACTGGCAGAAGTCGAAACGATCAGGTGGCACTCGACTTTAAGTTATATACGCTTGAACAATCCAGGATGATCCAAAAAAAGCTCACAGAGCTCATGCAAGTGATTCTGACGCTCAGTGAAAGCCATGTTGATACGATCATGCCAGGCTATACCCATCTTCAGAGGGCACAACCCATACGGTTGGCATTTCACCTCATGGCATACTTTCAAATGCTGAAAAGGGATTTTGAACGCTACAGCGACCTCATCGACCGGATGAATGTCTTACCACTGGGATCGGGTGCACTTGCAGGCGTGAACTATCAATCTGACAGAGAATTTCTTAAGGAAAAGTTGGGATTTGTAGCCATCTCCGAAAATGCCATGGATGCGGTAAGTGACCGAGACTTCGCCATCGAGTTTGGTAGCGCAGGCGCGATTCTCATGATGCATCTAAGTCGGTTCGCTGAAGAACTTATCCTGTGGAGCAGCTCGGAGTTTAAGTTTATCGAGATGAGTGACCGATTTACCACGGGTAGTAGCATCATGCCACAAAAGAAAAATCCCGATGCTGCTGAACTGGTAAGGGGAAAAACAGGTAGGGTCTATGGTAACCTGATGGGAATCCTCACAGTGATGAAGGGGTTACCACTGGCTTATAACAAAGACATGCAGGAGGACAAGGAAGGCGTCTTCGACACGGCCGATACGGTGAACATGTGTGTCGCGGTGTTCACGGAAATGCTAAAGGAGACGACGTTCTTAAAGGCCAATATGGAGAAAGCGGCTAAACAAGGCTTCTTAAATGCCACAGATTTAGCGGATTATTTGGTTAAAAAGGGATTGCCCTTCAGATCTGCACATGAAGTGGTGGGAAAGCTAGTGGGGTTTGCAATCGAAAATCAAATGGTGCTTGAAAGCTTACCATTGGAACAGCTAAAAGCAGCATGCGATTTGTTCGAATCCGATGTGTATCAGGCCATCGATCTGATTCAGGTCATCGAGAATAAGGTTTCTTATGGCGGCACGTCGAAAGCGGCAGTCGTGAAGAGCATAGAAAACGGTAAGGCATATCTAAACCGTTAATCGGGAAATATAAAAAAGACTATGGAGGAATTTAAGATGAAAAAATTAATGAGCGTAATGATGATTTTAGTACTTATGGCGATGATGTTCACGGGCTGTTCGGGTAGTGCGACAGCAGATACCACAGCGGCAGAAACGTCTGCAGCTGAATCGACGGCTACAGAGACGGAAACACAAGCAGTGGCAGATAAGCTACAGCAAATCAAGGACAGTGGTAAGCTCGTATTAGGAACCTCTGCAGATTACCCACCTTTCGAGTTTCACCTCGAGGTGGATGGTAAGGACACCATCGTCGGTTTCGATATCGACATCGCAAATAAAATCGCAGCAGCCATCGGTGTAGAGCTGGAAATCGTGGATATGAAGTTTGAGGGACTTTTACCCGCTCTTACCGCAGGAAAAATCGATTTAATCGTATCCGGCATGACCCCTACAGACGAGCGTAAGCAATCCGTGGACTTTTCAGTGGTGTACTATGATGCACGTCAAACGATGCTGGTCGCTAGCGATAGCAAAGACGTTTTAAACACAATTGAAGCTTTTGCAGGTAAAGTGATCGGTGCACAAAAGGGTTCGATTCAAGAAACATTAGCAGCGACGACGTTTACGGCTTCAGAAGTTAAAGCCATCGACAAGATTCCTAACCTTATGATGGAACTTAAAACAGGTAAAGTAGATGGCCTCGTGTTAGCAGAGCCTGTGGCGAAGCAGTATGCGGCAGCAAATCCTGATTTGGCAGTAAATGGCCTGGATTTAGGTAGTGAGGGCGGATCGGCAGTAGCGGTTCAGAAGGACTCAGGCGCTTTCCTAGACCTGATTAACCAAACCATCGAAGAGATGATCAGCAGTGGCGAGATGGATCAAGTAATCGCAGATGCCATGTTACTAAGTGAGGGTGAATAATGAATTTTAGTTTTCTACCGAAGTATTATCAGTTTTTCATATCGGGTACAGGCTATACCCTGTTCATATCCGCCTTAACGGTGGTGTTTGGACTCATGGGTGGCCTGGTGCTCGCACTGATGAAGACTTCGAAGAATAAAGTGCTTAAGTCTTTTGCAGTGGCGTACATCGAGTTTATCCGCGGTACGCCGCTTCTCATTCAGCTTTATATCGTCTACTATGGCATAAGCGATTTACCGATGCTCGCAGCAGGCGTCATCGCCATGAGCATCAACAGTGCCGCCTACATCGCTGAAATTATCAGAGCGGGCATCGGCGCGGTGGATAAGGGACAAATGGAGGCGGCCAGATCCCTAGGTATGCCAGTTTTTCTAACCTATAAAGAAATCATCATTCCACAGGCCATGAAAAATATCCTTCCCGCTCTAGGCAATGAATTTATCGTACTCATAAAGGAGTCCGCCATCGTATCTGTCATCGGTATACACGACCTGATGTATAATACGGACACGGTGAGAGGGAATACGTTTATCGCATTTGAACCACTGGTGATTGCAGCACTCATCTATTTTGTTTTAACATTTACGTTATCTAAGCTCCTTGGAAAGGTGGAAAGGAGGATGAGGGTCAGTGATTGAGATTAAGAACCTAGGAAAGTCATTTGGTAAACTCGAAGTCCTAAAAAATGTATCGCATACCATTAAACAAGGGGAAGTGGTGGTCATCATCGGTCCTAGCGGATCAGGTAAAAGTACGCTTTTAAGATGTCTCAACATGCTGGAACAACCTACATCTGGACAGATTATTTTTGAAGGGGACTGTTTAACAGATCCGGCCATCGATATCGATGTGCACCGACAAAAAATCGGGATGGTGTTTCAACAGTTTAACCTGTTTCCACATAAATCGGTGATCGATAACATCACATTAGCCCCCCTAAAGCTCAAACGTCTTCCGAAAATGGTCGCCATGGAAAAAGGGGAAGCGCTTTTAAAGAGTGTGGGGCTTATGGATAAGCGCGATGCGTACCCAAATCAGCTTTCTGGAGGACAAAAGCAGCGAATCGCCATCGCCAGAGCGCTGGCCATGGAACCTGATGTGATGCTGTTTGATGAACCGACTTCGGCACTGGATCCAGAGATGGTGGGAGAAGTGTTGGATATCATGAAAAATCTGGCGAAAAATGGCATGACCATGGTAATCGTCACCCATGAAATGGGATTTGCCCGTGAGGTAGCAGACCGTGTGCTGTTTATGGATGAAGGGCAAATCGTGGAAATCGGCACTCCTGAAGAGCTGTTCGGAAATCCAAAAGAAGTGAGGACACAGTCCTTTTTATCAAAAGTGTTATAAGCGCGAAGCGATTCGCGCTTTTTATTTTATGTTATGCACACGTCATTTGCGCTGGAACAGGATGATTATAGGGTGGCATTCTCTCGGTTTTAAGAGTAAAATAGTATGTAGTGTAGCGAAATATTTTTAAAAAAAGGTGACAGTGGAGGATAGACAAAATGGAGCGTTGGCGTGTCAACTTATATACCCTTTGGATTTCACAAGTGATATCTCTGACGAGTTTTGGTTTTGGTCTGCCTTTTATACCGTTTTTTATACAAGAGCTCGGGGTAACCGATCCCGAAGCCTTAAAGATATACACGGGCGTTTTAAGTGCAGCCCCTGCGGTCACCATGGCCATCATGTCACCTATTTGGGGGATGCTATCCGATCGATTTGGCCAAAAGTTGATGATTCAAAGGGCCATGCTAGCAGCTGTGATTATTATCGGTGGGATGGGTTTTGCGACGAGTGTTTGGCATTTGATCATTTTGAGGTTTTTACAAGGCATATTTACGGGCACCATTACAGCGTCTTCTGCCTTTGTAGCGGTCAATACACCGAATCATAAGCTTTCATATGCACTGGGCTTTTTATCTTCCTCGACGTTTGTTGGATATTCATTAGGTCCTTTACTGGGGGGAATGGTAGCCGATCGGTTTGGCTATCGTGTGAGTTTCTACGTCGGGGGGCTATTGATGCTCATCGGTTTTCTGGTGGTCACCTTCTACTTAAAGGGTGAATATAAAAAGGAACGTCAAAACACAGCACTGTTTAAAGGGAACGGCGGATATAAGGAACTATTCACGTTAGGTATACTGATGCTTCTCATCATGCTATTCCTCCAGCGCGTTATCCGTACGATTTTTACACCGTTTATCCCGCTGTATATTCAGGAGATTAACCAGACGATTGAAGGTGCTGCGTCATTAACCGGTTCGATTAATGGCCTTATCGGATTTGTGACAGCCCTTTCAGCGGTTTTGATTAGTCGTCTGGGGGATAAGTACGAAAAGATGCGTATGATACGAATCATGTTGATCATCGGATTTTTGGATGTGCTGATTCTCAATTTGACTGAGGGACTGGCATCGTTCGTCATTTTTTATTCGGCGCTCTTTTTTATCATCGGCGGAATAGAGCCTTTGATCACTTCCACCACTGCTGAGATGGTATCACCGGATAAGCGTGGAACGTTGTTTGGCATTCAAGGTTTGGTAGGCAGTTTAGGATGGATGGTATCGCCGGCAGTGGGGACGACGATATCGATCGTTTTCGGAATCAAATCTATTTTATGGATCTTACTGGCATTCATATTTGGGAACATCATTACTGCTTTTATCGTTAAAAGACAATCAGGAGGTATGACATGATTCATTATCGTTTAGGCAAATTAGCGGATTTGATGCTGATTTATCCCAGCTATGCGGGCGAGTTCCCCGTGGATGAGCGTAAGACCATAGAACAACTGGAGAAGCTATTAGCCAAAGGGGATTATCAACTGGTAATCGCAGAAAATATCAGCCCTTCAGATGAGATTGTGCGTATCGGTTTTGCATTTGTTCTAAAACCCAAGTTGTATGATTTCTTATGGCTGGATTACTTGGTCATCGAAAAGGACTTTCAATCGAAGGGCTATGGATCTCAGTTTTTTGATTACTTGCTTCAGTGCTATTCGAATATTAAAGGGATGTACATCGAGGTAGAAATACCCGATGGCGTTGATGTTAATAAAACAAGACGTGTCAGTTATTATGAACGGTTAGGCGCGATCAAGCTTCCCATAAACTACCACTTGCCTATTGAAAAAGGAAGTATGGCCATGAGCCTTTACATTAAACCGGTTCATCATCAGGTGTCAAACATCGATCTAGATGAAGTGCTGATGGATATAAAAATTACCCAGCGTATTATCCATGGCGATTATCCACATCTCGAAAACGTTTGGTCGAATATCTTCATAAATTCTCCACAAGTTCCTGATATGATTTGAAATAAAAAACTAGGAGCATTATAATGGCAAATCATGAAAAGTGGCGTTTGAAAATTCAAGGGATGACCTGTAAACACTGTGAAACCAAGGTGGAGAGTACATTAAAGGACCTTATTCCGGGTGCGGATATCAAGGTTTCTTATGGACAGTCTGAAGCGATCATTTTAACGAAAAACGTTTTACCTTCTGAAGAGATCATTAAGAATGCTTTAGCAGAAGAAGGCTATACGCTTAAGCGTGTACAGAAGCTCACAGAAGGACAAGTGGCTGACAATTCTGATTCCAAATTTTCGCTACCTCAGTTCACTGGAATCCTTTCCGTTCTTCTGCTAATATATTTGCTAATCGACCGAACCATCGGTTTTAATGCCATACCTACGGTTGAAGCAGGTGCAAGCTTAGGTGTTTTGTTCATGGTGGGGGTATTGACTTCCGTTCACTGTGTGAGCATGTGTGGTGGCATCAATCTGTCACAGAGCATCGTCACTGAGCTGACATCACTTTCTTCGAATCCAACCGTACGAAAGTATCAAAAAATGAAGCCTAGTTTACTCTATAATGGCGGGCGAGTGGTGTCATATACCATTATAGGGGGTGTCGTCGGTGCGCTTGGAAGTGTCATCAGCTTTTCAGGTTCCATGCGCGGAATCATCGCGATTTTGACAGGACTTTTCATGGTGGTAATGGGCCTCAATATGCTATCGCTATTTCCATGGCTAAAGCGGTTCAACATCAGCATGCCTAAGTTTTTTACACAGAATCAAAAAAGTGAAAAGCGACCATTTGTGGTTGGACTTATTAATGGTTTGATGCCATGTGGCCCACTTCAAGCCATGCAGCTCTATGCCCTGGGAACGGGGAGTGCACTGATGGGTGCACTATCCATGTTAGCTTTTAGTTTAGGCACATTCCCGCTTATGTTTGCGCTTGGTGCAGTCAGTACACTGCTAAGTCGTAAGTTTACAGGGACCATGATGAAAGCCTCTGCGATGTTAGTGATCCTTTTAGGGGTGGTCATGGCAGGTAGAGGATTTGCACTGGGTGGTGCTGATATTCAAACGGCTAAAGTGGACGGGTGGCAAGTCGCTGAAATTCAAAACGGTGTTCAGGTGATCAATACGACACTTTTATCTTCGGAATATCCTTCGATCATTTTGCAAAAGGGGATCCCGGTAGTTTGGAATCTTGAAGCTGATGAACGAAATCTGAATGGCTGTAACAACCGTATAAACTTATATGATTACGATTTAATGAATATCCCTCTAGGCGTCGGTGATAATATCATCGAGTTCACACCAGATGAAACCGGTAATTTCAGTTACTCCTGTTGGATGGGCATGATCGGTGGTAGAATAAAAGTGGTCGATGACCTCAGTTCGGTCAACGCCGATTTTTTAGAAAATGAACGTACATTACCCGGTACTATAGCTCCTACTGGTGGAGGATGTTGTGCACCCTAAAAAAATATTGATTGTTGAGGATGAACAGAAAATTGCAGATGTTATTGCTTCATATTTGCAGAATGCAGGCTATGAAACGGTGATTGCGAATGATGGCGAGGAGGGGCAAAAGCTCTATTCAAAGGAGCACCCTGATTTGGTTGTGCTTGATTTGATGCTTCCAGGACTATCTGGTGAAGAGGTCTGTAAAGCCATCCGTGCCACCGATACGACGCCTATTATCATGTTGACGGCGAAAGCAGCTGAGGATGAAATTATCGGGGGTCTTAATCTCGGCGCAGATGACTATGTCATCAAACCGTTTAGTCCACGACAGCTTATGGCACGTATCGAAACCGTATTACGAAGAAGCACGATGGTTTCAAACGCAACAGGGTTAGTCATCAACAGGGATAAAAGAGATGTAATGGTGGATGGCATTAGCGTGAACCTGACGCCCATCGAATACAAGCTTTTAGAGACACTTGCCAAGTTTTCTGAAAAAACATACACACGTGATGAACTGGTTTGTTTCGTACTGGGGGATGATTATGACGGTTATGATCGGACCATCGATACGCATATAAAAAACTTAAGAGCTAAAATAGAGAAGGATCCGAAAAATCCTAAGGTCATCCTTACCGTACACGGCGTAGGTTACCGATTTGGTGGGTGGAAAACATGATAAAATTAAAAACGAAGTTGACCATGTCCTATCTTTTGATAGGACTTTTGTGCCTTCTAATGATGGCATTTTTAGCGAATATTCTGCTGGAGAGATTTTTTATCCAGTATGTGATGGATAATCAAACTCTAAAAAATCAGGAACTGGCTGATCAAGTGTCGAGCTACGTGGATAATCATCAAGCATGGGATCTTTCGCTTGTTGAGCAAGCTGGGATTAATGCACTTGAGGAAGGTTTGATTCTAAAGGTGACCGATGCGTCTGGTCTGGTGATTTGGGATGCGACGACCTATAACAGTGGCATGTGCGAAGCCATGATGTCCAATATGGCCAGCACCATGAGTCAACGCGTTCCCGATTGGGAAGGTGGCATGCTTGAAACGGTCTATCCGATTAATAAAAATGGGACGTTTAATGGCACCGTTCAAGTAGGCTATTATGGTCCTTATTATTATACGGATGCAGATGCTGCATTTATCGAAACCATTAATCTAGCGTTATTACTAGCAAGTGTATTTGCAGTCATCATGGCGGTATTCATAGGTGCCATGATGGCAGGGCGGATCAGTCGTCCGATTGCAAACGTTGTTATGAAAACACATGAAATCTCTGAAGGCAATTATGAAGCCCGATTTGATAAAAATTCAAATACTAAAGAAATTGATGAACTCATGCATGCGATCTCAAGCTTAGCGCAGCGTCTGGAAAACCAGGAGGGGCTTAGACGCCGTTTGACCAGTGATGTGGCACACGAGCTAAGAACACCTTTAGCCACACTTCAAAGTCATATGGAGGCGATGATCGATGGCATTTGGGATGCGGATGAAAAACGCCTCGGCAGCTGTCATGAGGAAATCCTTAGACTATCGGATTTGGTATCTGATTTGGAACGATTAGCAGAAATTGAGCGCGAGCCAAAGACCAGCGATTATGAGCCGTTTTCTATTAACGATGTCGTAAAGCAGCAATTGGCTCAGTTTGAACCGAAATTTCTTGAAAAGCAAATGTCGATTAAATTTGAAGAAAATGGCCAAGCTTCGATTAGAGGCAATAAACGCCAGATTGCCCAAGTGGTTGTTAATTTGCTCTCAAATGCATTTAAATTCTCTAAGACGGCATCTACTGTGGATGTGGCGATAACTCACGAAGGCGCTACGGTACGCGTTAGCGTAACGGATCATGGCATCGGTATTTCTGAAGAGGATCTCCCCCATATTTTCGAACGTTTTTATCGCGTAGATCCCTCTAGAAACCGTTCTTCTGGCGGCGCAGGTATCGGACTAACGATTTCAGAGGCAATCGTCAAAGCGCATGGCGGCATGCTAACGGTGAGTAGCACCGTGGGCGTCGGAAGTACATTTACGATTATACTCCCCAAATTGGACCGCATTTGATATAATGTCATAAAACCTTGTGGAGGTGGCATTTGCTGAAGAAGAATTTAAAAATGGCGATTCCTTACACAATTCCTGTCATGCTCGGCTACTTGTCAGTAGGAATGGCATTTGGGGTGCTGGTGGTGAAATCGGGAATCAGTATATGGCTCGGTGTCCTCATGAGCTTGTTTGTGTACGCTGGCGCAATGCAATTCGTCGCGATACAGATTTTGACGTCTCCCATACATTTGATTCAGGTCATTTTTATGACGTTGTTCGTCAACATCAGGCATCTATTTTACGGACTTTCATTTATTGAACGTTTTAAACGTTTCGGCGTAAAAAAACAGTATATGATCTTTGGTTTAACAGATGAAACCTATTCGCTACTTTGTGGCATTACTGATAAAAGCGAGGATGAGCTTGAGGACCTTTATTTTATCATCACCTTGCTTAATCAAAGCTACTGGGTAATCGGAACCCTCATCGGCGGACTCCTCGGAAGTGTGATCACCTTTGATACGACCGGAATCGATTTTGCCATGACAGCACTCTTTGTGGTGATCTTTATCGAACAGTGGTTAGCGGCTGATAAGCATCTTCCCGCCTTGATAGGGCTCGCGGCAGCGATGATTTCGCTTAAATTCTTTGGTCCGGAGCAGATGGTATTGCCTTCGATGCTTTTATTATTCTCAGCGCTTCTTTTCTTAAATGCGAAGGTGAAAGGGGGCGAATCCAATGGATAAGATAATTGCCATTATCGCTATGGCGCTCGTGACTTACGGCATACGATTAGGACCGTTTATTTTATTCGGAGGTGGAAAACAAACGCCAGAATGGGTAAGGTCTATCGGTGGGGTGTTACCACCCGCTGTGATGGGAATGCTGATCGTCTATAGTTTAAAGCATATCGAAATCTTAAAGGTCTCAAGCAGTTTACCTGTGTTGATCGCCATCGCCGTCACCACGGTGCTCCATTTATGGAAACGCAATAACCTACTCAGTATTCTCAGCGGTACTGCCGTGTATATGTTCTTAGTTCAGCGCCTGTTTTAGTCCATTTTAAGTCTACTGGATGATTCAGGCGTTTCGCCTGATTGAAAATCGATTTCATATGGGCTATAATGATAGCAGTAATAAAATTAACAGTTAAATATAGGAGTTAAAATGAATAACAGCACACTTACACCAAAAGAAGTGGCGCAATCTTGGATAGACATTGGAAGGAACAAGGTCGGTTATTCCTTAAAGAATGTCTTTTTTCTTGCGCTAATGGGCGGCCTTTTTATCGGATTAGGCGGTCATGCAAATCTCGTCGTCACACAGACTTTAGGCGGCATAGATGCCGGCTTTGCTAAATTTATGGGAGCTGCTGTCTTCCCTGTGGGAATCATGCTAGTGGTTTTTGCAGGTGGGGAGCTTTATACAGGGAATGCCTTGATTTCTAGTGCTTGGCTAAATGGAAATGTCAAGTTTTCGAGGTTTATGAGCAATCTCGCATGGGTCTATTTTGGTAACCTGGTCGGGTCATTGATTCTGGTCTTTATGCTTTACTATGGCGATCTCTATACTGGACATCTCGCTGAAAAAGCCATCGCAGTTGCAGAGGCTAAAGCATCTTTGACCTTTATGCAAGCGTTCTATCGTGGTATTTTATGTAATATTTTAGTGGCCATCGCCGTATATATTCAAATTGCTTCTAAAGAAGCAATCGGTAAGATTTTTGCGCTTTGGTTTCCCGTTATGCTTTTCGTCCTCTCCGGATATGAACACAGCGTAGCCAACATGTTCTTTATCCCTATGGGGGCGGTGCTTGGTGCAGAGCTTAACTGGACAAACGTTATCGTAAACAATGTGATTCCGGTCACCTTGGGTAATCTCGTAGGAGGGGGCTTATTTGTAGCCATCGTCTACTGGTTCATCTATTTAAAAGGAAAACAATAATGAAGCATATTGGATGTCACCTATCGGTGACAAAAGGGTATCAACACATGGGAAAAGAAGCACTTTCCATCGGTGCTGATACTTTTCAGTTTTTTACCAGAAATCCGCGCGGCGGTAGCTCTAAGAAGCTGGATATGGCTGATGTAACGGCATTATTAGCTTTGATGGAGGCCCATCAGTTCGGCCCTGTGCTCGCCCATGCGCCGTATACGGTCAATCCTTGTTCTGCAGATCCGCGCGTTAGAGAATTTGCTTTTGAAGTTTTCGTGGAGGATTTAGAAAAGCTCCAAGCCATTCCAGGGGCTTATTATAATTTTCATCCCGGGAGCCATGTCGGACAGGGTACTGAAACCGGAATCCTAATGATTACTGAACTTCTAAATCGCGTGATGTTTCCCGAAATGACGACGACTGTTTTGCTTGAAACGATGTCGGGTAAAGGGAGTGAAATCGGCCGCACCTTCGAAGAAATCAAAGCGATCATCGATGGCGTACAGCAGACCGAATCGATTGGTGTATGTCTCGATACTTGTCATGTCTACGATGCGGGGTATGATATCGCTCAACATTTGGATTCAGTTCTCGATGACTTTGATCGTATCATCGGTTTAAGTAGGCTGAAAGCAATCCATCTAAATGACTCGAAGAATCCCATGGGAAGTGCGAAAGATCGACATGAACGGATTGGTGAAGGATTTTTAGGCCTCGAAGCCATAGAAGCCATCATCAACCATCCAAAGCTTAAGCATTTACCGTTTTATCTGGAAACACCAAATGAAATTCCCGGGTATGCCGAGGAAATCGCACTGCTTAGAAGGTTAAAGAAAGGTGCATTATGAATTCTTTTGAACAATTAGGTTTGGATGCTTGGCTAATCGATCGATTAGCTAAGAATTTCATAAAGACTCCCACAGATATTCAAACGCTCTCAATCCCACTTATTGTGGAAGGGCACGACGTGCTTGGTAAAGCGCCTACAGGAACTGGGAAAACGTTAGCGTTTTTGCTCCCTATTTTCCAAAGATTAGATGAGCAAGTCAAAGGGGTTCAGGTGTTGATCCTTTCACCGACGAGAGAGCTTGCCATCCAAATAACGGAGCAAGCCCAGATGCTTGCGGATCAAACGTGGATCAAAGTCCTTCCTATTTACGGTGGGGTGGATTCACAGAATCAACAGAAGAAGTTGAGTCACGGTGTAACGGTAGTGGTGGCCACTCCTGGTCGATTGATGGACCATTTGAGACAAGGCACACTCAAGCTCGATAAAGTTAAAACCGTGGTTATCGATGAAGCGGATCAAATGTTGCTCATGGGCTTTAAAAATGAGGTGACATTCATCATGTCGGGACTCCAGAGTAAAGGTCCGGTGTTGTGTTTTTCAGCGACACTGGAAAGTGATGTGAAAAAGCTTGCTTACCGCTGGATGAATGATCCTCAGGTCATCAATACGGAAAACCCGAACGAAGCGCTCGAAGCCATAGAGCAGAGAATCGTCTTTACCTCAGATCGGTGGAAGACAGAGGCACTCATAGAGTCCATGGAGAATACAAATCCTTATTTAGGGATGATTTTTTGTAGAACCATCAGACGCGTGGATAAGCTGGAAGAACAGCTGATCCAAAGAGGGTTTGACTGTCAGAAGCTACACGGGGATTTATCTCAAAATGTAAGGCAGCGCGTGATGAAGGCCTTTAAGGATGGCAAATTTCAGTATCTGGTCACCACAGATGTGGCGGCTAGAGGCATCGATGTCACAGGAATCACCCATATTTACAATTTTGATTTCCCGGACGCGCCTGAAGGCTATGTACATCGAATCGGTAGAACCGGTCGGATGGGCAAAGACGGGATTGCGATTTCGCTAGTAACGCCTAAGGATATGCTAATGCTTTCAGAAGTGGAAAAAGCGGTGGCTGTGAAGTTTGAAAAGTCGACATTTGAACGACCAGAAGGATTTGTGGACCGAACGCACCGCAAGGAGGAGTAATGTCTAAGGTCATTATCGCCGAAAAACCATCAGTGGCTAGAAATATCGCCGATGCCATCGACGCCAAACAAAGGCGCGATGGTTTTTTTGAAGGGGCGAATTTTATCGTCACATGGGCTTTTGGTCATTTGTTAGAACTGTATGACTCAAAGGATTATGATGAGAAGATGGGAACCTGGAGGATGGATGCGTTTCCATTTATCCCTGAAGTTTTTAAATATAAAGTCAAGTCAGACGCCAATGACCGTAAGGTCGTTGATCAGGGCGCATTAAAGCAGATTGAAACCATCCGATCGCTTATCGCGCGTCCTGATGTGGATGGCGTCATTAGTGCTTGCGACTTCGACCGCGAGGGTCAAATCATCGGTGATATCATCATCGACTATTTGAATGTTCAAAAGCCCGTGGAACGCCTATTGCTTAATGAATGGACCGCGGTAGAGGTCCAAACCGGGTTAAAAAAACTCGTTCCTAATCAGAGCATGTCCAGTCTTAAGGATGCAGGTATCGGCAGACAGTGGGCAGACTGGCTTATAGGCATCAATCTGACATCGGTGGCTTCATTAAAATATCAAAAGGGTGGTAAAAAACCGCTCAACATCGGTCGTGTCTTGCTTCCTACTTTAAAAATCATATATGACCGTGACCTCGAGATTGAAAATTTCATCAAAGAGGAATTCCATAAGCTGATCGGAACGTTCAAAACAGCGAATCAAGAGTTGTTCGATGCGGTCTATACCTGCCCGGAAGGCGACCGCTTCACTGATAAACAGGTCTTGGATGGCTTAAAGATGAAGCTCCAAAATACGCCATTCACGGTAATGAATAAAGCCGTAGAAAAAAAGCGCGAGTATCCGCCCAGTCTTTTTAATTTATCGGGGTTACAGGGGCATGTGACTTCGAAATTCAAAGGCTGGACTTCAGAAAAGGTGCTAAAGGTCGCACAGGAGCTCTACGAAAAGAAGCTGATTACCTATCCGAGAACGGCGAGCTTAGCACTTGAAGAGTCTTTAATCGATAAGACGCAAAAGGTACTAGCGGTTCATAAAAAAGGCTTACCATATGAGTCGCTTATTGCCTTTCACACGCAAAAGCGCGTATTCGATAACACTAAGGTAGAAAGCCATAGTGCGATTATTCCCACTTACATGGTCCCAAAAGGACTAAGTGCAGATGAAAAAATCGTATATGAGTCCGTTAAGAACCGTTTCATCATGCAGTTCATGCCCATCGCTGAGCATGAAGAAACCACGCTTTCCTTAGCACCTACTGAAAAACCTGAAGGCTATCACCCAGAGGGTGTTTTTTTAGCGAAGGGCAGAACCCAGTTGGTGGAGGGATGGCGTGTCGTAGAAAAAATTCAGTCTAAGGAAAAAAATCTGCCTGCGGTGGAAGTAAACGAAGCGATCGACGTTCAAAAGCTAAAGGTGGAGACCAAAGGCACTCAACCGCCCAAACATCACACGGAAAAAACCCTGTTAAGGGTTATGGAGACGTGTGGCAAAAAAATTAAAACCACCAAAAGGGACTTAAGTGACGATGGCCCTGATGATGGCGGCGATTCTGATGCTGATCAAGATGAAGGTTCTGTTGAGGTTGAAGGGATTGCTGTTGATGAAGTGCCGTCTCAGGAAGATGAAGCACTCGTAGCGGCCATACTGAGCGGGTTTAGCATTGGAACACCTGCTACACGTGCTGAGACGATCACAAAGCTTAAACGCGTAGGATATGTGACGGTTAAAGGCAAGTCGCTAATATGCACTGAAATGGGTAGAAGGCTGGTGGAGCATTTCCCTGTTAAAGCATTATTCGACCTCGAATATACAGGGCGTTTAGAAAAGACGCTATCTGATATCAGTAAAGGCATCGTTTCAAAATCCGCATTCATGGAGACGATTATCCAGTTTACCAAGGATGCCGTGGAGAGTATAAAAAAGGATGCGTTTTATCCGAATAATCCAGAACAAGGAGTGCTACCCGAATCGAAGGATTCTCTGGGTAACTGTCCCGGATGTGGACATCCTGTAATTGAGCGAGAAAAGGGATTTGGATGCAGTAACTGGAAAGCGGGTTGTAAGTTTACGATTTGGAAGGATGATCGTTTTTTGACCAGCTTAAAGGTGGTGCCCACACGACATACGGTCATGCGCTTACTGGAAAATGGTGAGGTCTACTCTACAAGCTTCATCGGAAAAAATGGTAAAAAGTTTTCAGCACACTTAAAGTATATTAAAGATCCTGATTCAGGCTACTATCAGTGGAAGATGTTTTTCTAACACCGAACCACATGACGTCTATGACTTTTGAAAAGCCGAGTGATTCTGCCAAATTAATCGAAGGCTGATTGCCGTGCTTGATATGAAGATACGGGATTTCTCCAGTCGCTAATATGGCGTTGACCATTTGCTTCGAAAGGATGTGCCCAAACCCCTTACCACGATGGGTATTTATGGTGTACATGATTCCCATCGATCCATCCTCACGTCTAACGAGCCAAGAGACCGGCTGATCCATATAACGTATGGACAGTGTCGGTCTTTTTTTTATGATGTTCTCAATCGTCGTGATGCCGTCGTCAGGATACGTATAATGATGAAAGATGAGAGGTGCATCACTTAGTTTAAGGGGTTCGCAGGTAAAGCCCTCTGGGAGCGATAGTTCTGTCAAGTCGAAAGGGGCACCCTCGTAGACATATAAGTGACATGGCTCTTCCCAAAGGATCTCGACCTCTGAACAAGCGGTTATCAACTGGTAGTGTGACATGGGAATCCCCGCAAAATCCAGTGGGTAGGTAGGTGAAAGCACGTTTAAAAGGCGATCCACAAACTCAGTTGTATTAAAAGGGGCTTCTAAATAGGGGATTAAAAAGCCACCAGATTCAACGACAAACGCACCGTTAAACCTGATTAGCGCATATGGCTGGCTTAGTCTCTGAAGTAGATTAATATAATCATAATGATGATTGCGTAGCGCTTCCAGTTCTGTCGCTGAAAGCCTCTCGAAATTGGATGGTCTGTTCGGCGGATTAATATTTAACATGGAAATCTCCTTTTTATGGGGTAAATAAATTCATGCCGATGCATCATTTCTGTCGACATCATTCCTATTAATTATAACAAATTTGGTAGGGTGATTATATGAATTATGGGTATCTTCTATCATCGTGGGTATAATTTTGACAGGTGTTATTAGATAGGAGGTAGTTCATATGTCACATAGAATTTTGAGGATTCAACAAATCGATTTCCAGTGGCCAATGGAAAATCCGTTTATTTTTTGTGCCCATCACAAGGACTTTTATCCAAAAGGCGATGAGCATCAAGGGCCATCCGTTCCGCTCAGTGGAAGACAGCTGGGTGAGGATTTCGCGATAAAGGATGGCTTTAGAATGTACCATGGCACTAAAATCCCAGGTTTTCCGATGCATCCACACCGTGGATTCGAGACGGTCACTGTGGTAACGAAGGGGTTTGTAGACCACTTCGATTCAAAAGGCGCTTGTGGCCGCTATGGAAATGGCGATGTCCAGTGGCTGACCACGGGCGCAGGATGTCAGCATGCAGAGATGTTTCCACTCGTTTCCAGCGAAGAAGAAAATCCACTTGAGCTCTTTCAGATATGGCTTAACCTACCAGCAAAAGACAAGTTTACAACACCAGCTTATAAAATGCTGTGGTCCGAGGATATTCCGGTGATCACCATATCTGAACACGACTATAATCCGAAGACTAAAATGACCATTATCGCAGGTAGCTATGGCGGACATAAAGCTTTGATGCCTTGTGCAGCCTCATATGCTGCAAATGAAGCAAGCTGTGTCAATATTTTACTCCTTGAAATGGAGCCATATGCGATGCTGACACTCCCTGCCATTTCAGCGACATGTAATCGCAACCTTTATTATTATGAAGGGGATGGCGTCGTTACCATAGGGCCTGAAGAGGTTCCTTCTAGTAGGCGAATCAAGCTGGATGCAGCGCATCCAATAGAGATTGCCAATGGCTCTAAAGTAAGCAAAATACTGATCTTAGAAGGTGAACCTATCAATGAGCCAGTGGTTAGCTATGGGCCATTTGTCATGAACACCGAAAAGGAAATCAGAGATGCCTTCAGTGAATATCAGCACACACATTTTGGTGGATGGCCTTGGCATCGTCCTGATCCCGTAAATCCAAAAGGATCAGGCGGATTTGCCAAATATATGGATGGTACTGAAGAATCCCGACCATAACTGACTTGAAATTAGATTCGTTCTCATGACTAAGGAGTAGCGGTGTCTATGAATAAACGATTAAACGTATCCCTCTCGACGAGAATTTGGATCAGAACCATGGGACTCATCGTCATCGCGCTTGCCATAACGATTGTGTTAATTTTTGTGCAGTTATCGCGGTATGTTAACAATCCTATTGAGAAGACGGATGATCTTTTGTTCGACATGATGATGGGCTTAAGCGTCGTTGTGTTGATTATATTAGGTATTTCTACGATCGCGGTCAAATGGTTCATCAGCGATGTCATCAAGCCGATCAATAAAACGGTTGATGACATACGACTACATGCCCAAGAGCTTGAAGAAGCCAACATTGAAATTCAAGCCTTATATGAAGAATTGCTCGCCTCAGAAGAAATGCTTCAGTACAACTATCATGAACTCGATCGATACAAAAAGGCGCTGGAAGAAGAGAAGGAGAATTACAGAAAAATCCTGATAGCCAGTAATGAGGTGTATTGGCAGTATGATGTACGGTCCAATGAAATTACCATCACCAATTTCGGGAAAGACATGAAGCGTATCACATCCACTTTTGAAGAGTTTCTCCATAAGGTATATCCAGAGGACCGACCGCGATTTGAAGCCCTATTTGGTACGAATAGAGCCTATCAAGCGACGGTGTTTGAGCTAAAGGTCAGGCTCTTAATCGATAATGCTGAAACGGTTTATCATTGGTATCAGATTTTGACGATTCATGAAGGAGAATTCCTTTTTGGATCCATGACGGACATTCATCAGGAAATGATTAGCCGAGAACGCATCGAGTTTTATGCTTTCCATGATCCTGTGCTTGGTCTTTATAACATGGACTTTTTAAACGAAATCGTTAAAAATACCCTTTCTAATACAGAAAATCAAGAGACTTATGTTTTAATGGTCATCGGTGTGGTGGGATATTCGCGATTATTAAATGCGTATGGTAAAAATATAACTGACATCATGGCGTTTCAGCTTAGCGCTGAAATCAGCACCTATTTCGCAGACTCACAGTACATCGCCACGCTTCATAGCGGACGATTCGCCATATGGATGAAATGTGATGACCTAAGCAGATGTGCCTCCGATAAAATAATGAAGCTTGAGCAGGCGTTAAAGACCAATGTCGGCAGGTTCTCTAATATCGAGATTCCGTTAAACATCGCCTATGGTGCAACTTATGTGGGACAAGGTTCCCATGACAGTACCAGTGTAATCCTCGAGGCAGAAACCGCTTTTGAGTTTGCCGTCACAAAAGGGATCCATCACGAGATCAAGTGGTATGACGAATCGCTAAGAATCGCTAAAGAACGTACACTGAATATCGAACAGCATTTGATAAAGGCAATCGAAAAAGATGAGCTATACCTCGCTTATCAACCGCAATTGGATAGCCTGCACGACGGGCAAGTGTATGGATATGAAGCTTTGCTCAGATGGAAGAGTCCAGAATTAGGCTTCGTCTCACCAAACGAATTTATACTGTTAGCGGAAGACATCGATATTATAAATAGCCTCGGTCGGTTCGTCATCGATGAGACGGTTAGATTTATCGCTTCGAAGCGAGATGAGGGTAAAATTATTACAGTTTCCATCAATGCCTCTTATAAAGAACTACTCCAAAGCGACTATATCGACTATTTGGTCAATTCCATTTCGAAGTATGCGCTTAGCGTCAACCAGATTCACATCGAGATTACTGAAACCACCATATCTGAATACATTGATATCGTGCTCGAAAGCCTAAATCGCCTCACGGAAAACGGCTTTGAGGTTCATATGGATGACTTTGGAACAGGCTATTCCTCTTTGTATCAGCTGGGTAAAATGCCGATTAAGGTCCTCAAAATCGATAAAAGCTTCGTATGGGCGATAGAAACCGACCCGAAAATGAGGGCGCTTACCAAACTAATCATCGATATCTCCCATCGTCTAGACATGAAAATCATCGCAGAGGGCGTCGAGACACAAATGCAGTACTCGCTCCTCTCCGAAATGGGTTGTGATTACTATCAAGGCTATTTGTTCTCTAAACCCCTTCAGGCATCGGAGGTTTAAACCAATACTCAATAAAAGGGTTGTCCATTTTGATGGACAACCCCTTTGCATTACATAAAATAATCGAGATCTTTAATGAGGATTTGCTTATTATCCAGTAGCTCAAGCACCTCTTCATGTGCGAGCTGGGAGAGCTTGCGGCTAATGGTTTCACGTGTGACGCCTACGAAATTTGCCATGTCCTCTCGTGTGAGCTGTAACTTGATAACCGTTCCTTGTGAAGTCTTTTGCTTGCTCTGGTCGATAAGCTGCTTTAGCAAAAATTTCAGCCTGATATCAGCATCATTTGAAGCGATGGCCCCCACCAGCTTTTCAAGGGATGATATTTTATCATGTGCCGAAGCCATGATGGAAAACACGATTTCAGGATTTTCTTTAAGGTAGTGATCAAATTTGGTCTTTGGGATGGTGCAGATAAAGCTTTCCTTTAAAGCAATTAGATCGTATTCGGCGGGTGCGCTTTTTAGGAGCGACAATTCTCCGATGCAATCGCCATCATTGAGGAGATATAAAATTTGCTCTTTTCCGTCCTCAGAGAAGGTCATGGCTTTAAGTGTGCCTTTATTGACGATGTACAGGCGATCGAAAGTATCACCGGTATGAAGGATGACTTCGCCGCGTTTATAGTGTTTTCTTTCAATTAAATCGATAACCGCTTTTAGCTGCTTCTCATCAAGATTGCTAAAAAGCGAGACTTTTTTTGCGCAAAGCGAATGGCCACAGCTGGCACAGCCATTGACTGGAAAGTGTTCAGAATGCGAGGTTTTCATGATTGCCTCCAATATTAAGGGATCCGTTAATTCTATTATAGCATATTTTAAAAACTTTTTATTTATGTGAGGCAAATCACAGGAAGCGCGTTTCTGAGCTGGTAAGATGAATCCATAATATAAGTGAAACACTCATAGATGATAAAGGAACTGAAAATGGTGAATGGAGGAATGGACATGAAATTTAAGGAATTGACACAGTTAAGTATCGGTGAAGTGGTAACCAAACACCCTGAGCTGGTGAGAGTATTTATGGATTATAACGTTGACTTTTGTTGTGGTGGTGACCGTACGGTTTCAGAGGCTATTGAAAAGGATACAGATGAAGTAGAAGCATTGGAAGTTGCTGCAGATAAGGCAATAGAACAAGCCAAATTGTTTGCGGTAGGTGGTACGCAAAAATCATTAGACGCATTTACAAATGAAGAATTAATCGACCGCATCGTAAACACGCATCACCGCTATTTAAGGGAGACCCTTCCAAGGTTATCCGAACTTCTATTTAAGATTTTGGGTGTTCATGGGGAACATCATCCGGAATTGTTCGAAATTCATCGGATTTTTGGAGGTCTTAAAACAGAATTGGAAGGTCACTTGATTAAAGAGGAAAAGCAGTTATTCCCACAAATTTTAAAAGGCAGTAAGGACGTGGCGCAGCTAATTAAAACGCTTGAGGATGAGCACGATGGCGCGGGAGAAGCACTTCATGCGCTCACAGATCTCACGAACCACTTTACATTACCATCGGATGCCTGTGTTACTTATGGCGCAACATATGATTTATTAAAGGCGTTAACAGCGGATATGTACATGCACGTGCATACAGAAAATAATGTATTATTCAAACGATTTTAGGTGAAAGCGAGGAGAAGGACATGTTTAAAATTAATGAGAGAATTACTTGGGTAGGTAAAATTGACTGGGAACTTAAAAAATTCCACGGCGAAGAGTATTCGACACATCGTGGCTCTTCATATAACTCTTATCTGATTCAGGATGAAAAAGTGGCGTTAATCGACACTGTGTGGCAACCTTTCGATGAAGAGTTCGTTAAGAATCTTAAGAAAGTAATCGACGTGAAGAAAATCGACTATATTATCGCCAACCATGCTGAGGTTGATCATAGTGGTGGGCTTCCAGAACTCATGAAAGAAATTCCTAACACGCCGATTTACTGTACAGCAAACGGCGTCAAATCCTTAAAAGGCCATTATCATCAAGACTGGAACTTCCAGGTGGTGAAGACTGGGGACACCTTAGATTTAGGCGAAGGAAAGCTTATCTTTATTGAAGCGCCGATGCTTCACTGGCCAGACAGCATGTTTGAATACTATACGAAGGATGCGATCTTATTCAGTAATGACGCTTTTGGTCAGCATTATGCATCCGAATTCATGTACAACGATTTAGTGGATCAGGCAGAGCTATACCAGGAAGCCATCAAATACTATGCAAACATCCTTACCCCTTTCAGTCCATTGGTTGGTAAGAAAATCGAAGAGGTGTTAGGCTTTAATGTGCCTGTAAGCATGATTTGTCCATCACATGGTGTCATTTGGAGAGATAATCCTGTTCAAATCGTTGAACAGTACATCAAATGGGCAGGTAATTATCAAGAGCATCAAGCGACGATTATTTATGATACCATGTGGGATGCCACCAAGCATATGGCTGAAGCCATCGCTGAAGGCATCAAATCGGTGGATCCTACGCTCAATATTAAACTTTTCAATGTTTCAAAAATCGATAAGAATGATGTGATTTCGGAAGTGTTTAAGGCGAAGCTTGTGGTTGCCGGTTCCTCTACCATTAACAAAGGGATTTTATCGGCGATGGCGTCCACCATCGAAATCATGAAAGGGCTTAAGTTTAAAAATAAAAAAGCCGCTGGATTCGGATCCTACGGCTGGAGTGGTGAATCTCCAAAACTTATGACAGAAGCCTTAAAAGAATGTGGCTTCGAAATTCTCGATGAAGGTTTAGGCGTTCTCTGGCAACCAGATGAAGACGCATTAGAAATTTGTAGAGAATATGGTAGAAAGCTCGCTCAAAAATTATAAGTCATACGACCAGGCGCTCAGTGTTTCATCTGTGGGTGAGAGCGTTCCGAAACAGGCCATACAAAGCTGTTCAAATAGCGCATGTCCTTCGGCGCCCCATTTCATCAACTGTTTTTTAAAAGCAACCAAATCGACGATTGGGTTTTCATATCGGAGCATGTGCCTCAACTGGTTTTGCTGCTGAGCTTCGAAGACTTTGATGAGATGGGCACCGGTTCCTTCTCCCAGCAATTGGACACGAGTGGTATCAACCCCGTAAAGTGTGGCGTGCCCCTCTATGTGAGCAATCGCCTCTGCTAAGTCGATGGCTGGCATGGGAAGATGTGCAAAAGGTGCCCCGACACGATAATTTAGGATAAAAACTTGATTGCCCTTAGCGAGTTCGCTGAGGGCAATTTTTTCTGCGCGTTGCGCATCGATGCTGAGGTATCCACCACCAGGAACAATGATGACAGCAGGCCGAACGGATTCAAACAGCTCATCCTCGGCTATCGGTGGGTATTCCCAGAGAAGGGCTTGTAGAGTGATCGATTCGAAAGTTGGATGAAGGGGAATCTGACGAATTACCATAACCGCTTGCCTCCGTTTTCACGGTTGACTTTGCTGAGATACCGATAAATACTTGCTTCAGACGTGTCTAGGACAGATGCGATCTGGCTGACAGCCCCTTTCATTAAGAAGAAGTTTTCTAGGTTAAGGCGTTTGACCACCTCAAGTTTTTCATCCATGGTAAGTCGGGTGGTTTCGATTTCCTTATTGCCCGTCACATCAGAAATAATGTCCATAATAAGGTCCTTAGGTGTGGATTGAAGACGGTCCACATCGCTATTATCCCCAGCGATATTTTCCACACCTGGTAAAAAGGCCAGCTGGTTCAGCAGTTCGGCAGCCTTCTGATATTTGGTCACATCGATGTTGATGGTGAGCACACCTCTAGGAATCCCTGATTTGTCTAGAATAAAGTAGCTGGAGGAGCGAAGAGGCGTATTATCCTTGGAAAGGCCGAGGTAATTCAGATAATAGGGCGGGCCATCCTTGCCTTTGTCCTTCATCTTTGAGATGGCAAAATTGGAAAGGGGGTCGCCGATTTTGCGACCACTGATATGCCCGTTGTGTATGGCGATAATCGAGCTTTTTATATTGTCCAAACTATAGAGGACGATTTCGGTGTTTGCATCGAGACAACCACCGAGAAAATGGACCATGTGGATATAGGCGGAAAAGTCGAATTCTGAAATGGGAATCACCTCTGATTTTATGATAATAATATTTTATCAGCTTGATAAAAATTGTCAAACTTTTCGCAATTTTATCCTTGTAAATATGAAATAATTGTAGTATATTCTAGTTGTGATAAAAAATTTTCATCATAATAAAAAATTAATACATGGAGGGCATTATGTCTCAAATCAAACATCCGGCAGAACCGTTTAAAATTAAAATGGTGGAGCCACTTTACAAAACGACGAGAGAGCAAAGAGAGAAAGCACTGGCAGAAGCGGGCTACAACCCATTCCTTCTCAAATCTAACGACGTTTATATCGATTTGCTCACTGACAGCGGCACTGGCGCTATGAGTGATAACCAATGGGCAGGGATGATGTTAGGTGACGAGGCTTATGCAGGTAGCCGAAACTACTATAATATCGTGAATGCTGTTCAAGATATTTTCCAGTACCAATATATCGTACCAACCCACCAAGGTCGTGGTGCTGAGCAAGTCCTTTTCCCGATTTTACTGAAGCCAGGCCAATACGTTCTCAGTAATCACCATTTCGATACGACGAAGGGTCACGTCGAGCTTGCAGGCGGAAAAGCGCGTAACTTCCTTATCCCACAAGCGACAGATACCACCACTTATTATGATTTTAAAGGCGACTTTAACATCGAAGCAGCGGATCAGTTTATCCAAGAAGTTGGTGCGGAGAACGTTGCGTTCTTAATCATGACCGTCACTAACAACTCGGCAGGTGGCCAACCGGTTTCTATGGCGAACATGAAAGCCCTTAAGAAGCTCGCAGATAAATACGGCAAACTCATCATCATGGATTCAGCACGTTTTGCTGAAAATGCGATGTTCATTAAACAAAGAGAAAAAGGCTATGAAAACGCATCCATCAAAGACATCATCCGCGAAATGTATTCATATGCCGATGTCCTCACCATGAGTGCAAAGAAAGACGCCATCGTCAACATGGGTGGTATGATCGCGATTAAAGAAAACGAAGACATCTTTAAAGCAGCGCAGGTTAGATGTGTGCCAATGGAAGGCTTCGCAACATACGGCGGCCTTTCAGGAAGAGACATGGAGGCGCTTGCCAGAGGTTTATATGAAGGTATCGAGGAAAGCTACCTAGAATACCGCCTTGGTCAAGTGAAATACCTTGGTGATAAGCTCATGGAAATTGGTGTACCTATCCAGTACCCAACGGGCGGCCATGCGGTATTCGTAGATGCGAAGAAAATCTTACCACATATTCCGGGTCACGAGTTCCCAGCACAAGCCCTTTGTAATGCCCTCTATCTGGAATCAGGCGTTAGACCAGTGGAAATCGGTTCTTTCCTGTTAGGAAGAAATCCTGAAACGGGTGAGCAAGAAGCGGCAGCACTCGAGCTCGTGAGACTCACGATTCCTAGACGTGTTTATACACAAACACACATGGATGAAATCGTTGAAGGCTTCAAAAAAGTAATGGAAAATAAAGACAAGCTTGTTGGATTGACATTTGATTATGAACCACCAGTACTCAGACACTTCCTTGCGCGTTTAAGACCGCTTGATAAATAAGAAGTGACCTAGATGGCGGCGTGTCGATTCTCGTATAATCTGTCAAGCGATACGCCACCTTCTCATTAAAACTTTTTCGGGGGAAAAATTATGAGAGAAAATTGGCAAAGTAGAAAAGGTTTCATTTTTGCCGCAGCAGGCGCAGCGATTGGATTAGGCAACTTATGGCGTTTTCCATTCCAAGCGTACAAAAATGGCGGCGGCGCGTTTTTATTACCATACCTCGTCGCATTAATCACCTGTGCAATTCCACTGATGATCATGGAATATGCGTATGGCCGTAAAATCAGAGGTGGCTCAGTTAAGGCATTCCAGCAACTCGGCAAAAAGTTTGAAGTCGTCGGTTGGGTACAAGTTATGGTTCCTATCGTCGTCATGATGTACTACTGCGCAATAATCGGTGTTTCATTAGTCTTTATGGTTTTATCGCTAGGGCATGCATTTGGCATGATGAACTGGTTAGGTGACCCAGGCCCAGTTATGGGAATGGTTGTCGGTGGTGCAGATAATGCGCTGGACTTAGGCGCTGGTATGAGTCTTTACATCCTCGGTGCCATCGTATTTGTATGGCTATCAAACTGGTTAATCGTTAAAAAGGGCATTGCAGGTGGTATCGAAAAAATGTCCATGATTTTTACACCGATGCTTTTGGTCATGATGATCATCTTCATGATCAACGCTGTGAGACTCAATGGCTCAGCTATCGGCCTCGAAGCTTTATTTAAACCGGATTTCAGCAAAATCATGGATCCGACCATTTGGGTTTCAGCTTATGCTCAAGTATTCTTTTCAACGACTTTAGCAGTAGGGGTAATGATCGCTTATGGCTCTTATCTAAATGACAAAGCGGATATTAATAACAGTGCGATTATCACGGTTTTAGCGAATTCGAGCTTCGACCTTATTGCGGGTATTCTGGTATTTTCGACATTAGGTTACCTCGTTCAAAATATGGGCGTAGAGTTTACATCGTTTGGAACAGGCGCTGGTGTGGCATTTATCGCCTTCCCGATCGCCATCTCGACCATGTCATCAAACGTGGTGATTCAAGGCTTGCTCGGCTTCCTGTTCTTCTTCTGTCTATTTATCGCAGGCATCTCATCAAGTATTTCGATGTTAGAATCCTTTGCAACGGCAGCACTTGATAAATTTAGCATCAGCCGCGAGAAACTGATCACGACGATCTCACTTGTAGGGTTTGCGGGTTCTGCTTGCTTTGCAAGCTATGCAGGCTTCAACTTCATCCTCGATATCGTCGATTCATATGTGGGCAATATCATCATTGCTGGACTTGGCCTTGTGGAAGTTATCCTGATTAGTTATATCTATGGTACGGCTAAACTTAGAGAAGAAGCGAACCAATACTCTGACTTTAAAATCGGCGTTTGGTGGGACTATCTCCTCAAGTACTTCACACCGTTACTACTTGGTGCAGTGGTGATCACGAATATTATCAACATCTTCACTGGGATGTTCTCTCAGGATTCCGTAGGTGTCCTTTCGAACATCATCTTTGGTTGGGGAACAGTAGCACTTATGATTATTGTCTCGTTAGTATTTATGAAAAAAGAATGGGCAGAATCACCTAGATTAGCAAGTCAGGAGGGCAACTAATATGTCAAGTAGTGCAATTATAATGATGGTTGTCGGTTGTGGTTTGGTATGGGGTGGTGCAATCACTGCCATTATCATCGCCCTCAAGGTTGAAAAGAAAAACGCTGCAAAAGCTTAAAGCTAAAAAAGCTTAATGCATAAAGAACGAAAGGGGCGTTGCTCATCTAATCTCTTAGATTTGCAACACCCCTTTTTTACGTTAGGAATAGTTCATTCAAGCCCCATTTGACTAAAAATCGCTGTTGCGACATCTACAACCAAAGGGTGAAACTGTTTTCCAGATTCCGACTGAAGAATGGTGAGGGCCTCATGATGGGTCATGGCTGAGCGGTAGGCACGCTCAGAGGTCATGGCATCAAAGGCATCAGCCACCTGTAATATATGGGCACCAAGTGGAATCGCATCCCCCGAAAGGCCTTCAGGATAGCCACCGCCATCATAATGCTCATGGTGCATATAAGCAAGCGTTACGATATCGCCAAAGTCTGAGATATGCTCTAAAATACGCTTTGCATCAGCTGGATGACGTTTGACGATTTCATACTCCTCAGGTGTTAATCGCGAGGGCTTGTTCAAAATGCTAGTGGAAATGCCGATTTTTCCTACATCGTGTAGTAAGCCAGCAATTTTTATTTTTTCAATTTCTTCGTAAGGAACCTGTAAAGCTGTAGCGATCCATTCACTGTACTGTGTCACTCTTCTGGCATGTCCCTCCGTATAGGAATCCATTACCTCTATCGAAGTGACGAGTGCCATAATCGTCTCATCATAAAGTCTTTTTTCGCGGTCTTCTCGTAGCTTTAAAGCGTAGTAGTTTGATATGGACTGCGCATAAAATTTAAGCACTTCTTGAGAGATTATTGAAAATGAACGCATTTGGAAATTTTCTAGGCTTATAAAGCCGATGACCGTTTGATCAAACTGAAGGGGAGCATAAAGTGACGTAAATTTACCATATGTACCAAGTGCTTTAAAGATATCTAATGTCTTTTCATCAAACATGTGGTCTTCACGTTTCTCGATATAATTCTGATAGGATTCGATGGCATCCACTTCCACGCATTCGAATCCGATAAAAATATTATCCATGGTGAAGGCCAATTGACTAAGCAATGTCATGTCATATCCCTTTGCACAGACAGGTTTGAAAATCCCATCCTGTGCAATATAAAGGGAACCCTTTTCCGCTTCTGGAATCAAGTCGAAAGCAGCGTCAAGTGCTTGAATAAGAAAGGCTTCTTTAGTGAGCTTATGTGAGTTGACAAACGAATGAATCAGCCTTGAAAATTTCAAGGTCAGATCATGGGTAAACGCCTCTTTGTCATGTTCTGGGAGTTCCACTTCAATTGGCATAAAGTCTCCTGATCAATTAATACCATTATTGTATCATGATGATTAAAAACTCGCCATAGAGCTAATTTCCTATGATTATAACAGCTGCATCGATTTTTGAACTAAAATGGAAACGAATGCTACAGCAAACCAACAAGCGAGTCCTAACAGGATAGGTTTAACACCGTTTGCGATTAACTTTTTAAGATGTGTGTTTAAACCGATAGCAACCATGGCCATGATGATGAAAAATTTGCCTGACTGACCTAAGAAGTGACTGGCTTCTTTGGGAAGCAATCCGGTTGAGTTTATAATAGCGGCGATTAAGAATCCGATGATGAACCACGGGAAAACCTTGACGAAGCTAAAATTATGATTGCTTTGCTTGTTTTTGTAAACGGTTATGAAGGATAAAACAAGTGTGATCGGCACGATCATTAGCGTACGGGTGAGTTTTACAACCGTTGCATAGTTCAGCGCGGCGTCATTGCCCACAGCATTACTCCAAGCTGATGCGGCTGCCACCACTGATGAAGTATCATTAATAGCCGTTCCAGCCCACATGCCGAATCCCAAATCGGATAAGCCTAGTAGTTTTCCGATAGGCGGAAAAATAAAAACGGCAAGGACGTTAAACAGAAAGATCGTCGAAATGGCATGTGCCACTTCATCGTCATTTGCGCCGATGGTAGGTGCCGTCGCTGCTATGGCAGAGCCGCCGCAGATGGAAGTGCCGACACCGATTAAAATCGTGGTGTTATGATTGATACGCAGCATCTTTCCAACCGCATAGGCAACGAAAAAAGAGGCTGTTAAGGTGAACAACATCACTTGCAATGACTGCCCCCCAACTTTAAAAATATGGGACATGTTCATCTCAAATCCTAAGAGGATAATGGAGAGCTGGAGAATTTTCTTAGAAGTAAAGCGAACACCATCCATCATTTGGGGGGCGATATAAGGCGCAAAAAGCATCCCGAGTAGAATCCCAAAAACTGGACCGCCTATGATGGGAAATTGTTTTCCAGCAATCCATGCGGGAATGGCTAGTAGTAAGCATACGATAATGCCATAAAAGGGTTTGTTTTTCTGGACCATATGTTGTTCCTTTCGAATTTAGGGTATTATGTTTATAGGATTTGATAATGGGAGGTGAAAATGTCTAATTCAAAACGCATCAAAACCAATCGACTGATTTTGACGGTCATGCTGATTGCAGTCGTGTTGACCTTTTTACTACAGATTACCAGATTAAAAAAGGACCTACACAATGTCACCGATGCTAAAAAAGATTTGTTAAATGAATATATTATCGCCAGTTCACGATATATTGATAGTATGCGTCTTTTTGGAGACCAGTACTATAAAATCGAAGACCCCGAACAATCATCTGCATATGCATTACTGGATTCCGATGATTCCGGAGATGGTTTTCACCTCGATGGAATAGAAGGGTCTGAGTTGCAGAATAAAATGGGGAATTTAACTGGTATCGGGGAAATTCCTATGATGGGAGACCGATTTAGAGAAATTAACTTTGCCCTACATTTGAATGCTTATTTTGCCTTCTATCATGAACAGATGCCAGAGCTTCAGTGGATCTACTACACGAGCAACAGCGATTTCATCAATCTTTACCCATGGACACCCTCGGGTGAATTCTTTTATCGCCCCATATTAAAAGATGTTCCCTTTTTTGAAATTGTTACGCCAGAGAGAAATCCTGACCAATCACTGGAATGGACTGGTGTCTACGTGGATCATGCTGGAAAAGGCTTGATGGTCACCCTATCTGGACCCTTTTATGTGGCGGATCGGTTTAAAGGGGTTTTTTCCATCGATTTCACGAATCAACGGTTGAGTGAACTAATAGAATCCGAGTATAAAGCGGTTTTATTCGATTCAGAAGCCATTATCGCTTCAAATCAAGGGAAACAAGACGAATATAATATCGAACTGGTCTCTGAATATTTTAGCAAGCTAAAGATGCCTTATGTTGATTTGGTGCTTTTACCGAATGACCAGGTGGTGAGACTTGGATTGAACTATGTTTCGAAAATCGCATTTGATGATGCACCTTGGAACCTCATGGTTATGACACCGGTTTGGAAGGTCGTCGGGCTAGCCACCATTCAAACCATCCCAGTATTACTGGTCGGCGTCTTGCTTCTGGCGGTATCGAGAGAAAATGAAAAACGAAAGTCGACGGAACGTGCGTTGGATAGTGAACGTGAGAAGCTAACCGAAACCATCGTAACCCTCAATGAACAAGAACAGCAGATTGCCGCTTTTTTAGAACTCAATTTAGAAATGCTAGCGGTCTTAGATCTTGATGGCGTTATCGTAAAAGTAAACCGAAGGTTTTGTGATGTAATGAAGTTCCGCTGTGAAGAACTGATTGGTAAGAAGTATCTCGATATGGTTCACCCTGGTGACATGGAGAATGCTATAAAGCTATATGAAGCGTTGAAACATCAAATGCCATTTGATAATTTCACAAATCGCGTCGTAGATGGTGACGGCGTATATAAGTATTTAGTATGGCATATGCTACCAAGCTTTGGAAATCTAATCTATGCATCAGCTCGGGATGTTTCTGAAAAGCATGAGATGGAAGCAAAGCTATCTGAAACCGCCTTTCGCGATCAGCTGACAGGCGCTTACAATCGCCATTATCTCGACAGTGTTATCGAGCGGTACATGGTGACTGCCGTTCAAAATGCACAGCCACTGACGATGATTGAGCTCGACCTTGACTATTTTAAGCAGGTTAATGATACCTTTGGCCATACAGTTGGGGATGCCGTACTGACCCAAATCGTTAAAATTGCATCTCAGGTCATACGGAGCGCAGATTTCATCGTACGTTATGGTGGTGAAGAGTTTATTATCATCATGCCTCAAACGGATCAGTACGGCGCAGCAATCGTCGCTGAAAAGGTTCGTGTGAGTGTTCAAAACCATCATTTTGATGTTTGTGGTCCAGTAACGGTGAGCATCGGCCTTTCAGAGTACTTGGAGGGGGAAAATTTTGAGCACTGGTACAATCGAGTGGATCAAAATCTATACACTGCAAAACGTAATGGAAGAAATCAAATATTCAGTAGCTTATAAAAATGACAAGAGCTTAAGACACGCAATCAAGCGTTAACCTTAAGCTCTTTTTTACGTGATAACACTTAGTGCTAATAGATAAGATTCTTCTTCTTTGCACCCGCTTCTACCTGGTTACCGATTACAATACCGATAACCATGCCGATGCTGATACTGATTGCATAATAATTTGAACTGGTTGATAAGAAAATCGCGCCGATAGCAGTTCCCACAGCAATTCCCAGAATCATATAAAGGCTTAAATAGCTTCCTTTCGGCCGCATCTGATGCTGAAGCCTCAAACGCTTGGTCAGGGCGTTTAACTTTTGTTGATAATAACGATTCCCTTTTGGGGTTACATATTCTTCAGTAACAAATCGATTAATCAAAGTAACACATTCATCGATCAAATCGAATGTCGATTGATCCCCATCGATGATTTTACTTCTAAGCTCAGTATCCTGACTTAAACGCGTCAAGAGACGCATGAGTTGATCGACTCGAAGTCCTTTGACTTGATTGACTCTAAGAGATTGGCTGTCATTCTTTAGTTGTTCCAGCATCGCTTCAAATGGATTCATATTTATCTCCCAATTTCATTTATTTCATGGTGATGCCCTTTGGAAAAACGAACAGGTTAATCAAAGTGCTTACCATCAATCCGATCAATGTGTCTATCGTTCTGTATAAAGCATAGTTTAACTGATTGCCATCATGTGCACCAAGGGCAATCGCCAAAAAAACGATGGATGCTATTTTTATGGTCCCTTGTAGCTTAAACGCGTTGCAAATGGTGATGACAAGGATAACTCCTAGTCCGATGGTAATCGATGTTTGAGGTAAAATCATGGTAAAACCAATGGCGATCGCTGCTCCTAAAATGGTTCCAAAGAGGCGATCCCTCACCACCTTAAGTGTGCCTTCTACTGTGGACTCCATGGCAAATATGGCAGAGATTGCCGCGAAAAAGGGGTTGGTAGCCATAACCCATTCACAGATGATGAGTGTGATGGCGACCGCTATTCCAGTCTTGAAGGTTCTCATGCCTACTAGTTGGTTTAGTTTCATTTAGAGAGCTCCTTTTTACCTTGACACATATTAATATTGTACCATCTCAAGGCTTGGTTGCAAATGACAAAACGGCATTTCATAAGTTAACATAATGTTTTAAAAAAACAATAGGTTTCAGTTGAAAAGCAATACTAGATGGGCTAATATAGTAATTGGGACTATTTATTTACAAACAAATTAGGTCTATAGACCTAAAAATATGTGAAAATTAATCTGATATTGGGAGGGTAGATTTGAGAAAATTAGAGACTTCACAACTGCATGTCATCATCTTGATCTTTTCATTGATGCCTTTTATCCTTGGAATGACCTATTCAATCCTTAAAAGTGAAGAAAAATCATACCTCAGTGCCGCCATCAATATTGCTGGTTCAGAGCGGATGCGCACCATGCTGATTGCCAATTACTCGCAGCAGCTAGTTTATAAAGCTGACCAACGTGATGAAGTATTAGCCATACTTAACGATGAAATCGATCGATACCTAGTTTTCTCAAACGCGTTAGCTTATGGAGACGTGACAATCGGTTTAAAGGCCAATCCTTTTGAGGATATTAAATTTACAGCCATCTTAGCGAAGGAAAAGGCAAACGAACTTGCCTTCAATGTCAGAGAACTAATTCAAAATCCACAGGATCATAATCGACTAACTTATATAACAGAGAACGCACTTGCGATAAAAGATACCTTTCATGATTTGACGGAGAGGTATCAAAAGCAAAATGATGCTTTAATTAAAAGGCAGATGACCATAGATGCCACCATGATTGCACTGGGCATCATCATTACTATCATTGGTTTGACCTATACTTCTAAAATTAAGAATCAAGAGCATTACTCCAAGTATGATTTTTTAACAGAGCTGAACAATCGTCACAGCTTCGCCGAGTTCATGCAAAGCCATCCACATGATCAATTTACGGTTTTTTTTATCGACCTCAATAAATTTAAACCTGTGAATGACTGCTTTGGACACGAAGTCGGTGACCAGGTACTCGTATCAGTGAGCCGGATTCTTCGGGATATTTTTGGTGAAGCGCTTATTTTTAGATATGGTGGCGACGAGTTCGTCGGACTTGTAAAAATTGATAAGCGGTATAAGGTCGATAACAAGCTCAGAAATCTAGGCTCTAATCCTACGGATGGTAAAATTTATCATGTCATTTCGACCATACGTATGGAAATGGCAAAACCCATTATTGACCACACCGACACGACGCACCTCATCGGTATTTCCATGGGAGTGGTAAGGGGCGATCTCGGTTTTGAGAACTGGCAAGACCTCATTACTTTTGCAGACCATTTGATGTATGATAGCAAGCTCGTTTCCAGTAATGTGGTGACCTGTTTAAACGTCGAGGAGTTCCAGTCTCGTATGAATTTGATGATGGATCTGACGGAAACGGTTAGTGGTAAAAACGTCGTACCTGAAATCATCCCCTATCACCGCATGGGAGATGAAGCCCCGGTACTCCTAATGCTTTTAGCCAGATGGCGCCGTTTCGAACAGGTAATATCTACGGCTCATTTGTTATCTCAGATAAAAAAATCAGGCAAACTCACTGAGTTTGATAAGTACATGGTGACGCAGGCTTTTCTTTATGTGGATGAAACCCCTATCATCGTCACCGTTACGGAAGAAACCATGAGAAAAGCACTATTCAATGGCTTTATGGCGCTACTTGAAAGTAATCGCTCTTCTTGTCACCAAATCTATCTCAAATTCAAGTTCGAAACACTTTTCGATATTGAGGCTTACCAGAACATACTGACCGCTAAAGGTTTCGGATACAGAATCGCCGTAGATAGCATCAGTGTCGATTTTGCGCTTCAAGACTATGATAAATATCAAATGATCGATCTTTTCAAGATCGATCATGAGCTATTTGAAGTCATTTTAAAAGATACGCATCTCGCGTTGCTATTTAAGCAGCACCTGCATATGATTTCGCAGGCGGATAAAATCGTCATATTCGACGGTTTGAGTGAAAGAGATGAGAGCCTTTTCAGAATGTTTGAACTGCCTATGGAGCGAATGCTCTTTTCAAAAATGAACAAAAAATAAAAAAAGCAGTTATCTGGGGGAGATAATTGCTTTTCTTACTTTTGGGGGAATTTAGTGGGGGTATCTGAAAAAAGTTTTAGTTAAGGGGGGGCTGCATATGCAGCATTTATTATTGGGGGATGATTAGAGTATAGCGTACGAATGTTAATTAGAAATCAATACAATGTATACATTTGAAAAGAAAATGTGAATTAACCATGAATTCAACGCCCCTTTAATACGCCTTTACGACTTTCATACAATTCAGACCACTCTGTTACGACCGAGGTCTTTCCCAGCATAAAGCGCCAAATCGGCTGCTTTAATCATTTCCTTGATGTTGTGATCCCCTTTAAAGGAGGACACTCCGAAGGTCATGGTCAATGTGAAGGGCATATCCTCATAAAAAAAGGTATGGTTTTGAATCCTTTTTCGGATGCGTTCTGCAATCTGACGAGCACCGTCCTCAGAAGTTTCCGGTAAAAGGATTAAAAATTCTTCGCCCCCCCATCTACAGACGACATCCATGGACCTGAGCTCACGTTTAAGAAGTTTGGAGACCATCTGAAGAACTTCATCACCGCAATCGTGTCCTCTTAGGTCGTTGATGTCTTTAAAGTAGTCGATGTCAGTGAGAATAAGACTGAATACATGGTGTGTACGCTTCGTTCTGTCCAGCTCCTCCGTTATTTTTTCGAGCATATGTCGACGATTATACAGCCCAGTTAACGGATCGATGGTGGCATTTTTTAAAAGGAGTTCTTTTAAGGTGTTTAACTCTTTAATGGTTTGATCCTTGATCTTATTTGCTTCGATAAGCTGACGCGTTCTATCGGCGACGATGGCTTCCAGTTTCTCATTTTCGTTCATAAGCCATTCTTCAGCTGCCTTTTGACTGTTAATGTCTTGAACAATCCCAATTAAGTAATCATCAATGTCTTCATTTCCCTTGATAAGCGTTACCGTCGTATAAACCCAAGTGAGCGATCCGTCCTTTTTAATGTAACGCTTTTGCATGGAAAAGTAAGGGATTTCACCTGCGAAAAGTTTTTTCTTATACTCCCAGTCGATATCCCAATCCTCGGGATAGGTTAGGTTTTTAACGCGTAACTTCAGTGTTTCATCCATGGTATATCCGATAATGTCACAAAACTTCTGGTTTACCTCTTTGATCCATCCATCCAAATCAGTCACACATCGACCGCTTCCCACTTGCTCAAAAGTTAAGTCGAAAGTGCGTTTGGCGTTGATCAACTGCCGTTTCAAGTATTCCTGTTCATTTTCCATAACATTCACCTTTGCAAATAATCTTATAACTATTTTATCACTTCCAAGGATGATGAGGTATCTATATGTGGTAGAATAAAGGGGAAATTAAAAAAGGAGGCGCAGCGTGGATAAAATCAAGATTTTTCACATCTCAGACATTCATGTGGGCATGAAATTCTTACGATATCCTGATTCTGTCAAGAACAGCTTAATTGATGCGCGTTTTGAGGTAATTCAGAGAGCTGTAAGTGTTGCAGATGAACTGAAGTGCGATATTATGGCGATAACAGGAGATATCTTTGAAAATATCAAAGTTTCTAAACGTGAGGTAGAACGTGTTACTCAAACTTTGAAGGCGTTTAGTGGATCCGCTATCTGGATTCTCCCTGGCAATCACGATTACTATAACGATACCTTACAGCTCTGGCAATGGTTTAAAGCAAGCATGCCAGATCATGCCATCATCCTTGATACGCCCGAACGAAAACGTTTTGAGATAGAAGAACTAAATGTGGACATTTATCCGGCGCCATGTGATCGTAAGCACAGCGAGACAAATGCCCTAGAATGGCTTAAGCAAATGCCGGTGGAAAAAGATGCGGTAAATATCGTACTTGCACATGGCGCCATAAAAGAGATTTCTCCGGATTTAAATGGCAATTATTTTCCCATGAGTCTAGAAGAACTCAATGCCCTTAAACAGGATCTGGTTTTGATCGGACATACACATGTCCCTTATCCTCCAGTTGCTGAGGCGACAGCAAAGGTCTATAATGCGGGGACACCAGAGCCAGATGGTCTAAATTATCAGCATGAAGGTGGCGGCTGGTATATCGAAATCGATGCCACCAAACGGATCATGGCAAAACGCATTCCATTAGGTCAATTTCGTTTTTTCGATGTCACATTAACCTTAAGTGATGAAGTTAATGAGTCGATGTTTTATGGGATGTTTAGTGGCTACCCATTAGAAAAAATCGTCGCCAGAATCAAGGTGGGTGGCTATCTGACGCAATCAGTGTTTGAACGAAGACAATCTGTTTATGAAAGGGTGAAAAAATCATTTCACCACTTGGAAATTGAAGAAATTGCATTAAAACCAAAGTTCACGAGAGAAGAGGTTGATCGTATGTTTACTGTCGGTTCAGTACCATATGTGCTTTTAACGAAGCTATTCGACGATGGGGACGTGGCGACAGCACATTTAGCGCTTGAGCTGATGCACGAGGTGATGAATCATGATTAACGGGCTAAAAATCATACAATACGCAGGCATTAGTGCATCGAATATCAACCTTAGAGAAGGGCTCAATGTAATTGTAGGACCAAACGAGACAGGTAAGAGCACATTTGTCGAAGCACTTTTCGCCATTCTTTTTATTGAAGCTAAGCTTAGTCTTCGCAAGTCTGAGGATAAACGGTTTATGGAAAAGGCATTCCCTTTCGGAGGTGAACCTTTTGCGGAATGTGAAGTCTTATTTACACATGATGGGCACGATTATGAACTCCATAAGACGTGGCACCTTACGAGTCCCAAAATCGTTATGATTAAAGACGGTCGTAAGATCATGGACCAAAGTTCCATTGAAGTGGAGCTTAAGCAAATTTTCGGTGGATATGAAGCAACATTTTCCCATGTAGCGTTTGGTAAGCAAGAGGACTTTAAGAAAGTATTTGAACAAATCAGCAGTGATGAAACCGCTTATCAAACCGTTTCTGAGTTACTAAAGGATGCGACGGTTGCGTTTGATGGTTTACCGCTTGAACGTTATAAAACACTAATCGTAGAACAGTTTGATCAATTAGCGAGCAACTGGGATCTCGAGAGGAACATGCCTTCAAAAGGAAAGGGGTGGCGAGATCCCCATAAAAAGAATATAGGCGAGATACTCAAGCACTATTATGGTGCAGAGCAATGCTCATATGAGGCGACTGAAGCGGATCGAATAGAACAAGCGCTCGAAATGAAGCAACTTCGGGTTCGCCAGTTAACGGAACAGCTTAAAGCGATTGAACAGCGATTAGAAGCATTGGTTGAAATTGAGCAGCAGGTGGTTCAAAGGAGCCAATTGGGACTTAAACGCGATCACTTAGAGACGCAGATGAAGCAGCTTATGGAGTTGAATCGGAAGTGGCCAATCGCAGAAGCGGAATACTCAGTGTTTAGTAACAAGCTCAGGGATTTGAAACTTGAGCTAGCCGAGTTGATCGCAAAGCGAGATCAGGAAGTTGCGATCATCGCCCATATGAAAATGTGGGAGAACTATGAAAAAAGAAAGGCTCTGGTAGATGCCATAGCGAAGCTTGAGGTCACGGTTGATCAATTTCATCGCTTTGACCAGCAGTTGATTAGACGTCTTGAGTCAAAGGTTCAAACCATACGTGAGCAAAAAATTAAGCTTGCGTCTGCAGAGCTGAGTATCGTCGTTCATCAAACGAAGACCCCTTTAATGATTACGAATGCCTACGGTGAGTCGAAATCCTTATTATCAGGTGACGAGATGACGGCGGATGCTTTTCTTAAAATCACAGATGGCAGTTCGCTGGAAATCGAAATCAAGTCGAACCAGATTGATTTTGTTGCCATATCAAAAGCCCTTGAAGTAGCTCAATCTGAACTGATGAACCAGTTAAGCGACTTGAATGTCATTACTATGGAAGCCTGTAAAGAAAACCATGAACAGCTTACAACCGCTCAAAATGAGTTGGCGATACAGCGAAGGCTATTAGACGGCCTGCCCAACATAGGCGATGAGCAGGCACTGATAAAAGAACATGCAAAATTTGAGGGGCTGGTGACTGTAGGGCTCGAAATATTGGCACCAAGAATCACTGCCTTAGAGCTGGAGATCAAGCAAAGTGAAATTGAACGCATGACACGGGAAAATATGATTTCTCAGTGGAAGGAGACGTATGGCGAGCTCGACAGCGTTACCATGGCACTGGCTGATAGGATTGCTGACCAGCGCGAAATCCAAAAAGAAATCGAAAAACTGGCATCTTTACCGGAAGCATTTTCCTCGGTGGAGATGTACCTCTCTGAAGTTAAGTCTTTAAGAGCGAGTAAGGAGAGTGCGCAACTGACGCTTCATAATGAACAACGCGAGCTCGACCGATTGCTGGTGGAATTGCCTGAAAAACGTTCTGAGGAACTTAGGGAAATGTTCGATGATGAGATGAAGACTGTAAAAAAATTGATCGAAAAAGCGGGACAGTTAAGTAAAATACTAAGGGTACTGGAGGTTACGCTAAACGACCTTCAAAGTGGCAGCTCAAGCCGTTTAGAACAGGTTTTTACGGCACATCTTAAGACCATTACACAGGATAAATACCGCGACATCACCTTTGACCAATCCCTTTTACCGATGATTGGAAGCGCATCAAAACAGCTCCCTGTGAGATTACTGTCATCGGGAACACTGGATAGTGTGGCACTTGCATTTCGTCTGGCGCTGACAGAAGTGCTAAGTGAAAAGATTCCCATGCTCACGGTTCTGGATGATTGCTTGATCAACATGGATGCGGGCAGAAGAAACGACGCCGTCAAGCTCATAAAACAGCACGCGGAGCGGCATCAGTTGATCTTCGTAACCTGCCATCCGGAGATTGCAGCGTTGCTCGGGGGGCATCAAATAAACCTATAAACTGTTTTCAAATCGTCACATTATTTTTGAAAATTTGGGGTATATTTTTGATGACATGAGCAAAAGAGGAGGCGGTCAAATTGAAAAAAATTATGCTATTAGCATGTGTCATGCTTTTATTATCGATACCATCATTTGCTGAAAGTGAGATTGGAATCGAGGTGGATGGAAAACTGATTCCATTTGAAGTGGCTCCCAAAATCGTAAACGACCGTGTTCTAGTGCCATTTAGAGCGCTTTTTGAGTATTTGTCGCTGGAAGTGGACTGGAATTCAAACTTGAAAATTGCCACAGCCTATAATGATCAAATGAATGTGTCCATCAAAATTGATGAAATGTATGGAAGTATCGATGGCGAACTCATACGACTCGACGCTGAAGCCATCATCGTGGATGGGCGAACCCTCGTCCCTATCCGTTTCATCTCAGAAGCTTTTGGTAGCGAAGTGAAATGGGATGCAGCGGCACGTAAAGTGGTGGTCAAGAGTGGCTTTAAGCCTTATGTCTACACAGAAGCGTTGCCTACAGTGGACTCATTTGAAAAGCTGAATTTAATTTTTAGTTATGCGGGCAAATTCACTAATAATTATTACCCTTTATTACGCGATTGGATCGTACCGACTTTACCTGAGTCATTTGATGATCAGGGTAATCCAGTTCCTGTGGCCGCTGAGCCCATGCCTTCACCTGAAGCGAAGCCTGAATTCAGTGAAACCAATCTCCAGGTGGCAGGCGTCGATGAAGCGGATATCGTAAAAACAGATGGCTTTACTTTATATCAAGTGCGTCAAAATGCCGTCAAAATCGTGGATTTGCAAAAGGATAAGCCTGAAGTACTCACGACACTGACTGTTCCTGATGGCACGACCATCAACGAGCTGTACCTGTATGATGGTAAACTCGTCATAATCGGTCAAGAGCAAAACTTTGGATTTTACTCTTTAAGTGTTGATATGAGGATGATCATGCCTTATATGCCACCAAAGACAAAGGTGCTGTTCTATGATGTGACGACGCCTTCAAAACCCGTGCTTTTAAAGGATTTTACTGCAGATGGCTACTATGTGACCTCTAGGTTGACCGGGGGCAATCTCTATTTAATTGCAAATAAAAATCTATCTTATTACGGCATGACAGCAGATCAAATTGAACCACAATTCAGCGAAGTGCTCATATTACCGACGGGTAAGAAAACCAATGACTATAAAATCACTTATGATAAGATTCGTTATTTCCCCGATACCGTGGAAACATCACTAATGATGACCATCGGTTTCAAAATGAATGAACTGGAGGCAGCACCTGATATTAATGTGTACGTGGGTGGTGGCAATCAAGTTTATGCATCAAAATCGAGGCTGATTATCGCGCTTGACAGATACCATTATGCATTTATGACGAATGAGGTGATGAGCTCACCAAGCTTCGAGCATTCCACATCCCTTTATCAATTTTATATGATAGGTGGCAAGGTGGTATTTGGTAATAAAGGCTCTGTACCAGGACGCGTTCTCAATCAGTTTTCCATGGATTCGTATGAAGGCAACTATCGAATCGCCACAACCACGGGTGATGGTTGGAACGAAACCTCTAGTAACAATCTATATGTTCTCGATAGCAATCTGAGTATTATCGGTAAGCTGGAGGGATTAGCCCCCTCTGAACAAATCTATTCCGTGCGTTTTATGGGGGATAGGGCGTATATGGTGACTTTTAGGCAAGTGGACCCCTTTTATGTGATCGATTTAAAGGAACCCAAATTGCCAAAAGTGTTAGGATACCTTAAAATACCTGGATTTAGCAATTACCTACATCCTGTCGACGATCAAACCATCCTCGGATTTGGACGAGAAACCATAGACACTGCAAATGGTCCAATTCAAGGGGGGATTAAAATCGGACTTTTCGATGTGTCAGATGTATCAAATCCTATTGAAAAGAGCAAGGTGGTTTTAGGTGGGCCTGGAAGCTGGTCTGACGCTTTATCGAACCATAAAGCCATCATGTTTGCAGCGCAAGGCACTGCATTTTCAATCCCTGTCATGCTATATGATGAGAGTGGCAAATTTATCTTCCAAGGGGCTTATGTTTATGATGTAAGCGCATCAACGGGCATCAAACTAAGAGGAACATCCACCCATTTGACACAAGCTGAAGTGGATGACAGTGTTTTAAAATGGTATGACACGACCAAAAACGTGATACGAAGCATCTGGGTCGATGATCAATATTACTCACTTTCAGATTTTGGCATAAAGGTCCATCGATTTAGCGATATGGTTGAAGTGGGGTATATGACGTATTAAGCGTACTTTACACGAAAAGAAGGCTACCAAATCTGGTAGCCTTCTTCATGTTATATTCATCATTATAACTAGTAATCGACAATCGTTGAGTCCGCCCACTCTACCTGAGTCATGATGTTTTGGACTGCTGCTTCGCACATGTTCGGATGAATCGTACTCTCGTGTGAGATGGTTAGAAGGCTCGCGCCTATGGCGAACTTCACGGTATCGTGGAGATTGAGTTCCTTCATGAATCCATAGCCTAGACCAGCGACGAAGGAATCACCAGCACCAGTGACGTTTACCACCTTAGCGCCACGCGCCATCATGATGCCTTTATGTTCAGCATCGGCATAAAGGATACCATTTTCATCCAGTGATATGAAAACCTTTTCTATCCCCAGTGCAAGTAAATCTTCTGCTGCACGTAACAGATGATCTGAATTGTTCAGAGGGTATCCCACTAACATTTCTGCTTCGAAGCGGTTGGGCTTTACCGTGTGAAAGTAAGGAAGAAGGTGTTTGATTTTTTCTGCCTTCGCCGCAGAAATAGGGTCCAGGACAAATTTTGTCTTTCCCTTAAAACGTTTCAAAATATATTCAAGCAATTCTGGGTGATCCGCATCGACGAAGGTATACGCTGCATTTGAGATGATTTCCTCTTTTGAATCGATGAAATGTGGCGTCATCTGATTTGCGCTCCACATGTCGACGATGGCTGATACCATTTCACCCTTCTCATCTAAAATGGCCATGTATGTCGGGGTTGAGCAGCCTTTTAAAAATAAGGAATTCGACATGTCATAACCAATCTCTTTTGAATGCTCAAAAATGCTACGGCCATGATCGTCATCCCCTATGATGGAAATAAATGTTGTATCGATTCCCAGACGAGCAGTCGTTTCTGCGATGTTGCGGCATACGCCGCCCATTGAGACCTTGACACACCCAGGGTTCGAATTATGTGATCGATATTTCACAGCTGAAAATCCAGTGATATCGACGATTGAAGCACCTAAAACCACGATATATGGCGACCTTTCCATTTTTTCTCCTTTGACTTGCATCTGTATGCTACTTTTTATACTTTAACATTATAGCAAATCTGGAAAGGTCGTGGTATTAAATTCTTGAAACGCTAAATCCTTCTCCACCTTCAAGCATTTGACGATGAGCTGTTCTAAGGGACTCGATGGCCATATCATAATAGTTCATGAGGTGCACATCGTGTTGTTTTGCTGCGATTACAGAACCAACGTAGACATCGATAGGCTTATGGCATCCGAGAGAGGCATAGTCGATGCCTTGTACGGCCTTTTTAATGGAGTGTGCGATGGCTTCCAGGGTCGCTGGTTGACCTTCAGCAAAAACCACGAACTCATCACCACCAGCTCTCGCCACGCTGTTATGGGAAGTACCGTATTGCTGTAAGGTTTCTTCGATAATTTGATAAAGCGAAATGATGACGCGATCGCCTACGTCATAACCATCCACATCGTTAATGGCTTTAAATTGTCTTAGGTCGATACGAATAAACGAGAATGTGGTGCCATCAACTGCTTGATTCAGTATGCGTCTAGCATTATCCAGTAGCACTTCAGTATTAGGCATGTTCTTCTTAATATCTAGGGCACGCTCTGTGGTGATGTTGCTTAAATCAATCTTACGGTTCATTTGAAATCCCTCCTGTTTGATGGTGTCTAGGAGGAAATCGAGTTGCATGGATTTGATAAGCACTGATTTCATTTGCTCTGCCAGTAAAACGCGCTTTTCAGCGAGCGCTTCGATGAGGTGTGCGCTATCCATTGGACCCTGCATCATGTTCTTTACTTCATCTAGGGAGAAGCCAAGATTTTTAAGGGTGAGGATCCAGAATAACTTCTGACTTTGTTCAGGTAGGTATACACGATACCCGTTAGTGGTATCGATGGAACCTGGGCTAAATAGCCCAATCTCATCATAATGCCTAAGCATTTTAGGCGAAATATTATTTTGTTTGGCAAATTCTCCAATTTTCACGATAACCTCCAGGTTGGGATTTCGGCCGAAATCAACTCCTAATCATATAATAAAGCTTCCCATAGTGGGAAGGTCAATACTTTTTATCAATAATCGCCATATTTAATTTTGTTAAAAACATGTAGAAGTAAGTAAATTGTTGTATAATGAGTGTTGAATGAGTAAAAATTTAGGAGCGTCCCATGATTGATCAAAGTGATTTGGCCATCATCATCTATGTCGAGAATCAGCAAAAAGCCAAAACTTTTTATACGTCTTTATTAGACAAGACACCTACGCTAGATGTGGCAGGCATGACAGAAATACCGTTAACATCCACTACCCGTTTAGGAATTCTCCCCGGTGATGGGATCGTTAAAATACTAGAGGGTAATGTTGATAATCCTAATCAAAATACGGCTTATCCACGCTGTGAGTTATATCTATTTGTGGATGACCCCATTTTTTACTATGAAAAAGCAGTCCGTTTAGGCGGTAGAGGAATTAGTGAAGCTTCAATGCGAAATTGGGGCGACTATGTTTCGTACGTTGCAGATTTTGACGGCAACATCATCGCATTTGCGAAGCGGATATAATTCGGAGGAGAACATGCAGACGATTAGTTGGAAGGATGAAAAGAATCTTGCTTTATTAGTGGATTTTTATGAAATAACCATGACCAATGGCTACATGGTCAACGGAGATACAAATGTCCGTGTTTATTTTGATTATTTTTTCAGACGCGTTCCTGACGGTGGCGGATTTGCCATTACTGCAGGACTTGAGCAATTTGTCGATTATTTATTGGACATTAGTTTCTCTGATGAAGATGTGGATCTCTTAAGAGGGATGAACATGTTTACAGAAGAATTTTTAATCTTTTTGAGGAATTTTAAATTTTCAGGAGATGTTTGGGCAATCCCGGAAGGTACACCTGTCTTCCCGAATACACCTGTCATCACGATTGGTGCCTCCATTTTGGAAGCCCAATTGATCGAAACGATGCTACTCCTCACCATCAACCATCAGAGTCTAATCGCCACAAAGGCCAGTAGAATCGTCCGTTCCGCCGGCAAAAAGCCAGTGGTCGATTTTGGCCCGAGAAGAGGGCACGGTGCCGATGCAACGATTTATGGTGCCAGAGCCATGTATATCGGTGGTTGCGTGGGAACCTCCAACCTTTTAGCACATAAGATGTTCGACATACCTGTGGTAGGAACCATGGCACATAGCTGGATCCAGTTTTATAGTGATGATCAGGTAGCCTTTGAAAAATATGCTAAGGCATATCCGCATCGCGCCACATTTTTAGTGGATACTTACAACGTTTTGAGTTCAGGTATTCCAGCTGCCATCGAAGTATTTAAGACCATGTCGCCCGAATCGATCAAAGGAATTCGCCTAGACAGTGGCGACTTGAAATACCTGTCACAGGAGTCGAGAAAGCTACTTGATCAAGCGGGTTTTAATGATGTTAGAATAACCGTTTCTAATTCACTTGACGAGTATAAAATTAGAGAGCTTGAAATGCAAGGTGCACCGATCGATTCCTACGGTGTAGGTGAGCGTATGATGACAGCTTCATCAGAACCGGTTTATGGTGGGGTTTATAAACTCGTGGCAGTGGAACAGGATGGTGAAATCGACGCACGAATCAAGCTTTCAGAAGATTTGGTGAAGGTCACGAATCCAGGTCTTAAGGATGTATGGCGCCTTTTTGATAACGTGACAGGTAAGGCGTTTGCCGACCTATTGACGTTGAAGGACGAAACGGTTGGCGATACGTATGTGCTCTTCGACGAAGCCATGCCTTGGAAAAAGAAAACAGCGAAAAATTTTACTGCGCGTAAGCTTCAAGAAAAAATCATCGAGAATGGCAAGCTTGTTCATGTATTACCGACTTTAAATGAGATTAAAGAGTATTGTAAGCGTGAAATCGAGAAGTTATGGGATGGTTTATTGCGATTTGAAACCCCAGACCAATACTATGTCAACTTGTCATTTGATTTATGGACAGAAAAGCGCCGCCTTATCGAAGAAAACTATTCTAAATTAGGTCGAGACTAATCCGTTTACTGAAAGCAGGCAAAAATGATCAGCAAAAAAGCTAAAGCGGTTTATAAAGCGCTTGAGATGATCAACTTCAAGAGTCAAATGAATTTTGATAACCCTCGAAGGGCAAAAATCAGACGGATACCACTACTCCTTAATTTTGAAAATGAAATTGAGCATTTTAAAATTATGGACCGAGATGTATATAACTTATATCCAGATGATTTTCGCACTAAAAAACATGTCATGTTCTTTCATGGCGGAGGCTATGCTAACGAAGCCTCCATTAACCACTATGTGATGATTAGTAAATTTATCAATATGGCACACTGTGTCATTACTTTTGTCGAATACCCACTTGTTCCGGAATCGGACGTGTTACAGGCGCTTGACATGGCGCTCATCGCCTATAAGGAGCAATTATCTCGATTTCCTGAGCATCAGTTCACCTTTATGGGGGATTCTGCAGGGGGTGGACTCGCCTTGGCATTAGCCATGCAAGTGAGAGATTTAGAAATGCGTGCACCTGAGAAGCTGATATTGTTTTCGCCTTGGCTTGATGTGACCATGACGCATCCTGACATACCTCAAGCAGACGCGAAAGACTTGATTTTGAACCTGGAATCGCTACATGAAGTGGGACTTAAGTATGCTAATGGGTTACCTTTAGAGGATTATCGCGTATCGCCTATCTATGGGGATTTGAGTAATTTAGGAGAGATTTTGGTCTTCTACGGATCAGATGAGGTTTTTAGGCCGGATTGCGAGAAGTTTGCAAACATGGACCCGATTGACGGGACCAGCATCACGGCCATAGAATATGAAATGATGCAGCACGATTGGGTCGTCATGCCGATTCCAGAACAACAGCAGGCGCTTAGGGAAGCGGTGGATTTTTTAAATGAAGCATTAAGAATAGATTAAAGTTGGGTGGTCATATAGGCTATCCAACTTTTTTTACCTTTACAAATGCAGTGTTCAAAAAGTGTAGTGACGATTAGCGACGATATGTTACAATATATTAAAATATCATCTTTTGGGGGCAATATGGGCTATTTAGACCATTATTATCTACTGTTCAACCTCTCGCCAGATGCCATCGTGAAGTTAGACGAGAAATTCCAGATCATCGAGGTCAACCAGCGATTTGATGAATTGTTCAAAATACCGATAGAAGCCAGTGAACATAAAAAGCTCAGAAATGACCTGATCGCTTCAGAGATCAAGTGGCTAACAGGGACGCCTGATGGGATGTTATCTGAAGAAATCAGGCTAAACAATGTGCGCAAAATAAACCTAAACGCAGAACACATCGATTTATGCGTTACCGTAATCCCCATTCGGAGTCTAGGCGCCTTAGAAGGTTATTTTCTTGTTTATGTGGATAAGACGAAAGAGTATCAGGCTGAGCAGTCATTGAACCGTCAAATCAAGGTTTTCGAATCCCTATTCAGCAATTCTTCTGATGCCATCGTCAGGATTGATAACTCTCAGAAAATTATCGAAATCAATGAGAATTTCGAGCGCTTTTTCGGATACACTTCCGAAGAAATTATCGGACAAACCACGGACAGGCTAATTTCCAGCCCAGATGAACTCGTACATAATACCGGTTTGACGGAGACCCTTCTCAGCGGGGATAAAGTGGTAATCGAAGGAAAGCGATATGCAAAGGATGGAACAGCGAGGGATTTTCTCGTGCAAGGCGTTCCGATTACACTGGAGAATGAAGTGATCGGAGGTTACGGTATCTTTACCAACATCACCGACCTTAAAAATGCGACGAAGGAAATCGCAGCGCAAAAAGTCATTTTTGAAGCTTTATTCAAGAACTCTTCAGATGCCATCATCAGATTTGATGCAGGCCATAACATTGTGGCCATCAATGAGAATTTCACTTCGTTGTTTGGCTACACCCTAAATGAAATTAAAAATCAGAAGCTGGACCAGATTTTAATCTCCGAAAATGATCAAGAACCGACTGTAGAGCTCACCAATCGGGTTTTAAATGGCGAGCGAATCTTTTATGAAGGCCAGAGAAAAGGCAAACAAAATCGATTTGTCCATGTGCAAATCAAAGGAATTCCCATAATCGCTGAGGAACAGATTATCGGCGGATATGGAATTTATACCGATATTACCGAGAAGAAGCTGGCTGAAGAGGAGATTCTTTATATCAGCTATCATGACCAATTGACAGGTGCTTATAACAGGCGCTATTTCGAAGAGGAAATGCGGCGTATCGACGCGTCTCGCACCATGCCAGTGGCCATGATCATGGCGGATGTGAACGGACTTAAACTCACAAATGATGCCTTTGGTCACAATGTAGGAGATGCGCTGCTCAGGCGAATGGCGCAAATTCTGAGACATAACTGCCGTGACACGGATATCCTGGCACGGCTCGGCGGTGATGAGTTCGTCATCTTAATGCCAGATACCAGCGCGAGAACGGCCGAGGCCATTATTAAGCGTATCGAATCGGCCTGTGAAGTGGAACGGTTTAACAACATCAATTTGTCCATGTCTTTTGGATCAGATGCTAAAATCACGGCAGACGAGCCCATGAGCATATTATTTAATCGTGTAGAGAATTACATGTACAGACACAAGCTGGTGGAAGGGCCAAGCTTTAGAGGGAAGATGTTTGAAACCATCATCAATACCCTCCATGAGAAGAACAAACGTGAAGAACGTCATTCCTCGAGAGTTAGCGTTTATTGTGAAGCCATCGGAAACGCGCTTAGACTCACGACACGTGAAATCAATGAACTCAAGACCGCAGGATGGTTACACGACATCGGAAAAATCGCCGTTGATGAACAAATCCTGAATAAGGAGGGGGCACTTACCAAAGAGGAGTGGGCTGAAATAAAAAAACACCCTGAAACAGGCTATCGTATTCTCGGATCGGTTAACGAAATGGCTGAGCTGTCGAATTTGGTGCTCTCACACCATGAACGCTTTGATGGCAGAGGTTATCCTAAGGGTCTTAGAGGCTATGAAATTCCTAGAGGAGCGAGAATTATCGCCGTGGCAGATGCCTATGATGCCATGACGACTGCGAGAACCTATCGAGCGGTACGCACGAAGCAAGAGGCCATTGATGAGCTGCTAAACAGTGCTGGGAAGCAGTTTGATCCGGAAATCGTCCAGGTCTTCGTAGAGAAGGTATTGACCCAACTGGATGAACTGACTTTAGAGTAGGGCTAGTGATGGTCAGAAATAAAAAATAACTGAAAATTCTAAAAAGTATTTGACAAAGATAATTCAAGCCTGTAATATCAATAGAAATAGTTAATGCGTCGATTGAGAGAAACATATCTGGACATTCATCACAGAGAGCTGCAGTTGGTGGGAAGCAGCATGAAGGGGATATTTAATAATCACTCATGAGCAACAAGGTCTAAAGGGTAACCGAGTAAACCAAGTCGGATTGATTCACGTTATCGAATCAGGGTTAACACAGATTCTGTGCGACCTCATAAGCAGCTAAGCTGGAAACAGGGTGGTACCGCGAGCATCATCTCGCCCCTCGACATTTATTTGTCGAGGGGCGTTTTTTATTTTGAAGAAGGAGGAATAAGGATGGAAAGAACACTAAGAGCGTACATGGAAAATGAGCCTGAAGTATTGATGCGCGTCACAGCACTGCTAAAACGTAAGGGTTATGTTTTTAAACGCATTTTGATGGAACCCGATGTGCACAGTAAAGGGGCATGGCTGAATATAACGCTATCTGACGAAGGCCCAGGCTTTGAACGTGCATTAACCACCATCGAAAAGGTGGTTGATGTGCACTCTGTAAACGAAATAGTAAATCAATAATAAGGAGAAGAAAATGGCGAAGATGTTTTATGAAGAATCCTGTGAACTGAGTGTTCTAACTGGCAAAAAAGTGGCGATTATCGGTTATGGAAGTCAAGGCCACGCCCATGCACTCAATCTGAAAGAGAGCGGTGTCGATGTAACCGTAGGTTTATACGAAGGGTCTAAGAGTGCCGAACGCGCAAAACTTGCTGGCCTCGAAGTCCTAACCACAGAGGAAGCAGTGAAACAGGCTGATGTGATCATGATGCTGCTACCGGATGAGAAGCAAGCAGGCGTTTATCGAGACGCCGTTAGACCCAACCTTAAAAAAGGTGCAGCACTGGCATTTGCGCATGGGTTCAACATTCATTTCAATCAGATTCAGCCAGACCGATCAGTAGACGTGTTTATGGTGGCACCTAAAGGCCCCGGTCATCTAGTGCGAAGACTCTATACTGAGGGAAAAGGCGTTCCAGCGCTTTTCGCTATTGAGCAGGATGCCACAGGCAATGCAAGAAAACTGGCCATGGCTTATGCAGCGGGGATAGGTGCCGCACGGGCGGGGATACTGGAGACCACCTTCAAGGAGGAAACCGAAACCGATTTGTTCGGAGAACAAGCCGTTTTGTGCGGTGGGGTAAGTGAACTTGTGAAGGCAGGCTTTGAGACGTTGGTAGAAGCAGGATACCAAAAAGAAATCGCTTACTTCGAATGCTTGCATGAGCTTAAGTTAATCGTGGACCTTCTGTACGAGGGCGGACTGGAGCGTATGCGATATTCGGTAAGTGATACAGCGGAATACGGCGATTACGTCAGTGGAAAACGCATCATCAATTCTGCAACGCGCGCAGAGATGAAAGCGGTCTTAAGTGAAATCCAAGACGGGTCCTTTGCTAAAGCGTGGATACTGGAAAATATGGCAAACCGCCCGATGTTCAATATGAGTAGACGTCTAGAAGGGGCGCATGAAATCGTCGCGGTTGGAAAAACGCTACGCGCCATGATGAGTTGGCTTCCCAAACAGGAGGACTAGATGAAACTAAGAAGTCATCAGTTGACACAGGGCATAGAACGCGCGCCACATCGTGCGCTTTTAAAATCGCTGGGGTTGATCGATAAGGAGCTGAACCAACCGCTAATCGGCGTAGTTAATGCCTTTAATGAAGTGATTCCAGGGCACACACATCTACGAAATCTCTCTGAAGCTGTAAAAACCGGTATCAGGATTTCTGGCGGGACACCGCTTGAGTTTCCGAGTATCGGTGTATGTGACGGCTTAGCCATGAATCATGAAGGCATGCGATACTCACTGGCTAGTCGTGAAGTCATCGCAGACAGCATCGAAATAATGGCGAAAGCCCATGCCTTTGATGGACTTGTGATGATTCCCAATTGCGACAAGGTTGTACCCGGCATGATGATGGCAGCGGCGCGTTTGGATATTCCCGTGATTTTAGTCAGCGGAGGGCCAATGCTTTCCGGTGAGACAGAAGGCGTAACCGTGGATTTAAGCACCGTCTTTGAAGCGGTTGGCGCAGTGAGGGCGAATCAAATGGATCTCGAGACCCTATCGCGTTATGAAGAGGCAGCTTGCCCGACCTGCGGCTCATGCTCAGGCATGTACACGGCAAATTCCATGAACTGCATGACGGAAGCACTCGGCATCGCTTTACCGGGAAATGGGTCAATTCCTGCGGTGCATTCTAAAAGAATCCGGCTAGCGAAAGAAACAGGCATGCGAATCGTTCAAATGGTAACCGAGCAATTAAACAGCAGTAAAATACTTACGAAAGAGGCCTTTCATAATGCACTTAGGCTTGATATGGCGCTTGGATGCTCCACGAACACCATCCTGCATTTGACTGCCATTGCCCATGAGGTAGGCATCAAAATTGACCTTGATTTCGTGCGAAAAGTGAGCAAGGAAACACCAAACCTCTGCAAATTAAGCCCGGCTGGGCAGCATCACATGGAGGATTTGCACCGAGAAGGTGGCGTTCAAACAGTGCTCTACCAGTTACTTCGAGGGGACCTTCTTTGTGCCAATGCCCTCACCGTCCAGAACAAAACGATTGGGGAGGTCACACTGCACCATGGCAGAAAAAATGTCGATGGTCAAGTCATTAGACCCTTAGAAAAGCCATACAGTGCAGAAGGCGGGATTCAAGTCTTAGAAGGAAACCTCGCTCCAAAAGGAGCAGTGGTCAAACGTTCAGCAGTGGCTCATGAGATGCTCAAGCATCAAGGACCGGCGCGCGTATTCGATGGCGAACACGATGCGGTTAAAGCCATCCAAAGTGGTGAGATCAGAAAGGGAGAGATCATCGTAATTAGATACGAAGGACCTAAAGGCGGTCCAGGTATGCCTGAAATGCTTACACCAACGGCCGCTTTAAGTGGCATGGGGCTAGATGCTTCGGTGGCACTTATTACAGATGGCAGATTTTCAGGTGCAACCAGAGGTGCTGCCATAGGGCATGTGTCACCAGAAGCGCAAGAGGGGGGACCAATCGCATGGCTGATGGATGGGGATATCATCAGCATCGATATTGAAGCGGGCATCATTTCCCATCATTTGACTGAAGAGGAAATAGCGTTACGGTTAGCATCCATTCGTCCGAAGCAGCAGGACCTAAAAGGCTATTTATCGAGGTATTCAAAATGGGTTTCATCGGCATCAGAGGGTGCCATCATGACGTGATTGGAGGAAAATATGGTATTAAACGGCGCACAAATCGTAATCGCTTGTTTAGAAGACTTAGGCGTCGATACAGTCTTTGGATTTCCAGGAGGGGCAGTGATCCCACTATACGATGTCCTCTATGATCATCAGGGGAACATTAAGCATTATCGAACCTGTCACGAGCAGGGGGCTGTCCATGCTGCAGATGGCTATGCGAGAAGTACAGGAAAAGTTGGGGTTTGCTTCGTTACATCTGGACCTGGGGCAACAAATACCATTACGGGTCTAGCCACTGCTTATCTCGATTCTCAGCCAGTAGTGGTGATTTCAGGGCAAGTCGCAACCCCCTTGATTGGAAAGGATTCGTTTCAGGAAGTGGATATCACGTCCATGACGCTGACGATTACCAAGCACTGTGAAATGGTAAGAAGTATCGATCAACTTGAAAGTGTTCTGTTTCGAGCGTTTGATATCGCCATGTCAGGTAGACCGGGGCCGGTGCTCATCGATATTCCGAAAGACTTGATGACCCAAACCATATCCTTTAACGGCATAGAAGCGTTTAAGCAGAGAAAAAGAGATAAGACGGAAACCACAGGTGATGCAAATGATTTGATGGCAAACCGCGTAGCGCAGCTGTTCGAATGTGCAAATCACCCTGTTATATTAGCAGGTGGTGGTGTCATCCATTCAGGTGCACATGAAGCATTATACGAACTGGCCACGGCCTGTAACATTCCGGTTGCGAATACACTTATGGGAAGCGGTGCCTTCCCTCAATCCCATCCATTATCACTTGGATTAGCGGGTATGCACGGTTCAAGAGCGGCTAATCAATATTTGGCCAGTGCTGATTTGGTCATGGTGCTAGGTGCTAGACTGAGTGATCGCGTCATAGGCGCTCCCGACCAATTTTGTGGCAGTGCAACCATCATACATGTGGAAAATGATGAAAATGAGATTCACAAAAACAAACAGGTGCAGGTTCCCGTACGAAGCGACATTAAGACTTTTTTAAAGCGACTCAACAGGTTGCTCATCAATCGTGTAATATTCAAAGACCCTGAGGGGAGTATTAAACAAAAGATCACTAGGCTCGAAGGGGATGCCATGTTATCACCTATGTCGCTATTAAAGATGATCAAAGACACCTATGGTGATGAAGCAATCGTGGTCACTGAAGTAGGACAGCATCAAATGTGGACGGCACAGGCTTACGGATTTGATCATGTTAGATCGCTGATTACTTCTGGTGGTTTAGGTACCATGGGGTTTGGACTAGGGGCCGCCATCGGCGCTAAAGTTGGAAATCCTCATCGGACAGTGCTCCATTTTGCTGGCGATGGTAGTTTTAAGATGAACTGTAATGAACTGGGCACCGTCAGCAAATATCAAGTGCCGATCACCACCTTTATCTTTAACAACAAAGCACTAGGCATGGTTCGGCAGTGGCAAAAGCTGTTTAACCATAGCCGATATAGTGAGACCGATGGCGATGATTCTGTGGATTTCATCAAGTTAGCGGACGCTTATGGGATTAAAGGGATTCGGGTGACCACAGTAAGTGAACTTGAAACGGCGCTTGAGTGGATCAAAAAAGAAAAACAGCCCGTTGTGGTGGACTGTGTATTGGATCACGATGAAAACGTCTTTCCAATCATACCGCCTGGCAAAGGACTTTCGGAAATAATTGAAGGGAGTATGATAAGCCATGAGTCATAACCAGTGGACCGCTCGCATTCAGGACGCAAGTGATCGGCTTGATGGCATCGTGGATAACACGCCATTGATCTATAGCAGTCACTTTAGCCATGATACGGGTAACGCGGTCTATTTTAAAACGGAGAATTTTCAGAAGACAGGGGCTTTTAAATTAAGAGGCGCTTATAATCGTATGGCGCAAATTGCCGATGATGAAAGAGGGACAGGCGTGGTTACTGCTTCTGCAGGAAATCATGCACAAGGGGTTGCACTGGCAGCCTCAATCCTAGGCATTCAGGCGACGGTTGTAATGCCCGTTGCGACGCCACTCATAAAAATTAACGCCACTAAATCCTACGGGGCGACAGTAATCTTGCATGGTGACACTTATGACGATGCCTATCAGCACGCACTGTCCTATCAAGCGGCGACGGGAACGACATTTATCCATCCGTTTGATGACCTGGAGGTGATTTCTGGTCAAGGAACCATCGGCAAGGAAATCATAGAAGCATTACCAGAACTGGATATCCTTTTGGTTCCTGTGGGGGGCGGTGGATTAGTCAGTGGTATTGCGACTTACGTTAAAACGATCAATCCAACATGCAAGGTTTATGGCGTCGAACCTGAAGGGGCGCTTTCTATGAAACGGTCGATTGAGATGGGCAAAGTGACCCGCCTAGAGACAGTAAGTACGGTTGCTGATGGCGTTGCCGTCAAACAGGTGGGCAACCTGACACTAGAACTGGCAAGAGACTACGTGGATGGCATAATTACAGTATCCGATTACGATATTATGGATGCCTTCCTCATGCTCATCGAAAAGCATAAAATGGTGGTTGAAAATGCGGGTGCACTAAGTGTGGCGGCACTCAAAAAACTGGACGTAAAAGACAAAATAATCGTCAGTGTCCTCTCCGGCGGCAATATCGACGTCGTCACGGTTTCAGCCATGATTAACAAAGGCCTTGCCAGAAGGGGCAGAATCTTTTGCTTTTCAGTGGACTTGCCGGATACTCCTGGGCAGCTTTTAAATATTTCTCAGGTATTAGCGGATTTAAAAGCCAATGTTATCAAGCTGGACCACAACCAATTTATGAACTTCGATCGATTTAGTCATGTACAGCTTCAAGTCACTGTTGAAACCAATGGGCATGAACACATTAAGGCGATAGTCGACACACTGAAAACAGCTGGTTACGAAGTGAAGCAGGTCTATTAATCCTTTTGAAGGAAACTTGCGTAAGTAAGATCGATCCCCAGTGCACCCAGTGGGGCTGTAACGAGAATCGCCAATACCGCCATAGAAAGAATCGTATCCCCAGCTGGCATCCCAGCAGACAGTGGAATTGCACCGATGGCGGCTTGTACAGTGGCTTTCGGAAGATATGCCAGTGCGCAAAAAAACCGTTCTTTAATCGTCAATGGGGTTAAGATAAGGCTGAAGCCAACGCCGATTACTCTGAATAGGAGCGCTATAAAGATAAGAAAAAATGCGTTTAAGCCGATATCGGAAAGTGCGTGAATATTTACAGCGGCACCGACCATTACAAATAACAGAATTTCAGCACCCACCCATATTTTTGAGAACTTGCTCATCAATCGTTTCGCCAGTAGTGCATAGGTTTTTAACAGCGTACCTCCCAAGGCCATGACGGCGATCAAACCTGACAACGGGAAATAAGGCTTGATGACGCTTTCCAGCGTGACGAAGAGGAAGGAAATGCTGAGTATAATAAGGACCTTGATGGTGTCACGTATGTGAAGTCTCTTAAAGAGCTTTACCAAAATCAGGCCAGTGAAAGCACCGAGTAAGATACCGGTAATGATGGAGAGAGGCACCGTGATCAATGTGGTAACACTAAACGTTTCACCTTTAAACAGGTTGAGAAATGAGGTAAATAAGACGATGACGTAAATATCATCAACCGAAGCACCCGCCATAATCAGTTGCGGGATGCTTTTATTTTTGCCATGACCGGATGTCATGAGTTTGAGCATCCGCGGAACGATGACAGCGGGAGAAACCGCTGCTAAAACCGTGCCGAGAACGGCTGCTTCTACTAGTGAGATGCCGAGTAGCTTAGGGCCGAAGAGACTGACTGCCAGTATTTCAAACGTGGCGGGGACGAAGCACATCAGGAAAGCAGGGCGCCCCACCTTTTTTAGATCGCTTAAATCGATGGAAAGACCGGCGCGCATAAGGATGACGATCAAGGCAATTTCCCTGAGATCTGGAGAAATCATGAGGATTTCTGGAGATATTAAATTCAGCACATACGGCCCGAGAAGGATACCGGTCAATATCATTCCTAACAATCCAGGCAGTTTTAGTTTATTAAATAGTCCGCTTAGTGAAAAGCCAATGATAAGGATTAACGACAAACTAAATAACATATTAGGCGCTCCTATGGTATAATTTGGCAAATAAAAAAGCCGATACGCCTGTACAATACAGAAGTCATCAGCTAATTAGCGGTTCTAGCATAAAGCTAAGGGAGAACATCATTCCCTGAAAAATACGATTGGTGGAGATGATGGGACTCGAACCCACGACACCCAGACTGCCAGTCTGGTACTCTCCCATCTGAGCTACATCCCCACGACATCTCTTATTTTAATGGGTTTTCTATTGAAATACAAGGGGAAATTTATGATACAATAGGATTATCATGAATTAGGAGTCGCTATGTACAGTGAAAACGGGTTTGATGAGAATTGGATGGAACGGTTAAGAGTCCGCTTTATGGATGAATATAAAATAGATGATTTCCAAATATTATGTAAGTGGTCAAATGATCCCAAAATACGGCCGTACGCCATTCCTAAATTTAGCATAGGCGTAGATGAACCTTTTACACCGTTTGAACTCATGGTTAGCGCCATGCAAAATGACGATAAACGCATCTATTTGGTCTGTGATGGTGAGAAGCCGATTGGTGAGTTCAGTATCGACATGGCTTTCGGAAGACGTGTGCATGAAACGCCAGATACAGCATGGATCAGCCTCGTAATAGGTGAAGAAAATTATCGTGGTAAAGGTGTCGGCAGGTGGATCATGACGCAAATCGAACGCGAATGTGCTCAATTAGGTGCACATGCTATAGAGCTGGGGGTTTTCGAATATAATAAGGCTGCAATCCGATTGTACGAGTCCATGGGCTATGAAATCATCGCTGTGATTCCGGAGTTCGTCTATTTTGAAGGAACATGGCATGCAGATATCCGTATGCTAAAAAGAATGTGATATAATATTAACAAATTTAATTAAATAGGGTGACCTGCATCAAAAGTTGGCTGGAGAATATTTCGAAAAAGTAACATTCGAAACATCGACAGGCCTTTTTTTATTGTTCCTTAGAAAAACGGCCTGTTTTGGATTGATTGAAATATAACGATAATAGGTATTAATACCTATCAAGATGAGTCTTGAGGTGGGAATAAAGTTACATATAAATTGATTTCTATAGAATTATTTGTTTGACAAAAGTATTACGCGAATGATAAAATTTCATTAAATATTTGTAACGTTACTCAAAACATTTGTAACGCAACTCAAATATTTAGAAAAAAAAAAGGAAACAGGGAGGGAAACAAACGTATGGAGGGTTTATTGAACTTTTCAGGTTGGCTTGATGGTTTCTTCTGGGGCCCAATAATGATTTACTTGTGCCTCGCAGCCGGAATTTATTTTTCTGTATTAATGAAATTTCCACAACTCAGACTTGTCAAAGACATGGTTGGTCAACTCTTAGGCGGAAAAGCATCTGATAAAGGTGTTTCTTCATTCCAAGGTTTTGCCATGGCACTTGGTGGTCGTGTTGGTACAGGTAACATCACAGGCGTTGCTTCAGCAATCTTCTTTGGCGGTCCAGGTGCAGTGTTCTGGATGTGGGCAATCGCATTCTTAGGTGCAGGTTCAGCGTATATCGAGTCAGCTCTTGCTCAAGTATGGAAAGAGGAGATTCACGGGGAATATCGTGGTGGTCCAGCATACTATATCGAAAAAGGTTTAAAATCTAGACCTTTAGGGATCGCTTTCGCAATTTTAACTATTATTTCATGTGGTATCATGCTTCCAGGTATTCAAACAAACGCATTTGCTCAAGCAGGTAAATTATCGTTTGGTTTGGCACCATGGATTATCGGTTTAATCTACACGGCATTGGTTGGTTACGTTGTATTCGGCGGTGGTAAGAGAATCGCGAGAACAGCAGAAATGATCGTTCCTTTCATGGCGATTGGTTACATCATTCTTGCATTAATCATTCTTGCTGTAAACTTCACTAAAATTCCAGAAGTATTTGGTATGATTTTCTCTTCTGCCTTCAACTTAAACGCTGTTTACGGCGCAGTATTTGGCCAAGCAGTTGCTTGGGGCGTTAAGAGAGGTATCTTCTCTAATGAAGCTGGTCAAGGTACTGGTGCTCAAGCGGCTGGTGCTGCTGAAGTATCTCACCCTGCTAAACAAGGTCTCGTTCAAGCGTTTTCAGTTTACGTAGATACATTATTCGTTTGTACAGCTACAGCAGTAATGATCCTTTCTACTGGCGCATTTAACGTTGTTAACGAAGCAGGTGCATTTATTACAGAAAACCTTCCAGGCGTTGAGAAATCAAACTTCACTCAAGAAGCGGTTAACTCATTTATTCCTGGTATCGGTGGCGGATTCGTCGCAATCGCATTATTCTTCTTCACATTTACGACGATTTTAGCTTATGCATTCTATACTGATTCAAGTATTGGTTATATCTTTAAGAAGAACACAAGCGGTTCTGGATATAAAAATGCGATCCTGTTCGGTAGAGTTGCACTTATCGCGATGGTATTCATCGGTGCGATTTCTTCAGTTGACGTGGTTTGGAACTTTGGTTCAGCAGCAGTTGGCGCGATGGCATGGTTCAACGTAATCGTTATCATCCTGTTAACTAAACCAGGCTTAGCTACACTTAAAGACTATGAAGCTCAAAAGAAAGCCGGTCTCGATCCTATCTTCGTTCCTTCTAGAATTAACGTACAAGGCGCTGAAATTTGGGATAAGATTGCAAAAGAAAACTATTCTGAGCAATTTGCTGCGATGAATAAAGCGGTAAAAGAAGGTAAACTCAAGTAGTTGCCATTCTAATAGAAAAGAGAGATGCACATCATGTGCGTCTCTCTTTTTTTGTCTATGAAAGTATGGTAGAAACAGTTTACCTCGAATAGAACTCGACGATCAAATGGTCATTGATCTCGATCGGAATTTCCTCACGGCTAGGCATGCGCGTTAATACCACAGAAGTGCCATCCTCAGATTTTGTCAGGTAAGGAAGTTGACTAAAACTACTTAGTGCATTTGCCGTAAAGAGTGAAATCCTCTTTGCCTTTTCAGTGAGTGATACCGTGTCACCTGGATTGACACGATGAGAAGGAATGTCTGTTTTATTACCGTTTAAAGCGATGTGGCCGTGGACGACCATTTGTCTCGCTTGCCTGATTGATGTTGCAAGTCCAGATCGGTAAACGAGATTATCTATACGGGTTTCGAGTAACTTCACGAGATTTTCACCAGCTAAGCCGGGTTGTTTTTTTGCTGCTTCAAAAGTTCGTCTGAACTGCTTCTCGAGTACGCCATAATAGGCGCGAAGCCTTTGTTTTTCAAGTAATTGTGTGCCATATGTGGAAAGTTTTCGGTCTGCGCGGCTAGTCCCCGGTTTTGCGCGACGCATCGCCTTTGGGTGACCACAGACATTAAGCCCTAATGATCGACTTTGTTTAAATCGAGGGCCATTCATGGTTGCCATTATTGCCTCCTAAAATAGATAGTTTCGCCGCGGTAATTGATAATGATTATCAATAGCCTGACCCCATTATAACGCTTTAGAAGGTGAATGTAAAGCATAATTATCCCTTTTTAATGTAATGATTCAACTGGGTTTCATCTTGCTTTTCTAAGTCTCTCTTACCAGCCATTCCTTCGAGGTGATGAACAAATTCGTGGATAAGGGTTTTTCTTAGTTTATCCCTTAGCTTTTCAACTGAAAGGTGCGAATAGACCGCATTGAACGAGCCGTAGTAGAGAATAATTTGTTTACCGAGCGAACTGCGTACATATTCACCCATGATATATAAAGGCCTGCCATCCAACTCATAAGGACTATGTTTATCTCCTTCTAAAAGGATTACGCCACCACTTAACTCCTTAAAAAAAGGCTCCGGGATTTCATCGAGTAATGTATTCATCAATTGGTACACTTCATCATAGGTTGGAAACATGGATTTTGCACCTCCACTGGCACGTGTTGTATTTGAAAACTTGCTTTAAACCACTATAATTAGATTATAACCTGAAATGAGGAAATCTTCATGAAAATAAGAAATGACGCCAAATATATCTACGAAGCGGCCATCAGTGCAGTACTTCCAGAATCCAGTGTAATCAAGCGGTTAGATGAAACGCCAATTAATGGACCGATAACTTTATTAGCGATAGGAAAAGCTGCATGGAAAATGGCAAATGCCGCTAAACGGCACTATGGAAATCAAATAATTAATGGCATGGTCATTACGAAATACGGGCATTCCGAGGGGAATATCGAAGGCATAAAAATTTACGAAGCTGGACATCCTGTCGTGGATGCAGCAAGTGTTTTCGCCACTGAAAATGCCCTTAGGATGTGCCAGGCGATACCGAAGGAGCATGTGCTTTTGTTTCTTATCTCCGGCGGCGGTTCAGCTCTTTTCGAAAAACCAGCCGATGGTATTTCACTTGACGAATTAGCCGCGCTATCCGAACAATTGATCCGTTCTGGGGCTTCGATTAATGAAATCAATGCTGTTCGAAAAGGGTTATCTGATGTAAAAGGTGGGCGATTACTTAACTATTTGAACTGCCGCTCGATTTTCGCCATCATACTCTCTGATGTGGTTGGTGATTCTCTAACGACGATCGCTTCAGGTCCTATTTTTCCAGAAGAGGATACCTCTCATCTGGCTTATGAGGTGATCAATAAATATAAAATTAGCATTAGCCCTGCGATAATGGAAGCCTTTAACCGACCAAGTGTTTCAAAAGTGATACCTACCATCAGTGCATTTGCTGGTAACGTAAAATCCTTATGTCAGGCCGCACTGGAAGCGGCTGAAAAGTGCGGTTATGTGACACATGTGATTGACACAGCGGTGACCTCAGAAGCCAAGGGATTTAGTCGATTTATTTCTCAGCAGGCGATACGCGACAAATCCGAGTTAACCGAGCCTACGGTATGGATTTATGGTGGTGAAACGACCATCGTGGTGAAGGGAAATGGATTAGGTGGACGGAGTCAGGCGATGGCATTGACGAGTGCGATAGAGATCGCAGGTACTTCTGGAATCGTTATGGTTTCAGTTGGTTCTGATGGCACTGATGGTCCTACTGACGCAGCCGGTGGAATGGTAGATGGAGAAACGGTCTCTCGGATGGGTGGCGTAGCGAAAGCGGAGGCTTACCTTGAAAATGACGATGCCTATCACGCTTTAGCAGCATCTCAAGATTTAATTATTACAGGTCCTACTGGTACCAATGTCAATGATTTGATGTTTATTTTGGTAAATCCGGCGGATTGAAATAACGGTGATGTCCATGTATAATCATAGAATAAAACTTTTTTAATGGTGTGAAATGACTAAGAAAGAGCGGTTTTCTGATAAGGATTTCATAATTCGATGCGATATGCCATCGGAGCTTTTTACCGTAAAGGGAATAAAGAGGGAATATCGAGCTTTAGCCAAGCTGTGGCATCCTGATGTAGCGCATGTGAAGGAAGCTCTTTTTGTCATGAGTAAAATTAACGCATTATACAACGAAGGCCAGGCTTTGATTGCTGAAAACAAGTTCTATGAAAAAGAGCGATTAATCTATCGAAATAAGCAACGATCGTGGGCAAATGCGGCTAATAGTCATGGGAAAGACGATGAAGCACCCTTCAATGAAGCACCCTTCAATGAAGCACCCTTCAATGAAACATCTGCCTACCGGGATCCTTTTGTTAAAGAGGAAGACTATTCGAAAATTAAGAGAAGCAAGCGTAAGCTGACCTTAGAGCTAAAAAGTAGCGAAGGGAAGACCATCCGATTTAAATACTTGAAGCGCCTGATGATTGAACTTGGTTATCTGTACATCTCCGAAACCCATATTTTATTGGAAGTGACCAAGTTAAAGAAAAAGATATTTATGGACTCACTGGCATTGGTTCAGTCCGTAAGTGAAAGTGTGTTTAAACTTGAACTGCCAGAAGTGATTGACACATTTGACACGAAGACACATGGTTATATTGTCATCAGAAAAGAAAGTGGCGTGGAATCGATTACCTTGCTGGAGTCGGTTATGGGTTATCTGAAGCCACTGGGATCTCGGAAAATATGTGAGGGCATTTTCTATGACCTCATGGCTTTAAAATACATGGGATTGACATCGACGGCACTGGATAAGGACCTATGGTTTATCGATGTGGATACTGGAAAATTGATGAACTATGGGCACTTTTTCTATCTGCATGAGTTCTCTTCCAAGCTGAGCCGAGGTCCAAAGAACGTCACAGAAGCTTTAAGAGAGCTTACACCTAAAGACACGGAATCCTTGGTCATCGATTTAGTAAAATCGTCGATGACACATTTAAATGAAAAAAACGGCTTAAAAATTGATGATTTTCATCGATGGCTTTTAGAACTGAAAAGTGATTCTATAGAAAAATCATTAGCTGAGAGTCAGGTTTTTAACCGGTCGATTGCGTCGGTGACGACGCATGGTTTCGATCTCGAAGGATTTTATCAGAGTATTTCTGCAGGTTAAAATATTTTTTTTAAAATAGGCTTGCATTTTCATGAAAAATGGATATAATAAATTTTAATTAACTGTAACAACTCCATATTTTAAATCTTTGATTAGGATTAGTACTTTATCGGCGTGTTTTTAAGAGAGTCCTCGTTGGTGCGAGAGGATAAACAGCTAATAAACGAATGGACCTATGAGATGCTAGGCGAACCATAGTAGCCGAGGCCGTTTCTCCGCGTTATAGGAGTAGGATATGTTAGTATCTGAAAACGAGATGATTGGAAATCAATCAAGAAGGGTGGCACCGCGAACGTAAACCGTTTGCTCCTTATTAATTTAAGGGGTAATCGGTTTTTTTATTGCCACTTTTTAAGAAAAAGAAGGGAATAGGTGACTTTATGAAAACTAAAAACATGATTTTAACTTCAGTATTATTGGCGATGGGATTCGTATTACATGCGATTGTACCTGGTTTCTTTGGGATGAAATTTGACTTGCTTTTGACCTTTATGTTTATCGCCATCGCCATTAATCCGACGGTAAAGAACACCTTGCTGTCTGGACTATTGAGTGGTGTTTTAACGGCGATGACGACGACTTTTCCAGGTGGACAGCTTCCGAATCTCATCGATAAGCTTATTACGGCATTTATTGTTCTAGCACTCATTCGGTTACTTAGTGGCATCAAATCCAACACCGTTCAAATGGCAATTATCGGCTTTATGGGTACCTTGACCAGTGGTTTACTATTCTTGACCTCAGCGCTACTCATCGTAGGATTACCAGCGCCACTGGGAATATTGGTCACTTCCATCGTTATCCCGACTGCGATTACGAATACGCTTATTACCGTGGTCGTCTATAAAACATCCTTTGTGGCCATGAGAGGAAAGGCAACTGAATCCGCTTTATACAGTGCTAGTAAAAGTTAAAAACCATATATTAGTGGTGGTGTGATTCTGAAAAGATAGTATAATAAAAGGGAAGACTATCGCTTTAAAGGGGAGAAACTAGTGAATATACACGGAAAAATCCACCAGAATTCACTCTCGCTTTCTGTATTTGATAAATCGCCATATCTCGTGATCATGACCAATACCGGCGGTGAAATTTTCTATGCGAATGAAGCGTGGCATGGTTATATTAGTGATGAATTTCTTTCGAGAGATTTGTGGCACTGGGTACATCCTCATTCAAAAATGCTATGCATGGATCACTTTGCATCTGCTAAGGAAGGCGACCATTTTGAACTGCAGATTATCTTCACAAAAGAGAATCAATCATTGATTTATACGGAAGGAAAGTTTGATTGCGCTTGGGACCATGTAAGTGAACAGCTGGTGATCATCGGAATTATCGAAGATATGACTTCTGAAGCGGAAAGAGAACTTGAAATTTTGAACTTAAAGAATAACATGGACCTTCAATCCCGATACTGGAAGCTTCTTCATCAGACCTTTCTAAACTTGATGGAAAGCGATCCACTCCGGTTTCAAGATGACGTTGAACGGGTCCTGGGTACATTTGGTCGTATCGTCTATGCGGACCGCGCGTTTATCGTCGAGTACGATTTAGAGAGGTTGACCCTTTCAAACACCTATGAATGGTGTGAAAAAGGAATCACTCCTAAAAAGGAACATCTTCAGCAAGTGCCTTTTACCTTTAATGCCCCTTTTTATGTCAAACACTTGCTCGGAGAGCCAACCTATGTAGAGAATGTATCGGCGCTTGAAGACGACGAACCTGTCAAGCGATTACTTGAACCCTTTGATGTCATGAGCATGATTAGCTATCCCATGCGTTCTGATGGAAAGCTGTTTGGTTTTGTAGGGTTTGATTCTGTTAAGATTCTTCGAACGAATGCTGTCTTTGAAACACAAATTCTGTCTGAACTTTGTGATGTCTTTTTAACAGCGATACATCGTAATCGCATGTTAGAGATGAAGTTTCTCAGATTCAACCGTTATATCCAAGAAGCCCCATTAGGTATTTTTGTTTGTGGTACTGATCTTAGAATTCACGAAGTCAACACGGCGTTTATAAAGTTGACAGGCTACGATTCCCAGGAACTACTAGGGCGCGATTTGCTGTCGGTGCTTATCGATGGTGCATCCTTAAGTCAGTTTGCAAATAATAAAGCCTCTGAAACTTTAAAAAGCACTTACAGCTTAAACCTCAATTCAGGACATGTAATTGAGGTAACCATCGCTTCTGCACGCGTAGGGGAGCTGGAAATTATCAATTTTTGCTTTGAAACAACATTATAGCAGCGGAGGAGCCCATGTATTCAATTAAAAATCATGTACTTCATGTAGAAGAGGTCAGCACAGCGCAACTTGCAGAAACTTATGGAACCCCACTTTACATTTATTCTGAAGCAAAATTAATGGAGCAACTCGATGAAATTAGAGCTTCATTTTTAGATGCCTATGATGATACCCATGCAGCCTTTGCTTGTAAGGCGTTTTCCACGAAATACATGTGTCGTCTCTTAGAAAAGGAAGGCTTTTGGTTAGATGTCGTTAGTGGCGGTGAGCTTTATACGGCTATGAGCGCTAATTTTCCTGCCCATCGAATTGAGTTTAATGGAAACAATAAAAGTATCGAAGAGCTTACCATGGCTCTAGAGTATGGTGTTGGCCGTATTGTAATCGATGATGTATCAGAAATTGAATTGCTTGAATCATTGTGTAAGCATCATGATAAAAAAGTGAAAGTTTTATTTAGAATCACGCCAGGCGTATCAGCTGCTACCCATGATTATATTTCAACAGGGAAGAAGGACTCGAAATTTGGAATTCCGCTTAATGAAGAGGTTCTTTACCCTGCAATAGAACGTGCCATTCTTTCAAGTGAACTGGAATTTCTCGGTTTTCATTTTCATGTAGGGTCACAGCTATGTGAAGCAGACACGCATCAAGCCGCTCTAGAGGTTGCGCTTGCGTTGATTTTAGAGACACAAAAAAGATTTAATTACGTGGTTCCAGATTTGAACATAGGGGGTGGATTCGGTATCCGTTATACCAATCAAGACCATCCACTCCATTTATCCGCTTTTGTAAAACCAATTATGGATCGCATTACCGATTTTTGTGAAAAACACCATATAAAGCGCCCACATATTTCCATGGAGCCGGGCCGCTACATCGTCGGCGAAGCAGGATTACAGCTTTATACGATCGGAAATATAAAGACGATTCCGGAAATTAAGACTTATGTATCCATAGATGGTGGCATGACGGATAATATGCGTCCAGGACTTTATGGTGCAAAATATGATGCTGTGGTTGCGAATAAAGCGGACCTACCGAAAACTTTTAAAGTAGATATTAGCGGTAAATGCTGCGAATCGACTGATATTTTGATTAAGAACATTGAAATTGCCACTCCTGAGAGAGGCGATCTTTTAGCGGTATTTTCAACAGGCGCATACGGTTATTCCATGGCGAACAATTATAATAAATTGACCATACCTGCAGTGGTAATCGTAAAGGGAGACCAGCATCAGTTAATCGTTAAGCGTCAAACCTATGCGGACATTGTTTCTCGAGAACTTTAGGGGATAGTGTGTAAAAACATGTTGATTAATTTCACAAGAAATGGGAATATATAATTAAGAAAGTTTTCTTGAGGGGCGCATATGAATAGTTTTAATCCAGATGCCAGTTTATCAAACATGTGGAAAGCCTATAATAACATGCCTAGCAAAACCACTGTTCTCGATCGTATTGTAGAGAAGGAAAAGTCGGAAGAACAGGCATATATTCGGCGTGCCATCAGTCAAGCCACCAGTAAAGAGTATATTCTCTCGAAACAAGTGGATGGCGGATTCTTTAAACGTTTCGACCAAGCAAAAGCAGAGCAATCTAGAAATACGCGAGAGACGTTAGATGAGATTAAGCGGTTTATCGGTAAAGGAATGAAAGTGGATGCTTTCGTATAGTGATTTGCAAACCGGTCTCGTACCGGTTTTTCTTTGTTTAAAAAGATGAAATTGGGAGTTTAGATGAAATTATTAAAAAAGCTAATTATTCTAGGCGTGATAGCCCTTATCGTCATAGCGGTCCTGAGCGTGATTCCGATCGGGATAAAAGGGTATGAAATGTATAGGGAAGCCACAGAGGCAATCGCCATCCGTGATCGAATCGACCAACTAAAAGGTGATGAAAGCTATGTCACTATCGACCAAATATCGCCCTATTTTTTAGAAGGTGTTATAGATGCGGAAGACAGGCGCTTTTATGAGCATAATGGTATAAACCTTATTTCGACGACCAGAGCTATGCTTAAGAACATCGTCGCGGGCACTACGCTAGAAGGTGGCAGTAGCATCACTCAGCAACTAGCAAAAAACATGTATTTTACATTTGAGAAACTCTATGAGAGAAAAGTGGCTGAGCTGCTAGTGGCGTTTGAACTCGAGAAGGCGTTCACTAAGACTGAGATTCTGGAGTACTACTGTAACATTTCCTATTTTGGTGAAGGACAGTATGGCATAAAAGAGGCATCAATCCATTATTATGGGGTGGAACCCATCGCCCTTACAGAACCTCAAGCGATGTCATTGGTTCGTACTTTAAAAAGTCCCAATTATTATAATCCAAACACATTACCATAGTCCAAACACATTATCTTAATGAACCGAGGGGAGGGATGAAAATGCAAAGACAATTACGACGGTTCCTGCTGCTGTTCGTCGTCATTATCCTCAGTATCGGACCTGCAAGTTTTTCAGCAGATACCGTTATTAATTTCAATAAGGGCTACGCTGCAACTGCAAAAGGAATTAATGACATGGCCTACGAACTCGAATCCACCTATCCGGACTGGGTCGAAGTTGAAACCATCGGTTACTCTGTGGATGGTAAGCCAATTGTTGCGCTACGATTAACCGAGAACATAAATCAAAAAACCGCGTTTGACTATACTCAAAAACGACATGTGATTATAGATGCAGGCGTTCATGCTCGTGAAACCATCAATCCAGTCCTCGTTTTAAAAATGGTGGAAGACTATATCAAGGACGCACAAAACGATGCACACTTAGGTGGCTATAATTCGAGGACACTTCTCTCAGAAACCGTTCTGCATGTGATACCAAACGTGAATCCTGATGGATTTGACCTCGTAAAATTTGGAACGAGGTCATTGGCAACGCCTGAAGTAAAAGGGTATTTCAATCAAATCCTACCAAGTTTTCGTCAAAATAGATTAAAAGCCAATGCAAATGGCGTCGATTTAAATAGAAACTTCGAAGACCTCTATTTTCTCGAAACATCAGGGGCTTGGGTTGATCAATGGCAACAATCCGGTTATTACAGAAGAACCGATGAACCGGATGAGGATTTTTTCAAAGGGTATTCTGTAGCTTCTGAACCCGAGACCCAAGCGATGATGGATTACTTACTCTCATATGACTTTAGAGGGTATGTTTCTTTTCATAGTATGGGCCAGGTTATTTATTATTTTACAGATCATTTAGGAACGAGCTATTTAAAAATGAATGAATCGTTTGCGAAGCGATTGGCAGACATTACAAACTATATGCTGATGCCACCCAGTGACCAGCCGGAGTTTGGCTATTCCACCTACTATTTTAGCAACAACACGTACAAGCCGGCAATCACGGTGGAAACAACACCGACCATCGAGTTTCCTACGCCGCTCTCGGATTATAATCGAGAGTATTATGGGCGTTCATTATGGAAGATCCCATTAGAATTGATGCTACAAACCAAGGCCTTAGGTTATTACGATTATAAAGTGTATAATGAAGGCGCCTATGTGCGTGATTATCCATCAAAAGTGATCGCAGATGCATTTGTAAAGAAATTTGGAGGGGAAGTTCATTATTATAAAGGTGACCCTAGTTATAGGATTGCTAAGGAAGTGCTGATTAAAATGCCTGGACCTCAATATCTAATGCGGTCCATCAAGTCGTCAGAGGGCGTTGTATACGTTGAATTTAGAGAAATCTTCGAGATGTTTTCATACCGGCTGGCGTGGGTCCCAGAAGCGCAAAAGGCCGTCGGAATATCCGACGCCAATGTGGTATCGGTAGATATCAAGAATCATGAACTTTTAAAAATTCAAAATCACAATATTACACGGTTAAAAATAACACCTCCTCCGGTTTTAATCGAGGGGCGTGTGATGCTACCGCTGGACGTTGCGTTTGACGTGCTTGGTATCTCCACTGAAGACCTTATTATCGTCGAGTCGGGAAAGAACATCTATTTAGACCTATAATAGGAGCATTATGTCAGAAAGAGATCAACTGATTGATTCAATCGTGGAAAAAGTGACAAATAAGTTATTAGAGAAGGATTGGGTTGTAATTGGGATTGATGGCCGATGCGGCAGTGGAAAGTCTACGATCGGGTCAGAACTTGCAAGCCGACTGAAGGGTAACTGTTTTCATATGGATGATTTTTATTTGCCGCTCAGTATGAGAACCCCTGAGCGGTTATCTATACCAGGCGGTAATGTACATTATGAGCGTTTTATTGAAGAAGTCGCAATTCCGCTTAAACAACACGAACCAATAACCTATCGTCATTACGATACGATCAAGCAGTGCTTATCAGAACCTGTCTTGTTTTCGCCATCACAAGTAACCGTAATTGAAGGGGCTTATGCGTTTAATCCTGCGATAGGCGATTTATACGATATAAAGGTGTTTATGACACTTTCGCCACAAAAGCAATTAGAACGAATCGAAGCGAGGAATGGCGAGAAGAAAAGAAATGAATTTGAACGGAGATGGATTCCTCTTGAGGAGTTTTATATTCGATCTTGTAGACCGGATAAGGACGTGGACATGATTATCGATACCACATGGCTATGGTAATTAAAGGGTTTAACGGCTTTTTTCCAAATTGTAAATGAATTGTAAATCCTTCTAAAGTCTATTGACAAAATGATAAGTGAGCAGTATATTAAAATTGAAATTAGCACTCGATAGCGTAGAGTGCTAACAAAATTCAAATTTATCACTTTTGAAAAGGAGGATTTCATATGTTAGGTTTAACACCACTTACGAGAACAGGTATTCAAAAAAGAAATGCTGGCGACGTCTTTGATTTGTTCAATATTTTCGATGACCTTTTAAACGATGGTCAGTATTTGAACAAGCCTAGCAGAATCGCCAATTTCAGGGTTGATCTTAAAGATGAAAATGACCATTATGTCGTAGAAGCTGAGTTGCCGGGTTTTAAAAAGGAAGAAGTTTCATTAGACTACGAAGAAGGACGATTAATAATTTCAGCAAAACGCAATGAAGAAACCACTGAAGAGAAAGACAACTATCTTCACCGGGAACGAAAATTGTGTTCGATGCAGCGCGCCATCTACTTGAAAGATGTTAAATCAGAAGAAATTGATGCAACCCTTGAAGATGGCATCCTTAAAATCGTCATACCAAAGATTGAAAGAACAACCAATAAACGCACCATAGAGATCAAGTAAGCGTGTAAAAGGGTTAATGAGATTTAAGTATCTCATTAACCCTTTTTTCTGGTGAATTTCTGTCAGGCATTTCAAAGCATTATACGTTCCCGCGGATAATGTTTTCCGAGTGTAGCAGGAACAAATCAACCAAATCCGGATCGAAATGTGTCCCTCATTTTCTTTCAAGTAATTCAGTGCATTATCGATGGACTCGGCAGCTTTATAAATCCGACGATGCGTTATGGCATCGAAAACATCGATGATGGCGAGCATTCTTGCACTTAGCGGTATGGTGTTGCCGCGGAGCCCTTCAGGGTACCCGGATCCGTCATACTTTTCGTGATGATATAACGCTATTTCGGCTGCGAGCTTTAGAACGTTTAACTTAGATTTGCTAAGAATTTGATAACCGATTAGTGGGTGTTTTTTAATGATCTCAAACTCCTCTGCCGTTAGTTTTCCAGGCTTCTTTAGAATAGCATCGGGGATAGCAATTTTACCGATGTCATGCATAGTGCTTGCTACCTTCATTAGTTCACTTTCTTGATATGAGAAGCCTTTAATTAATGCAAATTCATACATCATGTTAGAGATACGCATTATATGCGCGTTAGTATCGTCAAAATGTTTTTCGATGACTTCTCCAAATGTGATGATGATTTCTCTTTGTGTATCAGCGACCATGGTATTCAGAATGAAATTGTCCAGTGCAATCGCATAATTGGTCATAAACAGATTAATAAGTTCAGTATCATAAATATTTTGAGTACCTTCGATAAAGATATAATTATTAAAGCTATTCTTACCGCTTTTTCGGATGATAATGCCATTTTCTATCTGTGCGATTTCTTGTAAGTTGGTATGTTCCTTCATCCATAGATAAATTGGACGTAAATCTGGGATATCCTTGATGGATTGTCCTGCGTATGATGCATATTTTCCTGTTGCTGCGACGATATTTGGACCATTTTCATGATGAATGGTCACAAATCCATGTGGTTCAGGTGAGGATTCTTGAAGGTAAAGGATATTTGAGACCTTGTTTATTTTTTTCAATCTTGATTAAGTCGCGGTAGTTTCTGAGTGCTGTGTAAAGGGAAGTGTTCAATCTTGATACGGTCATATCCGTCTTTAAACGGTAATCGTTTATGTCGTATTCACGAATAATGCGATCTTCCGGCGCTTCACCAGGTTGACCTGTTCTAAGGATAATTCGTGTAATTTGATTGTTTAGTACTTCCCTTAAGTAGGTGACAACCTCAAGCCCTGAATGAAGATCTTCCATGACCACATCAAGGAAAATCACCGCAATATCTTCGTGTTGACGCAGTAACTGTTTCGCTTCCTTACCGGTATAAGCATCGACGAATAGGATGCCTTTGCCTTCATATTCAAACGTTTGAAGAATCATTTTGGTGACCACATGCACCTCAGAATCGTCATCGGCAATCATAACCTTATAATGCTTTTGAGGTGATACGGAGGAAACAATCGACTCTTCGGCAAGAAAATTCAAAGAATCGTTATCGGTCATAGCTACCTCCATCTAGTTTTGGAATTTCGATCAAAAACTGTGTGCCTTTTCCAGTGGTGCTTTCTACCTGAATTTTTCCTTTGAGGGTTCCGGTAACGAGATTATAGACGATGTTTAAACCCAATCCACTACCACCGCCTGCCCGGTTAGTGGTGTAAAATGGTTCAAAAATATGTTGTAGATGATCGTCTGAAATGCCTTTTCCATTATCTTTTATCAGCAGAAGTATTTGATGCGGCCTTTCTTCGGCATTAATCTGGATGGTACCGGTTTGATCTTTTTCAAAGGCGTGAATCATGGCGTTCATGATGAGATTGGTAATTATTTGGGTTAAAGCACCTGGGTAGCTGGTGATCACCAGTGCAGAATCGCAGCTGATCTGAATATCAATCTTTCGAATTTTAGTTTCGTGCTTTAGGCTGATGAGAATCGTCTCGATGAATTCTTTGAAATTAAACTTTGAAATGCTTTCGTGTGTCTGATTAACTGAGATTTGTTTGAAGCTGTTAACCAGTGTCGCTGCTCGGTTTAAATTGCTATTCATGATACTTAGCCCTTCCGATACATTTTTCATGTACTCAAATAGCCCTGTTTTAGTGAGGGTCCCTTCTTCGATTTTTTTATCGACTTCGTTAGTGATGGTATCTAAATAAGAGGCTGCAGATACTGCTATTCCCAGTGGTGTGTTGATTTCATGGGCGATACCTGAAACCAAACTACCTAGTGAAGCTAGCTTTTCTCTTTCAAGGAGCTCTCTCATCGCATGCTCGAGCTCTTGTGTTCTTTCAGACACGAGCATTTCTAAGTTTGTACGCTCTTGAACATGAATTTGATCGATCTGCTTTTGGACCTCAATCAGTTGTGTTACATCTGAAAATGTACAGAGAACGAGATTCTCACGGTCCGGTAGAGGTAATATACTGACATAAAAATGCTGGGTAATGCCTTCTTCTGAAGTGTGGGAAAAGGTGTTTTCTTGCTTAATCCCTGTTTCAATGGCCTTGTTAATCCAATGTAACCACATTTCAGCTTCATGGGCTTGATCGAGATAATCGATGATTAAAGTGCCGATGAGGTTGTCCCTCGTGCGCCCTAGGTTTTCTTCAAATTTTCGATTAACTGTAATAAGCCGTCCTTCGGAGGAAAGGGTGATAATCATGTCATCCGAGTTTTCGACTAATGAGCGATATTTTTCTTCGCTTTTTGAAAGCTGTGAAAAGAAATGATTAAGACGATCCACCAAGCCTTTAAAGGCATGGATAAACACTTCGGTCTCTAAGACGACACTATCCACATGATCCAGCTCCTCTGTCGCATAATCACCAACCTCAAACCGTTTGATGACCTCAGCAACATTGAGAATCGGGTGCACGATTTTTCTGATCAACGTATACACAAGGTAAGTAAAGACTAACGAAATCATAATCAGTAGAAAAAGCGTCATAGACTGTCGTTTTAACAAATCACCAATCAAATCCGTCTCCGGTATGACAGATACCACTCGCCAGCCTAGTATTTCAAGTGGTTCAGAAGCGACATAGTATTTTATTTGCGATTGTTTGAATGTCGCAGTTGTGTTGGTTCCTTCTTTTAATCGTAGAGCGCTTTCGCGCACAAGTGATTCCGTGGTGTCTATTGCACTCATTAGTTCAACAGTGCCATTATCAGTCACAAAGTTCGAGAAGGTGCCAGAATGGGCGAGAATATGCCAATCTTCATCAACGATGTAAATTAATCCGGCGCCCTTCGTGTGATCTTCTTTTAAAAAATCATTGATGTTACTTAATTTGATATCCAGCGTAGACGAGCCAACCAACTCACCTGACTCATTTAATATCGGTACGATAGATGAAATGGTAATTTCCTGTTTTTCATCCTGGTTCACGTAGATATCTGACCATTGACTAACAGGGACTTCATAGAGAGGGGCGTACCAAGGGCGTATTCTAGGATCATAATTTTCTATGGACGTGACGATGCTTGAATCGATGTCTTCAGTGGTGTAAATGTTTAGTAGTCCTTCAGTTCGCGAATCCTTTAACATAAGGGATTTGGACCCATCATCATTGATGCGAATCCCGACGAAGTTCTGATTTTCGTCTCCATATCCATAGACGCTGATCTGAGGAAGCTCTGACGAATAGGTTTCGGTTGATTTTTTTAGAAGTTCTTGAATGTTTGACGCATCAAGGTTCAAGTAATCCTTTCTCAGTGAAATGGTCGCTGCAATCATCTGATTGACGCGCAAAGGTTCGTTCAGGTATCTAACCAACTTCGTTTCAATGTTTTCATTGAGGGCTGTGAGCAACTTTTGACTGTGTTCAGTAGTAATCCACCTATAGTCGAACTGCCATAATGTCGTAAATACGGTAAACAGTATTAATAAGATGGCAATCATTGGAAACATAAGTGCACGGTATAGTGAAATCCTGTTCTTGAACTTCATATGAACCTCCTGAGTAGACCATATGAAAGTATATTCCCCATTTTTTTCTTTGCTAACAATTGGGTGCACTTTATGATAGAATTAATTAATCAACTTTCATTTATAAGTATGTGGGGGGATCAAATGATAAAGTTAATTGGGGATTCAACGTGTGATCTTTCAGATGAGATCATTCAAAAGTATCAAATCGGTATAGCACCGCTTACCATCAATATTGATGGCAAGACTTATAAGGATCGCATCGACATCACTGCAGATGAGTTTTTTGCGCATCTTGTTGAATATAAAACGCATCCTACGACGGCCATGCCTTCACCTGCAAGTTTTATCGACCTTTTTGAAGAGGCACTTGCTAATGGGTATAACGAAATTCTATGCATATGCATGTCCAGTAAGACCAGTGGCTCTTACCAGTCGGCGATGATTGCGAAAGAGTTGTTTGAAGAAGAGCATACTGGAGAATCGATCAGGCTACATGTGGTGGACAGCACCAGCATGAGTCATGGCAGTGGATGGCTTATCGTGAAAAGTGCACGTATGATTGAGAATGGCGCGGATTTCGATACCGTCACAGAATTTAATGAAAAGAATAAACGACGTGTTAAACACTTTCTCTCCGTTGATGATTTGGACAATTTGGTTCGTAGTGGGAGATTAAGATATGGAAGTGCTTTGATCGGTAAAATCATGAAAGTAAAACCCATCATGACCATGAAGCAAGGCGAGGGTGCCATCGTTAGTAAAGAACGTGGTCGAAAGGCCGTTTTACAACACTATTTAAATGCGTTTAAGCAGCGGATCGATCTTGATGAATCCGATTTTGTCATCGTGGGTTACACTTCAGATCGTCTATATGCCGAGAATTTGGTTAACCTGATTAAAGAGGAAACCACCTATGAAGGCGATATTCTAATGATGCAGATGGGCGTAGCGGTTGGTACGCATGTTGGCTTAGGTGGACTTTCATTTTTCTTTATGGAGCGTCCAAACTTTAAAGATGGACTGTTGGTCAACAACATCAATAAAATCAAAGAAGTATTCGACAAGTAAAATAAGCAAATGAAAGCGAGCATATCAACTTTGTGGGTTGATATGCTCGCTTTTAATTTGAGGGGGGTTATTCACTGGGAACAGTTGTCATGGGAATTTGTGCGTTTTGCTGAGATTGTGGTTTTCCCAGATAATTTGGTATTTCCAGACCGGCCATATTAAATAATTCATTTAATGGCGGAACGGATTGCATCATCCCCGAAACGAATTTCGCGGTGTTAGTTTTACCATCCTCAGAACCAAGATTGTCCCAAACCGTGACTTTATCGATTTTGATATTCTTAATAGCTTCCACTTGTTTCTCGATGAGTTCAGGCAATTTATCGACGATCATGAGCTTCATGGCGGCATCAGCGCTACCAGTTGCTTCGACGATGGCTTTGAAGCCTTCGGCTTGCTTCATTAGCATTTCATTGATACCACGGGCTTCAGCTTCGAGTTTCATAAAAATTGCATCCGCTTCGCCTCGAGCGTGTCTTCGGATGCGCTCTGCTTCCGCTTCTGCTGCGATTTCCGCCATTTGCTTATCAATTTGGGCTTGTACCAATTGGTCAGCCTCTCTGGTCGCACGCTCCAGATCCGCACGTGCCTTTTCAGCAGCGCGCTCGGCCACATAGGATTCCTCTAGTGCCTTTGCTTGTTGAATTTTTTCAGCAGCAACAGCTTTTTTGTTTGCGATGGCTTCCATCTCACGTCTAGCTGCCTCTGATTCGGCAATTTTGATTCTGGATTGGTTTTCGCCTTCAACGGCAGTGGCATTGGCCTCAGCGACCTTGACACGTTGATCCATGACAGCTTGTGATTCACCGATTGAACCATCTCTGGTTTTTTGCGCCACAGAAATTTTCGCATCGTTCACAGCCTTAGAGGCAGCTTCTTTACCAAGTGCATCGATATAGCCAGATTCATCGCTGATATCTGTGATGTTGACGTTGATTAGCCTTAGACCGATTTTCTTAAGCTCAGATTCGACGTTTCGAGAAACCTCCTCAAGGAATTTATCTCGGTCGGTATTAATTTCTTCGATATCCATGGTGGCGACGACCAGTCTTAGTTGACCAAAGATGATGTCCTTAGCCAGTTCCTGAATTTCAGCCAGTTTTAAGCCGAGTAGCCTTTCAGCGGCATTTTGCATAATTTCAGGTTCGGTGCTGATGCCTACTGTAAAACGAGAGGGGACATCGATACGGATATTTTGCTTAGAAAGCGCATTTTGTAGGTTGACCTCGATGGATATAGGGGTTAAATCCAAATACTCATACGCCTGAATGACTGGCCACACCAAAGTGGCACCGCCGTGAATACACTTGGCACTTTTGATGCCTTGTTCGTTTGAACCCACCATACCGTACTTGACGAGAATTTTATCGGAGGGGCATTTCTTGTATCGGGATAATAAAGCGACGACGAGACCAAAGACAAAAATCACTGCTAATGAGACAAAAATTAATCCTGAAGCATTTTCAAAGGGCATTCGTTTTTCCTCCACGCTCATATTTTTTTACGATCAGCCTTGCACCACTTTCAACTGCAATCACTTGCACAGTCGAGCCTGTTTTTAAATCCTCCACGTCGTCTGTGAATGCTTCCACTTCACGTAACGCGCCTTGGATAATGATATTGACTTTCCCTGTGTGCTTTCTATTCCCAGGGATGGGTATGTACACTTCTCCTAGCTTTCCGATGGCGTTGTTCAGATCGATATTGCCACTGCGCTGCATCTTGCTCACGAGTAAGAACAAACCCATTGAGATTAGCATAAAGAGCATGCCTAAAAAAATGGATCCTAGTACTGTGAATACGGGTGCGACGCCCATCGATCTAAGCCAGAGACCTCCCCAACCGAAAAACGTAAAAAACGCCACGAGATTTTGAACTGAGAACAAGGTGAGACCACTTTCTCCGGTGCCATTCACATCGCCGTCGCCATCAAAATCTGCGTCAATTTCACCTGATAACCCTAAAAACGTCAAGGATGTTTGAATCAGTAAAATCAAAGAGGCGGGTACAGCGATAAACAAGTAAATCTTCTCCAATCAATTCACCTCCTAATACTCATTATCTAGATATTGCCTCTGATTCCAGCGTAACATATAAAAAGTTTTTGATAATTAAATTCAGATTAAAATTCCATAAACCCTAAGCGTGAACTATTAAGAAATCATGATATAATGGTACAGATGACGAATGCGAGGAGCGAGGGGTGACCAAGCCGAAGTACACACAGATTAAAAGAATAGCTTTTAGCCCGACGGGGGGGACTTCACATGCTGTGGATGTATTATGTAAGCAACTGGGGCTGCCAGTTGAGGAGATTCCATGCATGAAACCAAGCCAGCGAGCTGGCGATAGCCTGATTCAGATTGATCGTGATGCATTGCTGATCGTCGGGATGCCTGTTTATGCGGGTAGACTTCCAAACCTTCTACTCCCTTATTTAAAGCGTTTGGTCGGCGATAATACCCATGCGATTTGCGTAGTGACTTATGGAAACCGACATTATGACGATGCGCTAATGGAACTGAAAATGCTTCTCGAATCTCAAAATTTCGAAGTGATCGGGGCAGGCGCTATCGTGGCCGAGCATTCATTTTCTGAGAAGATTGCACCTGGTCATCCTGATGCGGCAGACGAGCATATGATTTGTGCACTTGCAAAGGGCATTTTAAACCGTAGCGACAGCATAACTTTAAATATTCCAGGTGAGTGGCCATTGAGACCTTACTACTCACCAAAAGGCTCAGGAGGAGTATCCTTTGATTTTAAAAAGATCAAGCCGGTCACAGACGATGGCTGTACAAGCTGTGGCCTGTGCGCCGCCATATGCCCTATGGATGCCATCGATTTTTCTGATTATAAAACCATTATCGGTAAATGCATCAAGTGCGGTGCTTGTGTGAAAAAATGCCCTGTTAAATCAAAGCAGTTCGTAGATGAAAATTTTAATACGCATAAACGTGAGCTTGAGGACCAGTGTGGGTTAATTAAGACCAGCGAAGTCTATTTCTAAGCGATATCCTTTTAGAACCACTAACCCATGAAAAAACCGCCCATACAAGGGCGGTTTTCTATTAAAGCATAATCCTGTCTAATTAACCATACTGGAAGAAATTCGATAAATCTCTTCTTTTTTTGCGGGTGATAAGCTTTTTTCCAGTGCATACGCCCCAATTAAAAATACCGTAAGATTTGAAACGATATGAATCACTGTAAACTTACCTCCGAAAGAGGTGTACTCGAACATTACCAGAGGCAGTTTTGCCGTGGACCACACCCCTAAAAAGAAAAGCACATTAGCGATCCGTGCATTTTTCTTAAGGAGAATGGCAGCCACGGGGAAAGCAGCATAAAGTGGACCAGCAGCTAATGCCCCTAGTAGAAAGACGATACCGATACCTTTGAGACCACTTTTTTCACCTAAATATTTGATCATGACCTCCTTCGGAATCCAAACGTCCAATAAACCGATCAAGAGCATAATAGGTGGTAATACACTGAACATGTCCATGAAGTTGGACGCTGATAGATCTAAGGCCTTCATCCCGACATCGGGCTTGAATATTATCAAAAGGATAAGCAATAAAACGACGAGGATGGCGTATAGATGCGTTTTGAACAGTTTCATAAGCCGACCCCCCAAACGATTAACACGAAGATGAAAACAGCCACAAGTGCCGTAAGATTTCGTAGAATCGCACTTTTTTTACCAAAATATTTTATTTCTGCACTTAAGGATACGATTCCAACTGCCATTAAGCTTGATACGAAACCAGCGATCTGAGGGTAACCCGCGCCATGTGAGAGCAAAGTAGCGCCTAATGGGAAGGCGACAAACCCGGGCATAAATGCCACAGAACCGATAAAGATGCCTAATAACATCCCGAGTACACCGGATTTTTCACCCAGAATGACACTTACTGCTTCTGGATTCAAAAGGGAAAGAATAATACCGATTCCCACCATCACTGGGATTAAGGTTGGGAGTAGTTTTGAAAAGCTCTTCCACCCAATTTTTAATGCTTTTTTACTTTTTTGAGGGTCTTTGAACCACGAAATTATAAAAAGAAGTGCCACAAGACCATAAAGAAATACTGTCGACACAGAATACCTCCTATTCATCGGTTATATCATATCTAAAATGGGTAAAAACCTCAAGTGACTAGGTAACATTAATAAAGGAGGCTTTATGAAAGCGATCATCGGGTTAGATATTGGCGGAACAAAGGTATTAGGCGCATTATATAATGAAGCAGGCGAGTTGCTCGAACGCGGAAAGAAAAAAACGAAGGCGAACGAAGGCATCGATACCGTTATGGGACAAGTCTATAAAGTCATCGACGGCTTGTTAGCCTTTCCTGAAGTCGAAGTAACTGGAATCGGCGTAGGTGTACCTGGACTCGTCAATCAGAAAGGCGTGGTCACTTTTTCACCGAACATACCCTTTAAGGACTTCGATTTGGCAGATCGCATCCAAAAAAAATACCATCTCCCTGTCGTTGTAGGGAATGATGTCAATGTCGCCATGTATGGCGAGTTTCGCCATACAGAATCTTCTTATAAAAATGTACTCGGACTATTTATCGGCACAGGAATCGGTGGGGCAATCATCATTGATGAGAAGCTGTATATCGGTCAGGGCAGTGCTGCAGAGTTTGGGCATATGGTGGTCAATGCCGATGGCGCTTACTGCGGATGTGGCGCTCAAGGCTGTCTGGAGGCACATGCATCGAAGACGGCGATACAAAAGGCGATTACCACACAGCTTCATAAAGGCCGAAAATCCATGTTAGCGGATCTGCTTAAAGAAGATGGCGCCGTCATCAAGAGCTCTTCGCTTAAAAAAGCATTTGATGAATCAGACCCACTCGCTGTGGAAGTGATGCTGAAGGCGGCACGGTTTCTAGGAATTGCTGTGGGAACGCTCATCAATCAGTTTCACCCTGAAGCCATCATTTTTGGTGGTGGTGTTATCGAAGCCATGGGCGAATCGTTTGTCGATTTAGTTGCGCGTGAAGCAAGTCAGCATGCAATGCCAGGATTAATGGAGACGGTTGACTTAAAATGTGCTACACTAGGTGATGACGCTGGTATATTCGGCGCTTATCAACTGGCGAAGGCCACGATTTAAAGAGGACACCATGACGGATTATCAAAAGAAAAAAATGATAGACCTTGGGCTTGCACTATTTGCGGTTGTACTTGTGGGTTTGTTTCTGAGGACACAGCTGAAGAACCCGATCATGATTGATGTGGGAGCACCTGAGATCATTACGACGGGCGGCTACGTAAACACCTGGAATTATGATGGTTCGGACCAGGAAGCTGATGCGATTAAGATTAATCAGGTCTCTGTGACCCTAGATGATGCTTTTTTAGACGTATTGATTACGCATGATCAAATGGCTCAGACTGAACCAGTAAAATGGCAGATTTGGTTTGATAGCAACACGGATGATGGTGTGGAGGGCGATGTTTACATCGATGTCGATGAGGCGTTAAAGGTGAACATATCGCGCATGGAGAATGGTGAAGCGGTTTTATTTGGTGAAGGCGAAGCAACTTTCGATGAGGGGGTGCTTTTAGTCCGGATGCCCAACAGTAGACGACTTGATATAAAAGAAGGAACGCCGTATAGAATAGGGGTTGTCTATAATCAAAACGGTCAAGAAATGACACAATATTTGCCTTAACCTGTGATGAAGGTGTTTCGGCATTCAAAAAATGGCAATATATAGAATAATCAATCGTATAAAGGGGGGCCACAAGATGTCAAATATGAGCATGATCATACCCTATCGCAAAAAAGGAACGACCTATCAATTCCTAGTGAAAAATGAAACCATCGTCGGCTGGGACCAACATCCTGACTTATGTGGGATTGCCATCGCCGGTCCAGATGAAGTGATGGAAAAGGGGCTCGTGGATAAGCTTAAAGCAGATCTGGGCTTCGTTATAGAACCCTCTGATTTTATACATTTGGGCGTTTGCGCCATGAAGCGTGCCAGTGAGCACATTTGTTATCTGTATGCAGTGGATCTCACCAAACGCGTTGAGCTCGATGAATCGAAGATGGGCGACTATCTTTGGGCTTATGATGATAAACTGATGGAAAGCATCGATTCCCAATTACTAGCGTGCTATGCGAGACTTAGACATCTCGTGCTTTAGTGGAACATTATAAAGAATGAAGTGAAGCGTACACCAACTAGCATAAAAGGGTCTGCCATACGGCAGACCCTTTTTAATCTTTGATTTGATACTTACGATAATCGGGAAAAATGCTGCCCACCAATCGCCAGAAGGAACGGTCGTGGTTTAAATGGACCATGTGGCATAGCTCATGGACGATCACGTAATCCACGAATTCAGAAGGCTGAGTGATCAACATGAAGTTGAAGGTGAGTTCACGTGAGGCGTTGCATGACCCCCATTTGTTATGGCTTTTTAAGATGGTGATTTTCTTAGGCTTCATTTTAAAATGCGGTAAAAAAACCGTGATGCGCTCATGAACATGCGTTTTGCATAGGCGCATCAGATACGCTTCTGGATCGCCTTCTATAACGACTTTTTTACCGAGCACCATGATTTCTTGGGACATTTATGCCTCTGTGTTTCCGAAGTATTTGATTTGCGTGTCATCGCCATAAATCGCGTAGCCATTGTAACCAGAACGCTCAAGCTGACTCAGTTGTTTGCCGAGCTTTTTCTTAAGGCGGTAGAGTGAAACCACTTCGTATTCTGATCTTAACGCGATTGCCTTTTTAACGGCATCCACCATGGAGCTGCGCTCATCCACGAGGAGTGCGATCTTCACGCCAGATTGGTCGATGCGGTTCTCAGATAAGAGCAAATCGACGATGCGCTCAAATCCGATGGAGAATCCCACTGCGGGAACGTCTACGCCTGAAATTTTACCGACCATCTTATCATAGCGGCCACCACCAGCGATGGAGTAGCCGAGATCGCCGTAAGTGATTTCGAAAATGGTACTGGTGTAATAGCCCATGCCGCGTACTAACGTGTGATCAAATTCGATGGTGAAATCGTCTTGAAGCGCACTAATGACCTCGATGATTTCAGTCAAGTTCTCGTAGCCCTCTGCACAGATGGTCTTCATGCTTTCGAGGCCTTCAGTACTGAGTGTATCCGATACTCGCATGAGCTCATCCACCTTAGCGGCGTCGTAGCCCTTGTTAACCAGCTCATCCATTACGCCGGATCGGCCAATTTTATCGAGTTTATCGAGGATGATGGCGATGTCACCAAACTCATCTTCGCTAAATCCCGCGTGAGAGACTAACGCCTTAAGGATTCTACGATCGTTGATTTTAATGGTGAAGCCATTGAAAGAAAGGCGTTTCAGCGTGCTGGCGATGGTTTGGATAATTTCGATTTCAGCGAGATTCGATTCATCGCCGATGATGTCGATGTCACACTGTGCAAAAGAACGATAGCGTCCCTTTTTTGGGCGCTCCGCTCTAAAAACAGGTCCCATTTGAAGCGCTTTGAAAATGGTTGGAAGCTCATTGCGGTTGTTTGCATAAAAACGTACCAGTGGCAGGGTCAAGTCGAACCTTAGCCCATAGTCCGCAAGCTCCTCTGGGTTTGAGAAGTCAGCGTTCTGAAGCTTTTCACCGCGCATCATGATTTTGAAGATGAGTTTGGTGTTTTCGCCACCATCGCCACCTGTCAGGTTGCCGATGTTTTCGATATAGGATGTCTCGATTTCTGTGAAGCCACTGCGCTTATATTCATCGCGAATTTCTCGCATGACATATTCTCTTATTTCTTTTTCTTTTGGCAAGAAATCGCGCATGCCGGTTGGGGGTAGTGTGGTGTACATGGTTCCTCCTTATGATTTCTTTACCCTAAGGGCAAATTTATAGAATTCTTTAAAACTGAGTGGGATAAGTGAAAGTCCTAGAACGAGTATCCAATCGTTTAAGGATAGCATCTGAACCTTAAAGGCCTCTGCCATAAATGGTACAGAAACCACCATGAGCTGCAGTCCCAGACCGACGACGATGGAGAGGATGAGTGGTAAGTTCGAGAACAATCCGATTTTAAATATGGAATCGGTCTCATGTCGAAGTGATAGTGAGTAGAACAGCTGAGAAGCGGCTAACACCAAAAAGGCGATGGTTCGTGCGTAATTTAGTGCCGTTTCAGGAACTTGAGAGGTGCCGATGGTATACCCGTGCTCCGCAAGTCCGAAATAGAAGCCAAACAAGGTGAGCAATCCGATGAGTAAACCGCCTAACACTGCTTTAAACCCAGCACCATTTGAAAAGAAGCTTTCGTTTGGATTACGAGGATGTCGTTTCATGATGCTAGGGTCCCCTGGATCAATGCCAAGCGCAATTGCAGGTAACGAATCCGTGATGAGGTTGATCCATAGTATCTGTGTGGGGAGAAGGGGAACTGGCCAGAATAGTAGCATGGACATGACGATGGTAACGACCTCGCCAAGATTACAGGATAACAGAAAAATAACCGATTTCTTTATATTGTTATAAATATTTCGGCCCTCTTCGATGGCGCTGATGATGGTGGAAAAGTTATCGTCAGTGAGAATCATGTCACTGGCCCCTTTTGAAACGTCAGTCCCTGTGATGCCCATGGCCACGCCGATATCGGCAAACTTGAGCGAGGGTGCGTCATTTACACCATCTCCGGTCATGCTGACCACATGGCCCTTGGCTTTGTATGCTTTTACGATACGTACTTTATGCTCTGGGGACACCCTAGCAAACACGCGATAGTGATCGATGTGTTCCATTAGGTCTTCCTCACTCATATCTTCAAGCTCTCCGCCAGAAATGCTCTGACCTAAGGAATCGGCGATACCCAGCTGCATGGCAATGGCTAAAGCCGTATTTTTATGATCACCGGTAATCATGATGGGTGTAATGCCAGCCGCTTTTGCTTTTATGATGGCGGCTTTCACTTCTTCACGTGGTGGATCAATCATGCCTACAAATCCGAGAAATACCAAGTCATTTTCCATTTCTTCAGCCTGCAGGATACGACCTACGTCTTTATAGGCAGAAGCGAGGACACGAAGTGCTTCGTCAGACATGACATCTGCGCTTTCTAATAATTCCCGCTTTAAAATTTCCGTGAACACTTCAATTTTACCATCGATGAGAATGTGAGAACATAACGGAATCAGCTGATCGATGGCGCCCTTTGTATGAACCCGGTAATGTCGGTCGTAAGTGGTTTGCGTAGACATCAGCTTTCGCATGGAATCAAATGGATACTCTGCCACGCGTTTATAACTTACATTGAGCGCTTCGCTTTGAATTCCGAGCTTATCTCCCATGATGAGTAAGGCGATTTCAGTGGGATCTCCCGTACCAGCGCCATCTGAATAGGTGGCATCAGAACAGAGAATAAGCGATTCTGCAAGTAAACGAAGTTCATTGGTTAAACCAGAGTGAATTTCAGAAAAAGGTTGATGGGGGAGTTGCGCTTTCACCACGGTCATTTTATTTTGTGTCAATGTTCCCGTTTTATCGGAACATACGATGTTCACTGAACCTAGCGTCTCCACAGCAGGCAGTTTTTTCACGATGGCATTGATTTTCGACATCCTGGTCACGCCAAGCGCCAGTACGATGGCGACGATCGCTGCAAGTCCTTCAGGAATCGCCGCTACTGCTAAACTGATGGCGGTTAAAAACAACTCGAAAAGCGCTCGTTTTTGAAAATACCCGATGATAAGGATTAAAGCACTAACGCCGATGGCGATTAAGCCTAATGTTTTCCCGAGCTCTTCTAAGCGCTTTTGAAGCGGCGTCAGGTTATGATCATCCTCATCTAGGATTTTAGCGATTTTACCGATTTCTGTATTCATACCGGTGGCGGTGACGACACCGATGCCTCTGCCATAGGTGACCACCGTGGACATGAACCCCATGTTGATTTGGTCACCGATAGGCATTTTCGTCGATTCGAATATCTTATCAGCATTTTTAGAGGCTGAGACGGACTCTCCAGTGAGTGCCGATTCTTCGATCTGGAGGTTTGCACTCTCTATGAGACGCGTATCTGCTAGTATAAACCGACCGGCGTCTAGGATTAACAAATCACCAGGAACGATGCGCTCAGACGGAATTTCTTTGATTTGACCTTCACGTTTGACGAGTGCTCTCGGCGATGACAGTTTTTTAAGGGATTCAATGGCTTTATCCGCTTTGAACTCCTGAAAAACGCCTATGCCAGCATTGATAAAAATTACAAGTAGGATGATAACTGCGTCCACGTACTCGCCGATGAGTAATGTAATGGCGGTGGCGCCTAAAAGGACATAAATGAGGGTGTCCTTAAGCTGATTCATAAAAAGTGAAAACAAGGATTGCTTTGGTTTTTCAGTGAGCTTATTTTCGCCATACTCTTTAAGACGCCGCTCAGCTTCAACTTCGGTAAGCCCATAATGATGTTCCACTTGAAGTTCATTTAAAACTTGTTCGATGGTTTTTCCATACCACATAAATATCACCTCATGGCAGTTCAAAGTGTGCCTATTATTTGATTATTATAACATGAATTGTCCTCTTTCGCTTCTTTGAAAAAAAGGTATAATAAGAATATATGTGTAAAAGGGTGGAAGTAAAAATTAATGTCAATAGAACTAACGGACGAGATTAAGTACACGGTGGAAAGAAGCAAACGTAAATCGGTTGGAATAGTGGTAGAACGTACTGGTGCGGTAAGAGTATTAGCACCAAAAAACGTAAGTTTAAGCGAAATCCAGCGAATCGTCATGCAGAAGCAATCGTGGATACGATCAAAGCTTCACCATGTTTCCTTTACGAACCAAAAAAAGAACCGTTATAAAGACACACTGCCATATATGGGAAGTGAAATAGAAAAAATTAAAGTTTCGGATAACAAAGCGCTTGAGCGCTGGTATAGAGAGCAAGCAAAGGTGTTAATAAATGAAAGGGTTGCGTTTTGGGGTCATAAAATGGGCCGCTTTCCTTCCCAAATATCCGTTAAGGCGCAAAAAAGTCGATGGGGCTCATGCACGAGCAATGGCCATCTATTACTCAACTGGCGTTTGATTTTAGCACCGATTGAGGTAATCGATTATGTCATCATCCATGAACTGGCGCACCTTTATCAAATGAATCATTCAAAAGCGTTTTGGAGTATCGTGGATCAGTTCGATCCTCATTTTAAAGAGAAAAGGCGATGGCTTAAACAGAATAGTTGGATACTGGACTTCTTGACGGAGCAATGTGGGGCTTATGAAACTTGATGACTTGCGAGAGCGGATGTTAAAATATGAACCTGAAAATGAAGAGGCGGCGATGCTTTATGAGGAGCTGGAAGCATCTTATCAACAGCTGCTGGCCATGAGTGAGCAACTGACGCATACTGAGAATAAATATGGGCTTCTGATCCAGAATATGCGAGATATCGTATGGATCATGGATCCTTCAGGTAAAATTCATTTCATAAACAGCATCGTTTCAGAACTCTTAGGATATTCAGCTGAGGAGATGCTGGGGCATTATCTTTATGAGTACATGTGTCCACTTCACGAATATAAAACAGGCTTTTGCAAGGATGTAGTGGGGTTAATGGCCATTAAAGAGTTCGAGCGTCAAGAAATGTGGATGCTACATCGCGACGGGAATACGAGAAAGGTGCTTGAAGTGAACTCTAAGCACTATTTCGTCGAGGATACTTTAGTAGAAATCCAAGGCGTTGGTAGAGATATTACTGAGCGGATTCAAATAGAGAGGCGCATTAATAAAAAAAATAAACACATGCGTTTTATACACGATATCAGTGCCACCATCAACGGGAATTTATCCTTTGATAACCTCGATGAACTATTAGACATGATTTGTAAAAATATCGTCACCACTGTGAATGTTCCTTTATGTACCATCCGTTTAAAGGATGACGAAATCAATCTGGTTTTGAAGTCAGCCTACGGTAAATATAAGGATGTAATCGATAAAGGCCCACTTAAGACCACCGATAAATTTTTAACGACAGTCGTTGAAAATCACGAACCATTGCTGCTCAGTGCAGAAATGGCAGAATCTGCCACGGATGAAGTGAAGCATGTCTTCGAGGGTGGGAAGATTAAAAATTTATTAGTCCTCCCCCTAAATGCAAATGACGTGACAGTGGGAATCATGGCCATCGGACTCGACAGTGAATATGATGATGATTACACGTCTTTGTTTGCTTCGCTTGCAAACAATTTAGCCTTTGCTGTTGAGAAGTCCAGGTTGTACCAGCACCAAAAGGCTTTTTACATGGATATCATCATGACACTGGTTGCCGCCATGGAAGCAAAGGATGCCTATACTCAGGGCCATTCGCTGCGTGTCTCCAGCTATGCTAAAGCCATCGGCGAGTCGATTGGCCTTTCTCGCAGTGAGATTGAAGAACTTGAAATTGCAGGGATATTACACGATATAGGAAAAATTGGCATCAGTGATGCAATCCTCAGTAAGCCAGGTCTGCTCACAGAAGAGGAGTTTGAAGAGGTGAGGAAGCATCCGACCATCGGTATGCGAATTTTGGAAAACATCGACTTATCTCAAAACGTTAAGGATGCAATATTATATCACCACCTTCGAGTGGATTTGACCGGTTATCCGTCATGTGAATCAGTTGAGGGACTACCGCTATTTGCGCGAATCATCGGTGTAGCAGATGCGGTTGATGCCATGACCTCTAATCGTTCCTATAAGCGTGCCATGAACTGTAAGGAGGTTCATGATGAGTTGATGAAGCACTGTGGTTCCCAGTTTTGTAAGGCAATCGTTGATCACACTGTTGAACTTTTAAAGAGCAAAAAAATTATTCCGTTGCACGAATGTACAGAAATTTGAACACTTCAAATTTTTTAATAAAAGTTTACAACTACATTATTGTGAGCGCATTGACAATTGATAACGATTATGATAATCTTTATCAATAAAGAGACTATTTCAGTGCAGTGCACTCATGAAAAGTAGGTGAAAGCATGTTGTTATCAAAGGCAAAAATTGGACAAACACGTTCTATTGCTAAAGTTGAAGGAAAAGAAAAAGTAAAGAAATTCTTATTCAGTCTAGGTTGCAGCGAAGGTGAGGAAATAACACTCATCTCTATATTGGCTGGCAATTATGTCGTCAACATTAAGGATAGCCGCTATGCCCTTGACGAATCCATGGCTAAAGCAATTGTACTGGCAGAACACTAAATTATACCGCGAAAGCGGTATAAAAAATGCCCTAATGATGATAATGATTATCATTGGCACAACACAAAAAATGGCATAAGGGGATCAAAACTAGGTCCGCTATTTTATACGAAGAATTCAGGGGGTCAAAATGAAAATTGCATTAGCCGGTAATCCCAATTCTGGGAAGACGACTTTGTTTAATGTACTTACAGGGAAAACAGAATATGTGGGCAACTGGGCCGGCGTTACTGTCGATAAAAAGGAAGCACCACTTAAGGGCAAATACGCAAAAGGTGCAGGAAAAGTCACTATTTTGGATTTACCTGGCGCCTATTCCATTTCCCCATATACGGGCGAAGAAGCCATTACACGTGATGTGATTTTAGGTGAAGCACCGGATGTGATTATCAATATCGTTGATGGCGCGAATTTCGAGAGAAGCTTATTTTTTACGACACAGCTTCTAGAGGTGGGAATACCAGTCGTTATCGCTGTGAATAAATCGGACATCCTCACCAAGCGCGGTAACGAAATCGACTTTAAAGCGCTTCAGGAGACTTTTGGATGCCCAATCGTGGCCATCACCGCCAACATGGAAACGGGTATCAAGGCACTTATGCATAAAGTAATTGAAGTAGGGAAAGCAAAAGGGACACAGCTCGCGCCTGCTATCCAGGTGACGGATGGTGAAGAGAAGGATAAAGCGAGACAACGCTATATTTCAGAGCTCCTTCTAAAGGTCATGGTTAAGCGACATGACACCTCGAAGATTACCCTTTCCGATAAAGTGGACCGTATAGTGGCGCATAAAATATGGGGATTACCGATATTCTTCTTCGTCATGTGGGCAGTTTACGCATTTTCCATCGAGGGACTGGGCGGTTATTTATCTGGTTTCGTGAACGATGTGCTTTTCGGTGAAATCGTGCCAAATGCCCTTAACGGATTCTTCGAAGGAATCGGTGTTGATCCATTACTTCAGGCTTTAATCGTCGATGGTGCCATCGGTGGCGTCGGGGCGGTGATAGGATTCCTTCCACTCATCATGGTTTTATTCTTCTGTCTGGCACTTCTGGAAGACAGTGGCTACATGTCTAGAGTGGCAGTGCTTATGGACCGTTATTTTAAGAAAATTGGATTGTCAGGCAAGTCTATCATTCCTATGATCGTCGGCTCTGGATGTGCTATCCCAGGCGTTATGGCCACGAGAACCATCGAGGACGATAACGAAAAACGCATTACGACGATATTGACACCTTTTGTCCCTTGTGGCGCTAAGCTTCCAGTGATCACGTTGTTCTCCATGGTGTTTTTCCCTGAATCGAGCTGGGTTGGACCAAGTATCTATAGCTTAGCCTTTATCATCATTATCATCGGCGGTTTGATATTAAAGCGATTATTTGTTTTCGAACCAGCGAATTCATTTATTTTAGAGCTTCCAGAATATAAAGTTCCCAGCATAAAGCATGCCGTTATCCAGATGTTTGATAAGGCTAAAGGGTTTATCATCAAGGCATCTACCATCATTCTCGTTATGAACACACTGGTATGGTTCATGCAAGCCTATGGTTTCAACTTCCAACCTGTGGATAATCAAAGCGCTAGTATCTTAGCGAGCTTAGGCACGATTTTAGCACCTCTGTTGATTCCTGTAGGGCTTGTGGGCTGGCAACTGGCTGCGACCACTGTTACTGGGTTTATCGCGAAAGAGAATGTCGTGGCCACACTGGCGATTCTACTCGCTGCCGTATCCGAGGAGTCTCTTCATGCGCCAGGCGGTGAACTCACGACGATGTTTAATCCAGTTACAGCTTACGCGTTTTTAGCGCTAAACCTCTTTATACCCCCTTGTTTTGCCGCAATCGGTGCTATGAGAAGTGAAATGGGCGATAAGAAATGGCTTTGGAGAGGATTAGGATTCCAGTTAAGCGTCGGTTATATCGTCGCCATCTTAATTTCTCAAATCGGTACTTTGGTGGTTTACGGTAAAACTGGAGTGGGTTTTATTCCTGCGATCCTCGTTCTCACCGCATATGCAGTTCTATTAACCGTCTTGTTTAAACGCGCAGACCGAAAAAGAAACGCGTAGAAAGGATTAATTATGGGAGCAACCTTAGTTGTGGGATTAATTTTCGCCGGCATCCTGTTCTTTGCTGGTCGAAAAGCCTTCTCGGACATGAAAAAAGGCAAGTGTAGTGGCTGTAGCAGTTGCAGTAGCAAAAGCAGTTGTACTTCAGTGGACATTAAAGAAATCAAGTTTTAAGAGATAAATCTGATTGTTTATAGTGCCTGTAAATGAAAAAATGACCCGTAAAGGGTCATTTGTTTTTGATTAAGATTCAATTTTCTCTTCAAGGGCTTCAGAGACAGCTTCAATCTTTTCTTCAGCGGAAGCGATGGCTTCAGCGGCAATTTTCTCGATTTCCGGTTTATTTTGAACTTTATTGATCACCTTATCTTTTAACTCTTGGCCTTTGTTAACAGCCTCATGAAGCACATCTCCTGTTTTTTTAACGACCTTTGTAGCGCCGTCTTTAACGAGTTCTGCACCTTCTCCAACCTTTTCAGCCACATCCTGACGCATTTCTTTACCTGATTTCGGGGCTGTGAAAAGTGTTGCAACAGAAGAAATGACGCTACCGATGATAAAAGCGGCACCTACTTTTTTAAGGGTGTCCTTTTTTTGTCTTCTAATTTCTGCTTCTCTTTTTTCTTGCATTTTTTTAAATAACATAGGCATTCTCCTTCCAATTGACTTTGATGCTATTATACCCTATTTCCCAGTTTATAACACTCTTTTAAGGAAATTTTAACTATCTTATCTGTGAACTATCTGGTAAAATTTTGATGTGGCGAACAGTAAAACTATTTAGAGAGGTTATTATGCGCAGATTGAATGTAGGCATTTTCAATGATTCTTTCCCGCCAGTGATTGATGGTGTGGCGAATACCGCAGTGAATTATGCCCGTGTAATTCAAAAACGCTTTGGTAAAGCGGTGGTAGCGACGCCTTGGTATCCAAAAGTCGTCGATGATTATCCGTTTAAAGTCATCCGGTATTCAAGCGCCAACGTGGGAAAGCGCATTGGCTATCGAATGGGTAATCCTTTTAGTCCGTTATTGATTCGTAAAATCAACAAAGAATATTTAGACATCATGCATATCCATAGTCCATTTACTTCCGCGATTCTAGCACGGGTGATGCGTCGTTATACGGGAACGCCGATTGTGTTTACGTATCATACGAAGTTTGATTTGGACATCGATAAGCGTGTCGCATTAAATCCATTGAAGTCGGTTTCCATACGCTTTTTACTTAGCAACATCAATGCGTGTGATGAAGTCTGGGTCGTCTCAAAAGGGGCGGGCGAAAATCTACGAAGCTTAGGCTATCGTGGGGATTTCATCGTCATGGAAAATGGGACTGATTTTGTTAAGCGTCAGTCTACATCTGATGAGATCAAGTCAGTGGAGCAGAAGCATGGCTTATCCTCCGACGAGACAGTGTTCTTATTCGTAGGGCGTATGATGTGGTATAAAAACATTAAGTTTATCATCGATGGTCTATCAAAGGCTTCGGAATCAGGTGCAACCTTTAAAATGATTTTCGTCGGTGAGGGTGTGGATCGTCCAGAAATTATGGACTATGTGGCATCTAAACAGTTGTCGGATAAAGTTATTTTCACAGGTGCTATAAGAGACCGAGAAGAACTTAGACATTATTTTAGTCGCGCGAACCTATTCCTGTTTCCTTCGACCTATGATACAAACGGAATTGTCGTTAGAGAAGCGGCTGCGTGCAATTGCCCTGCGTTGATCGTCAAAGAAAGCTGTGCGGCCGAGGGCATTACACATAACGATACAGGCATCCTAATCGAAGAAACGGTAGAGGCCATCGCTGAAGAAATCATCTTAGCGACGAAAGATCACCAGCGGTTAAGACGAATTGGACAGTCCGCTGCAGATAAAATCTACTTATCGTGGGATGATGCTGTCGGAAGAGCATATGAGCGTTATTTGGAAATCATCGATCGGTTGGCTGAGAAGCAACGTGATGCATAATGTTGAGAAATGAAATAAGGGTTGTATCACTTTGGATGAGTGACACAACCCTAATTTTATGCACAAAAAAACTTTTCTCGGTAACTGGCTGCCATACTTAAAGAATTTATGTCTTTAAAGGGTTTTGAATTATTAAAGACGCTTTAAGGTTAGGTCCTTCTAGTTTTGCGTCGCACAATTTCTTGTGTTTTGCTATGATTCCGAAAAGTTTTTTGACAGCTGGCTGTCTTGCCTGCATTTGGTGTTATGAAGCCGTCTAGGCAAGTTCTTTAGAGAACAACTCTTCAATAACAACTATTCAAATACCAGGTTTAGACCCTATAGCTTTGCGCCTCATAGTTTTCTATGATTTGCTATTATAAATGATACCCATTTGATAAGAAAATAAACAGGTTTACATAATCGGAATTATAATTTTTCTGATACTTCGATAAAACGCGATTTAGTGACATCATAATAACCACTATCAGTGATTTTAATCTCAGGGATTACAGGCAATGCAAGAAAACTAAGCGTCATAAATGGCTCCAAGTATGGTGGGATGCCGAGGGATTCTATTGCAAGGGAACGAAGTTGTCTGAGTTTCTCAGAGACGCTTTCCATGCTTAAATTTGACATGAGGCCTGCAATCGGCAAAGGAAGGGAATCGAGAACTTTCCCATTTGACGTTATTGCGATCCCTCCCTGAAGAGCAACCAACTCATTAACGGCCAGCGCCATGTCGTCGTCGTTGTCGCCGATAACGATAATATTGTGTGAATCATGTGCTATGGTGGTGGCGATGGCGCCATTTTTAATGTGAAAGTTCTCAACGAGGCCGATACCAATGTTACTGGTATTGCCATGGCGTTCGATAACCGCAATTTTTTTAATATCTATATGTCGGTTAGCGATGAAGTGATTGTTTCCATCTAAATAGACACGCCTTATGGCATGTTCTGTTATCAAAGAATCCGGTGTAATTCGGATGACGTGTGCAACATCGGAGTCAAGTGGAAGCGCTAACTGATCTGGGGTAATCGGGCTGATTTTAACGGTATTGACGACACCCGATATATCTGTCGGTTGAACATCGAACAAGGCTTCTTTGTTTCGCGCGACCTGATACCCCTTCTTATACACTTCTAATATTTCAAAGGATTCGAAGTTGTCGAATACCACTAAGTCAGCGTCATATCCAGGCGCAATTGCACCGATATCGCGCAGGTTATAACATCTGGCAGGATTGATGGTGGCCATTTGAATGGCGGTGATTGGGTCGAGTCCTAGTTGGATGGCGCGACGGACATTGAAGTCGATATGTCCGTGCTTTAGGATATCTTCAGGGTGTTTATCGTCGGTACAGAACATACACTGTTGTTTGGTATGCGCATTGACACCCTTGATGAGTGCGTCGAGATTTTTCGCAGCGGTTCCTTCGCGTATTGCCACGTACATGCCTAGGCCGATTCGTTCCTCCATCTCATCAAGTGTGGTACACTCATGGTCCGTACGGATGCCATTGATCATATAAGCATTAAGTGATTTTCCTGTAAGCCCAGGACCATGGCCATCTATGATCATCCGATCAGCCATTTCAAGCTTCTCGATAACAGCGGTATCGCCAGCGATGACACTAACAAAGTCCATAACCTCTCCAAGGCCAAGAATTTTCGGATGGTTTTCAAGCACCGAAAGCGCTTCTCTGTCCAGGATTGCCCCTGAATGCTCAAGAGGGGTTGCAGGGACACATGAGGGCATCATAAAGAAACCATTTAGCACAGTTCCTTCTGTGGCTTCCATCATAAATTCGACGCCCTTAATTCCTAATACATTGGCGATTTCATGCGGATCGGCGATAACCGTCGTCGTTCCTCTAGGGACGATTATTTTCGCCATTTGATCAGGTGTTACCAAAGTAGACTCCATGTGCATATGGGCATCGATTAAACCTGGTGCAACATATTTCCCTTCAAGGTCGATAACTTGTTCTCCCTCGTAATTGCCGATTCCGATAATTTTTCCATGATCGATGGCGAGATCGCCATGAATAATTTTGCCGTTAAAGACGTTGATGATTCGTCCGTTCTTAAGCACTAGTGAAACAGGCATTTTACCTGATGCAAGTTCAGTTCTTTTTTTCATTCGTTGTATTTTATCAAAGTCTGCCATACGGGACCTCCAGTTATATTATCATTATTATAGCACTCAAATTTTTTATTGGTAGTTAAAAAATAAGTGTAAGCTTGCAAATGTAAGTTGAAGTTCATAAAAAAATATCGTTTTCTTCTATTATATAGTTTTTTTATAGTGCCTATTTCTGAGAGTTAGTGTTTTCGCTATCGCAAATTAGGTGAAATATGAAAGATTTGAACCGGATACTTGCAAAAAAGGGGCTTTGCCAAATATGACGTGATTTTTATACATGTTATGAATATAAAATACGTTGACGGATAATTATATGGATGTAATAATTATACGACATATTTGTTAACGAGAATGTTCAATTTAGATGCTTTAACCACATATTTATTGTAATTTCAATGGGTGCAAGGCTGCATAAAGTGTGAATAATCTGTGAACGATCATAATGGAATCTGTTAAAATACCGTAATATTTGACGTGTTTATTGCGAAAAGTTAATCGTATAAATTAATCCATACGATGTTAACGGCCTGAAATTTATTGCAAAATTCAAACATTAGGATTATGATAATATATATTGTTGCACAATAGAATTGCAGACTAAAATTAAGGGGTGAATGAATTGGGGAGATTTTTAGTTAAAAGAACTCTGACCATGGCTGTGACGTTGCTCGTCATCATCACGATTACATTTATCATGATGCACGCTATACCAGGCGGACCTTTCACGAGGGAAAAGCAATTACCAGACGCTGTGTTAGAGGCACTTAACAAAAAGTATCACCTGGATGATCCACTGTGGAAGCAGTATGTGGATTATGTTAAGGGCGTATTGACGTTTAATTTAGGACCATCGTTTCAACGTGCTGGTGTAACAGTTAATACTTTAATCGAAGAAGGTTTTCCAGCGACATTGAAAATTGGTTTAGCGGCGGTATTAGTGGTTATATTTGTGGGTATACCATTAGGCATTATCTCCGCACTTAAACAGAACAAATGGCAGGATGGCTTAGTAATGTTTATAGCTACTCTAGGAGTTACGATTCCATCATTCGTAATGGCCACAGGAATTATTTATATTTTTAGTGCTAAACTCAATGTTTTACCATCAAATGGCTTGACCTCATGGAAACACATGATCGGCCCCGTAATCGCCCTTTCGGGATTCTCACTATCATTCGTTGCACGTCTTACCAGATCGAGCATGCTCGAGGTGCTTCAGCAGGACTATATTAGAACTGCGAGAGCTAAAGGATTATCCAATAATAAAGTCATCTATAAACATGCTTTGAAAAATGCTTTAATCCCAGTTGTCACTTATTTGGGTCCAATGATTGCCTCATTATTGACAGGATCTTTTGTTATTGAAAAGGTATTTGCGATTCCAGGTATGGGTAAACACTTCGTCGAGAGTGTTGGTAACAGAGACTATACAGTACTGATGGGAATTACGATTTTCTATGCGCTGTTCCTTGTCATCATGGTACTCATCGTCGATATTCTTTATAGTGTAATCGATCCAAGAATTAAGATGGAGGACTAGGGGAGAAATGGCAGAACAAACAATCAAGAAAGAACTTTGGGAAGATATTCATAAGGACAATAAAGATGCTGAAGTGATCTCTAGACCGAGTATGACTTACTGGCAAGATGCATGGAGACGCCTTAAAAAGAACAAGTTATCCATGCTTGGATTAGCCTTTATCTTTTTTATGGTTTTAACGGCTATTGTCGGTCCGTATATTATTGAACACGATTACTCGACACAGCAATTACAACTAGCGAATATTCCTCCTAAAATTGATATTTATAAAGTGGACGATGAAAACTACTTCTATATGCACGCTGAGTACAAATTATTCGCCGTCACTGCAGATGGTCAGTTATTAGACCGCATTAAGGAAACACAGAATAATTTAACTGACAGAAACCGCGTTTACACCGTGGGTGGCAAAGAAGTGGTGTTAGACTATAAGTACGCTTCCATGAAGCCTGAAGAGAATCCAGATGGCATCAAGTACAAAATTCTCATCGATGGAGTGGAAACAACACCTTTTGATAAAGTTCAAAATAAAGAATTCGTATTTGGAACAGACGCACTTGGTCGTGACATGCTTGCGAGAGTTATTTTCGGAGCGAGAATCTCACTTTTAATCGCACTGATTGCAACAGTCGTTAACTTCTTTATCGGCGTACTCTATGGTGGGGTTTCTGGATACTTCGGTGGCCAAGTGGATAACATCATGATGCGTATCGTCGACATCATCAACGTTATTCCATTACTACTCTATGTAATCTTGTTATCCGTTATCATCGGCTCTGGACTTAAGTCCATCATCATCGCACTGGGTTCAGTGTATTGGGTCGGTATGGCGAGAATCGTGCGTGGTCAGGTACTCAGCTTAAAGGAACAAGAATATGTTTTAGCAGCGAGAACTTTAGGCGCGAGCTCGATGAGAATCATGATTAGACACTTGATTCCGAATGCAATGGGTCCAATTATCGTTTCCATGACCATGATGATTCCAAGTGCCATTTTTACAGAAGCTTTCTTAAGCTTTATTGGATTAGGTGTTAACGCACCGTTAGCTTCTTGGGGTACATTAGCAAATGACGCGCTCGGTGGACTTAGATCTTATCCTTATCAGCTGTTCTATCCATCTTTAGCTATCTCATTGACCATGTTGGCATTTAACTTCTTAGGCGATGGTCTCAGAGATGCCTTAGATCCAAGACTCAGAAAATAAGAGAGGTGCGTAAAGTGGCTGATAAATTATTGGTTGTAAAAGACTTAAAAACATCCTTTTTCACACACGTTGGTGAAGTCCAAGCGGTTAGAGGCGTGAGCTTCGATCTTTCTGCAGGTGAAGCCCTCGGTATCGTAGGGGAGTCTGGTAGTGGTAAAAGTGTTACTTCATTATCTTTGATGAAACTTCTCCAATACCCTGGTGTGATTAAAGAAGGTCAAATATTATTTGAAGGTAATGACTTAGTAGGTAAAACAGAAAAGGAAATGAGAAAAGTCAGAGGGAATGATATCGCGATGATTTTCCAGGATCCGATGACCTCATTAAACCCTGTTTATACCATCGGTAATCAGATTATCGAAGCGATATTAGAGCATCAAAACGTTACAAAGGATCAAGCACGCCAGAAAGCGATCAAAATGCTTGAGCTGGTAGGCATTCCATCACCTGAATCTAGGGTAGATAACTATCCACATGAGTTTTCGGGCGGTATGAGACAACGTGCGATGATTGCCATCGCCTTATCATGTGAACCAAAGTTGCTTATCGCTGATGAACCTACAACAGCACTTGACGTTACGATTCAAGCGCAGATTTTGGAACTCATGAAAGATCTTAAAGAAAAAATCAACACCTCCATTATCCTCATTACACACGATTTGGGTGTTGTTGCTGATTTATGCTCTAGAATTATCGTCATGTACGGTGGTTTAATCATGGAAGAGGGAACTGCGAATCAAGTGTTTTATGAGCCAAAGCATCCTTACACCATGGGACTTCTCAAATCGATTCCTAAACTTCATAAAAAGGAAAAGGAAAGACTTATTCCGATAGATGGCACACCACCAGATCTCGTAAAGCCGCCAACTGGTTGTCCGTTTTATGCGAGATGCGAGTATGCCATGAGAATATGCCAAGAGCAGATTCCACCTTATTTCAGTGCAAATGCTGGCCATCGTGCGATGTGCTGGAGAATGCATCCTGAAGCACCGATTAATGAGAATTATTCAAAAGTGTCCAATAAGGGGGTAAATCATGTCTAAGCAATTAAACGACAATGATGTGCTCTTGGAGGTAAAAAATCTCAAAAAGCACTTTGTAAGTAAACACGGTTTATTAGCGCAACACACAACTAGGGTTCAAGCGGTTGATGGCGTTAGCTTTAAAATTAGACGTGGAGAAACATTAGGACTTGTTGGTGAGTCTGGTTGTGGAAAGTCAACCACAGGTAGAACCATCATTCGTCTCTATGATGTCACTGACGGCGAAGTCATCTTCGATGGCAAAGATATCAGCAAAATTAGTCAAAGCGAAATGCGCCACTACCGAAAAAGAATTCAGATGATTTTCCAAGATCCGTATGCCTCATTGAACTCAAGGATGACAGTAGGCGACATCATTGGAGAACCACTCGACATTCATAAAATTGCTCAAGGCGAAGAGCGTCAGAAAATCATTTGGAATTTGCTTGAGCGTGTAGGTCTTAATAAAGAGCACGCAAACAGATACCCACATGAATTCTCTGGCGGTCAAAGACAAAGGATTGGGATTGCAAGAGCACTCGCTGTAAATCCTGACTTTATCATCTGCGATGAACCGATTTCTGCACTTGACGTTTCTATCCAAGCACAAGTTGTCAACATGCTTGAAGATTTACAAAAGGAACTGGGTTTAACTTATTTGTTTATCGCCCATGACCTTTCAATGGTTAAACATATCTCTGATCGTATCGGGGTTATGTATCTCGGAAAAATGGTAGAGCTCGCAGATTCGAACGAGCTGTATGACAACCCGAACCATCCGTATACGCAAGCGTTGTTATCTGCGATTCCGATTCCGGATCCAGACGTAACGAAAGCGGCGAAACGTATCGTTCTTCAGGGCGATGTGCCATCACCGATCAATCCACCGTCTGGTTGCCGTTTTAGAACACGTTGCCAGTACGCGATGGATATTTGTAAAGAAGTCGAGCCAGAGTTCAAAGAGATTGCTCCTAATCATTTCTCTGCTTGTCACCTGAACAACAAGTAGTCAACAAACGTGGTACTAAGCTTCGGCTTTAGTATAAAAATTGCTTAAAAGCAAAAGACATTAAATTAAAGGGGGTTTTTGATTAATGAAAAAGTTATTAGCATTGTTATTGGTCTTCATGCTTATGTTCTCTTTAGCTGCATGTGCTAAAGAAGAACCAGTTGAGGAGACACAAGCAACAACAGCGGCAGCTACTGAACCAGCAAAAACGTACACAGCTGAAGAAGTAGTCAAAATCTACGAAGTTAGAAAAGCTTTAACACTGGCAATCGACAGAACACTTCTTGTTGAGCAAATCACAAGAGCTGGACAATTACCTGCAACAGGTTTCGTGCCACCAGGATTAAAAGATTCTACAGGCGCTGACTTTAGAGCAACTGCTGGTGATTATGGTATCGCTGCAGATGCTTCTGGAATCGAAGAAGCGAAGCAACTTCTCGCAGACGCTGGTTTCCCTAATGGTGAAGGATTCCCAACATTAACGATCCTTTACAACACAAGCGAAGGTCACAAAGCAATTGCTGAAGCGATCCAAGAAATGTGGAAACAAAATCTTAACATCAACGTAGAAATTGCTAACCAAGAGTGGGCAGTATTCCAAGACACTAGACATCAAGGTAACTTCCAAGTTGCTCGTGCTGGTTGGATTGGTGACTACGAAGATCCTATGACATTCCTTGACCTCTGGACAACTTACTCAGGTAACAACGATGCTCAATGGAAAGTTACTGCATACGATAAAGTGATTGAAGATTCTAAATTAGCTCAAGGTGCTGAAAGAGATGCACTTCTTTACGAAGCTGAGAAGATGATCATGGACGATTTAATCGTTATGCCTATCTACTACTACACAAACCCAATCGCTGTTAAAGAGCACGTTCAAGGTTGGTATTTATCAACTTTAGGACACTGGTATTTCGGTAATGCTACAACAGATGATGGTACACTTCAATGGAACCTTGGTTCAGAGCCAAAAACTATCGACCCTGCACTTAACTCAGCAGTTGACGGTGGCCACATCATCAACAACACATTTGAAGGTCTCATGAGAAAAGACGACAATGGCGTTCAACCAGCAATGGCTGAAAGCTACACTTTATCAGAAGACGGTACAGTTTACACGTTTACACTTAGAGATGCAAAATGGTCTGATGGTCAACCTGTAAAAGCTCAAGATTTCGAATATGCTTGGAAACGCGCTCTTGATCCAGCTGTTGCTTCAGAGTACGGATTCCAAATGTTCTACATCAAAGGCGCTCAAGAGTACTATGAAGGTACTGGTGCAATCGAAGACGTAATGGTTAAAGCACTTGATGACAAAACGCTTGAAGTTACTTTAATCTCTCCAACACCATACTTCTTAGATCTTACAACTTTCTACACATTCATGCCTGTAAGACAAGACGCTGTTGAAAAGAACCCAGAAGGTTGGGCTGCTGATCCAGCACTTACTATCTGCAACGGACCTTTCAAATTATCAGAGTACAAAACTGGTGACAGAATCGTTCTCGTTCCAAACGAAAACTACTGGAAAGCTGATCAAACTAAGTTAACAAGAATCGATGCGATGATGATCGTTGACCAATCAACTGGTTTAACTTCATACGAAGCTAACGAACTCGATATCTTAGACGATTTCCCAGTATCTGAAATTCCTAAGTTGATTGCTGAAGATCCAACATTCCAAATCATGCCTTATGTTGGTACTTACTACTACATCTTCAACGTAGGTATTACTGAGTAATTAAAACTAAAAACCGCCGCTAGTCGGCGGTTTTTTACATATGGAAAGGGTTTTTTTACTTAATAGTGTTGCACGACAAATAATTTAAATTTCGATTTCAATTACGTTAAAAAATTGAAAATAATATTGTAAAAAGGGTACAATATTATTGGGGGATTAAGGCATGAGTAATCAGATCGATATAGAAAAAGTAAATGACATTATGGGTGAAATTATCTCGACGATTGATAAGAGCAAGAATCAGCTCCTAGATATCGTTGAAACGGCTCGAGAAGAACATGAGCTCTTGAAAAATGAGCTGAGTTTAATCAAAAGTGAGATCGATCGGGTAATCGGCGAAGTAGATCGTTTGACGCTTAAAGATAAAATGGTGCGGAATAAACTTGCTGAAGTTTCAAAAGCGTTTAAAACCCACTCAGAAAATGATATTATACGTGCCTACGATGCTGCATCAGAGGTGAAAGTTGAACTCATGTCTGCAAATAAGGAAGAGCAGCTGCTAAAAATTAGAAGAACTGCCCTGGAAATGTCGCTTAAACGTGCCATTAAAAACATTCAAAATGCAGAGCATGTGGTCCATCAGGTCACCATCGCAGTGACTTACTTGAAAGGAGAAATCCTTTCTGCGATAGATGAAATCGGAAACGAAGGCATGGCCATGGGTGTAAGGATACTTGAGGCTCAGGAAAATGAGCGGATGCGGATTTCTAGAGATATCCACGACGGCCCAGCTCAGCAAATTGCCTCCATCGTGATGAAAGCTGATTTTTGTGAACGCATCGCAAAGCAAGATGTGGATAAAGGTTTAGCTGAGCTATCAGAGCTCAAGGACCAAGCGCGAAAGGCCCTTAAGGAAGTGCGTGGCATAATCCATGACCTTCGGCCGATGTCGCTTGATGACTTGGGTCTTAACGAAACGGTTGAAACTTATACCATGGACTTCGCTAAGGAAAATGATATTCAAATCCATGTGAGGACGGGTAAGATCGTCACAGAAATAGAACCCATCATTAAGGTCGCAGTTTATCGGCTTGTTCAAGAACTTTTGAATAACATAAAAAAACACTCAAAGTGCAAGAATGTTTCCATACAGCTGGAGTATGGTACAAAGTATTTAAGATTGACCGTTATGGACGACGGTATCGGTTTTGATGTGGAAACCACGTTAGAGTATCTTAAGAAAAAGCACATCTCTTATGGCCTTTTGGGTATCTATGACCGCGTCAACCAATTTAAAGGCGAAATAAATATTCATTCGAAATTATCGGAGGGGACGACAGTGATGATTAAACTCCCAGTCAATCGTGAGGTGACGAAGCATGAGTGAGACTAAAGTTAAGATACTGATTGCTGATGATCATGACCTCATAAGGCAGGGGTTAAAATCGATATTAAACTATGAGCCAGATTTTATGGTGACTGGAGAAGCTTCCAACGGTGAAGAGGCATTAAAATTCATTACACTCTATAAGCCCGATTTGCTCCTTATGGATATCAACATGCCTGTAATGAGTGGTATCGAAGTGCTAAAGAAAATCAAAAGTGATGGCCTACCCGTAAAAGTTATCCTATTAACGGTGGAAAGTGATAAAAAAACCATCCTTGAAGCTATTGAAATCGGTGCAGATGGGTATATATTAAAGGGATCGAGCACACAGGAACTCGTCGAAGGAATCCGAAGGGTGTGTGTTGATGAAAATTATATTGATAAGTCGTTGGTTACTCTATTGTTTAGAAAGGTTGCCACTAAGGAGGTGGAGCATTCACTTCTAAGTACGTTAACGGATCGCGATTTAGAAATTCTATTTCATTTGTCAAAAGGACTCAGCAACAAGGAAATTGGTGATGTCTTGTATCTATCGGAAAAAACCATTAAAAACAACGTGACGCGATTATTTAAAGCTTTAGATGTCAGGGATCGCGTCCAAGCGACAATCTATGCAATTGAACATAAAATCGAAGACCTATACCACAAAAAATTCCCCTCTGCATAGAAGGACTTTAGTCCCTAAACCATGTGCCCAAACCGAAGCAACTCGGGCCTCTAGTGACTTTTAAAGGTGTTCTGGTTAATCTATAATTAACTTAACAATTAACCCGAACGATTACACTATAAAGATTTCATTAGTGTCGGTAATATGAGGACTCTTAAGGAGGATAAGATTATGTTGAAAATGGCTTGGAACTGGATGAATGTTCAATTAAACAGCATTAAAAAAGAAGACGGTCAAGGTATGGTTGAGTACGCACTTATCATCGCATTTATCGCCATCGTCGTAATTGCGGGTCTGGTATTCTTAGGACCGATCGTAAGAGATATGTTTACAGATATCGGCGAAACGATTCAAAATGCAACAACTGAAGCAACAACGGCACCATAATGATTCTGAAAGACTATACTATTTAAGCTCTAATCATCAGATTAGGGCTTTATTTGATTATTCGTGATTGGAGGTGACGTATAGGATGAATATTAAAAATAATTCGGGTCAATCCATGGTGGAATTCGCATTGGTACTCCCTATACTTCTCCTTCTTGTAATGGGAATCATTGAGTTTAGTTTTATTTTTGCGAATTATCTAGCGATGTCTAATGCATCAAGAGAAGCTGCGCGTGCCATAAGCTTAGGAAACACTGACACAGTTGCAGAACAACGTATATATGATGTTGCCAGCATTTTAGAAAAGTCAAGATTAAGTATTGATATAGATCCAGTTGGGGGAACTCGGACACAAGGAGATATGGTGACCGTTTCATTGGTATATGAGTACAATTTTTTAACGCCAATAATTGATGGCTTATTTAGCCAAGAGTTTAAACTTCAAACAAGTGTGACGATGCGGGTTGAGTAAAATTTTAGGAGACTGCTATGAGAAAATCTAATTTGGGACTGTTTATGATAGCGCTTTTATTTTCTGTAATTGGATCTGGTGCGCTGTATTTTTATTTGAAATCTCTTGAAACGCCCAATCCTGTTGTGAACGAGATTGAAACAACAGAGGTTGTAATAGCAGTAGAGAATATAGTTGCTAGAACCATG